>CAYOID010000027.1:0-36489 GCA_964403955.1 uncultured Desulfohalobiaceae bacterium | reverse complement strand
GAGCTGCCCCTGTGGATTATAGGCATAGCTGGTCGTCCTGGCTTCCTGCCCGTCCGGGCCGAACCCGGTCCTGGTCTCCTGAATCAGGTTGCCCTTGGCGTCATAGGTGAGCTCAGTGGTGGCATTGCCTGGTCCAGCCACGCTTTTCCTGCTCACCCTGGTGATCAGGCTCCACTTTGGGTGATAGGTGTAATGGGTGGTCCTCTCGACATCGGTCCCATTGGCCTCGGTCAGGGAGACAAGGTTGCCTCGATCGTCGTAAGTATAGGTTGTTTGCGATCCACTGGGGCCAGTCCGGGAAACAACCTGCTGCCTGGGGCTCAGCTCATACTCTGCCCCGACAGGAGTGGGGCTGGTTCCCCCGCCTGTTCCCTGGGCCGCCACCACCCGGCCTATCCCGGATTGATAGGCAATCTCGTAATGGGTTTCTCGCCCCAGGGAGTCGGTGACCACCCGGGTCTGAGGATCGTCCCCGTAATCGATGGAGACCGTGTAGAGATCGTCAGGAAAGGTCGAGGACACGGCCCTGTCCTGGTCATCATAGTCGATCTCTGTGAACAGGATGCCGTTCTTGTTGACGATTCCGGTCAGGTTGTGCGGATCTTCGGGATCCTGGTAGAGGTACTGCCTGCTGGCTCCTGAAGGGTCGGTGACCAGGACCAGGTTCCCCTGATCGTAGGCATAGTCGAATGTCCCGACGGGGGTGATCATGGACTCGAGCCTGTTCTCAGCGTCGTAGCCGAATTCAAGGGTTCGGCCGAACGAGTCGTGGACTCTCATCACCATGCCGTTCTCATAGCTCAAGGTCTGGGAGTTGCCGTTTCTGTCAGCGATCGTCGTCAAATTGCCCTGGAGGTCAAAGTCAAGGGTTGTGCCGTCCGGTTCAGACAGGCGATAGGATTCGGCAAGCACCCCGATGGTTCTGGCCTTGCCGGTTTCAGACACGAAAACCCCGTCTTCCTGCTCCTGAAAGTGGACCTCCCGGCCGTCGGCCTCATGAAGGATCAGGGCGTTTTCAGTCTCCACCAGGTGTTGGGCAAAGGAGCTGGTCCAGCCGTGCCCCAGGGTCGAGCTTGCATCACCCTGGCTGTTGTAGAACCTGACAAAGGAGAGGGACAGGCCAGGCCCCTCGAGAAGAAGATCCGTCTCTTTGGTGTAGTAGTTCCCGGTACAGAAATTGATGGGTTCACCGGCGGCTGGGATGGTTTCCTGGGCAGCCTTGTCTGCTTCTGTTTCCTGAACCTGTTCAGCCCCGGCGCGACCTGGGCTGCCGAGGTTCTTGGCCAATACAAGGCCTTCATCTTCAGGTATGCAGTCAAACTGAAAGTTTGGGTTGGAGTCGTCACAGTCGTCGCAGGCATAGATGCCGTCCCCGTCAGCATCCGGGATGTTCGGAGGCCGGGTGAAGACCGAAGCGAACTGGTCGTAGTGCACCTCACCCAGGCTGTAGCTGCCCATGTCATGGCCCTGGATCGATCCGGAGAAGTATCTGTGCACAAGCACAATGTGGGTTCCAGCGCTGTTTCGAAAATATCTGTACTGAGAGCCATACTGGTAGAGAAGGTAGCCAAGGAGCTGATTTGGTGATGCAGTGAGGTCCCCCCAGCTTGTAATGTCCTTGACCTGCCCTCCGAGGCATTGAATCGGATATGAGCGGTAGCGGTAGCGGGTACTGTCGTCATGATCGTCAGGCGGGCACTCGTCTGCCACATACTCCAAACCGATGTTGTAAATTCCGTTTTGGACGGTGCATGACCCATAGGCATGGACAACAGCTGGAAAGAGAAAGCTCAAGACAAGGCACAGGCAGCTCAGATATCTCTTCATAACCACATCCATGATTGAGTGTTGGATCACAAACCTATGGCAGATGGCAGTCCCGGCGCCCGAACTCAGCCCTGAAGACCTTCAGGTCCCTGGCGTCCACGTCGCCGTCAGCATCAAAATCTCCCAGACATTGGGTGTCTGGGCTGCAGCGCTTGCGACCGAACGATCCGGCCAGGATGCGCAGGTCGGCAGCGTCCACCCGGCCGTCAGCATTCAAATCCCCCTGACAGGGGGCGCAGACCGACTTGACGAGCCGATTCCCGTTGGCATCGTAGGCGTAATCGATCACTGTTCCGCCATGAGTGACGTGTGTCAGCCTATGCAGAGAGTCGTAGGTGTAGGTGGTATCTGCTGCACAAATGGCGCTTGGAAAAAAGAGCAAGGCTGCAGCTGCAATGATGGAGGCAATGTATTGTGGAATGGAAAAGGATGCACAAGGCAAACGAGTATGCATGAGGCACTCCTTTGTGTTTACCATTGAGATCATGGGAGAGGAATGAGGTCTCAATTCTAAACACATATGAGCAACCGATGTGCCATATCTGGAAGATATTGATATCGCAGAGTATAGGAGCGGACTTCTGTATTACTTCAATGATCCAGAATGATTAAGAAAAGTTCACGATGCTGGGAAATTAGATGAGCACTCAAGCGGGTATGGACCAAAATAGGCAGGTGTGCTGACAGGGGTTGTCACTTTTTACATTTCACGCTTAGCGCGAAATGTAAAGGAGGGTGGGTATGGAGCCTCCGCAAACACCGATTCTGGCAGTAGGCGGGGTGGTCGTGGATGGAGGCCGCGTGCTTCTCGTCAAGCGGGCCAATCCGCCGTCACAAGGGCTGTGGGCCATTCCTGGCGGGCGGGTTGAGCTGGGGGAGAGCCTGGCCCAGGCCGTGGAACGGGAGTTCTTCGAGGAAACCGGGCTGAGGGTCCGTTGCGGGGAACTGCTCACTCACCTGGAAGTCATCGACCGCGATGAGCAGGGTCAGATCAGGTTTCATTACCTGATCATGGACTTCTGGGCCGAGTGGGTCTCCGGCACGCTTCAGGCCGGGGATGATGTGCTTGAAGCAGGCTGGTTTTCCAGGCAGGACCTGGAGCAGGAAAATGTCAGCGTCACGACCAGGGACCTTGTGCTGAAAATTTTGACCTTTTACGCTTAGCGCAAAATGTCAAAATGAAGATTTTTATCAGCTGATTGCTGATATTCTACGTTTCAGGCTTTGCCTGATATGTAAAGTTTTCTGGAGTGCGGCAGGTCTTTGATGACACCCTGGTGACCACCATGGGCGAGGTCACCCCGCCGGTGGGCATCAACACCTTCATGGTCGCTTTCATGGACCGGGAGGTCAGCCTGCCCATGGTCTGCAAAGGGGTCAGCCTGCTCCTGCCCTGCTTTGTGATCTGCATCTTTCTGCTGCTGTGGCCGGGTATTGTGATGTGGTTGCTGTAAATCTTGTCTCAACCAATCTTTTTCTTGTCTTGCCCCTTCAAGGCAGAACAGGACAGACACATAATTGACACTGTGGACAGGAGGGAAAGGAGGTAAAACCGCCAAGTGCGACAAGCGAAGCCCTTACCCGGCGGGTCGAGTCACTTGATGGGGTTTCGCCACTTCAAGCCCGAGAAGCGGGCAAAGTCCGAGTCAGTAGAGGCGAGCTCGCAGCCGTGCTCAATAGCCAAGGCGGCCAAGTGGGCGTCAGGCACAAGGTTGGCCACTGCCTGCGCCTGTATGAGCATGTTTTGAAAGACGGTCCAGTGCCGGCCAGTAGGTCGAACCATTCTGGTGCAGGGCTGGTCGAACCAGCTCTGGACCCTGGATATCGCTTCGTCAATGGCTAGGGGGTTCTCAAAGACACGGTGGTTGGTTCCAATCCGGATGAAGGCCGCGAGTGTGGGCCAGCACAGGCAGACAGGTTCAGTCCCTGACAACTGGCTGTCCCACCAACTGCGGGCCTTGCTGTGCTGGGGATGGAGGCTGTCTTCAGCATAGAGCAGGATATTAGCGTCAACGAGGATCATGTGGCGTCTTCGCCTTCGATGTGGGTCAGGAGCTCTTGAATGTTGTCAAGATTGCGTCCCTTCCTGAGGGCCATGGCATGAGGCTTGGTTCGATACGGGCGCTGCAGGGCGGGCTTTTCAACTTCCTTCAAGCCGGCCCTCAAAGCCTCGTTGATCACGGTCTTGAATGGGGTCTGAAGCTTGGCAGCAAGAGCCCTGGCCTGCTCCAGGACATCATCGTCAAGAGTCAATGTTGTTCTCATATAAAGCATCATAGCATCAAATAGCATGATGTCAATGAATCCATCCGATCCGTGTCCCGGGTGACATTCCCAGGAGCAAATCGGCCCGCCTGCGGCGTGTGCCTGAGCTCCGTCCCCATATCGCGGCGGCGAGCTGCCCTTTTGCCCTGATCATAGCCTGCCCGATGCACCAAGCGGGTTGGAGCAGGCCAGACTGATTAAGAAAAGTTCACCATGCTGGGAAATTAGAGGAGCACTCATAGAAACAGGGACCAAAACTGGCAGGTGCGCTGACAGGGGTTGTCACTTTTTACATTTCGCGCTTAGCGCGAAGTGTAAAGATGAAGAATGGTATCCGCTGATCGCGCTGATCTTCGCAGATGAGGGACTTCGCAAAACTCGTGAAATTTTCAGTGTCATCCCTGCCGCCACTGGGCGGTCTGCTGGATGATGATCCCCAGGACGATCAGCACCAGTCCGGGCAGGGTGCTGGGCAAAATGGCCTCCCCGACCACAAAGCGGATGAACACCAGGGACAGAAAGGGCGAGAGGTAGATGAAGATGCTCACCCGGGCGGCTGAGGTGGTCAGCTTGAGGGCGGTGCTCCAGAGAACGAAGGTGATCCCCATTTCAAAGAAGCCGATGTACACGGCTCCAAGCAGGCCCGAGGGTTTGGGCAAGACAGGGCCTGGCCCGAGGAACACAACCAGGCCCACAAAGACTGTTCCAAAGATGAAGTTCAAGAACAGCCGGCTGGCCGCAGGCATAGGGTCTTTCGTGTTCAGGATCCAGTACAGGGCCCAGATCACGGTGCTGCCCAGGGCCAGGCCCACCCCCAGAGGATCGGAGAAATCCAGCCCCAGGAGGTCTCCCCTGGTGGAGATCACAGTGACCCCCAGATAGCTGACCAGAAGGGCCACAAGGTCGATTCGCCGCAGGGGCTGCTTGAGCAAAGGCACCGAGAGCAGGGACAGGGTGATGGCCCAGGTGTAGTTCAGGGGCTGGGCCTCCTGGGCGGGCAGCAGGTCGTAGGCCTTGAACAGGACAAAGTAGTAGGCAAAGGGGTTCAAGAGCCCCAACAGGGCGGAGTAGAGGATATCCCTGGCTGAGCAGCGCCTGAGGGTCCTGGTTTGGCCCTGCAGGATCACGATCAGGCCCAGGACCAGGAATGAGGTCAGGCAGGAGAAAAAGAGCAGCTGCCCAACACTGGAGTATCGCAGGCTGAGCTTGAAGGCAGAGGCCACAGTAGACCAGATCAGGACGGTGCACAGGGCCAACAGGGTGGCTTGGGTCTGCTTTTGCATGGGTTGAATCATTCTTTGCAGGGCCAGAGGTTGCGGTCACATGTGGTGCACTGTGAAACCACATGTTTTTTGAATGTCCTGGCCTCAATGTCAAGAGTGCAGGGCACTGTACACATGAGGTTTGACCCAGAATGTACAAGGGACTGCTCATTCTTGAACACTTTTCTGGTCCGTCATTCCGGACCAAATCCGGGATCCAGTCCAGAATGGCGTTCCTTTGCCGGATACGGACATATGCTCATCTTTGTCTTCACTTCATGTCCTTCCTGCTCTTCCTGGTGACGATCTCTTTCTTTTTTCACCCAGGAAGGCCATCATGACAGCCATCACAATCCTTGCTGACGACCGGGAGCGCTCCAGCCCTGTCCTGGATGAGCTGTGCCGTTACGAGAAGGTTGAGCTCGTAGTTCAAAGACTGGCAGTTGGCGACTACTGCCTGGACAACCGCCTCATTGTCGAGCGCAAGACCCTGCCTGACATGATGATCTCCATTGTGGACGGCAGGCTTTTCACCCAGGCCCTGAGGCTGGTTGATTCCGAGCTCGATCCTTTGCTGATCCTTGAAGGCACCTCAGCCGACATTCGCAAAGCCCAGGTTTCCAGGGAGGCGGTCCAGGGGGCCATGATCACGGTCAGCGTGATTCTGGGCGTTCCAGTCCTGCGTTCAAGCTCGGCCCAGGAGACGGCCTGGCTCATGGTCCGCACTGCCGCCCAGGTCAAAAAGGTCATTTCCAGGAATACGCACAGGCCGGGGTACCGGCCCAAAGGAAAGAGAAAAAGGCAGCTCCATATCCTGCAGGGCCTTCCCGGGATCGGGCCGGAACGGGCAGAGAGGCTCCTGGACCGGTTCGGGAGCATCCAGAATGTGATCAACGCCAGCTCTGAGGATCTGCTTTCAGTGCAGGGGATCGGCAAAGGGGTGGCCCGAAAGATCCAGGACATCCTTCATGAACCAAAGGCCACATATGGGTCATGAAGACTTTCATCCAACGTGATGCAGGTGGCAACTATAATTTGTTTCGTTCCTGAGGGGACAAAAAAAGGCAGAGCCAATCCAGGCCCTGCCTTTTTGGATGCAGCAGGTTAAAATGGTCACTCCACAGTCACCAGGTCCTTGAGCTTGGCAAAGGTCTTCTGACCAATGCCCTTGACCTGCATCAGGTCCTCAGGGACAGAAAAAGTGAAGTTTTCCCGGTAGTCCACGATCCGTTGCGCAGTCACAGGACCCACTCCAGGAAGCTCCTGGAGCTGCTCCATGGTCGCAGTGTTGATGTTGATTTTTTCTGTGCCAACTGCATAGCTGGTGTTGGCGGCCACAAACAAAGAGGCTATGAACATGACTGTTAAAAATAATGAAATATTTTTACGCATAATATTCTCCAGTTGTAGCAAGATTATTGTATGGTTGGATTCTTACATTGGTGACAAAAAGCGTTAGATTGCTATCAAAAAATAAACTTTGATTGAGTCTGCATCTGTAACTTTTTTTAATAAATGAATTTTTGAGCCATTCTGCAGAGAGAAAAGAATACTACACTGCAGTTTTCAAGCAGAGATCCTCCTTTTAATAATGACAGGATTTTCGCTACATTGCATGCAAAGATCTGTGATCAAGATCACGGCTGCAAACATGCAGGCGGGCACCCAAGTCCTGCATGAGGATCCTGCAAACAAGGTTGCAAAAGATAAACCAGGAGTGCAGGCCAAAGCTGAACAATGTTCAGGCAAGTTGGATTTGTTCATCTAGGCTGGCAGAGTTCTTGGAAAAGTCTTTTTAAAAATATGGGAGCCGCGTGGCAAAGATGAGGCATGGGGAAGCCGGTCAGGGGACAAATTTTGGAACCACTGATTGGGAATGGGAAGAATGGGAAAAGAAAGGAATGAAGATTGTATCCGCTTTACATTTCGCGCTTAGCGCGAAATGTAAAGGAGGGCGGGCATGGAGCATCCGCAAACACCGATTCTGGCAGTAGGCGGGGTGGTCCGGGAAGAGGGGAAGGTCCTTCTTGTCAAGCGGGCCAATCCGCCGTCACAGGGGCAGTGGGCCATTCCAGGCGGAAGGGTGGAGCTGGGTGAGAGCCTGGCCCAGGCCGTGGAACGGGAGCTCTTGGAGGAAACCGGACTGCGGGTCCGTTGCGGGGATCTGCTCACTCACCTCGAAGTCATCGACCGTGATGAGCAAGGTCAGATCAGGTTTCACTACCTGATCCTCGACTTCTGGGCCGAGCGGGTGTCCGGCACGCTTCGAGCCGGGGATGATGTGCTTGAAGCAGGCTGGTTTTCCAGGAAGGACCTGGAGCAGGAGGATGTCAGTTCGACGACCAGGGACCTTGTGCTGAGCATTTTGACATTTCATGGCCTTTCCTGAAAAAAGAATTGAGAATGGGTAGGATGTTGACAATTGACGACCCGTCAGAGGTCGAGGAAATCCTGGAACTGGCATCTCGGATACGAGCTCAGATGGCCCTGTCTCAAATTCAAGGTCACAGACAACTGATGTGCAGTCCAACCGATTCACCGAATAACTGATTTTCAAATTCACTGTCCACCGACTCACCGGCATTCACTCAGTCGACGCTTTGATCATTTTCATACGCGTGAGATCCGGCAGGGTCAGGTTTGAGCTGATACTCTGGGACAAGCGCCTTGAGTTGCCGGCGGATGTATTCGCCATCCTGGCTCGCTGCAGCCCGGACCAGGTCTTCAACCTGTCCCAGAATCCGGGAAGGATCATGGATGGGGCTTTGCTGGGTCAGGCCATGCCCGGTGGGCTTGAGAACCATGATCTTGTCGTGTTCGGTTGGAACCGCTCCCTCTTCATTTGTGATCAGCTCTTCACAGATCTTCTCGCCCGGGCGAAGCCCGGTGTATTCAATGTCGATGTCCCGGTCCGGCTCCTTGCCCATGAGCCTGATCAAGTCCCTGGCCATGTCCGCGATCTTGACCGGGGTGCCCATTTCCAGGACAAAGATCTCTCCCCCGGTGCCAAGGGCCCCGGCCTGGAGGATCAATTGCGACGCTTCCTGAATGGTCATGAAGTACCTGGTCATCTCCGGATGGGTGACCGTCACCGGGCCTCCCTGGGCGATCTGCTTCTTGAACAGGGGGATGACAGATCCTGACGAGCCAACCACATTGCCGAAGCGAACAGCCATGAACCTGGTTCCGCCGCCCTGATTGAGCCCATACATCAACAGCTCGGTCATCCGCTTGGTGGCTCCCATGACGCTGGTTGGCCGAACAGCCTTGTCTGTGGAGACGATCACGAGTTTTTCCGTTTTATATGTCTGAGCGGCCTGCATGACGACCAGGCTGCCCAAGACATTGTTGAAGACCCCCTCCCAGGGGTTGTCCTCCAGGATGGGCACGTGCTTGTAGGCTGCGGCGTGAAACACGACCTCCGGCCGATAGGTTCCGAAGTAGCGGGCCATGAGCTCCCTGTCCTGAATCCTTCCAAGCAGCGGCACGTAACGTTCTCGGGGCATGAGCCGGGAAAACTCCATGCCAATGGTGTAGAGGTTGAGCTCCGAGGCATCGAGGAGGATGAGCTGTCCTGGTCCATAATCCAGGATTTGCCTGCAGAGCTCAGAGCCGATGGACCCGCCGGCCCCTGTGACCATGACGGTCTTGTCTTTCAGGTAACGGCCGATGCTTTCTCTGTCCAGCTCAACCGGGGGCCTTCCCAAAAGGTCTTCAAAATGGACCTCGCGCAGGTCGCTGACCCGGACCTTGCCGTCCATGATTTCCCCCAGGCCTGGAAGGGTCTTGAAATTGACTCTGGATCGCTTACAGATATCCACGATGCGCCGCATTTCGCTTCCGGCTGCAGACGGCATGGCAATAAAGACCTGATCGACTCGTGAGGTGTTGACGATCGAAGGCAGGTCATCAGGTGTCCCGACAACCGGCACCCCGTGCACAAATCTGTTTTTCTTGTCCGCGTCGTCATCAAGAAAACCAAGGATATCGTAATTGAGTTCCGTATTGTCGTAGATCTCCCTGAGGATTTTCTCCCCGGCGTCTCCGGCCCCAATGATCAGGACCCGGATCAGCCCCTGTCGTCTCTCTCTTCGCATCAGCCCAGGGAGCATGAAGCCCAGACGCTGCTCCCTGGAGCGATAGACCGTCCTGATGACAATCCGCAGTCCGCCGGTCAGAAAAAAAGTCAACAGTCCGTCAATGAAGAAAATGCTTCGAGGGTAGCCTTGAAATCGATACAGAAAGAGGATGGTGCTGATGAGGATTAAGGACGAGACAGCAGAAGCCTGGAAAACTCGCCAAAAGTCGAGCAGGTCTGTGTACCGCCACATCCCTTTGTACAGGCCGAAAAAGATAAAGCAGACAGTTTTGACCGGAAGCGAGAGCAGGATCAAAAACAGAAGCTGGTTCCAGTAGTGCGGCGCTGGGGAAAAATCAAAGCGAAGCAGGTAGGAAAGGACAAGGGACGCGATGAAGAGGCACCCGTCAGCCAGGAGCATGATGTAAAAATGTTTGTTCTTGAACTGGTTGAGCATGTGAGCTGGCTTTACAGGGCTAGGCCCTTGATTGATGCCTTTGACAGAACCTTGCCCACTGCGGAGCAGGTGTCCTGAATGTCCTGCTCAGTGAGCGTGGGGTGAAGCAGAAACATCAGACTTCGCTTCCCCAATTCATGGGCCACTGGCAAGGGGTTTTCAGGCCGGCAAGACAAGCCGTCAAAGACCTTTTCCCGATACACTTCAGGGCAGAAGCCGCTGAAACAGGGCACGCCCTCGGCCGCCACCGCCTGCATGATCCTGTCCCGGTCCCAGCCTGGAGCGAGGTGCTCCGTCCGGACAAAGCACGTGAACTTGTAATAGGCGTGTCTGATATGACCGGGAGGCTCTGGGACCCTCAAGGCGGGAATCGATGAGAAACATTTGACTAGGGCAGCAGCGTGAGCCTGCCTGCGCCTGACCCAGGACTGCAGCTTGCGCAACTGACAGCGCCCGATGGCCGCCTGCATCTCGGTCATCCGCCAGTTGGTGCCCAGGGACTCATGCAGCCAGCGAAATCCAGGCGGGTGCTGACGTTCAAAAACAGCCTCATGGCTCTTGCCGTGATCCTTGTATTCCCAGGCCATTCTCCATATGTCCGGATCGTCGGTGAGCAGCATGCCACCTTCGCCGCCAGTGGTCATGATCTTGTCCTGACAGAAGGAAAAGGCGGCCGCATGGCCCAGAGATCCCACTGGACGTGACGTGTACATGGCACCATGGGCCTGGGCGCAGTCTTCGACGACCTTGATCCCCCGCTCTTCAGCCAGGGACAGGATGGGGTCCATGTCACACGGCCAACCCGCCAGGTGAACCACGATCACCGCCCTGGTCCTGTCCGACAGGCCCTTGGCAATGGTCTCGGCAGTGATGTTCTGGCTTTCCGGGTCGACATCAACGAACACCGGCTCGGCCCCGCGCATCATGACGCAGCTCGCGGTGGCGTAGAAGGTGCGGGCTGGGACGATGACTTCGTCCCCGGGGCCGATCCCCAGGGCCAAGAGGGCCAGCTCCAGGGCCACGGTCCCATTGGCCAGGGCCACCCCGTAGCGTAGGCCAAGGGCCCCGGCAAACTCCTCCTCGAACAGGCGGCACTGCTCCCCGGTCCAGGCATTGACCCGTCCTGAACAGAGCACCTCGTCAACGGCAGATCTTTCATCCTGGGCAAAGGATGGCCATTGGGGAAAAGGGTGTTCTCGAACCGGCTGCCCGCCGTCGATGGCTAATGGTGCGTCTGCCATGATCAAATCTGAAGAGAGAATTCTCCGAATGTATTCAAGATGGGCATGAAAAATTGAAAAATCTCAAGAGCTATGAATCAGGCAATGAATCGAGTTTTGCAAAAAAAAATGAAATGTCGTTTTTCAACATCCTTAAGGCAGGTTCCAGCTTTCGGGCGACAACCTTTTCCCTTTCCCAGTCCAATTCAAAACCATACGAATGTCTGAAGCGATGTCTGAAACCTCGGAAATCGTCAAGTCAAGCTGAGAGACAAAAGGGCGGAATTCTTCAAGGACCCGATCAAGTATTGACAGCTCTTCCTGGATATCGGCCTTCAAGAGGGCTATCTCATGCTTCATAGATCACCCTGCCTCGCTCTTTGATCTTTTGAATGAACAGGGAGTCATCCCTTTGACAATATAGGTCGATCGCTTCATCTGTCTGGTTCTCCAGGTCTTTCCACAAGTCCCAGAATCTTTCTGGATCAAGCCCTTCCACATAGAGGTCGATATCCGAGTCCTGCCTGCAGGCCCCTTTCAGGACAGATCCGAAGACATACGCACGCTTCAGCCCGTACTTCAAGAACACAGGTGAGAGTCTTTCCAGGATTTCCAGCTTGCGAGCCGCTTCCTGCCTGGCTCTGCGGGCCCGCTCCTCCCTGAGCTGGAGATAGCCGGAAAAATTCTCCGTGTTATGCGTCATGACCGCCGTGACTCAGCCATCTTGGATGTACAGAAACAGGCTGCCTCTTCAATCGGGGTCCAGTGCGTCAGTGTACTCAGGGCTTCACGAGTCCTTGAACTTGTCATCTGAGAAGATTTATTCCTTGAACTACACAACGCTCGGAGATCCATGTCCAGACAATGGGGTCAATTGCATGATGACCCATTTCTCAATCAATCTTCAACCCTCAATCATCAGTCTTGCCAGTTTCTGAGTGGACTTGAAAGAGAAAGTAAAGCTCAAGAAAGTTCAGGTAAAGAATCCGCATCGCCAATGATGCGAATTCTTATTTCACCCGGTAGGCCCGGGCCCAGGGCCAGCGGTCCACAACCAGCTCGAAGTGCTCCTGGTGCTCTGAAGGGTCCTTGATCAGCATCTGGACCATGACCGAATTGTAGATCCTGCTGTCCATGAGGTACAGCTCCTGTGAGAACTGGTTCAGGATGGCATGGATGCCTGACCCGTTGGGCCATGAAAACTCCCGACCCCCATTTTCCCCGAGCACGTCCAGGCCGTCCAGGTTCATGCGTCCATCTGCCAGCTCCACCATCCCGTTTTGGGTGTCGAACTGGGCTTTGCCTCGAACCCGCTGTATTCTGCCCGGGCTGGCCTGACCGGTCGCCAGGTCCCAGTTGCCGTAAAAGCTGATCCAGTAGGCCAGGCGAAGGTTTTCCCAAGAGACCACGAAGACCTGAGGCGGCAGGCCTTCCGGCCAGGCCTTCTCAGTGGTCTTCAAGGACTCGATAAAGGCCTGTGCTTTCTGGGGCCCCATTTCTCTGAGCCTCTGCACCGGGTCTCCAGGGTAAAAGGGCCGTTCGCCGCCTGGATGCGTGTAGGTCCCATTGCTGACCATCTCATCAAACTGCTCCATCTGGGTGGCGGCAGTCATCTTGATCATTTGTCTGGCCTGAAGTGGCCAATGCGTGGAATGGACTTTGGCCAGGGGGTAGAGGTACTTGCCGTCATGCTTTGCTCCGTCGCCAAAGGTCCTGCGCTGGGCGTAGTACTGACCGGCATAGCCGTAGTCCCACCACTGCCACAGTTGGGCTTCTTCGGGGGCGGCTTTGCGGAGATCGAGAAAAGTCTGGGCATAGATCCTGGGGAGGATGGGGGCAGGCCTGAACGAAGAGGCTGCAGTCCAGAGAGGCCAGGCTACAACAAAGCTGAGGGCGATCTGGACCGCCCAGCGGCGCCACCTGGCCTGACCAAGATCCAGGAGCAGCCGGTTCAGTCCAAAAGCCAGTCCCAGGCCGATGGCTGCCCCGCCGAACATGGAAAACCGGTTGCCCAGCGTGACGCTGGCGATGCCCAGGGCCAGGAAAGGGAGCCAGATGAGGTAGAGCGGTCTGCGGTAGAGAAGGTAGACAAAGCCTGCAACCCCCGGCCAGAAGAGCCACCAGGAGCCGGCTGTGCGAGCGGCCATGGCACCCCAGTTCACATTCTGAGCTTCGCGCACGCTCTGGGCAATGGCCGGCAGGCTTAAGGTCGCATTCCTGGTGATCTCAGAAGACGAAATCTTGGCATAGCCCAGGATTTTGTCCAGACCGCCTGTAATGAGATTGAACACCTCTGCTCCGCAGATCACGAGGGTCAGGAGCGTTGCCAGCCCAAGCGGAAGCCACTGGTCAGGAAGCTTGGGCCGCCACAGGACGCCGGCCGCGAAAACCAGGCCGAGCCCCAAACCGAACCAGCCCCCAAAGCCAATGGCCAAAAGGGTTACAAAGCTGAAGAGGAACATCCGCAAGCGATGCCCGGGAGCCAGGAAAAGGCCGATCACCAGAGCGAGCCCGACAAGGGCCAGGGCAATATGCAGCTTGCCGTAAAATGCGCCATACCCCTGGATCAGCAGGCCAATGACAACGGCAGCAGTCACAACAGACCCCACCCTGTCAGGAGGTTCACCATCTCCTGCGGATATTCGCCAGGTTGCCCGGCCGATCAAGGAGAGCCAGATCATCAGACCGGCCGCCACAGCTACCGGGAAGAACAGAGTCAGGATGTCGGTGTCCACAAATCCCAGCCTTGTCCGCAGCAGAAAGCCCAGACATCCTGCGGCCATGATCCCGGAAGCGAGACCTGCCTCTGGCTGCTTCTCCCTCCATGCCCACAATGCAATGGGCAGCACCGTCAGGGGGGCCAGGATGGCCGGCAGCCAAAACCCGATATTGGCCAGGTTGAATCCGGTCAGGTCATGAAGCGCAGCAAGCATTCCGCTCAATGGCGTTCCTGTCTTGCGATTGATGCCCTCTGCCCCGGCCAGCCAGACATAAGCGTCATGGGTGGCCATGAGGAACTCGTCCTGAATGCTCAGATGCGCTGCCTGCCAGGCAGGAAGCTCCACCACCCGCAGCAGGAAGCAGACTCCATAGGCCAGCAGGCAGGCCAGGATGAGCTCAAAAACGGTTGGCCCTGGTTCTTGCGACTGCGATGCGGTTATGACCTGCGAAGCCTGGTCAGCTGTTTCTGCTTCCTGGGTGGATCTTTTACGAGCTTTCTTTCCCATATCTGACCTCAATGCAAAAAGCTGCTTCTCGTATGAAACTCACTATACCTTCTTGAGATTGCTTCGTCGGGTTCCCTCGCTCTGCTCGGGACAGGCCTCGCAATGACGGCTAGGGACTCAGCTACGGAGAATATTCTTGGCTCGTCATTGCGAACGTAGTGAAGCAATCTCTCAGAGTACGTGACAGAGTATCTTCCTTGATCAAACTGGGCGTCTGGTTCCAGCGGCAAAGCTGACAACTGTCTGCCACACGTAGCGCACGTCTGTGCCAAAGGACCAATTCTGCACATACTCCCGGTTCAGGCGGACCTTGTCCGGCCAGAGGATCTCTTTGTTGAAGCCCTCCGGATCGTCCTGCCTTGCCAGCAGCATCTCTTCATTTCGGTACTTCAGGGTGGCTGGGCCGGTGATGCCGGGGCGGACGCTCAGGATGACCCGATCCTCGCCCTGGAGTTGATCCGCATAACCGGGGACATCAGGACGCGGCCCGACAAGGCTCATGTCGCCCTTGAGCACGTTGATCAGCTGGGGCAGCTCATCGATCTTGGTCTTTCTCCAAAAGCGGCCCAGACGGGTGATGCGCTGGTCCGCACCGGTGGTCACTGTGCTGCTCAGGCCCGGAACCTCGCGCATGGTCCGGATCTTGATGACCCGGAATAGCCGGCCGCCCCGCCCAACCCGGTCCTGGGTGAAAAAGCCGTTCATGCCCGAGTCCAGGCTGGCCAGGACCCAGGCCGGCAGAATGATCCAGGAGGTCGCGATCAGGCCTGCCGCAGAGATCACAATGTCGAAGGCGCGCTTGGAGAAGGCCTGTCTCGGGCTCAGTCCCGGTTCTTCAGGCATATCCGTCAAGTCCCCATTCAGCTTTGCCTTTGGTAAAGCTGAATTATATTGGCTTGAATTTAAGTGATATCCAGCCCAGGGCAGGCTTACAGATGCCCATACCGAAGCATAGTCTGCTCAATCAGCGGCATCAGTCTGCCAACAGCACTTTCGTTCAGGTCCCTGAGCCCTTTGCCTATGCTGATCGGCGTCACCCCTAAAACAGCCTGAGCAATTGCTGCTTCGGAAGCCTGAATGCCGAGGAAGGAAAGGATTTCCTTCAAGTTTGCTTCAGGTTCTGTGACAAAGTGTTCATAGCTCACCTCTTTCCAGCGCCCTGCAGGCATCTCTGCCAGAACCGCAGCAGCCTTGTCCATACATTGTTGCCACTGGATGGCGCATACTTCATCCAGGGGATATCCATGCAAGAGTTCGTCCATGTCGTCCAGCTTCGGCCCCCAGAAGGCCAAGCGCTCTTCTCTGGACAACATCCGGAAGATCCGGTTCCACAGAAAACGAAAAGCATAAGAGGGCAGATCAACTGCTGGGACAAAGCGCGCCTTGCGGGCCAGGTAGGAAAAGTCCACGCTTGTTTTCCAGCGTTTGATGGCCGAGCTGATCGCATCAAGCCCGTTGCGACGGATAAAAATATAGCTTGCTTCCGGGACCACCTGATCAACAAACTTGACGCGAAGCGTATTGGCGCAGGTCTTTTCCACAACTGTGTGTGCTTGGTACTTTCGGGACACCCAGTCAAACTGCCGCCGAATGAATTTTTGCACCTCAGGCCGGGCCATGTCAGGTCTGAGCTCGTCCGAAGGGTGCCGCACATTGCCGTGCCGCCAGATGGGGTTGATCTCGTCGCAGGGCCAGGTGGAAAGCCCTGGGATACTCGTCAGCACATCCCGGAGCATGTTGGTGCCGGAGCGGGGGGCTCCGATGATGACAACAGGTTTGCAGTCCATTAAATCTCAATCCCCAATGCCCGATATATATCAAGATACTGTTTTTGAATGATCTGAATATCAAACCCCTCTTCAGCCACACGCCTGGCTGCCTGGCCCATGGCCAGTCGTTTCTCCTTGTTTTGAATCAGTTCAGCAACCTTTCGTGTCAGGGCATCTACGTCTCTCTCTTGCACCAAAAATCCGGTCTCGCTGTCGCGCACCGCCTCGCGCACCCCTGGTACGTCAAATCCAACCGTCGGTAGACCGGTGGCTGCCGCCTCCAGCACTACCCTGGGCACGCCTTCTCTGTAATAAGAAGGAAAAAGCAGCAGGTCAGCCTGAGCCAGCAGGGGAGTCACATCAGAAAGGAGGCCCAGATACTCCACGCCCTCCTGAGCCTGCAGCCAATCCGCACTGACCGCGTCAGGATGCACAGGGTCCTCCTCCCCAGCCCACAGGAAACGGGATTTAGGCCAGCTTTTTCGAATCCTTTGGGACAATTCCACAAACTCCGAGATGCCCTTTTGATTTAAAAGACGTCCCAGCATGACCACCACAGGGGCTTCCTGTCCTCGATTCCTGCGTTCCACATAGCCAAAGCGCGCAGTATCCACACCTGAACCAGGCACGAGCCTGGCCTTTTCTTCTGTCAGCCAGCCCTTGTCCAGGAAGAGGGCCTGGTCGTCCCGGTTCTGGAAAACGGTTCTGTCCGCCCTGCCTGATGCAAGCCTGTACCCCGTACCTGCCAGATGTGAGGTGACCCCCCCGGTGACAAAGGCATGCCCCAGGCCGGTGATAGTGTTCACCACCCTAGTGGAGTTGCCAGGGATTTGTTTGGAGATGATGGAACCGAAAATCACCGGCTTGGCGTGAAAGTGCTGAATCAGGCGAGGCCGCCACTTGCGATAGATGCGTCGCAGGTCCTTGAATGCGGATAAATCCGTTGCAGGGGAGAAGCCGCCCCGGTCGAAGCGCACAGGTTCCAAATAGGCACCCAGTTCTTTCAGCAGCCTGCTCTCTGCATCATCTGCAGTGACCAGAACCGCCTGCCACCCATTATAAATAAAGCGCCGAATGAGTTCCTCTCTGGAGCTGGTCAGGGCATAGCCACGGTTGGCAGCAAAAATCACCGTTGGTTTATCTGTCATTTTTACAGCAATTTCCTTTGGAATCCTGAAGTGCTCGGTTCTCCTCAAGCCACATCTGGAACATGACCACATCCCACGAATAATAATGCCAGCGTCGCTTGCCTGAAAAACGCTCCTGCCACCTTTGCGTTGCGGATGAGAATAGGATCAAAGAAGCCCGCTTCCCGCAATTGCAAGTCATCCAGCAACTCTTCAGCCCATTCCAGCAATGGGCCGCAGCTTGAAACGATTGCCGCAATCTCCGGGGTATCCAGTTCCTGAAAGGTTGGGATTTGGTACCAAGATCAACTTGAAGGTGAACTAGAGGTAGTTTCATAGACTGACAGGTACAACTCCTGGTATTGCCTGACCACCGTGCCCAACTCAAACCTTTCCCCAACCCTCTGTCTGGCTCTTTTGCCTATATTTGCTCGGCCTTCAGGGCCTATATCGATCAGTTTTTTAATAGACTCTGCCAGTGCATTCGGATCCTTGGGCGGCACAATCCGTCCTGTATCCCCAATTATCTCCGCAGAATCACCTACATCAGTGGCCACGCAGGGTACCCCGCAGGCCATGGCCTCGCCCAGGACGTTGGGGAAGCCCTCGCCATAAGCGGAAGAAAGCCAGGCCATATCAAAGGCAGCAGTTATTCTTGGCATATCGCTTCTGGGACCCAAAAGAAAAAACCGGTCCTCAAGACCGGCCTCTTTAATCCAGCCGCTTACCTTATCGTTTTCCCAGTCTATGCCCTGGCCACAGAGGACGAAAAAAAATTCTCCTCCTTGGTTCTTCAACTGCCTGGCTGCCTGGATCAAGGTAAAATGATCCTTCTGCGGATTGAATCTGGCTGCCATGCCTATGAGCATGGAGTCCTGCTTCAGGCCGAGCTCACTGCGTAGTGATTTTTTGGCTTCCTTGCTTGGGCCAAATGCCTCCAAGTCAAAGCCGTTGGGTATGACCAGCATTCTATCTTCGACATATCCCAAGCCGGCATGCACCTGCTTAGATTCTTCCGAGCAGCAGACAATCATTTTGGGAATCCTCCGCGAAAACATGGCGCAGGCTTTAGCGGTCCAGATAGTGGTCTTTTTGTTCTCTTTGGGATGCAGATTGCTGTGCCGAATATTCCAAACCACAGGCCCATTTCTGGCGATGCTGGCTGCCAAGCCTCCAATCAGGTCCGCATGATACATCCAGGTCTGAATGACATCAGGATGATGAGAACGGATCAGGCGGGCAAGACGCCATATGCCCAGAGGATCGGGTATGCCTCTTGGCATATTGAGCGCCTGCACTGGAACTCCCAGTGCCTGAATTTTTTCAGCCATGGGGCCTTTGCCCGATAAAGAGACAACCTGATTGGAAAAAAGATCCCTATTCATGCGCGATAGCAGCTTGTACAGCATGGTCTCTGCACCGCCGGTTGATAGGCCGGTGATGATGTGCAGTATGTTCATATACCCTCTCTGATCTGATCAGGCGGGACCTGTGAAAAAAAGACCTCTTCTAAATACTTTCTGGCTATCTTCTCTGCCGAAAAATCAGCCGCCCTAGCCTTTCTGCTCTCCGGAGTTCCGGCAGGCTGCTCCAGGGCTTTGGCGATGCCTTCAGCCAATGCATCCGGATCGTCATAAGGCACCAAATGACCATGTGCCCCGTTTTCCAGAATATCTCTTGGTGCGCCAGGGCAATCTGTGGATACCACCGGCACGCCTGTGGCCAGAGCTTCCACCAAAACATTGCCGAATCCCTCCCACCTGGAGGAAAGGACAAACGTCTCAGACTGGCCCACCACTGCCATGGGGTTCTGCACAAAACCGGGCATATGCAACCGGTCCTTGATGCCCAGTTCTTCAGCCTGCCGGGTCAACGACTCGCGCAGTTCACCTTCGCCCAGAATAACTAGATGAATCTTAGTATCCTTCAGCCTGCCAAAGGCGGATAACAGGATATCAAAGCCTTTTTGTTCAGAAAGACGGCCTACTGAGCATATAAAGGGCGGACGAGGGTCAGGCAACCATTCCAAAGATACAGGCTCAGAATTAGGTTGGAAAATAGCAATGGGATTGCCGATAACTGTCGCCTTGCTTCTGATTTTGATTCCTGCTTGTTCCATACTTTCCAGGGTTCCCTGGGAGTTGGCCACAATCCCATCGGCCAAGGGATAAAAAAATCTCATCAAATAGATGAGCCGATTTTTTCGCAGCCGTGCAAAGAAACTTCCCGATTGCGGAAGTACAACATTTGCCTCCCGCAAAACAATATTGCAGGATCGTCTGGCCAGCTGGCCAGCCAGCATGCAAATAATATTTACATAGTTCATGCTTGACATCAGCACCTGGGGCTTGTGTTTGCGCATATATCTGGCCAGGGCCCAAGCAGAGCGGGATGTCCTTTTAGTGCCCAGATCAATTACCTGGACTTCCGACCTAAGCTCACCAAGAAACTCGCCTTCTTTACGAGCCAGTACAACATGTATCGGATGATCGGTAAGTTCAGGAAGAGCATTGGAAAGATTGACAACAACCTTTTGCGCCCCGCCGCCGTTTAAGGCTGGGATGAAAAAGGCAATGGGCCTTTTAATATCAGTAAACATATTTTTTTGCTTTATATGAATAGTGTAGATCTGAATACAACTTCATATCTCTGTATGATATTATTCAGAAAAAGTAAAAGTTTTTGGGTTTTGTTCCTTCAAAAGATTCATCCAACTATCGATCTCATGTTTTTTGCTGAATTGATCTTCGATTGTTTTACGTGCATTGACAGAGCAATTTTTACGCAATGGATGATTTTCAAGATATCTCTGGATCGCACCAGCAATTGCTTCAGGCGAACGGACGGGTACCATCAGTCCATTGTTGCCGTCCTGGACAATCTCTTTGAATGCGGGGATGTCCGAGCACACCACAGGGCAGCCGCAGGACATAGCCTCCAGAAGGGCTTTGCCAAGGCCCTCAGAATGGGAGGGGAATACAAACATGTCACAATAATGATAGTGCTCGATCAGTTCCCGCTGGCCTTGCGGACCCATATAAACGATTTGGTGGCTACTGCCATCAACCTTGGCCTTTAAGTGATTGATATAGTTTGGCTGCGCCCGGCCGCACAGCCGTAAAATCAGTGGGGTATTAACAAAAGTCAAAGCATCTGCTAATTCGCCTACCCCTTTGCCATCACTAATATTGCCAGCGAAAAGAATTTCGACCGGTTTATTAAGTGAGGATTGGCGTTCTTTGTATGCGAACATATCAGTGTCTATGCCTCGTGGAATCACCGCGCACTGCTCAGAACTAAGCTGATAGGCGGAAATTGAAGCATTTTGAGCGGTCCGTGAAATAGAAACAACCCCATTTGTAGCCTTAGGGTACTTACGAATAGCACCAATTACCTTGATGGCGTCAAGCAGCCCCATTTTTCTAAGCATGACCCCTTTGATAAAGCGTAGTAGGATTGATCGCGGCGGCATTTGACCGAGGTTGGCAAAAAAAGCGAGCTCTTTTGCGCAATCTTCCTGAGCTATCAAAGCGGTATTGATAATCCACCCCACGACCGCATCAATTCGATGCTGCGCTACTATCTTGCGAAATAGAGGCAGAAATGAAGCCGGGTTGTTACCAGATACCCCTGTAAAGTGATACGGAACATTTTCGGGTATTTTATAGTTGTGTGTTTTAGGCCCTTTCCCCCCACAAAGTATATGTACCTGCACACCTCGCTCTGCCAAACCCCAAGCAAGATTCTCCAAACCCGTGTTCATGCCTCGGTTAAGGGCTGAATTGGTCAGGACAAACAGGCAAGTCATTGTGTCTCCACGATTTTGACAACTCTTAGCTCCCACCTGTTTCCGCATCCATCAGGGATGACGTCAAAACAGGCAAACACTCCAGCATCCGAGAGCGTCTGGCTGATATGATGAGATCTCTCAAAGCCATTACCCAAATTTTTGGGCGATATATAGCTAACACCCTTAGTCCTGAAACTCCAATTAAACTTGACAATTGCAAACATCTCACCGTATTTTCCTGACATAGTCGCTTGTACAGGCAAACAAAATCCTTCTCTGGTTATTCCAAAAGGGTTACCAGCCGGACGAAAAGTTAGTCTTTTTAAGGGTATTAGCTTGCTAAAAGCGCCTTCTACAAAGCTCCGTTTTGTAATAATGTGAGGCTTGCCAAAACTTGGTTTTTTACCATCCGAAAAATCTCCATAAACTTTCGAGGCAGCAAGTGCAGATCGACCTCTATAGATCATACCAAAAAGCAAAAACCACTGCTTAGTGACAGGATGTTCAAGAAAAAGCAAATCACGAGTTTGAGCTGAAAAGTCAATGGACCAGGACTCTAAAATGACTTGTGTATCCAGGCGATAATTATAGGCTCGAATCCTATTCGTTTTGCTAATCTGTGGGACAATCAAAATCTCGCAATTAGTAGATTTTTTATATACAGAAGGAAAACTGTAGTCGTCGTCTGTGAGAATGTCGGCAACATAGTTCCACTCAATTGTGTCAATGCTCTCCAAATGGACAATACGCTTATCTTTTTGGCTAACAAATACCTCACAGAATATATGATATTTATTATTGAGATACACAATAAAAGGATCGGCAAGAAATTGTGCATGATAGGGCAAAATTTTGACTGTAATAGTTGCTATAGATTTAAAAATAGATTTATAAAATATAGGACTATTTTTAGACTTCATATAGTGCCTTTAGTGCTAATACTGTCTTAAAAAGAGAGCAAGATCGTGTTTCACTTAACGAAACTAATACTTTATTAGCGAACTCTGAATTGTATTGTTTGTTTCTACAAACAGTATTTTGAATATTAGGCAAGGTCCCAACCAAGCCAAGCTTCTCAGACAGTGAGGACAAGATCCTGTCATGATCATTACAATATTCTTCATAAAAAATAGAAAGGTTTGTATTAAAAGCAAACGCCTTATATTCAATCTTTTCATAAATTTTCATATATTGAACAGAACAGTCAACAATTGGGTCTGGATGCTGCTCGGGCATATCTCTGACAAATACTCCCCATCGGCTATCTAATCTACCAATGTTTTTTTTTCTTCGATCAAGAATGCTTTGTACTGTATCAAGTGGATTACGCTTGATATGAATAAGTGTTGCATCTGAAAAGGTTTCGGCAAGCATATCCAGAAAATTTACATTAGCAATTCTCTTGTTAATAAAAACGTGATTGGGAGATGCATCAGGATAGACTGCCGATTCTAAGAGTTTGCGTCTTTTATCTGGGTTTTGTGTTGTCTCAAATTTTTTCCAAAAAATCTCGCCGCCATCATGCTGGCGCCAGTTCAAACCCAAGCTTGGAAAACACTCAGAAAATCTGGCCATTAACTTGGCCAGACCAAACCACCACCCTAATCCAATTTTTTCCAGCAATCTCAGCGATCGAGGAAGATAGCAAGTATTATCAAATTGTGTTAAATGATTAGTGATTAGAGTCGTTCCGGATCTTGGTACACCAAGTAAAAAAATAATTTTCATTTGTTCTGCTTCTACCCGTTCACAGTTAGTGGGCCTACTTCAGTAATACTTTTTTATTCTACACCACCCTCGGGAAATACCCCGTAGTCTTTCCGAATTTCAGCTTGATATAGCTCAGCGTAACGATATTCCATCCCGCAAGGCTCACCATCGCCGCCACAGCCGCTCCATAAATGCCGTAGTCTGGAATCAGCAACAGATTAAGGCCGATATTGACGATGGCAGCAGCAACCATGATGTTTCGAAACACATTCTGTTTGCCTGTCATGTTCATGAACAGCCCGGTTGCTCCTGATATGGAATGTACGAACTGGCCCGTAACCAGCAATACAAGGGCAGGATAAGCTACAGTAAATTCCTGTCCAAATGCAATGTACAAGATCGGCCGGCCAAAGATGATAAGTCCGAGAAGAATGGGAGTAGTGGTCCAGAAAATGAGCTTGGCTGATTTTTGGGCCACATAAAAGAGTTCATCCATTTTTTCTGAATGAAACAGCTCAGAGAACCTTGGACCGGCCATGGAGTTGACCGCCCTTAAGATAAAAGCCGTCAATGTACCAAGCTTAACGGCGATGGCATAATAGCCAACTTCCGCCTCGCTTCTGAACATTCCCAGCATGATCACGCCTGTTTGCCCGATAACAAAAGTCATGGTCTGGGTCATGAGCATGGGAATGGAGATGGAAAGAATCCCGCGGGTGGGCATGGGATGCACGGGATCTTGGGGCTGCATTTTTTGCCTGAACTCGTATTCCATGATAAACCAGCCCAGAATGCCGGTTAGGGCAAACCCGCTAAGTATGGCATATACAGGAACATCTTTGGAAGGCCACAAAAGACCCAACGATACGAGCAGCAGGAGGTTGAATCCCTGGGGCAATACCTGCATCAGGGCAAAAACTTTGATAAGACGCAGGCCGCGGACCGCCTGGGTGTTGAGCAGCATTAGGGATTTGAAGACAACGAAGACCGACGCCAGGGCAAAATAAAAAGAAAGGTGCGGCTTGGAAAACACCTGGGCAGCGATAAGGTCCGCACAGATGAAAAACAGGGTGCCCGTTACCAGAGAGACACCGATCACAATGAACTGGGTTTTGCGATAGACCTTAAAGGCTGAAGTGGGGGAATACTTGACCAAATGCTCGGGGATCAGCCGCAGAAGCGATGTCTGCGTGCCAAGGACGGTGAATATGGTGGCCAGCATGAGAAAGGACTGGATCACCGCCACGATACCCACCACCTCGGCCCCGTAGAACCGGGCGATGATAATACTGGCAATAAGCCCGAAACCCGTGGCAATGACCCTGGCGGACAGGGCCCAGGCAGAGCCGGTCAGGATTTCCGAAAATTTCTGGTCGGAGATGAGGTTATGGAGTTTTTGTTTGATGAGGCTGGGCATTATATAAGGGCCTGCGATTGCCGATGCTTTAGCGTGGACTATCGATTTTGAGTATGAGCTCTTTGGGGCATAGACTTTTTGACGAAATTGTCATTCATACAGCCCGCCCCTGCTCCCGACGAAGGGCATTGCGGAGTTCAAAGGCTTCCAAGCGCTCTTTTTGTTTTTCTGTCATCTCAGGAAGCTCGTCATCAGGAGGCAGAGGTGAATTGCGTATTTCTTGCATCTGCTTGAGCATCTGCTGAGCTGCAGCTATGACTTCTTGAGGCAAGTTGTAAGTACTTGGAAACATGGTGGCCTCATTGCTTTTTGACTACATATCAGCGTTGCTCAGCGAGAACTGCGGACAAGTTTTCTTTCTTACGCTGAAAACTTATAGAACTATGGCCAAGAAAAGTGTCAGAGAAGTATTGGCAATCTTGATGGCCAAAGAGACTGAAGCACTTTGGGTGAGATTCTTGGTCTGGGCTAGAGTGAGAATCTTTTGTCCGCCAACGGGCTGACACAGACTCAAACAAGCTTCCCGAACAATGAGATTCCGGTTCACACCACTTTCCAATGCGGACGGCTGAAGTACATGTCCTGTCTGTTGATAAAATCTTTCGTCGTCTCCACCAGAACCCTCACTTTGCGGCCGATCTTTTTTTCAGTGATTTGCACATATCTTGCCAACTTTTCCTGATCGACCTCCCCGACGATGAGCAGGTCGATGAGCCCGGAATCTTTGCCATTGGCGTAATCGTCCAGGATGTAGACGGCTTCAACTTGGCCGAGGTTCTCCTTGACGTTCTCGATGACCTTGTCGATGCCCAGGGATTTTTTGACGATGGAGTGGATTTCCGGGAACAGGGGATGTCCGGTATTGGCCCGAAAGAGGATGGAACGGCCGTTCTGCTTTTTTGAGAGGTAGCCAGCCCGACTCAGGCTGTCCAGCTCAGGTTTGATGGTGCTGGGTGCCACCTTGAATTCTTTGGCCAGTTCGCGGAGATAACAGGATAAATCAGCATTCAGGAAAAGTTTTAAGAGGATTTGAATGCGTGTTTTGGAGGAAAAGAGTTCAGAAAGCATCAAAAAAATTGTTAGGTAAAAGCGAACAAAAAGTCAAATCAAAATTTTGGCCTGTGTCCAAAATTTTGATCATGACTTATTTTCAGGCATGAATTCCTTAAGGATGTTATTGGTGAACTGTACAAGGTCATCGAGACGGTTTTCGATCACATCGACCATCAGCTGAAGGTCAAGACTTTGGTATTCATGAACCAAAACATTTCGAAACCCGATCATCTTGGCCAGTTTATTGGCAAGTTCTTGTGATATAACATTATTTTCAGCCAAGAGTGTGAAGCTTTCCCTGCTTTCCTTAGGCAAGCCAAGCTTTTTGACTTTGATTGTGTAGTTGGCCAGGTCAATAGCCTGTTCACAAGCACGCTGAATGTTGATGGCAATCGCATCCTGCTTCAGATAATCTTCTTCAAAAGAGACATCACTCTCCATGGCGTAATATCGCCTGATCTGCCGAATGCAGCGTTCGATGCTCTCTTTCTTGTTCAAGACAATATCATTCATAAACTGTAGAACCTTCCGCTCAGCAAGACTTCTTTCACGATATCCGACCGCTCTTCGTTCAGTTTTTGATAGAGTGAAAAAACAATCATTTCGAACAGTTCGCTATGGTATTCGTCAACACAAAAGACCCTTTTCCCGGTTGTAATGACTTCCTTTTGCATGACTGTATTGACCAGACGAAGATTGATGAGATCCACATGTTTGTGCAAGACAGACTCCAACTCAAAACGAGCATTACTGAAAGCTAATGAACCTGCTTTCTTGGCCAACTTAGGTTCCAGAAGAACTGCCACATCCACATCACTGCCTGACCTCTCGTCTTCAGTGCCAAAGCTCCCAAAGACGTATATAGCCTGAAGTCCAGAAAGGATTTCTAACAAGATGTGCACTATTGTGCTGTCATCTATCATGCAGCAAACTCAAGCGAGATAAAAGTCCAATGAAATGCGGCTGCAAAACTTCATTTTCAAATCTCCTGGTTGAGTTGCAGGGTTTTGTTAGGCAAAATGTCGACTTCATCATTGATTAATTTCATATCAGCGTCAATCAGCGGACAAGTCTTGCTTTTCTTCCGCTGAAGACTGCCTGCGGAGAAGAATGAGATGAAGACCTTTATCCGTTGATCGCGCTGATCTCCGCAGGTCAATATCAGCTTGGGAAAGCAAGCAGCATTTCCGGGGGTAATGCGTTTGGAAAATGCCGGTCGTTGGATACAAAGAGGTCGACATTTGCCAGCAGTCCAGAAGCGATAATCAGGCTGTCAAAGGTTCGCAGGGTTGTCCAGTCCACCCTTTTGTCCTGGACGGATTTTTTCAGCGTTTGGGCATCAATCATCCGATCTTTCTTCCCGTTGTTCGTCAAGAAAGGCATCAGCGTTTTACTGCGTATTGCCTATCGTATATGAGCCGGCAAAACAATATACCCGCGCTTGGACACGGTAACACTTTCGGGCTTCATGCTGCATATCTCCTTTTTTGCATATTTAATCAACTTATGCAGCAAAATCATTCTGTCAACATATTGGCCATATTGCAGATGTTATTGAGTCGACCGGGCTCTGGTCTGCATAACCTGATGAAATGTTGATACGGTTAAGGGTCTTGATGTCGATTGCGCCGCAGAAAACGGTAGGTGAGCTTGGCCTTTTCCTCCAGTCCGCTGAGGGGAGCTTGTAAGCTAAGGCGGCTCTGCTCCAGGAGTTATTGAAAAAGAGAGGATGTTCTACCAGGAAGAGCAGGAAGGTCAGGAATGGAAAACAAGGCTGGGACGTGCTGGCAGCTTGTTAAAATATTCAAAGACAAAAGATGCTTAGACAGGATTAACAGGATTTACAGGATCACTTCTTGGCGGGCCGGAAGCCCGCCAAGAAAGGTCCAATCGCCTGGCGGCGATGGAAAAAGGCTTGACCTCCTGCGCAGCAATTGGATTGCCTGAGTCAGGGCTCAGGACCAGCGGTACCTGGCCTGGCGGTCGTAGAGTGGGGCCTGGGAGGCAAGGGTGTCGCCGATCTGGGTGGTTGCAAAGCTCTTGTAGGGGCGGTTGTCGATGTCCACGACCTCGTAGCCGATGAGCCCCCTTTGGGCCAGCTCGGCCACCATTTTGATGAACATGGTCTTTTCCTTGGAGGAGAGGTTGTCCCAAAAGCTGAAGCGCGATCCGGAGCCCAGGTTGAAGAAGCGGTCTGCGGCCTTGACCGCCTTGATTTCACTGGTGCTTTTCGGTTCCGATGGTGTGTGAGGAGTCTGGACGCCTGTCCAAGCAGGAGGGTCCTGGCACGCATCGCATCCGCCAAGGGATGGCCAGCTGCAAAGAGAAGGCAGGAAGGGGAACATGCCGTTGATCAGCCTTCAGCCTGGGGATTGTCGGCTTGATCTTCAAGGGAACTGAAGTCCAGGCGGTTTATGATTTCGTTCACGCACTGGTCCACTTCAGCGGCATTCTGGAGGGAGATTTCACAGGCCAGGGTCCACAGGGTCATGATGGGCTCCTGTCAACGCAGCTTGTGGCTGTGTTGAATTTTTGGATGATGTTTGAGAAGGACCTCTTACTTGTCCTATCGGATTCTGGTGGCAAAACTTAAGATCCTGGCAAAGGATTCCTGTGTCAGTCAGGCCAAAGGCCGAGCTACAGGTCGAGGGTTGAGGATCGAGGGCAGAAAAGAGGTGCCGGAGCACCAATGTCTCGTATGAACTCACTATAAATCCTTGAGATTGCTTCGTTGAAGACGCCTCGCAATGATGGAAAAGAGTCGCTCAATTCAGGCCCACTTCGTCATTGCGAGGGAGCGGGGGCGACCGAAGCAATCTCAAGCAATCAGCTCTTCCTCAAGATTGCTTCGCTCCCTGTGGTCGCTCGCAATGACGTGCTGTCAGCTGCAAGGAGGACCTTTGGCTCGTCATGAGCGTAAGCGCGAACGCAGTGAAGCAATCTCTCAGTGTACGTGACAGAGTTTCTTACTTGATCAAACTGGGCGCCTGCGCCCGGCGGTGGGGCTCGTAGAAACTTCATGAGAAAGAACCCCTTTTCCTGCTTCTTGACATAAACAATGAGCCCCAGACAGAAAGGGAATCTGACCCTGGAGTTTGCCAGAATGAAACTGGGCTGAGCTGAAAAAGTCGAAATCTACAAAGGTTGTCTTCATACGAGTCAAGTCCCTGATATCCACTTTGCCGGATGCAAAGCGGATATCAGGGACTTGAGCCTGGGTGGCTTTCAAGGTAGCCTGCTGGCTGGTTTTCACCGCTTAATCGATTTGCATGCATAAAGGAGCGTCCATGGTTTCCAAGGAAGCACAAGCGCCTTCCAACTTCATCCGGACCATCATTGAAGATGACCTGCGGAACGGCAGGCACGACAGGGTCATCACCCGGTTTCCGCCTGAACCCAACGGCTACCTGCACATCGGGCACGCCAAGTCCATCTGCCTCAACTTCGGCCTGCCCCTGGACTATGGCGGACGGTGCCATCTGCGGTTCGACGACACCAACCCCATCAAAGAGGAAGAGGAGTATGTGCAGTCCATCAAGGAGGACGTGGCCTGGCTGGGCTTTGACTGGGGGGAGCACCTCTACTTTGCCTCGGACTACTTCGACCGCCTCTATGAGTTCGCCCTGGAGTTGGTCAAGAATGGCAAGGCCTATGTCTGCAGCCTGAGCCCGGAGCAGATCCGGGACTATCGGGGGACCCTGACCGAGCCCGGCCGGGAGAGCCCTTATCGGGAGCGCAGCGTGGAGGAGAACCTGGAGCTGTTTGAAAAAATGGCCCAAGGCGAGTTCAAGGAGGGCCAGCACGTGCTCCGGGCCAAAATCGACATGGCCTCGCCCAACCTGAACATGCGCGACCCGGTCATCTACCGGGTCCTGCATGCCAGCCACCACCGGACCGGCGACCGCTGGTGCATCTACCCGACCTACGACTTTGCCCACGGCCTGTCCGACGCCCTGGAGCACATCACTCATTCCCTGTGCTCCCTGGAGTTCGAGGATCATCGCCCCCTGTACGACTGGTTCATCGACAACGTGACCACCCCCAGCCGGCCCAGGCAGTACGAGTTTGCCAGGCTGAACATGGGCTTCACCGTGCTCTCCAAGCGCCGGCTGATTCAGCTGGTCCAGGAAGGGTTTGTCTCTGGCTGGGACGACCCCAGGATGCCCACGATCTGCGGGATTCGCAGGCGGGGCTACTCCCCGGCCTCGATCCGCAAGTTCTGCGAGATGATCGGGGTGGGCAAGAGCGAGAGCATGGTGGACATGTCCATGCTCGAGCACGCTGTCCGAGAGGACTTGAACAAGACCGCCCCCAGGGTCATGGGCGTTCTGGACCCGCTCAAGGTGGTCATCCTCAACTACCCCGAGGACCAGGACGAGGAGCTGGAGGCGGTGAACAACCCCGAGGACGAGTCCATGGGCACCCGCACGGTCCCTTTTTCCCGGGAGCTGTTCATCGAGCGGGACGACTTCCGGGAGGACCCGCCCAAGAAATATTTCCGCCTGGCTCCGGGCAAGGAGGTCAGGCTGCGCTACGGGTACTACATCACCTGCACTGACGTGGTCAAAGACCCGGCCACAGAGGAGATCCAGGAGGTCCACTGCACCTACGATCCCGAAACCAGGGGCGGCTCCTCCCAGGACGGGCGCAAGGTCAAAGGGACCCTGCACTGGGTCTCGGCCAGACACTGCCTGCAGGCCGAGGTCAGGCTCTACGACCGTCTCTTTCTCAGCCCGGACCCCACCAGGCAGGAGAAGAAAGGCATCAGCTTCAAGGAGCACCTCAACCCCGATTCGCTGCATGTGCTCACTGACTGCCGGGTGGAACCCAGCCTGGCCGGTGCTCAGCCTGGATACCGCTGCCAGTTCGAGCGCAAGGGCTACTTCTGCGTTGATCCTGATTCAAGCCCATCCAGGCTGGTCTTCAACCGGACCGTGTCCCTGCGGGACACCTGGGCCAAGATCGAGGCCAGGAAGTGAGAAGTCAGCTTTGCCGCTGGCAAAGCTGACTTCCATTAGATTTGACCTGAAGAAACAGACTTTTTTTAAGCCCCATGTGTCGCTTCATACAGCCAGTTTGATCAAGGAAGAAACTCTGTCACGTACTCTAAGAGATTGCTTCACTACGTTCGCAATGACGAGCCAAGGATCATCTCCGTAGCTGAGACCCTAGCCGTCATTGCGAGGCCTGTCCCGAGCAGAGCGAGGGAACCCGACGAAGCAATCTGATGAAGGTATAGTGAGTTCACAGGAGCACCTGGTGGGAGTTTCGAAAAGGGACTGGCCCTGGGACAGGGCCGCCCTACCCGGAGGATCCTGGGGCGTCTTCGAGAGAGCCAGCCGCTTTCCGTGCGGCAGGCTCTGAGGCCTCGTCTGGAAAGAATTGACCTTCCTGTCCTTCCTGCTCTTCCTGGTGAGTCTCTTTTCGCTTTGAGAGTGCAGCCCCTATTTCAAGGTTGTGAATCCCTGGAAAAACTGGTATCCGCTGACATGCCCTGCATGGGCCGGCCTTTTAGGATAACAGGCGTTGAACCCAATACCAAGGAAGGTGTGCAATGAAAAAGGTCATCAAGAACCTGCTGGTCTGCCTGGTTGTGCTCGGACTGTGGACCGCGGGTACGGCCATGGCTCAAGAGTCATACATCAACGGCATTGATGCCAACTTTCCGCCTTTTTCCTTTGTGGACAAGTCAGGGGAGCCAAGCGGATTTGATGTCCAAGCCGTGAACTGGATCGCCCAGGAGATGGGCTTTGAGGTCTCCCATCAGCCCATGGACTGGGACGGGATCATCCCCAACCTGCTGGCCAAGAAGATCGACTTCATCGCCTCTGGAATGAGCATCACCCCGGAGCGGCAGGAAGTGGTCACCTTCACCATCCCCTACTGGGAGATCAAGCAGGTGCTCGTGGCCAGGGAAGGCGTTGACTTGACCGTGGAAGAGATCCTGAGCCAGGACAAGACCCTCGGGGTGCAGCGGGGCACCTCTGAAGCCGAATGGCTCAAAAAGCACAAGGAAGACAAGGGCTGGAACTTCACCCTGCGCTACTACGACTCCGCTCCCCTGGCCGTGACCGACGTGGTCAACGGGCGGATCGACGCTGCAGCCATGGACGACGCCCCGGCGGCGGATGCAGCCAGAAAGCGGCCGGTGACCATCCTGGGCACCTTTGGCATGGAGCCGGAAGACTTCGGCTATGCGGTCCGCAAGCAGGACACCGAGCTCCTGGAAACCCTGAATGCGGGGCTGCGAAAGCTCATGGCCGACCCCTACTGGGACACCCTGATCGAAAAGTACAATCCCGGGCACTGATCAGCGCAGCTTTTGGCTGCGCTGAGCTTTGGGTTTTGATTGAGGAAATCCTTCTCAGTTCACCAGGGTGCAGGAGAAACAACACGACATGAGGCGGGACGTGACGGTCTCTACTAGCCGGCGCCCCGCCTTTGATGCTGTTCAGTCTCAACCTGGCTTCTGAGTGTGGCGTAGTTGGACACAGTGGGGACGAGAGTAGAACAGAAGAGTCATTTTGGCCACTGACGCACACAGACAGGAAAGCGGACGAATATGAAAAGAAGTCTTTAACCGCCCTTTCACGTTGCTCACTTGATGAAGAGGATGGAGAGGGCTGTGTTATGCAGACCCGCCCGGTACTGGTCGGACCTGTACAGCCTTAATGCACGATGAAAGAGACCGAGATCGTGATGCCAGTTGTATGTCTGAGACGAAGAGGTGAGGCCTGATCATGGCTGGTTTTGAGAGCATCCTGCATTCCCTGACAGTGGTCCAGGGGGCCCTGCCGTACATCCTGAAAGGGTCTCTGGTGACCATCGGGATCGTGGTCGGGGCCATGGGCATGGGGCTGGTCTTCGGGGTGCCCATGGCCGTGGCCCAGGTTTACGGGAACAGGCTGCTCAAGGTCATCGTCGCCCTCTATGTCTGGATTTTTCGAGGCATTCCTGTCCTGGTGCTCCTGTTTCTCTTTTACTTCGGCCTGTTTTCCCTGCTGGATCTGAACATCACCGCGTTCTGGGCCTCCATCCTGGTTCTGGGGTTCCGGGGCATGGCCTATCAGTCGCAGATCTTCCGGGGGGCCATCCAGTCCCTGCCCCAGGGTCAGCTCCGGGCGGCTAAGGCCCTGGGCATGAGCGACCTCAAGGCCATCAGGTGCATCATTCTGCCTCAGGCTCTGCGGCTGTCCATTCCAGGGTGGTCCAACGAGTACTCCATCGTGCTCAAGGACTCGGCCATCGCCTTTGTCCTTGGAACCTCGGAAATCATGTCCAGGACCCATTTTGTGGCCTCCAGGACCTATGAGCAGCTGGCCCTGTACCTGACTGCCGGGGCTGTGTTCTTCGTTCTGACCATGGCCGGCCTCAGGCTGCTGCACTCCCTGGAGCACAAAGTGGCCATCCCGGGGTATTCGCCCCAGAGCTGAACATGGGCAAGGCCAGGCAAAAAACTGTGTCCTGAACACACAAATGATACCATAGCTGTCTGTTGCGGACCTTTTATGTCAGACCACGAACTGCTCTGTGTCGAATCGATCTCCAAGAATCTCGGGGGCATGGACGTCCTGAACAATGTCTCCCTGACCATGAACAAGGGGGACCTCAAGGTCCTGATCGGCCCGTCCGGGGGCGGCAAGTCCACCCTGCTGCAGTGCATCAACCTGCTCATCCTGCCCGATTCCGGGACGATCAGCCTGGGCGGCCGCCAGGTCTCCTTCCGGCGCAAACGGGAGCTGCTGGCCTTTCGCCAGCAGATCGGGATGATCTTTCAGGACTTCAATCTCTTTGATCATTTGAGCGCTCTGAACAATGTCTCCATCGCCCTGCGCAAGGTCAAGAAGCTGTCCAAATATGAGGCCAAAAAACGGGCTGAACAGGAGCTGGACCGGGTCGGACTGCAGGACAAAGGCGGCCTTTACCCGGCCGAGCTCTCCGGCGGCCAGAAGCAGCGGGTATCCATTGCCCGGGCCCTGGCCATGGACCCTCTCCTGCTTATGCTGGACGAGCCCACTTCGGCCCTGGACCCCGAGCTCATCGGCGAGGTTCTCGCCGTGATCCGGAACTTGAGTCAGAGCGGGATGACCATGCTCATGGCCACTCATCAGGTTGGTTTTGTGCGCACCCTGGCTCAGGAAATCCTGTTCATGGAGAACGGGCGGATCATCGAGCACGGCACCCCGGACAGCCTCCTGAGCCTGCGGGAATTGGAGCAGGACAGTCGGACCATGGACTTCTGCAACAAGCTGAATGAAATCTACGGCGAGAGCGCTGGGTGATGGATTGGAATTTTCTGGTCACGGACATGATGCCGACGTTGAACCAGGGCCTGCTGGTCTCTCTGGCCCTGATCCTGCCGTCGTCGATCTGCGGTCTGCTCGTGGGGATCGGGATCGGCACCAGCCGGGCCTTTGGTTCGCCCTGGGTCTCCAGGCTGGCCAAGTGGTACGCCATGATCTTTCGGGGCACCCCGCTGGTGGTCCAGCTCTTTGTCCTCTACTTCGGCCTGCCCAATCTGGGGATCTATCTGGAGCCCTATTGGGCCGCTGTCCTGGGTTTCACCCTCTGCAGCGGAGCCTATCACTCCGAGTACATCCGCGGGGGGCTCTTGTCCATCAAGAGGGGGCAGGTTTTGGCAGCCACCTCCATGGGGTTTTCCACCTGGAAGACCATGAGCTGCATCGTCATTCCCCAGGCCCTGCGCCGGGCCCTGCCCGGGTGCGGCAACGAGCTCATCTATCTCATCAAGTACTCCTCCCTGGCCTACATCATCACCTGCATCGAGCTGACCGGCGAAGGCAAGGTCCTGGCCTCGCGGACCTTCAGGTTCACCGAGGTCTTCATGATTGTCGGGGCCTACTACCTGGTCCTGGTCACCCTGGCCACCATCGGTCTGCAGAAGCTGGAGCAGAAGTTGGCCGTGCCCGGCTTTGGTCTGCGTTAAGCTGGCTGTTCCTAGAGGCCCGATTGCTGCGTTGCTGCAGAAAATTCAGCTCCTCACGTATTGCAGCATATGCTTCGTCCCTGAATTTTCCTTGCGCCTTGCACTCCGACCTCTATGAACAGCCAGCTACGTGCTTTTCCCATATGCTCAACGCGGAAAAGTGGATCACCGCAGGAGGGTTACTGCAGGAAACAACATGGACCAATGCGTGACCAGCCGGCTGTTCACACGTTGGGGAAGTCCTTTTTCTTCAGGATGTCGTAGTAGGTCCGGATGCGGCTGACGTAGCGCACCGGCTCGGTCCCCCTGGCATACCCGTACCTGGTCTGCTTGTAGTACTGCTTCATCCGCAGCAACGGCAGGGTCTTTTTCAGGTTTTCCCAACTGGTGGGGTCCAGCCCTTTGTCTTTGGCCAGCTTCTGGGCATCCCGGACATGACCGTAGCCGATGTTGTAGCTGGCCAGCGTGAAATAGATCCTCTCCTCTTCAGGCACATCGTCCCATCTGGCATCGATTTTCTTCAGATACTTGACTCCGGCCAGCACGCTCTGGGCCGGATCCAAGCGGTTGGAAATCCCCATCTCCTTTGCTGTGATCTGGGTGACCTGCATCAGCCCCTTGACTCCGGTGTGGCTCCGGGCCCGGGGATTGAAGTGCGACTCCTGGTAGATGACAGCGGCGATGAAGCGCCAGTCAAAGCCGAACTTCTCAGCAGTCTTTTTGATCAGGGGCAGGTACTCGGGCAGCCGGGTCTGGATCCGCTTGTGGAATTTTTTCAGATCCACATAGTCGAAGATGTGCACTTTGCCGTAGTAGCGCTCATAGATCTGGCCGTACTCTCCGTTGTCCTGGATCTGGTCCAAAAAGGCGTTCACGGCCTCCAGCAATGCCTGGTCGCCTTTCTGGACCGCCCAGCCCAGGGCCTGCTCCTCTTCCAGAGGGAATGCGATCCTGATGTCCGGGTAGTAGCGCCTGTTGAGCAGGGCAATATTGGAATCGGCTACAGTGATGGGGACTTCCTTGTCCGAGACCTGCCGGATGAGCTCTTCCGTGGGCAGATCGTTGTAGAGCACGATGTCGATGTCCAGACCCTGCTCCTGGTTCAGCTCGTTCAGCCTTTGCTGGTAGGTCGTGTTTTCCCGGACATGCACGCTTTGTCCGGCCAGGTCCTGGATATCCTTGATGCTGGTGTTGGTCCGGTGCACGATGACCTGCTGCTGGATGGTCATGTAGGGATCGGAGAAGTCGGCCAGCTCGGCACGATCCGGGGTGATGGTCATCCCGGCGGCCACGAGGTCGCCCTTGTGGGTGTTGACCTCGGTCAAGAGGTTGTTCCAGTCCTGGACCACGACCTTGAGATCCACTTCCAGAAAAGAGCTGAAGGCCTGGGCCAGCTCATATTCAAACCCCATGGGCTGGTCCCGGTATATGTAGTAGCAGTTGGCGTTGTTTCTGGTCAGAACCGTGATCTCTCCGGTCTCTTTGATCCGTTCCAGAGAATCCTGCTCGTGATCAGGTGCGCATCCAGAGGCTCCCAGAACACAGAGCACGGCCACAACTGTTGTCATGATCACAGTGCGGAGTTGAGCCATTCGTCCTCCAATGTTTGACACTTGGAACCTCTGTTCTGGTATGAAGGAAAAAAATGGAAAAAATTGTGCGTGCCGGTCTGCAAACCGGCACGCACAATTTTTTATTTGACCAGCATGACCGGGCACTGGGAAAGGATGCTCACCTTGTGGCTGATGGTCCCCCAGCCCTGGGTAGGGTTGTTGACGTCGATCTTGTGGGAATTGAGGATGATCAGATCCACCTTGTTCTCTTTGGCAAAGGCCAGGATTTCCTGAACCCGACTGCCCAGCAGTATTGCGGGCTCGATGGTGAAGCTGCCCGTGTCCTGGGCGGCATGGTAAGGCTCGGTCAGGGCGTTCATTTTTTTTTCGGCCCGTTTGCGCAGGGTGGAGTAAAAGCGCTCGAACTCTTCTGCGTCGTCGTCGGCAATGGTTTCGATGACATGCAAAAGGGTGATCCTGCGCTGCGGAGTGTCGCTCTTGAGCTGGGAATGCAGGGTGACGGCGATATCCAGGGCGTGCCGGGTGCTTTCCGTCCCATCCGTGGGGACTAAAATGTGGTCGTACATAGAGGTGTCCTCCTTCCAATTTAAGACAGCTTTGCCAGAGGAAAAGCTTGTATGAACTTCGACATGAGAAAGAACCCCTCAGCCCTCCGGGCAGCTCCCCCTACCCCTCAGGCCTTTGGCCAGCTCCCCTTGGAAAGGGGAGCTGCTAGCGTGACTTTACGACGGCTATTGCCAAAATCGATTATAACAGGCTGAAATAT
>CAYOID010000026.1:0-37198 GCA_964403955.1 uncultured Desulfohalobiaceae bacterium | reverse complement strand
TGACCGAACCCACGGTGTCAAGTGTGGGTAAAGGTCAGCTTGAAAAGGAGGGGAGTAAGAATAAGAAAGAGTAACCCCCACTCACCTGCACTTATGCGGCGCTGTTCCGAGTTCAGTTTCTTTATCGCGCCAGCGAGGCGCGTTTTGCCCTGATCAGCGTCGAGCAGGGCAAAGACTCAAACCCGTCCGCCTTTATGTCTGCCTTGTCGTCAAGTGAGTCTGCGAACGGGTGGCTAAAAACTTCTTTTCCCCTCCCGCCGCACCTGCCCTGGAACTTCTGCTCAAGGATCCTCTGAGCCAGGCAAAAAAATGGACTTGACCCCCAGAGCCTGGGCGGCCATGTGGAGGGCTTTGTCGGAGGTGACCATTTCCAGCCCTTCAGCAGATGCAATGGCCAGATGAAGGCCGTCGAGCGTGCGCAAAGGAGTCGTGAAAAGCCCGATCCACCCCCTGGCCAATCGCCAGTGATGATTGAGGACAGGAAGAAGGATGTACAGGTTTGTATCCAGATGGGCCGAAAACTGGGCAATGATCCGATTGCCGTCAACATTGGAGATTTCTCCAGTCCGGACCTTTCTGGCAACAGCTGAAAAGAATTCCACTTCGGTCAAAGAGCTCAAGGCGGGCTTTTCCTGCTCCAGGAGAAAGCTTTGGACCCGTTCGCTCAATGACTCCGGGCAGTAATAGGCAACCAGGACACTTGTGTCCAGGTATGCCATCAGTAGCGTTCCTGGTTACGGCCTTCAATGACCGCCTGGCTGAGAGGTTTACCCTTGGTGCGAATGGAATCCCGAAACCCGCTCAAATCCGGCAGGCGTTTTTGAGTCCTTTCAACAGGAACCAGACGGGCTATCTTCTTGCCCCGCCTGAGGATCATGATCTCTTCCCCCTTCTGGGCCTTGTCCACAAGGGTGCTGATTCTGGCCCTCGCTTCCCTGATGTTGATCTCCATGGACACCCGCCCTCCGTGTCTGAAGGCCTGTACAATGAGGCTCTAATGTGGACAAGAGCATAGCTTGTGGACACACATGTGTCAATAACGGTACACAAATCCTCCTAGAAAAATTTGGGCATTCGCCGATGGAGGATCTCGCGATTCCTCACCCTGGCTGGTGGGCAAGGAAGACCATCGCAATCTCTTCTCCCTCTTCTCGGCGCAGAGGTTCGCACCTGAATTGGGGGATGCGTTTTTTACGATGCCGATTATCTTGATTCCACTGAAGGGGTTTTCATATGGTGATGCACGACCCTCCTCACCCAGGGGAAACTCTTCGCGAGCTGTGCCTGGCTCCACTGAACTTGTCGGTGACAGAGGCTGCACGAGGCCTCGGCGTCTCCAGAAAGACCCTATCCGCTCTGCTGAATGGGCGCTACGGCATTTCTTCGGAGATGGCGATTCGACTTTCCAAAGCCTTTGTGTGGAAGCGCTGAAAGCTGGGTCATGCAGCAGGCTCAGTATGAATCGTTTGCAGCAGAATAATGCGCCTTTGAGGCAGCTCAACGTAAGTTGTAAGCAGGTGAAAAGAGGCCGGGCGATGCTCCCCGGCCTGAAGCAGTCCTGCTGCAGGAGCGGCATGAATGGAGAAGTTGTAAGTTTTACGTTGTAAGTTGCAAAAGAAGGTTGAACAAGTTGAGCATGTTGAAAATGTTGAATATAAAGTCGAGCAGAAAAAAATCGCCGTAAGCGAGGCTGCCGGCAGGGCGATTTTCCAATAGGAAAAGCGTCCTGCCCTCCAAACTCTGTGCTCTCTGTGCACTCTGTGGTGAAAACTCTTTCTCTGGTCCGCGCCAGCGGGAGGCTGTGCGGGCCCGGCCAGCATCGGACGGGGCCGCTTGCCATTATCCTCACCATCCTCTTCATCAAGTGACCCTGCACCACCTTTCTTTGATGCGCCTCTGAGAACGTCCAGAATGGCAAGACCATCTGCAATCAATCGAACAATTCAGAATGGGATCCCAACCTGGCCGGTCTGAGCTCAAAATCCGTAATGGTGTAAATGAGCAGCCAGTCTGGCTCGATGTGGCACTCCCTGAAGTCCCGCCATTCGCCCTTGAGCTTGTGATCCCTGAAATTCGGCGGCAACGGTTGGGGGACAGCCAGTGTTTCCAGGACATGCTTGAGTTTCTCCAGATCACGTCCCTGGGCGGCAGCTTTCTTCAGATCCTTCTTGAATCTGGAGGTAGGGCGTATGGGCAGCATTCAGAGGTCATCCAGCATGTCCTGAACGGTGCTGTACCTTTTGCCCGTGCCTTGTCGTGCTTCCTCCAGGGCCTCTAGGGTTTCCCTGTTTGGAATGCGCAGGTCAAAGGGAAGCCCCTGATGGGCTATGATCTGCCGGTAAAACATCTCATGGGCGGCTGAAATGGACAGCCCCATATCCTTGATGATCCGCTCCGCTTCCAGTTTGATCTTTGGGTCCATACGGGCATGGGTTGTGGCTGTCTTGGCCATAAGAGCCCTCCTTGTTGTGTACCATTATGCTAGACATGCCCCCAAACGATGTCAATTGTCCCAAGAGTCAAAAGAGGTGTAAGCTGTAAGAGAGTGAGTGGCTGAAAAAAAACCCTTCATAACCACCCGCTCCCCAAAACAGAGGACAGAGGTCAGTGGCCAGAGAACAGCAAGAGATAAAAAAAAGAAAAGGCTTTTTAACCTCCCGCTCCCAAAGGTCGCTTGGGAATACGTTGTAAGTTATAGGTTGTAAGCAGGAAAAAAAAGCACGGGCGATGCTCCCCGGCCTGAACCGGCTCTGCCGCAGGTGCGGCATGTCCTGAACATCTGTACCTTCTTCACCCGCGACAGCGGGAGGCTGTGCGGGCCCGGCCAGCATCGGACGGGGCCGCTTGCCATTATCCTCCCCATCCTCTCCATCAAGTGAGCGCAGCGAACGGGTGGCTAAAAACTCTGCCTTCTTCGACCAACTCCCTGTACACCTAATGCATAGCGCAAAATGTAAACTTTACATAACAGGCAATGCGCGAAGTGTAGAGCTCCCCGGGGCAAAGCTGCCCGCCTGCGGCGCAGCTCTCAATGCGGTTTCCGTATCGCGCCAGCGATGGCGCGTTTTGCCCTGATCAGGGTCGAGCAGGGCAAAGTAACGTTCCCGTCCGCCCCCATGTCTGCCTTGTCGTCAAGTGAAGCGCCAGCGGAACGGGTGGTTAAAAACTCTGCCTTCTTCGACCAACTCTTTGTACACATAAGGCATAGCGCGAAATGTAAAGGCGGTTCAGCCATATCCTCTTCAACATCAATGAAAAATGTTTGACACAAAATTCATGCTTCACTAAATTCGTGCTATGCGAAACGTGACCATCACCTTAGAGGACGACGTAGCCCGCTGGGTCCGCATTCGTGCTGCAGAGCAGGATACGAGCGTGTCCAGACTGATTGGGGAGTTCCTGAAGCAAACCATGCTTCAGGAGCAGGACTTCGATGCAGCCAAATCCAGATTTCTTGGGGTTGAACCCAGGCCCTTGAAGCATTCAGGCTCATACCCAGCCAGGGACGAGCTCCATGAGAGTTAGGGTCTTTGTGGACACAAACGTCCTGGTGTACTTCAGGGACGGCACTGAGGGCCAAAAGCAGCTGCGGGCGGGCGAGTGGCTGAACTGGCTTTGGGAAAACCGAAGCGGCCGGCTCAGCTACCAGGTCCTCAACGAGTACTACGTGACAGTGACCCAAAAGCTCAAGCCAGGGCTGGACCAGACCATGGCCAGAAACGATGTCCTGGACCTCATGACCTGGAACCCTCTCCCAATCGACGGCATGGTCGTGCAGAGGGCCTGGAGGATCCAGGAACGGTTTCGCCTTTCCTGGTGGGATGCCTTGATCGTCTCTGCAGCCGAGATCTCAGGCTGCAGCCACCTGCTGACAGAAGACCTCCAGCCCGGCCAGCAGTTCTTCGATCTGACAGTCATCAGCCCCTTCCAGACGCTTCCTGCAGATCTCTCCTAGAGGTTCTATTAGGGTCGAGCAGGGCAAAGGCTCAAACCCGTCCGCCTTTATGTCTGCCTTATCGTCAAGTGGAGCGAAGCGGAACGGGCGGTGGATAAAGAAAAAGAGTTTTTTTAACCTCCCGCTTCCTTTGATCGCTTGATGAAGAGGATAAAGGCAGTGATAAGAGCTCTGTTTTTTCAGCCCAAGCGATCCTCCTTAGGGCTGAAGCGGCTCTGCTCCAGGAGCGACATGCCCTGAACATCTGTACCTTCTTCATCCGCGACAGCGGGAGGCTGTGCGGGCCCGGCCAGCATCGGACGGGGCCGCTTGCCATTATCCTCCCCATCCTCTCCATCAAGTGAGCGCAGCGAACGGGTGGTTCAAAAAAGAGCAAGAGTTCTTAACCGCCCGCTCCCTCCGGTCGCTTGACGAAGAGGACGGGGAGGGACGGGAGAGAGTCTTTTTGCCCCGGGCGACCCTCCCCGGGGCAAAGCTGCCCGCCTGCGGCGCACACCGGAGATCTATTCCCGTATCGCGGCAGCGATGGCGCGTTTTGCCCTGATCAAAGCCTGCCCCGTTGCACCAAACGGGGTCGAGCATAGCAAAGACTCTAACCCCTCTGCCCACCGTCTGCCTTGTCGTCAAGTGGTCCCGTACGATGTGCAATTTACCCCCTTGAGGGAGATGCTGAGGAACGGGTGGTTAAGGAAGTCATTTTCATTTGGTCCAACTGCTTCCAAATGATGAGAACCTTCAAAGAAAAGGGTTGCAGATGCGCAATCGTCCATCAATTTCCAAGTCGTTCTGCATGTCCTCGGAGTAAAGGATATCACATTCAGCAATCAATCCTGCGGACACGATCAGCGCATCATAAAAATTGACCATGTGCCTCTGGGCTACCTGCATCGCCATGTCATGGGTCTCGATTTTGAGCGGCTCCACATGGCAAAGGGAGCGAATGAGAGTCAAGAACTCCTGAACATCAGTCCAAGGCATCCCAAGCTTGCGCCTGGAGACATTGGCGATTTCGTTGAGCACTTGAACGCTGATGAGAGGACCTGCACGAACGATTTCCTCAGCCTTGTCCGCCTTTTTCCAGTCAGCAGACAGGAGATAGAGCAGGACATTGGTGTCAACAAACGCTTTCATCTCGGGCATTGGCTTCATCCCGATCAAATTTGAAATCAGGTGGCAGCTTGCCGCGGAACTCCTTGAGCCGGGCTAGGATCTCATCTCTGTCTGCTTTTTTCCTGACCTGGAAAACATGCCTGTCGGCCACAACAACTTCGATATCGTCGCCTTCTTGCAATTCCAGGGCCTTGACCACCGAGGCAGGCAAGCGGATCGCCAGGCTGTTGCCCCATTTGGACACTTGCATGTGAAATCTCCTTGGATATACATTTCATTATGTATATCCGAAATTTCAGACAAGATCAAGCCCTGTCAGAGCCAAAGCAGCCTCGAGCGGAGCCGCATGTTCCCATCGTGGTCCCTGACAGAGTTGCGTTGATCACAGTTCGGGAAGAGAAAACCCCGTGCCAAGAGAGCGAAAGAGAAGAAACTTTGACAGGATTTACAGGATGGACAGGATAAGAGCTGTTCCGAGTTCAGTTCCCGTATCGCGCCAGCGAGGCGTGTTTTGCCCTGATCAGCGTCGAGCAGGGCAAAGAGTCAAACCCATCTGCCTTTATGTCTGCCTTATCGTCAAGTGAGTCTGCGAACGGGTGGTTAAAAAAAGAGCAAGAGTTCTTAGCAAACTAAAGTTCCGAAAAAGGGCTATAGACAAGGGGCTAAAGGCAGGATGGTAGTGTTTACGCTGAGGCAATCCCCAGGTATCATTTTTCGGGCTCGTGGCCCAATTGACCATCAGTGGCTCCTTAGCCCCTTGCCTGTAGCCCCCTTCTATATTTGATCTTTCACGGGTGTTCCTCTATGGGATTTGGTTACCACACCCAACCCCATCGTATGGAGAACACCCGTGAACAACCCCTTTCTCAATCAATTCAACTCAAATATCAAGTTCAGCTATTTCTGCTTTGACAGGGTCATTTTGCGGGCCTATATCCGAACCCTCTTTTTCCCAGGCGGAGTGGTCAAGCTGCTCAGGGCTTTGGGGTTCAAGCAGCTTACAAACGGCGTCATGCGGATCCTCACTGACCAACTCAACGCCCATATCGAAAAAATCGCCAAAAAACGAAACATCCCTATCCAATGGTGGCCTTCCCTCGGCGGCGGTATTGACGGAGCCAAACTGGATTATGTCCGGAAAAAATACGCCAAGCACTATACTGGAAAGGAAGATCACATCTTCTGCATTCTCACCGACAAAGAGCCTGTAAGAACTTTTGCCTCAAAAGAAATCACAACAAAAGAAGGTAAGAAATTCAACAAGATTTATGACTGCAGAAAACCCGTCAAGCACTATTACATCTACTTCCACGACGGACTCTTGGGTGGCCCCTCTTACCTCAAGATCTGCTCATATTTGCCATTCACCTGTGAGTTCTATTTTAATGGACACAACCATGCCAAGCTCCAAATGGACAAACAGGGCATCTCATATAAAACCAAGGACAATGCATTCATCCAAGTAGGAAATCCTGATCAGCTCCAAAACATTGTTAAAGAGCTCAACGGAAAAGCCATCATGGGTAGAGCCCAACACTGGAAAAATATCTTTTTCAAGTTTGACAAAGGCAAATACTCAACCAGGTCCAAATTCCTTGAGCATCAATGGTACGCCTCCCAAGTGGAAGTCTCCTCCAACATCGTCTTTAAGTCTTCGCGTTTTGCCACCAGCCTTTTTGAACGTGTTTTGGATAAGTTCCAACGCCTCGGACTGCCCGGGAGCATCGCCCGAATCTTTTCCAGCCGGCCCCACCGCCGGTCAATATCCAAGACCTTCTGGAGACTGTATGACAACAACGCCTGCATCAAGCACTGGTTCCGGGGAAACTCGATCAAGCAGTACAACAAGACCGGTTATTTCCTGCGCACCGAAACCACCATCAACAACCCCAAATCGCTGGGGCTTCAAAAGCCTGCCATCTATCTGCAGGCCTATCTCTGGGAAGGGGTTCGGGCCAATGACCTGTTTCTGAATTGCTGCGCTGATGTCGATGCCTCCTCTGTCTCAGAAGACGAACACCAGGCCTTTACAAAACCAGTGCCAGACCACAAAGGCCGAAATGTCGCACCGCCTGACTTCAGAAAGGATCGCCAAACAGCCCTTGCTCATGAACTCCTCAAGCCCAAGTACCAGGTCTATGGCTTCAAGTCCTCTGACCTCCTGGCCAGCCTCCCCGACCATTTCCGAAATCCTGCCCAAATTCGCTATGAATTGCTCAAACTCAGGACCAGAGGTATCGTAGTGAAAATGAAAAACAAGTCATTCTATAGGGTTAGTCAGAAAGGGTGGTCTTGACTATGGCTCGAAATCACCTCAAGGGCTTACTTCAAGAACCCAATGATTTCAAAGAACTTCAAGGCAGAAACTGCCCAACTTGCTGAACAGCCATCCAAAATCGAAGAGGCGTATTCCCTCATCGATCAGGGCTTAGCCCAGATCACACAGGAGCTCGCAGTGATTCAGTAAAAGCAAAAAACGTAAATTTTTCTCACGTTTTTGAAAGTGAAAGCTTAACCCTCTTTTTGTAACGTACAACTAACAACCTTCTTTATTCCTTCAACTTACAACTTACAACTTACAACTTCTTCCCCTTCTTGACTTCATCCCACACCCTGTCTTTGGCGGCCATGTCCAGGCTGTTCCAGTCCAGGCCCCGCTCTTTGGCCAGCTGCACGGCCCGGGCATAGCGGGCCGCAAACTTGTGGTTGGCCCTGGACAGGGCTGAATTGGCCTTGACCCCCTGACGCCGGCCATATTCCACCAGGGAAAAAAGCAGGTCCCCGAACTCCTCCTCCTTCCTCTCCTGGCTGGGGCCGTCTTTGACCTCCTGCCACTCCTGCCACTCTTGCAGCAGGGCCTCTTCCTGTTCCTGGTCGCTGTCCCAGGTAAAGCCGGCCTTGGCCGCCTTGGAGTGGATGCGGTAGGCCCTGATCAGGGGGGGCAAGGATTCCGGGATGGACGCCAGCGGGTTGTCCGCATCCTTGATTTTGCCCTTTTCGTTCTTTTCCTCCTGCTTGATCTCTTCCCACTTGCGGTGCAGGTCCTGCCTGGAGGAGAACTCATCCTGCCCAAACACATGGGGATGGCGGCGGATCATCTTGCGGGCATTGTCCTCCCAGACCTTTTGGAGCTCGATGCCCTTGCCCTGTTTCTCGAGCAGGACAGCCATGAAAAAGAGCAGGAAAAAGGCATCCCCCATCTCCTCTTTGATCTCCGGCACATCCTGCCGGCGGACCGCTTCCACGAACTCGAAGGTCTCTTCGATCAGGTAGTCGCACAGGCTCTGAGGGGTCTGTTCCCTGTCCCAGGGGCAGCCCTCCGGGCCCAGGAGCTGCTTGATGACCTCGATGACCCTGCTCGGTGAGATGGTGGTGTTCATTTTAAGAAGGTTGAGAGGGTTGATAAGGTTGAAAAGTTGAATACGAAAAGAAGCAGAACACAGCTTTGTCGTGTCGATCTAGCATACTGTCTTCACATGATCGTAATCCAGAATTTTCTGGTCGCAGGTCACAAGAGTGGCCTTGTAGCGACGGGAAAGGGCGACAATGATGCGATCCGCCGGGTCTTTATGGAACGTTCCGGGTAAACGGGTGCTCTCAATGGCATCAACCGGATACAGAGGCTCGATGGTCAAGCCTGGATAGGATACGGCCGCTGAGAACCATGATTCGATGTCCAGAGGCAAGAAGAGCTTTCCGATCTGAACCTTCAGGGCAATCTCCCAGACCGAAATGACGGACACTCTGAGGCCTTGTCGCTGTTCCTCCTTGCTGATGATTCTGAGCGCTGCCTTTGAGAGCTGATCCGGCGTGTGCAGCCACCAAAGCCACACATGGGTATCGAGAATGATCACTCCTGCAAGGCCTCCCACATGTCTGGCAGGGAGGCATCAAAATCGCCTTCAACCTGAAACTTGAGACCGCGCAAAGGGTAACGGTCTTTGTCCCCCTGGCCCGAAAGGTGCCCGACAAGCTTTGCAACAGGTCTCCCGTTCCTTGTGATCATGACCTCTTCTCCGGAGGCGAGAATTTCAGAGATCACTTGGGGAAGGTTTTTGCGCGTCTCAGATATGCTCATCTCACGCATCTCAAATCCCTCTATAGGTATTGTACAATACTATTGTACATAGCAGTCAAGCTGTCAAGAAAAAACCTTTCATTTCAGAAATCAGGAGTGATCCGCCTTGAAAGGCGTTTCACTCCGGATTTCTGAGCTTGTCGAACGTGCTGCCCTCCCAGGCCTTTTTGAGCCCCTGGCTCTTTTCCCCAAAAGTGTCCTTCATCTCCTGAGGCACGAGCCTGACCAGGCGGGCGGCAAACTGGTTCACAAAGGGAGAGAGCCGGGACTCGGCCAGAAATGGGCTCCCCTGGGACATGAACATGGTCAGGAAAAAGAGGATCAGGCTGCAGATCAGCCCTCCCTTGACCACCCCAAGCAGGCCGCCGCCCAAACGGTCCAGCCAGCCCAGCATGACCGCTTCCATGAGCTTGCGCAGTCCGGCCCCGATGAAAATAATGGCCCCGAGCACGCCCAGAAAAAGCAGGACATAGCTGATGATCGCCGCATACTGCGGGTTGGGCAGAATCTTCTGGACCGCCTGCATGACCTGGCTATAGTAGGCGTTGGCCACGATAAACCCGGCGATCAACCCGAAAATGGAGGCGAACTCCTTGACCAGACCCCGGAACAGCCCCCGGATCAGGGTGTACCCGAGAATGACGATGAATGCGATATCCAGTCCATTCATGACCGCTCCAATGTCAGCTTTGCTTTTGGCAAAGCTGACATGCATGTGTGAGGGTTGCAGACACAAAGACACCCATACATTTTCAGTGCAGCCGACGGCCGGGCTGACTTTCATCTCAAAGCTCGGAAAACGGTGTACCACATTTCCTCTCGTTGCAAAACCGGTTTGGTCAAAACGCCAACCTGCCGGTAAGACATGATTTTCGGCTCCTCGATGGAGAATGCGGATTTTCTGTGCTTGTGAAAATGTTTCAAGACAAAAGATGGTGAGACAGGATGTACAGGATCCTGGCTCAAAAGTTTTTCTTCATTTCTGAAAAATTCCACAGTCAGCGTCGAAGAACCAATTTTTCGGGTTAGATCTGACCTCAGGGAAGGGACCGGGTTTGACCGATCAATGTACAACCCTGCGCTTGACCCCACACACCAAAGTATATACCATAAAAATACATCATAAAGGAGGCAAACATGACCCTCAAAACAGCCAAAATCTTCATGAACGGCAGGAGTCAAGCAGTTCGACTCCCCAAGGAATTTCGGTTTCAGGCACATGAGGTGACTCTTTACAAGCAAGGCCAGTGTGTGGTGCTTTGCCCAAAAACCTCGACCTGGAGAGATTTCTTCGAGCAGACCCCATTGCCTTCAGATGACTTCATGACTGAAAGAGGTGATTCCGCTCCGCAGGATCGAGAGGATCTTTTCTGATGATCATGTTCGACACCAACTTCTGTGTTTATATCATCAAAAAACGCCCCCAATCGGTTCTTGAACGCTTTGAGTCTTTGGGGGATGAGCTGGTTGTTATTTCTGTGGTCACCTTTGCTGAACTCCAATACGGCGTTGAAAAATCCATGGCCCAAAAACGCAATCAGCACGTGCTGGATGATTTCCTGTCCAACCTCCTTGTGCTGCCTTGGGAACGAGACGCTGGCGTGCATTACTCAAAGCTCAGGTGCTTTCTTGAACGTCAAGGCACACCCATAGGCAATATGGACCTTTTCATTGCTGCTCACGCACTCAGTCAGAAGGCTGTTCTCGTGACCAACAACATGAAGGAGTTCGGGCGAGTTCCTGGATTGAACATCGAGAACTGGGCCGCGACCTAGCTCATATCACCTTGGGCAAGGACATGGGCCTTCATTTTTTGGACATCCTTATCAGCGCAGCCTCTGGCTGCGCTGAATATTTTGGACTGCTCTTTGAACTCTGGCTGGCGCACCCATCTTGACAGCTGAAAAGCGAGTGCCTACCTTTTAATATTCAATCAAGACGCCGGTGCAAAAAGTCCAAGGAGCGGTTCCCCGGCGTCAGTTGCTGATTGCAACTCTTTGATTATTCTGGTTTGTGGATTCTGTATTCTGACTTCTGCGGCTGCATCTTGAGTTTTTGCAGCCGCACCAATCAACCCAAGGAGTGATGTATGGCTCGAGATATTCGACTGGTCAAGCTCATCAACGGAGACATGGTCATCGGCAAGTGGATCGAAGAGGAGGGCAACCTGAGCGAACCCGCTATCCTGCAAACCATTCCCACCCAGCAAGGGGGAATGCAGATGGCCCTGCTCCCTTTCGGCTACCCGTTCGACAACGAGATCGAAGGTGAGATCTCCGGGGACCATATCATGTACATCTACAAGAATGTGCCTGAAGATCTCAAAAACAAGTATCTCGAGGCAGCCAGCAACCTGACCATTTCCTCGGCCGGCGACCTGAAGAACCTCCAGAACATGGCCGGCGGCCAGCAGGGAAGCGGCATGACCAACTTCGGGGACCTCTTCAAGGGCTGATTACGTTTATTCCCACAAGACTCCAGAGAATCATGTTCGGGCGGCTAGAACGTAGCCGCCTTTTTTCACGCCGATGTCAGCCTGTCCCGTGGCTTGGTCTGTACCGCCTTGAAAGGCCGAGCGCCTTTTTGAAATTCGAGTGAGTCAATTTTCGTTGTCGTCCCCTGTGATATGTTTCTATAGCTCCGTTCCCTAAGGCCCCCAAGGGGAGAATTTCTCTGCAGCGGGGTTCACCGCTGCAGACAAGCTTGCCTCAGCCTGACGGCTGATAAAGAACACCTCTGGCCATCGCCGTAGGCGAGTGAAGCCTTTCCTTTGCCGTCAACCCGGTAAAGGAAACCACTCTTCTTTGCGTACTTGGCGACTTGGCGGTTCAAAACTCTTTTCCTGCTCATCGAGCCTATCGGCAAAAAACCAAAAAGTCCTGAAACGAGCCATGCGCCATCTTCTGCATCTCTTCCCCAGACCAAGCCATTACCTTGGCTCAGAGACCAATGCGGTCCACAAGGACCCCGGCCTTGTCCAGCTCAGATGGGGGCTGGCCTTTCCGGACCTGTACAATGTGGCCATGTCCCATCTGGGTCAGAAAATCCTCTACCATGTGCTCAATGCCCGGCCTGAGATCTGGGCGGAACGGATCTTTGCCCCTCACCCGGATGTGGCCGCGATTATCAGGGAGCACCAGGCGCCTTTGTGCACCCTGGAATCCGACACCGAGCTCAAGCAGCTGGACATCGTCGGTTTCAGCCTGACCCATGAACTCTGTCTGACCACGGTCCTTTACATGCTCGACCTGGCCGGCATCCCCTTTCGCTCAGAGCAGCGAGACCGGAGCATGCCGCTGGTCATCGGCGGCGGTGGCGGGATGTTCAACCCTGAACCAGCAGCCCCTTTCTTTGACTGCCTGGTTCTGGGCGATGGGGAGGAGGTGGTTCTGGACCTTTCCAGGATACTCCTGGAAAGAAAGCATCAGGACCTGGCCAAAGCGGACCTCCTGCTGGAGCTCAGCCGGATCCCCGGAATCTACGTCCCCTCCCTGTTCAGGGCTGCCGAACCCGGGAGAGGACCATCCCCGGTGCGTGAGGATATCGTCAGGGTTGAAAAGGCAGTGGTCAGCGAGCTCAAGCCGGAGCACTGCCCAACCGCCCCGGTCATCCCCTTTGGCAAGGCCGTGCACGATCGGTTCACCCTGGAAATCGCCAGGGGATGCACCAGGGGGTGCCGCTTTTGTCAGGCTGGGATGACCACCCGCCCTGTCCGGGAAAGATCCCTGGAAAACCTGGATACGCTGATGACTCAGGGCCTGAACCAGACCGGGTATGAAGAGACGTCTTTTCTGTCCTTGAGCACGGGCGACTTTTCCCAGCTGGACGGGCTCTTTGCCCAGAGCTTCTCCAGGTGCAGCCAGGAGCAGGTGGCCATCTCCCTGCCTTCGCTGCGGGTCGGCTCCCTGAGCCCCAAAATCATGGAGCTCATGTCCCGCCTGCGCCGGACCGGAGCCACCCTGGCCCCGGAGGCCGGGACCCAGCGCCTTCGAAACGTGATCAACAAAAACATCACCGAAGAGGAGCTGCTGGAGCACACCCGCAAGCTCTTTGAGCTTGGCTGGCACTCCATCAAGCTCTACTTCATGATCGGACTGCCCACTGAAACACAGGACGACCTGGAGGGTATCCCGGACCTGTGCCTGAAGGTCAGAAACACGGCTGCCTCCCGCTCCAAGCGCCTCCAGGTGACTGCCTCCATCGCCCCGTTCGTCCCCAAGCCGCACACCCCTTTCCAGTGGGAGGCCCAGGACAGCCTGGAACAGAGCATGGCCAAAATCGATCGGCTGAACCGAATGTTCAGAAGGCACAAGGGACTTCACCTGCGGTGGCACCAGCCTGAAATGAGCGTCCTGGAAGGCGTTTTTTCCCGGGGGGACAGAAGTCTGGCCCCGATCCTGGAGCACGCCTATACGCTCGGGGATGTGCTCACCAGCTGGAACGAATTCTTTTCCTGGCCATTGTGGCTCCAGTGCTTCACCGAGTGCGGCCTTGATTTTGAAGCCTTTCTCCAGGCTCGGCCCCTTGACGAGCCTTTACCCTGGGCCCACATCAACTCCGGAGTGACCCAGGGCTTTTTGCGCACGGAACGTAAAAGGGCCCTGGACGAAAAGACAACCCTGGACTGCCGTTTTCATGCCTGCCGCAACTGCGGTGTCTGTCAACTGGAGCACGCCGCATCCGAACTGGAGCAGCAGGCGGCGTCCAAGCCCATTGCCCCGGTGGTCAATCAGACCGCCCGGGACCAAGACAGCCAGGCCCCTGTTGCCCAGGATTTTGAGTCTCAGGAGCTCAACCTCAAAGCCGCCCAGTACCGGGTCTGGTTTGAGAAGATGGGCCCGGCCGCCTATCTGAGCCAACTGGAGATGCAGACCATCCTGGAGCGGGCCCTGCGCCGCTGCCAGGCCCCGCTGAGCTTTTCCAAAGGTTTCCACCCCAAACCGCACCTCTCGTTTGGAGCTGCTCTTCCCGTTGGCGTGGCCAGCCTGGAGGAATGGGTCGTGGTTTCCCTTCGCCGGCCGATCGAGGCCGATTCCCTGGCCAGCAGCCTGAACTGCGAGCTTCCCCAGGGGCTTCGGTTTACCCGGATCGAGACCCTGAGACCCAGGAAACAGCACCCCCAGCCTGAAGGTGAGGCTTTCCTGCTGACCACCAATGGCTCCTGTGCCCAGTCCATGGCCAATTGGAGCCTTTTTCTTGAAAAAACTCATTTTTCCTGGCAAAAAAAGACCAAGAAGGGGCACAAGGAGATCGACATCCGTCCTTTTGTGCACACGGCAGCGCTTCAGGGCACCAGCTCCATTCGCCTGGTTTTCGACTGGCGGCAGGGCTACATCAATCCTCTCCAGATCATCAAGGCCGTCAACCCCGAGCTCGCCCCGGGGGATTTCTCCTTGTGCAAGACCGCCCAATTTTTCAACCTGCATGACGCCCTGTCAGCCCCTGAGCAGGAATGAGCATGGCCCACACAAAGGACACTGGGTGGAAGGTGAAGAACCTTCATCTTCCGGCCTCCGCATGACTCTTATCAAGGTGCGGCTGCAAAACTCAACATGCCGCCGCAGAAGCCAGAATACAGAATTCAGAAACCAGAATAATCAAAGCGTTACATGCAGCAATTGACTTCGAGGAACCGCTGCTTGGACTTTTTGCACTCGTATGAGCCTCACTATACCTTCTTGAGATTGCTTCGTCGAAGACTCCTCGCAATGACGGCTAGGGCCTCAGCTACGGAGAAGATCCTTGGCTCGTCATTGCGAACGCAGTGAAGCAATCTCTTAGAGTACGTGACAGAGTTTCTTCCTTGATCAAACTGGGCGTCTGCGTCCAACGGCAGGGCTCGTATGAAACTTCATGAGGAAGAACCCCTCAGCCCTGCGGGCAGCTCCCCTGAGTACAGGGGAGCAGTAAGAGGAGCAACCGCAAAAGTTTCTGCCCTGATCAAACTGGCTGCATCAAGGTGACACTCCTTACGCAAACGAGAGGTTCATTCTGAAGTTCAAACCCAAATATTCAGCGTAGCCAGAGGCTGCGCTGACGTCTATCAACCAGGTCAGTCAGCGGGCTAGAGGGCAAAACTGAGCCGTTATGCTGAAGATCGAACGTCACATCTCCTTTGTGACCCTTGTGGATCTGATCAAGTTCTTCGGGTTGATGACCCTCTTGATCTGGTTTGTGGTCAACGGGAGCCAGGAGCTCGGATATCACTGGCAATGGTACCGGGTCCCCGAGTACCTCTTCTCCTTTGATCAGGGGGGATTCGTCCCCGGTCCCCTGCTCAAGGGTCTGGCGGTGACCGTCAAGATCACCCTGGCCAGCTTTGTCCTGGCTTTCGTCTTTGGGGTCACCGGATGCGTTTTCAGGCTCTCTTCATCGTTTTTGGCCAGAACACTGGCCCGCGTCTATGTGGAGACCATCCGCAACACCCCCCTGCTCATCCAGATCCTGTTCATATACTTTGTCCTCTCCCCGATCTTGAACATATCCCCTTTTTTCTCCGCGGTCCTGGCCTTGAGCCTTTTTGAAGGTGCCTACGCTTCCGAGATCATCCGCTCAGGCATCCTGTCCATTGCAGCCGGACAGTGGGAAGCCGCCCAGAGCATCGGCATGACCAAAAACCAGATCTACAGAACGATCATCTTCCCGCAGGCCTTTCGGATCGTGCTGCCCCCGTTGACCAGCCAGGCTGTATCCCTGCTCAAGGACTCCTCCCTGGTCTCCACCATCGCCCTCTATGATCTGACCATGCAGGGTCAGGTCATGGTGGCCGACACCTATCTGGCCTTTGAGACCTGGTTTACTGTAGCCGCCATCTACCTGGCCCTGTCCCTGTTCATCGTCAGCCTGGTCAAAATTCTGGAGCGAAAACTGTCTTTTTGAATGTCATCCGACAGTCGGATGACATTCAAAAACTTACAACTGAAAACAGGAGGTGAGAGATGAACATCAAGGCCCTCGTCCTGGGAACACTGTGCTGCATCCTGGTCAGCCAGTCTGTCCCGGCCAAGGACGTCCAGCAGCAGCTCATTGAAGAGAGCACGATTGAAAAAGTCCTGCGCCGCGGCGTTCTCAAGGTGGGCATGTCCACCTTCGTCCCCTGGGCCATGAAGGACAAAACCGGGGACTTCATCGGGTTCGAGATCGATGTGGCCAGACGGCTGGCCAGCGACATGGGGGTGGATGTCGAGTTCATTCCCACCAAGTGGTCCGGGATCATCCCCGCCCTGTTGACAGGCAAGTTCGATGTGATCATCGGGGGCATGGGCATCCGGCCGGACCGGAACCTGAAGGTCAACTTCAGCATCCCCTACGACACGACTGGAATGTCCATGGTGGCCCACAAGACCAAGGCCGAGGGCATGAACACCCTGGCTGATTTCAACAGGCCTGACGTGGACATCGCAGCCCGGCTGGGGACCACAGCTGCTGATGCAGCCAAAAACGCCCTGCCCGAAGCCGCCCTGCGCCTGTTCGACGACGAGTCCCAGGCGATTCAGGAGCTCTTGAACAAGCGGGTCCACGCCGTGATCGCCTCGGCCCCCATGCCGGCCTTCCGGGCCCTGGAGCACCCGGACAAGCTCTTTGTCCCCCTGGAAGAGACCTTCACCAAGGAGCCCATCGGCTTTGCCGTGCGCAAGAGCGACTTTGACACCCTGAACTACCTCAACAACTGGATCCGGGTTGTCCAGGCCGAGGGCTGGCTCAAAGAACGTAAGCACTACTGGTTCGAGACCCGGGAGTGGGATTCGAAGATCAACTGAGGGGGAAGGGGGAAGGGGAAAGTTGTAAGTTGTAAGTTGTAAGTTGTAAAGATCAAGAGAGGTTGAGAAAGTTGAATGAAGAAGGGCTGGGAGGCTCGTGATTTGCCATGTCTTGAGTGTCGCAGATAAAGAACCCACCCCTGCCCCTCCCTCCCGCCTGAAGACAGGCGGCAAGGAGGGGAGCAAGAAGACGGATTGAGATGGGTTGAGAAAGTTGAATGAAGAAGGGCTGGGAGGCTGGGAAGCCAGATATGAAGAGCTAGAAGACTGAGGCGCTGGCAAGCCAGGAGGTCAGAATGAAAATCCGGCTTTCCAGCCTTCCAGCATCCCAGCTTCCCAGCCAAAATGCCTCCAAGCCTCCCAGCAGATATTAGAAATGCACATCCGCCGCAAAGTCACTCTTCTGGATATGCTCATCCTGGCCGGGCTTGCCTGTCTGGGGAGCTATATCGCCTACCGCCTGAGCATCGAGCTGGAGTACACCTGGAACTGGGGGGTCATCCCCCAGTACATCCTCAGATTCGATGCCGAGACCGGAGCCCCCCGGCTCGGCCTGTTGACCCTGGGCTTTTTGACCACCATCAAGCTGAGCATCCTGGCCACTGTTTCCGCATTGATCATCGGGACCAGCGTCGGGCTTTTGCGCAGCAGCCGCTCGCTGTTCAGAAAGCTCAACGGCACAACCTATGTGGGCATGGTCAGAAATATCCCGCCCCTGATACTGGTTTTTATTTTCTACTTCTTTGTCAGCGAGCAGATCATCCCGGCCCTGGGCCTGGAAGAGCTGATCCGAAACCAGAGCGAACCGGTCCAAAGCCTGATCAGCGCCCTGCTCGCCCCGCCGGGCCGTATCTCCTCCTTTCTGGCCGCCGTTGTCTCCCTGGCCCTGTACGAAGGGGCCTATATCGCTGAAATCGTTCGGGCCGGCATCGCATCCGTCGACACAGGGCAATGGGAAGCCTCAGCCGCCATCGGGCTGACCAGGCGACAGCAGCTTCGCAAGGTCATCCTGCCCCAGGCCTTTCAGCGGATCATCCCCTCCCTGGCCGGACAGTTCATCTCCACCATCAAGGATTCGGCCATTGTGTCCATCATCTCCATCCAGGAGCTGACCTTCCAGGGCATGGAGCTCATGGCCGCCACCTACCGGACCTTTGAAGTCTGGATCACCATCACCGTGATGTACTTCATCCTGACCTTCAGCTGCTCCATGCTCACATCCAGACTGGAGTTCAAGCTGCAGAAGAAATACGAGGGGTGACTCTGGTTGTAGGTTGGACCTGAGCTGAGCGATTCTCACTCGTCATTGCGAGCGAAGCGAAGCAATCTCGGGATGTTAGCATGAGATTGCTTCGCATCTGTGAGGTGCTCGCAATGACGGGTATTCCAACGTGTTACGCTGAGAATCGCTCAATCCAGGTTGGAGGATGTATGGGATGCTTGAGGGAGTTGAGAAGAACAGTTGACAAGGTTGAATGAAATATTCAGCGCAGCCAGAGGCTACGCTGAATATCTTACAACTTCCTTTTCTTCCCATCACTTCTTCTTCACCAGCAGGACCGGTATCGGGGAACGCTCCAGGACGGTCCTGGCCACCCCCCCGATCCGCGGACCACGCAATTTGCCGTGTCCTCTGCGGCCCATGACCAGCACATCGTACCCTTCGCTGTTCAGGACATCGAGTATGCTGGTCACCGGGTTGCCGATGCGCACAATGGGCTCCTTGTCCCAGTCCAGCTTGATGCCTTCCTGGGATTTGAACTTCAGGACCATGGTCTGAATATGGTCCTTGGCCATCTTCTCGGCCTTGTCCCGGCCCTCCCTGGCCCGCTGCTCCCTCTGCCTGCTGTCGTTGGAATCCATCCGGGGGGGGATCGGCGGCACCCCGGCATACCCGGGTCCATAGCCGTAGACCAGGCTGGCTCCGCCAGTGTAGTCGAGCTCCTTGGGCAGCTCAGGCATGACATGCATGATGGAAATCCTGCCCTTGGACTGCTCACAGAGTGCAGCTGCATATCTCAAAGCCAACCAGGCGTGCTGGGAGAAATCGGTTGTGACGAGTATCCTCTTCAGTTCAGGCAGCATGGAGTGACCCCCTTGGTCTTTGCGAGTCGTGACCTGGTGTGAAACTCGATCACAAGCGTCCAGGTTTCAAAAAGAAGGCCTTCAAGTGAAGCCGCCCGACAGAGTCCGTGCCGGTCAAACTGCCCGAGTTGAACGTCATCACTTGAACATCGGGGAGCTTTTCTCCCCTCAACCATCAACCATCGACCATCGACCTGTCAGCAGCCGGGGATGCGTTGGCAGGTCGCTGCGGCACTGTCTGCATACCACATGAAGAAGGCACCCTGCAATGAAAAACCACGCGGCTTGACCCCTTTCAGTCTCCAAGCCGCCCCGCTCCCGCCCAGCTTGACGCTCAACGTAATTTGACTTATTGAGGAGGACTTTCAAAGCATGGTCCTTAAGAGCGTCCAGCACCACACGAACCTTCATTGCCCAGACCCTCACGCAACAGCGTCAATGGGATTCCCTGCCGGGTCCAGACTCTCTTGTACGGCAGAATCCTTGAGATACAACGGGGATATTCGAGTTGACCACCCAAGATCAGCCCGTCAGCCAAAGCCAGGTCCTGAAACAGCGCCAGGAAAAAGCCTCTCACCTCGAAGACAGCGGATTGGAGCTCTTTCCTAACGACTTCAGGAAAGACACCGACATTGTCCGCATTCTGGAGTCTTACTCCCATCTTCAACAGGAGGACCTGCCTGGCGACGAGACCAGATTCGCCCTGGCCGGCAGGGTCGTTTCCCTGAGGTCCTTTGGAAAAGCGACCTTCCTGCACCTTCAAGACCAGACCGGCAGGATCCAGATCTTTGTCCAGCGCGACGTGATCGGGGTTGAAAACTACAAGCTCTTCAAAAAATTCGATATCGGGGACATCATTGGCGTGGTCGGGAGCCTTTTTCGAACCAGGACCAACGAGCTCACCGTGAGCGCCGCCAGAGTCCAGCTGCTGTCCAAATCCTTCCGGCCCCTGCCTGAAAAATACCACGGGCTCAAAGATGTCGAAGCCCGGTACCGCCAGCGCTACGTGGACTTGATCGTCAACCCGAGAGTCCGGGACATATTCAAGATACGGACTCAGGTTGTGGCTGGAATGAGACGTTTTCTGGACAACAAGGGGTTCATGGAAGTGGAAACGCCCATGATGCAGCCCATCCCCGGAGGGGCGACAGCCAAGCCCTTTGAGACTCACCACAACGCCCTGGACATGAAGCTCTACCTGCGGATCGCCCCGGAGCTCTACCTCAAGCGGCTCCTGGTGGGCGGGCTGGAAAAAGTCTACGAAATCAACCGGAACTTTCGCAATGAAGGCATCTCCACCCAGCACAATCCGGAATTCACCATGCTGGAGTTCTACTGGGCCTTTGCCACCTTCTACGACCTCATGGATCTGACCGAGGACATCTTTGCCTCTCTGGCCCGGGACATTCTGGGATCAGCCAGAGTGTCCTATCAAGGGACTGAGATCGACCTCTCCCCGCCCTGGAACAGGATCGCCTTTCATCAAGCATTGCAGGACATCGGCGGCTTGCGCCCCGAACAGTATGAGGACCCGGAAACGGCCAAAGAGCTGGTCCAAAAGCTGGGCGAAAATGTCCAGGTCAACGAGGCATTGGGCAAGCTCCAGGCCAAACTCTTTGATATCCTGGTTGAACCCAAGCTGGTTCAGCCCCATTTCATCTTTCACTACCCAACCGACATCTCGCCCCTTTCGCGCAGGAACCCGGACAACCCGGACGTGACGGACAGGTTCGAACTCTTCATATCCGGCCGGGAAATGGCCAACGCCTTCTCTGAGCTCAATGATCCCAGGGATCAGAAGGAACGCTTCCTGGAGCAGGTCAAGGCCAAAGAAAAGGGCGACGAAGAGAGCCACTTCATGGATGAGGACTACATCCGCTCCCTGGAGTACGGCATGCCTCCGGCTGCTGGAGAAGGCATCGGGATCGACCGTCTGGTCATGCTCCTGACCGACTCCCCTTCGATCCGGGAGGTGATTCTCTTTCCCCACCTCAAACCGGAAGCCTACTTTGACTGATGCCCTTCGAACTCTTCGTGGCCCTGCGATACCTGTTGACGAAGCGAAAGCACAGCTTCATCTCGGTCATCTCCCTGTTCTCCGTTGCCGGCGTGGCCCTTGGCGTGGCGGCCCTGATCATCGTTCTCGGGGTCATGAACGGCTTCAGCACCAATCTGCGGGATAAAATCCTCGGCATCAACGCCCACCTGATTGTCAGCAACGTCAACGGCCCCTTTTCAGGGTACGCTCAAAAAGCAAGCCGGGCCGAGACCATATCCGGGGTGACCGGGGCCATGCCCTTTGTCTATTCCGAAGTCATGCTCAGCACCCCCAATGGGGTCAAAGGGGCTGCCCTGCGGGGGATCGATCCGCACAAGGCCGGTCAGGTCCTCTCCCTGAGCCAGGACATGACCCAGGGAACCCTGCAGGATCTGGACAATGGCACTCAACTCCCCGGACTGGTCATCGGGACCGGGATGGCCGGGCAGCTCGGCGCAGCCGTTGGTGAAACCGTGAACATGCTCAGTCCCAGCGGAACAAAGAGTGCCGCCGGCTTTTCCCCCAGGATCAAAACTTTTCAAATTGTCGGGATCTTTGATACTGGGATGTACGAGTACGACTCGTCCCTGGCCTACACGTCCCTGAAAGCTGCCCAGGATGTGCTTGGTTTTGAGCAGGATCTGGCCAGCGGGCTGGAAATCCGCCTCCAGAACGTGTATGCCGCGGAAGAGGTCGCCGATAAGCTCAGAATTGCGCTTCAAGGGTTCCCCTTCTATGTCCAGACCTGGATGGACATGAACCAGAGCCTCTTTTCAGCCCTCAAGCTGGAAAAAACAGCCATGGGGGTCATCCTGATCATGATCGTCCTGGTAGGATCCTTTTCCATCATCACCACCCTGATCATGCTGGTCATGGAAAAAAAGCAGGACATCGCCGTTCTGATGTCCATGGGGGCCAAGCCGACGACCATTCGCAACATCTTCATGTGGCAGGGGTCGATCATCGGGTTTGTGGGCACCTGCCTGGGGTTTGTGTTCGGGATCTCGGCCAGCCTGCTCCTGAAGCACTACCAGTTCATCAAGCTCCCGGCTGACGTGTACTACATGGACCACCTGCCGATACTGCTCGAGCCTCTGGACTTATCCGTCATCGCTGTTGCTGCCATGGCGCTCTGCTTTTGCGCTACCCTCTATCCAGCCAGGCAGGCGGCCCAAATTCAGCCCACTGATGTTTTGCGCTATGAGTAACCAGCCAGTTTTTGCAGTCAACCAGGTCAGCAAGACCATTGAAAACACCAGGGAGGTCCTGGCCATCCTCCGGGATGTCAGCTGCGAGATCCATGACCAGGACTCCGTGGCCATCGTCGGGGCCTCGGGTTCTGGAAAGACCACTTTTCTGCAGCTCCTGGGGGGGCTGGACACCCCGACCTCCGGACAGATCCTTTTCCATGACCAGGACATTGGTGCCTTCACCTGGAAGGAAAAAACGCTTTTCAGAAACAGGAACATCGGGTTTGTCTTTCAATTTCACCACCTGCTCCCTGAATTCAACACCCTTGAAAATGTGGCCATGCCTGCCCTGATCAGCGGGGAAACCAGGTCCAGTGCCTTTGCCAAAGCCAGGCAGGCCCTGGATGTTGTGGGCATCTCCAATCTGGCCTCCCAGGGAGTGGTCACCCTCTCCGGAGGGGAACGGCAGCTGGCCGCTATAGCCAGGGCCCTGATCCAACAGCCGGATGTCATTCTTGCAGACGAGCCCACCGGCAACCTTGACGCCCAGAACGGGGATCGGGTAGGCAATCTCCTGGCGGAGCTGAACGAACGTCTGCAGACCACGCTCGTGGTGGTCACCCACAATCAGGAGCTTGCGGCCAAAATGAAACGCCGGCTTCGACTCCACGCTGGAGAGCTCTATGATCATTAACGGTCCTCGTCGTGCTTCACCTCTTTTTGGGGTCGCTGTTGTTCTGTGCCTCCTCTTGCTCCTCCGGGCTCAGGCTCCTGTTCAGGCAGCCCAGCCCGGATCCTCAACCATCCTGGTCCTGCCGTTTGGGATCAATGCCGAGCCCGAGCTGGACTATCTGCGGGAAGACCTCCCGGAGCTCCTGCGTGACCAGCTCGGCGCGAAAGGATTCCAAACCGTGGACAGCCGGACCACGCAGGTCCTGCTCCTGGAAGAAGGGGTCTCGGTATTGGATTTGAATACGGCCAGAGATCTGGGTATCCTGGCAGGCGCAGATTATACGGTCTACGGGACCCTGAACCAGGTCGGCCAGACTTTGAGCCTGGATGTCAGGCTGGTGGACATGAATGCGGCCAGCCCGGCCAAGGCCATGTACGTTTCGAAACAGGGGCTCATCAATGTCTTGCCTGCCCTGCAGGAGCTGGCCGGTTCGATCGAGGACCAGATACTGCAGAAAGAAACCATCCAGGAGATCCAGGTCACCGGCAATCAGGTCCTGGACAAGGACGTGGTCCTGATGCGCCTGAAGGTCCAGAAAGGGGACCGCTTTGACCCCCAAGCCCTGGATGAGGAGTTGAAAAGGCTCTACCAGACCGGCTACTTCGAGGATGTCCGGCTCTTTGCCGAGGACAGCCGGGAGGGCAAGAGACTCATCGTCGAGGTTGAAGAAAAGCCCCTGATCAAGGGCATCGAGGTCAAAGGCGAGGCTGCCATCGACGAAGACGACATCCTGGAGGCCATGAGCACCAAGCCTGGATCAGTGCTCAATCCCAAGGTGATCAGCGACGACCTGGCCAAGATCCGGGAAGTGTACCGCAAAAAAGGCTTTTACCAGGCCCAGGCGTCCTACGAGCAGGAAACCCTCAGTCCGGGCTCAGCCAAGCTGATCGTCACCGTGGATGAAGGCAAGAAGCTGTACATCGAGAACATTGCCATCCAGGGAGCCAACCAGCTTGATCCAGGCAAGCTCAAAGACCAGCTGGCCCTGACTGAACGGGGGCTCTTCTCCTGGCTGACCGGGGGCGGGGTGCTCAAGGAGGAGCTCTTGAACCGGGATGCCGCTGCACTGGAAGCCTATTACGCCAACCGGGGCTTCATGGACGCCAGGGTCGGTCAGCCCGAGGTCGATTTCAAAGAGGACGGCATCCACGTCACCTTCAACGTGTCTGAAGGGGAGCGCTACTCCGTGGGCCGGGTGACCTTCACCGGTGATCTGATCACGGACACGGACACCCTGGCCAAGGTGACCTCCATGGACGACCTGGCAGACGAAGACGGCTTCTTCGACCGCTCGGTTCTCCGGGAAGACACCCAAAGGCTGACCAGTTTCTACAACAACTATGGCTACGCCTTTGCCGACGCCGGGGCCGATCTGGACAAAGACCCTGAAAAGAGCCAGATCCACATTGCCTTCAGATTGAAAAAACAACACAAGGTCTTTGTCCGCAGGGTGACCATCAGCGGAAACAGCAAAACCAGAGACAACGTCATCCGCAGGCAGCTCAGGCTGACCGGGGGCCAGCTCTTCAGCGGCTCCAGGCTGGCCGTGTCCAAGCAGCGGCTGCAAAGGCTGGACTACTTTGAAACCGTGGACATCGAGACCCAGCCGACCCAAGACCCGGACAAGCTGGACCTCAAGGTCAAGGTCAAGGAGAAGTCCACCGGATCGTTCAGCGCCGGGGCCGGGTTCTCAAGCATCGACAGCGTCTTTTTCACGGCCCAGGTCCAGGAGCGCAATGTCCTGGGCAAAGGCTACTCGGCCAGCTTCAGGGGCAGCTTTTCCAGCATCAGCTCCCGCTTCCAGCTCAGCTTCTGGAACCCCCACTTCCGGGACGGCCCCCTGGGTTTCGGCCTTGACGCCTTCAGTACCGCCAGGGAGTATGACGACTACGACCTGGAGTCCACCGGGGGCAAGATCAAGTTTGCCTACACATTGGGCGACTACACCCGTCTGTTCTGGAACTACCGTCTGGAGCAGTACTCTGTCGAGGACATCGACCAGGACGCCAGCCAGCAGATCAAGGACATCGAAGGGGACAACCTGGCCAGCAGCGTGTATGCCGCCATTTCCAGGGACACCTCCAACAAGCGGCTCAACCCCACCCGGGGGACCAAGAACACTCTCTCAGTCGAGTACGCCGGGAGCTTTCTGGGGGGGGACGACAACTTCATCAAGCCCGAGTACGAGTTCAGCTTTTACCACCCCATCTTCTGGAAGCTGATCTTCAACTGGCACTGGAAAATCGGGCATTTGTTTGAAAATTCCGACGAATCCGTACCCGATTTTGAGCGCTACTACCTGGGGGGCATCAACACCGTCCGGGGCTATGACTACAGGGACATATCCTCTACGGACGAGGCAGGCGACGACATCGGGGGGTACAAGACCTTCTACACCAATGTGGAGACCACGTTCCCGATCAAGGAGGATATGGGCCTTCTGGGCGTGGTCTTCTTTGACGCCGGCAATGTCTGGGACGAGGACGAGGATTTCGACACCGACCTGTACAAGAGTGTCGGGGCCGGCATTCGCTGGAACTCCCCTCTTGGGCCGCTACGTTTGGAATACGGCTACCCCCTGGACGACCTCAAAGGCAACAACGGCAAATTCGAATTCTCAGTCGGCCAATTTTTCTAGACTCGAAAGCCGGCCGGCTTTCGAGTCTAGAAAAATTGGATGCATATGTTCTCTGAACCTGAGACCAAACAACACACCTGAATCATGTATGGAGGTTGGTATGCAAAGGATGATCTTAATGGCCCTTGCCTTTTTCGTTTTTCTGACCGGTCCAGCCATGGCTGCAGACTTGAAGATCGCGGTGGTTGACCTCCAGGAGGTTCTGGAGAAATCCGATCCAGGGCAAAAAGCCCTCTCCCAGCTTCGGGACGACTTCAAGGGCATGAAAGAGGAGCTGGACGAACAAAAGTCCGAAGTGGACCAGCTCCGGCAGCAGATCCAGAAGCAGAGCCTGGTCCTCAGCCAGGAAGCCCAGCTGGACAAGGAGACCGAGTACAAGCAAAAGGTTCGCGACTTTCAGGACCTGTATCAGAACTACCAGAAAAAGATGAAGATCAAGGAGCAGAAGCTCCGGGAACCGATCATTGAAGAGCTGGTCACGGTCATCAGGGACTATGGCCAAAAGAACAACTACACCCTGGTCATGGACAAGAAGAACAGCGGGGTGATCTACAACGCCGACTCTATTGAGGTCACCAGCAAGATCATTGTCGAACTGAACAAGGCCTGGCGGAACAAAAAAGACAACTGAGCTTTTTCCCGTCAGCCAGGCCTGTAGCCTGGCTGACGGGAAAAAGCTGCTTGATTGGAAAAACTGCAAGAACGCAAAGACCACCTATGACCCAGAACACGGAACAAGGCTGGACGGTCCGGACCCTGGCTGAGGAGCTCGGCCTGACCTGGACAGGTCATGACACCGCGATCACCGGCTGCAACACCCTTGAAAAGGCCGGCCCAGGCGACATCAGCTTTCTAGCCAACTCCAAGTATCTTCCATTGCTCTCTCAAACCAGGGCCGGAGCCGTGATCCTGTCCTCAGACCATTCAGAGCAGGTTGCCAATGCCCTGATCAGCCCCAACCCCTATCTGGACTTTGCCCGAGTGGTCCGCATCTTTGCCAAGCCCCAGGGCGAATTCTCCGGCTGGCACCCTGCAAGCACTGTTCATCCCCAGGCCCGGGTTGCGGAAGGTGTGACCATCTATCCCCACGTCACGGTCGGGCCCAGGGCGCGGATCGACGCCGGGTGCACCCTGTTCAGCGGCGTCTACGTGGGCGAAGACTGTGAGCTTGGCCCCGACTGCGTCCTGTACCCCAATGCCGTCCTCATGGCCGGGACGCAGCTCGGCAGGGGGGTGATCGTCCATTCAGGGGCGGTCATCGGCAGCGATGGGTTTGGATTTGCCCAGGCCCAGGCGGAACATGAGAAGATCCCTCAGATCGGGCGGGTGGTCCTGGAAGACGAGGTCGAGGTCGGGGCGAACACCACTATTGATCGCGCCGCCCTGGGAGAGACCAGAATCGGCAAAGGGACCAAAATCGACAATCTGGTGCAGATCGGTCACAACGTTCAGGTCGGCCCAAACTCGATCCTGGTGGCCCAAGTCGGGATCGCCGGGAGCACCAGGCTGGGCCGGAATGTCATCCTGGCCGGACAGGTCGGGGTTTCAGGGCACCTTGAAATCGGCGACCACTGTCGGGTGGGGGCAAAATCCGGGGTGGGAAAATCCTTGAAGGCCCACACCGACTGGTCTGGCATCCCGGCCGTGGAGCACACCCGCTTTTTGCGCATGGCGGCAACACTGCCCAAAACACCGGAAATGATAAAGAAAATCAAAAAACTGGAATCCGAGCTTCAGACTCTGCACGACCAGATCGGCCAAGGAGACCCACAAGGTGACTGATCAAGGACCCATTATTCCCAGCCTCCAGATCATGGAGCTCTTGCCCCACCGCTACCCGTTCCTGCTGGTGGACAAAATCGTGGAGTTCAACCCGCCCGATTCCCTGACCGGAATCAAGAACGTGACCCTGAACGAGCCTTTTTTTCAAGGGCACTTTCCCGGCTATCCAGTCATGCCCGGAGTCTTGATTGTCGAGGCCCTGGCTCAAGCCGGGGGCATCCTGGTCATCAAGAGCAGCTCCCCTGTACCGGAAAGCAAGATCTTCCTTTTCAGCGGGATTGAAAAAGTCCGCTTCAGACGGCCGGTCTACCCTGGAGACCAGCTCGTGCTGCATGTCACGTTTCTGCGCCGGCGCATGAACCTCTGGAAAATGCAGGCCGAAGCCACTGTTGAGGGCAAAATCGCAGCTCAAGGGGTTTTGACCGCAGCCATGGTGGACAAGGAGGATGCCTGATGAGCACTGAAATTCACTCCAGTGCTGTTGTCGACCCTCAGGCTCAGATCGGGCAGGACGTGAGCATTGGTCCCTATGCCGTGATCGAAGGCTCAGCTCAGATAGGCGATGACACCCGCATTGATGCCTTTGTGCACATCAAGGCCAACACCACACTGGGGGCAAAGAACTCAGTCCATTCCCATGCCTGTCTGGGCGGGCCTCCGCAAGATCTGAAATTCCACGGCGAAGAGACCATCCTGGACATCGGGGATGCCAACGTCATCAGAGAGTTTGTGACCATCAACAGGGGAACCGTGGGCGGCGGAGGCCGGACCAGAATCGGCTCCAACTGCTTGATCATGGCCTATGCCCATATTGCCCACGACTGCGTTCTGGGCAACGAGGTGATCATGGCCAACGCAGCCACCCTGGCCGGTCATGTGACCATTGAAGACAAAGCCGTCATTGGCGGTCTTTCCGCCGTTCATCAGTTCGTGCGCATCGGCTCCTACGCTTACATCGGAGGCATGAGCGGCGTGTCCCAGGATGTCCCCCCTTATATGCTCATCGCCGGGGAACGGGCCTGGCTGCACGGCCTGAACCTCATCGGCCTCAAACGTCAGGGGTTCTCCTCTGAGCAGATCTCTGCTTTGAAAAAGGCCTTCAAGCTCCTCTGGCGTTCCGGTCTGCGCCGGGAAGAGGCCCTTGCCCAGGCCAGGAGTGAGTGCGGGGATCACCCGGAAGTGCATGAGCTGCTGTCGTTTGTCGATCAGAGTGAACGGGGCGTGATCCATACCAGGGCGGCCGCAAAATGATCCTGCCATGAAGCCTGAATCATCTCTTGGAATCATCGCTGGAGAAGGACAGTTCCCTTTTCTTGTTGCCCGGGGGGCCAGGTCCTCTGGTCGGTCTGTTGTGGCTGTCGGCTTCAAAGGCCATACTCGACCTGAGTTTCAAACCGAAGTCGAGCATCTGGAATGGCTGCACATCGGTCAACTGGGCAAGCTCATTGCCTTCCTTTCCCGGCACCAGGTCCGGGAAGTGGTCTTTGCCGGCGGGATCAACAAGCCAAAAGCCCTCAAGCTTCGCCCCGACTTCAAGGCCGCCAGGCTGCTTTTTCAACTCAGGGACAAAAGCGACAACGCCCTGCTCAAAGCTGTGGTCGACATGCTCACCCAGGAGGGCTTCACCATTGTCGGACCGACGCAGATTGCACCCAATCTCAGCACTCCCAGGGGGGTCCTGACCAAGCGGAAACTCACGCAGCGGGAGAGGGAGGACATTGCCTACGGCTGGCCTATCGCCAAGGAGATTGGTCGAATGGACATCGGTCAGTGCATCGTGGTCCGCAACCGGATGGTGGTTGCCGTTGAGGCCATGGACGGCTCCGATGCCACCATAGCCAGGGCCGGCAGTCTCGTTGGCAAGGGCAGCGTGGTCATCAAGGTCTTCAAACCCGGCCAGGAAGAGCACATCGACCAGCCATCGGTCGGGCTGCAGACCGTGCGCTCCATGTTCAAGGCCGGCGCGACCTGTCTGGCAGTGGAAGCGGAAAAGAGCCTGTTCTTCGACCGGGCCCAAACCGTGCACAGTGCCGATCGTCTGAAGATCTGCATTGTTGGTTGTGATTCAGCTGGATTTTCGGGATCCACGTGACAGCAGCTGCAAGCAGGCGGCACGCGGTGGGTCAACCAGTCTGCAAGAATCCGGAGGCATCCGCCTGAATTCAGCGCAGCCCTTGGCTGCAGACCCCCGGATTGCTCCAGGATGCAACTCTGATACGCTCGCTGAGAGATTGCTTCGCTCCGCTCGCAATGACGGGCAACATACTCATCTGTTGCTGGGACCCTGTCCGTCATTGCGAAGAGTCTTCGATGAAGCAATCTCAGGGAGTTCGTGTGAGTTCATTCGAGAACAGTCAGAGATCTGCACTATGGATGGGCAGCCTGGTGCTTGCCTTTGCGAGCTTGCACCAGCCTCCGGGAACTCGATTCTGGCTGGACTCACCAGCGTGACCTCCACCCTGGCCCATCGGGACACCGCCTGTAAAGCAGGTCTTCATCCCGACTCTTTACATTTTTCAGAGCCTGTCATACTCATGGCTGACGAAGACCACAGCAGCACTTCTTGGACATTCATTCTTTCTTGAGGACGTCTATGCCCAACATTTTCAGCAAACTTTTAGGGATTTTCTCCAACGACCTGGCCATCGACCTTGGAACAGCCAACACCCTGGTCTATGTCCGGGGAAAGGGCGTGGTCATCAACGAGCCTTCGGTTGTGGCCGTGAAAAAGGACAATCGCGGATCGAACAGGGTTCTGGCGGTGGGCAACGAGGCCAAGAAGATGCTTGGCCGCACTCCGGGGAACATCGTGGCCATCCGCCCCATGAAGGACGGGGTGATCGCGGATTTTGAAATCACCGAGTCCATGCTCAGATACTTCATTGCTCAAGTGCACAACAGCCGCCGGCTGGTCCGGCCCAGAATCATCATCTGCGTGCCCACCGGCATCACCCAGGTTGAGAAAAGGGCGGTCAAGGAGTCGGCCCAGAGCGCCGGGGCCAGGGAAGTGTACCTGATCGAAGAGCCGATGGCTGCGGCCATAGGGGCCAACCTGCCCATCACCGAGCCGACCTCGAACATGGTGGTGGACATTGGCGGCGGGACCACTGAGGTGGCCGTGATCTCCCTGGCCGGAATCGTGTACTGCAAATCAGTCCGTGTTGGCGGGGACAAGATGGATGAGTCCATCCTTCACCACATCAAGCGCAAGTACAACTTGCTCATTGGCCCGGGAAACGCCGAAATGATCAAGAAAAAGATCGGGTCAGCCTATCCCGGGGACCACGACTCAGCTGAGTACGAGGTCAAGGGCCGGGACCTGGTCTCCGGCATCCCTCAGCACCTCAAGGTGAACACCGAAGAAATCAGAACAGCCATCGCTGAAGAAGTGGACACCATTGTTCACGCCGTCCGCATGGCCCTGGAACAGACTCCCCCAGAACTGGCAGCCGATATCGTGGATCGGGGCATTGTCCTCACCGGCGGGGGCGCCCTTTTGCGCGGCCTGGATCAGCTCCTGCGCGAGGAGACCGAGCTGCCCATCACCCTGGTGGACGACCCCTTGACCACCGTGGTGCTGGGGTCTGGCAAGGTCCTGGACAATCTGGACATCCTCAAAGAAGTGACCATCGATTGATGTGTTTTCGACAAATTTTAAAAGCATCATCGGCCTCCTGGTCCTTCTGGTCATCGTGTACCTCAGCGTCTATACCTGGAACTCCAGAACCGGCGTCATCGATGATTTGACCGCCCGGACTGGCCTTGAGGCTGTGGGCTGGGTTTTGGCTCCAGGGCACTGGGTGCACGACCGGGCTACTGCTCTCTGGGACCGATACATTGATCTGGTCAATGTCAGCCAGGACAATGAACGTCTGAAAAATCAGCTCCAGGACCTGCAGATCCACATCAGCCAACTTCGGGAGGAGGCAGCGGAAGTCAAGCGTCTCAGGTCGCTGCTTTCATTCTCTCCCCCCCCTGCCTGGACAAGGCATGGAGCCCGGGTCATCGGTCAACGGGTCGGACCAAACGCCGTCTTCCAGACAATCCTGGTCAACAAGGGCCATTCTGAAAAGGTCACGGAAAACACGCCTGTGGTCACGGCCAAAGGCGTAGTCGGCCGGGTTTTCAAGCTCAGTGCCAACTTCTGCAGTGTTCTTATCCTGACCGATCCCAACAGCCGCATACCTGTCCTGGGCCAGAGCAGCCGGACGAACGGCATTCTCAAGGGTCACGGCTCTCGCGAACTGTTGGGGGTCACCTATGTCCCTCAAAATGAACTCCTGTACAAAGGCGAGGTGCTCATCACCTCAGGCCTGGGGGGCACCTACCCAAAGGGCATTCCAGTGGCCACAGTGGAAAGCATTGAGCACTCCGAGCTCTCGCTCTTTCAAACTGTTCAGGCTGCCCCGCTGGTCGATCTGGAGCATCTGGAAGAAGTCCTTTTGCTCCACAAGTCCGCCCACCCCGGCCACTTGCACCTGGATCCAGGACCGGAATGAGTCGTAACATCACCTACTGGTTTGTCTTTACTGTCATCTGCATCTGGCTCGAATCCTTCATCCCTGGGGTGCATTTCTTTGCTCCCGGGGTGATTGTCTGTCTCCAGTCCAGGCGCATTCAGAGCCTCTTCTGGCTTGGACTGGTCTGGGTGCTCGTTCAGGAGGGGGTTGGTTCTCTGGCCTTTGGAGGGATTGTCTTCTTTTATGCCGGCCTGATTCTCTTCTTCTTTCTGGCCCAATCGTTTTTTGCAGTTCACAGCCCGGTCTTTATCCTTGGCTTGTCCGCTTTTTCCGGCTTGATGCATCTGCTTGAGCTCCTGCTCATGACCAGGCTCCAGGACATCACGGTTCCCCTGGATCAAATCATCACCGAAAGCCTGCTTACAGGGGCCTTTTTTCCAGTCATCTGGGGATTGATCATGCTCACCCGACTCCGATGGGTACCTGAGCACCATGTACAATAGCCAGCAGTTCAAACCCTCAAAAAACAGGGACCTGATCCTTCAGGGGCTGATTCTCCTGCTCTTTGCCACCATCGGTTTGCGCCTGTGGTATTTTCAGATTTACAGGGGCCAGGAATATACCCAAAAAGCCGAAGCCAATATTTCCAGACGGCAAACCCTGTATGCACCCAGGGGGTTGATCCTGGACAGTCAAGGGCACCTGCTGGCTGAAAACCGGCCGGCCTACGGCCTGGCCATTGTCCGGGAAGACTGTTCCGACTTTGAGGCCACACTGCAGCAGGTCAGCCAGTGGACCGGCATTCCAGCCTCTCGGCTGCGCACGAAGTTTGAAAAAGACCGGGCCAAGGTCAAACCTTTCCAGCCGCAGCTTTTGATCTCCCATCTCCCCTTTCAGGAACTGGCCCTGATTGAAGCCAACCTCCTGGCCTGGCCTGAACTGAAAATCATCTCCAGGCCTCTTCGGACCTACCCGCAACGGGACATACTGTCCCATGTTCTGGGGTATGTCGCCCTGGCCAATGAGCAAGAGCTGAGAACGAACCCGGAACTCCAGCTGGGCGACAACATCGGCAAACAGGGTATTGAGCTGTCCTTCGATTCTCTGCTCCGGGGACATAAAGGATTGAAGCAGCTCAAAGTGGATGCCCAGGGACGGGAGCTCAGCTCCAGCATCAGCACATCCCCTCAGCCCGGGCAGGACCTTTACTTGACCATTGACCTCGGCCTGCAGCGTTTTGCCTGGGAGGAGCTCGGCCCTCAGGCCGGATCAGTTGTTGTCATGTCTCCAGATGATGGACGAGTCCTGGCCCTGGTCAGCAAGCCGGGATACGACAACAACCTCTTTGTACGCGGGGTGGAACAGCAAAAATGGGACTCCCTCCGTTCTCATCCCAGACACCCCCTGCAAAACCGGGCCATTCAGAGCGCCTATCCTCCAGGGTCTGTCTTCAAGCTGCCCATGATCTGCGCTGCCCTGGAAAACAACATCTTTGCCCCGGACAAGACAGTCTATTGCCCAGGGCATTTTCGGCTCGGGCGAAGGATTTTTCGGTGCTGGAAGGATTACGGACACGGATGGCTGGACATGCGCGAGGCCATCAAGCAGTCCTGCGACGTGTACTTTTATACCCTGGGAAAAGAGATGGGAGTGGACACGATCAGTGCCTATGCACTGCAGAATGGGTTCGGCTCCCGGACGGGCATCGCCCTGCCGAATGAAACCAGGGGGGTCATCCCCACCCGGGAGTGGAAGCTTCGGAGATTCGGCGCATCCTGGAAGGGGGGGGAGACCATCAATATGTCCATTGGTCAGGGATACACCCTGGTCACGCCACTCCAGGTGGCCAGATTCGTCTCCGCACTCGCCAACGGCGGACACCTGCTCCAGCCCTTGCTCGTTCAGGGCCGTGAGCCTGTGGTCCAGCAAGAGCTGGGGCTTTCCACGTCAGAGCTGGACTTCATTCGCCAGGCCATGATAGCCACAGTTGAAGAGCCCCACGGTACGGCCTGGAGGCTGCGCACTCAGAACGCGACCATCGGCGGCAAGACCGGTACAGCCCAGGTGGTCAAGCTCAAAGACGAGGACCGGGAAAAAGAGACCGAAGAGATCCTCTATCGGTTCCGTGACCATGCCTGGATGGCCAGTTTCGGTGAAATTCAGGGCCGGAGCTTCGTTGTTGTCGTCCTGGTGGAGCATGGCGGGCACGGCAGCTCAGCCGCAGGCCCAGTGGTCAAGGCCATTTATGACTATCTGGTTGAGGCAGAAGGAGGAGGTTGAAGAGGTTGAGGAGGTTGAGGGAGTTGAGGGAGTTGAGGAAGAGGGTTGAGGGAGGAATGTTGACATGATGATTTTTTTCTTGTTCAACCTTGGTCAACCACCTTCAACCTGCTCAAACCTTTGACTTTTTTAAGAGCTTCAACTTTTATACATTCTCAACCATTCACCCTTCTCAACCTCCTCTGTGGAGATTTCGAGCATGGCCCCTTTTGATCGACGACTGTTCACCCATCTCAACTGGGCCCTTGTCGGCCTGACCCTGGCCATCTTCAGCTTGGGAGTGATGAACCTGTACTCGGCAAGCTCGCTGATCAACGAAAGCGGCCTGACCACAATCTACTTTTATAAAAAACAGCTCCTGTGGGGCGGAGTCGGCCTCCTGGGAATGTTCGTCTGCATGTCTTTTGACTACAGGCACCTGAAGAGCCTTTCCTGGCCCCTCTTCTGGATCACGGTCATCCTCCTGATCTGGGTCCTGTTTTTCGGAAAATCGATCTACGGGGCCAAACGCTGGATCTCGCTCGGGCTCTTCAACTTCCAGCCGACCGAGCTGGCCAAGTTCAGCCTGCTCCTGATCACCTCGCTCTTTCTCTCCAGCGAAGCCACACGCTTGAACTGGCCCAAGCTGTTGAAGCTGACCGGGCTGGTCTTGCTCCCGACAACCTTGATCATCATCCAGCCCGATCTCGGGTCCGGGCTGAACCTGCTGCTCATCCTGGCCGGGATGGTTCTGTACAAGGGCCTGCAAAAACACACCTTCTGGACCCTGGCCGTGTCTCTCCCCCTGCTCCTCCCCTGTGGGTGGTTCGGGCTCAAAGAGTACCAGAAGGAACGGATCCTGACCTTCCTCAACCCTGAAAGGGACCCCCTGGGGGCTGGATACAACATCATTCAGTCCGAAATTGCCATCGGCTCAGGCCAGGTTTGGGGAAAGGGCTTCCTGGAAGGCACTCAGAGCCAGCTGCGCTTCCTGCCGGAAAAGCACACTGATTTTGTCTTAGCCGTGTTCGGTGAAGAGTGGGGTTTTGTAGGCTGCTTCACCCTCCTGGCCCTTTTCTGCTTTTTCCTGTATCAAATTGTGAGCATCATTCAGGATTCCAAGGACAGCTTCGGGCATTTTCTGGTTGTCGGGGTCTTTTTCTATTTTTTCTGGCAAGTTCTGATCAACATGTCCATGGTCCTCGGATTGATGCCCGTCGTAGGCATTCCTTTGCCCTTCCTGAGCTATGGGGGGACATCGACAATCGTCAATTTCTGTCTCTTGGGCCTGGTCCTCAATGTGTCAATGCGCCGTTTTGTTTTTAAAGTTCAATAAGTTAAAACAGGGTTGACAAAGACAGCATTAATAACTATTATCAATAACTACTTGATTTTGCCTTTCCCCCACTTGATCCCGGGGAAAAAGTTATTATCATAGAACGATATGTGCCTATTGTCTTGAAATCCACCACCCAATCGCAAAGGAGGTCGTTATGGCCAAGCAACTCGAAATCTACAAGTGCAATGCCTGCGGAAACATTGTTGAAGTCACCCACGGGGGGGCTGGAGAGCTGGTCTGTTGCGGTCAGCCCATGCAGCTGATGACGGAAAACACTGTGGATGCAGCCAAGGAAAAACACGTCCCAGTGATAGAGAAAACCTCCAATGGCTTCAAGGTCTCTGTCGGCTCCGTGGCCCATCCCATGGAAGACAAACATTACATTGAATGGATTGAACTCGTGGCTGACGGTTCCGCCTATCGCCAATTCCTCAAACCTGGTCAGGCCCCTGAGGCTGAATTCTGCATTCAGGCCTCTCAGGTCTCTGCCAGGGAGTATTGCAATGTCCATGGCTTGTGGAAAGCTGACTCGTAAACACAAAGGAGAAGAGAATGGAACGTTGGGTATGCAATGTGTGTGGCTATGTGTACGACCCTGCCCAGGGTGACCCGGACAATGACATTCCGGCCGGGACAAAGTTCGAGGATCTTCCGGACAGCTGGGAATGCCCTGTCTGCGGAGCAAGCAAAGACGAGTTCACCAAAGAGTGATCACTTCCAGAAGAGCCCGCCTTGGCGGGCTCTTCTGTTCAAGCCCCATGCGCACCACCACAGGCTCCTCCAGACAGCTCAAGCAAAGGGTCCATCAGAGCCTCGCTGCTCCGGACTGGGAATCGAGGTGGCAGGAATGTGCCGCGCTTGATCCTCAAAAGCTTGTCGGCCCTTTATTCTCTGCCCTGTGTTCCCTCAATCAAGCCGTAAAGTGGCATGCCGTGACCTGGTTTGGCCTGTTGGTGCCTCAGATCAGCCAGCAAAGGACTGAGGCAGCCAGGATCGTCATGCGCCGCTTCCTGTGGAGCTTGAACGACGAATCAGGCGGCATCGGGTGGGGCGCCCCTGAGGCCATGGGAGAGATCATGGCCTGTGAGTCCACTCTGGCTGCAGAGTACCACTCCCTGCTGCTCTCCTTCATTCAAGACAGGCAGGGCCCGGACAACTATCTCGAACACCTGCCCCTGCGGGAAGGGGCTTACTGGGGGATCGCCCGGCTGGCCCAATCCAGGCCGGACCTGGTCCAGGCCAGTTCTGATCTGCTCATTTCGGCTGCAGACAATGAAGACAGCCTCAAGTGCCGAGTCCTGGCCAGCCTGACCCTGGCTCAGCTCCCAGCCTCTCTGCCCAGGATCAGGCCAGGTCCTGATGCGGATCAGGAACTGACCATCTACTGGAACAGGCGGTTTCAGACCCTCACCCTGAACCAGCTGGTACAAGGTGCTTTCAACTCCGCACCCCAGTAGATGCGGCTGCCCAAGCTCAAGATGCAGCCGCAGAAGCCAGAATACAGAATTCAGGAGTCAGCTTTGCCGCTGGCCGCAGACGCCCAGTTTGATTATGGAAGAAACTCCGTCACATCGTACTTTGAGAGATTGCTTCGCTGCGCTCGCAATGACGAGCCAAAGAGCCTGTCCGTAGCTGAGACTCTACCCGTCATTGCGAGGAGTCTTCGACGAAGCAATCTCAAGGAGTTATAGTGAGTTTCATACGAGCCCTGCCAGAGGCCTGGTCTTTACCCACACGTAGGACAGTGGGGTCGAAGAAAGAGTTTCAAGAA
>CAYOID010000025.1:6909-37967 GCA_964403955.1 uncultured Desulfohalobiaceae bacterium | reverse complement strand
GATGCTCCCCGGCCTGAAGCAGCTCTGCCGCCAGGACGCGGCATCCAGAAGCTTCCCTTTTCCCGCGGCAGCGGGAGGCTGTGCAGGCCCGACCAGTATCGGTCGGGTCTGCATTTCCTTATCCTCCCCATCCTCTTCATCAAGTGAGCGCAGCGAACGGGTGGTTCAAAACTCTTTTCCCACTGTGGTATGTGTGTGCCAAGCTCATGCCCCTGGCAGGTCTGACTCATTGCCTTTTGACGGGTTTCCACACGAGGGCACCCCACAGCTCATAGTCTGCCGGGAGAACAGCCATGGTCTGAAAGGCACTGGAGCGTAACGGCCGCACAAGGCTCGAAAAGGGCTCGCCCAGACACCGGAGGTGATCCGCCGCTATCAAGGGCCTTGAGTCTATTCGCCGCTCAGGGCCTTTTCCAGCTGCCCGATCTGCTTGCTCGTGGACATGACCATCACCCGGTCGTCAGGCCGGATCATGTTGTCCCCAGTGGGGATGATCACCTCCTTCCCCCGGACAATGCAAAGGACAATAGCCCCTTTGGGAAAGTGCAGGTCCTTGATAGGCTTGTTCACAAAGCTCGAGTCTGCTTTGGCCACCACTTCCAGAGCCTCTGCCTCCTCCTGAATGGAAATACTGGAAATGACAGTCCCCTGCCGGACATAGCGCAGGATGCTGTTGGCTGCGGACAGTCTCGGGCTGACGATCCTCTCCAGCCCGACGGCCCGCATCAGGGGGATGTAGGCGAATTTGTTGATTCTGGTCACAGTCTGCTCGGCTCCCAGGCTTTTGGCCAGCAAAGAGCAGAGGACATTGTTTTCCTCGTCTCCGGTCACCGTGACCACCACATCCATGTCTGAAATGTTCTCCTCCTGGAGGATACGCTGATCAGTCCCGTCCCCCTGCAGGACCACGGCCCGGGTCAGGTTTTCAGCCAGGAATTGACAGCGCTGCCGATCGATATCGATGACCTTGACATGGACGCCCTTTTTCTTCTCCAGGTTCAAGGCCAGCTTGTACCCTATGTTGCCTCCGCCGACGATGAGCACTTTGTGCTGACGTCCGGTACTTGCTCCAAAGGCTTTGAGGATGGACGCCAGATCCTTTTGAGCAGCCACGAAATACATCATGTCCCCGGGCTGAACCCTGTTGTCCCCTGTGGGGATGATGATCTTCTCCTGGCGAATCAGGGCAGCGACGATAAAGCCTTTGACATCGATGCGCTGCCTGATGTCGATGAGCTTGCGTCCGGCAAAGGGGCAGCTCTGCCGAATCCACATGCCCACCATCTTGATGTTCACATCGGAAAACTCGCTGATCTCAGCCGCCCCAGGAGCCCCCATCAAACGCTCAATGGATCCGATGACCTCCTCCTCCGGGTTGATCACGATGTCGATCCGAAGCATGCCCTTGACCAGAATATCCTGATAGTCAGTGTATTCAGGATTCCTGATCCGGGCAACTTTGATCAGCTCAGGGGCGAACATGTTGCTGAAGGTGCAGGCAATGATGTTGATCTCATCGCTGTCAGTCACGGCCAGCAAGAGATCCGCATGCTGTATCCCGGCACTTTCCAGGACTTTGGGGCTGCTCCCGGAACCATGCACCGTCTTGACATCAAGCCTGTCTGAAATGCGCTCCAGGACCCTCTGGTCCTTGTCAACGATGACCACTTCCTTGTCTTCGGCTGTCAGACGGCTGGCAATGTAGTAGCCGACCTCCCCGGCCCCGATGATGATGATTTGCACTGTATTGGCCTTGTTGCGATTTTTCTCAAAATTATGGCAGGATTGCCCAACAGAAAGGTGACAATGCTTCGAGCTCAGGATATAAAAGGTTGGTTCGCGAAGGTCAAGAAAATCCCGGCCGGTCCAAAGGGCTCACCAAACATGCATCTGTCATGATGGGGCACCAGGGAGCTGCCCGGGAGTCTCTTCGATCGAGCTGATCGCCGTGATGGTCATGCCCCACATGGCGACATGCCAATGACTTCCATTTCATTTCAAAACATTATCTCAGCCTTGCCAGCGGCAGGGCAGACAGGGAGGACAGACCATGTTCGAAATTTTGAAGAAGACCATGCTCGTTGGCCTGGGGACAGCGACCCTGACCAGGGCCAAAATCCGGGAGACTCTCCAGCAGCTGGTCGAACAGGGAAAAATCACCAGCGATGAGGCGGAACGGATGACCAAAGAGCTGATAGAGTCCGGGGAAAACGAAATCAATGAGTTCCGGGGACAGATCCGAGAAGCCCTGCACAGTGTGCTCAAGAACATGAACCTGGCCCAGAAGGAGGATATGGACAGGCTGTTGAGCAAAGTCGACAACATTGAAAAACGCCTGGACTTTCTTGAGGACAAGGTGTCCCGGACCCAGGAAGCTGTTCAAACTGACGCACAACCTGAGGGCGAATAAGGAGCTCCTGTTTGGATTTTCATTCTTTTTCCAAAATCAACCGTTTTAAGGACATCGTCTTCACCCTGATGCGTTATGGTTTCGGGGACGTCATCTCCAGACTGGATCTCCCGGAAAAAATTCTCCCCTTTCCCATCAAAAAGCAATGGGCCACGGAAAAGAGCACCTGGGAAAGGATACGGCTGGTCCTGACCGATCTCGGTCCCACATTCGTCAAGTTTGGCCAGATCATGAGCCTCAGGGCGGACCTGATCCCTCACGAGCTGGTCCTTGAACTGAGCAAGCTCCAGGATGAAGTTCAGCCAGAAACCTATGAGGCCATCAAAGATCAGATAGAAAAATCACTGGAAAAGCCCTTGGGTGATGTGTTTGCAGATTTCGAGCCCCGGCCTTTGGCCGCGGCATCTCTGGCTCAGGTCCACCGGGCCGTGCTCAAAAAGGACAAGACCGTGGTTGCGGTCAAGGTTCAGCGTCCCGGCATCCGGCAGACCATCAAAAGCGATTTGGAGATCCTGGCCACCCTGGCCCGTCAGGCCCATGAGCGTCTGGAGACCCTGAAGGTCTATGACCTGCCTCTCCTGGTTGAGGAGCTGCGCCGGCTCCTGACCCGTGAGCTGGATTTCACCCAGGAAGGGAAAAATATTCGCCTGGCCAGGGCAAATTTTGCTGAAGACCGGGATATTGTCCTGCCAGCTGTGTACACAGAAGAGTCATCCTCCAGAGTCCTGGTCATGGAGCTCGTGCGGGGGACCAAGCTCCGTATGGCCCTGGACCTGCCCTTAGAGCGAAAAAAACATCTGGCGCAGATCGGCCTGCGAGCCTTGATGCAGCAGATCCTGGTGGATGGATTCTTCCATGCCGATCCCCACCCAGGAAACATCTATGTGCTCGAGGATGGCCGGGTCAGCTTTCTGGACTGGGGCATGGTCGGAAGGGTGACCCCGGACATGCAGGCCAGGGTCATTGCCCTGATCGAAGCTGTTGTGGACCGGGACAGCGAGGTCATCATGGAGCTCATCCTTTCCCTGTCGGAAGGGAACAAGGTCAAGAACAAAGAAGAGCTGCAACGGGACATCCTGGATGTCCTGGACGAATTCTACGCCGTGCCCTTAAGAGAAATCAACATCAGCCAGCTGCTCATGCTCATCACCGAGGCCATTCAACGCCATCAGATCAGGATCAAATCCGATATGGCGGTCATGCTCAAGTCCATCATCACCGGCGAAGGCACGGTCAGAATGCTCTACCCAGAGCTCAATGTGGTGGCTGAAGCCGGACCCTGGGTCAAAAAGATGGCCCTGAGAAAGTACTCCCCCCGCGAGCTGCAAAAACAGACCCGCAAACTCCTGGGACAATTCTTCCAGATGCAGAAGGCGCTGCCCCAGCAGCTCAATCACGTCATGGGCAAGCTGGAACGGGACGAGCTGTCCATAGGCTTTGAGCACAAACGGCTGGAAGGGCTGCGCATGACCCTGGACCAGATCGCCAACAGGCTGACCCTGGGCATCATCACTGCGGCCATGATCATCGGTTCATCCATGATCGTGACCACAGGGGTCAAACCCCTTCTTTTCGGCTATCCTGCCCTGGGGCTGGTTGGTTACCTGCTGTCCGCCTTTTTCGGGGCCTGGCTGGCCTTTGAAATCATCAGAAAACGCAAAATGTGACCGGAGGGAGAATGCTGACTCGAGAACACGCCCTGGCCCTGCTCGACGAGCATGGCCTTCAGGACGCTTTGCTGCACCATGCCCTGGAAACCGAAGCCGTGATGCGCGGTCTGGCCCTCAGGCTGGGTTACGACCAAGACCTCTGGGGGCTGACCGGCCTGCTCCACGACCTGGACTTCCCCCAGACAAAGGACGATCCAGCGCAGCACGGGCTGATCACGGCCCAGAAGCTGCAGGACCAGCTCCCAGAGGAGGGCTTGCAGGCCATTGCAGCCCACAACTCGGAAATGAATGGGGCAGATCCGGTCTCGATCTTCGACTTCGCTCTGCGCTGCGGGGAGACAGTCACCGGTCTGATCTCGGCCAATGCCCTGGTCCGCCCTCAGGGCATCCAGGGCATGAAACCCAAGAGCTTGAAAAAAAAGATGAAAGACAAGAGCTTTGCCGCCAATGTGAACCGGGAGCGGCTGCACGAATGCGACAAGATCGGGCTTGACTTGAGCGAGTTTCTCCAGATTGCGATCACGGCCTTTGAACCCATTGCCGAGGAGGTCGGGCTGACTGCGGACCAGTGAGTTGCGTCTCCCAAAAAATCTGAGTGCAAGCTTGAAGTGGCACGACAAGAATACAATTCTTGAGACACTTCACCTCGCCTCCGACGTCTCCTGCTGCTCCTGCTCCTGGAGCTCCTCTGAACCGTGCAGGATGGAAGCATGTTTGGCCATGCAGGAGATGTCATCCGAGATCACAGCCTCATGCCAGGACCGAAGCTTTGGCCTGGCCATGGACATGAACGTCTGGGCCACATCTCTTTTACGCACCGAGCGCAGCCCGTCAATGCAGACCAGATAGCTCATGATCGTGTCCGCGGCCATGTCCACGACCCGGCGGGCATGGAACTCCTGAAAGGCTGGATCGTTCTTGGCCTTGATGTGGGCCACCGTCTCCTCAAGCCAGGCCCTGAAGGTCTGAGCTTCTGCAAAAAGGTCCCTGACCGGCTCGAAATCATGGCTGTCTTCATACACATTGAGGAGCTCCACAACGGCACCGGTCAGCACTCCGCCGACAGCGGCTATGACCTGCAGCTGGGTTGTCCCTTCGTAGATGTTGGTGATCCTGGCATCCCGGTAATAGCGCTCCACGTTGAAATCTGTCGTGTACCCTGTACCGCCGTGAACCTGAATGGCGTCGTAACAGACCTTGTTGGCCATCTCTGATGTGTATCCCTTGACCATTGGCGTCAAAAGGGATGCCCATTTGGTGTATCGCTTCAGATCGTCTTTGAGATCGTCCTTGAGCTCCGGACGGTGCTCGATTCTCTCCTCGAGTCCCTCCTTGATGTCCACGATTCTTGAAGTTTCATAGAGCAGGCTCCTGCCGGCCTCAATGGAGACCCGCATATCAGTCAGCATTTCATACACGGCTGCAAATTCCAGGATCGGCTTTTTGAACTGGGTCCTCTCCCTGGCATACCCATAGGCGTCCCGGTAAGCGGCTTCGGCAATGCCCACGGCCTGGGCTGCAACACCTAGCCTGGCCCCGTTCATCAGGGACAACGTGTACTTGACCAGCCCCATCTTTCTCTTGCCCAGCAGCTCGGCCGGAGCGTCGTTGAACTGGAGCTCACAGGTCGGAGAGCCATGGATGCCCAGTTTCTTTTCGATCCTGCGGATCTTCATGTGGCTGTCCCGTTCATAGATGAACAGAGAAATGCCGCGTCCTCCAGAGATCTTGGGTTCTGAACGGGCCATGACCAGGGAGACGTCGGCGCAGCCGTTGGTGATGAACCGCTTGACCCCATTGAGCCGCCATCTGCCCTGCGGGTCCAGATCCGCGCGCAAGGCGATGGACTGCAGGTCAGAACCGGCATCAGGTTCGGTCAGGGCCATGGCCCCAGAAGTTTCCCCACTGCAGAACTTGGGCAGATATTTCTCCTTCTGCTCTGCCGACCCGAACTTGGCAATGGTGTCCGCGATCTCCTGCAGGCCAAAGAGATTCATCAATGAGGCATCCGCCCGGGAGATGAGTTCGGTGGCCATGGAATACAGGGTCTTGGGAAGATTGATGCCTCCATACTTCCTGGGCAGGGTGAACCCCATCAAGTCCGCCTTGGCCAGGCGTTCCAGAGCTTCCCGGGTTCCCGGGGCATAGGTCACCTCACCGTCAGCAAAGCTGGCCCCCTGCCGGTCCACCTCCCTGGCCCTGGGAGCCACAAACTCGCCAGAAATGTCACCCACGATCTCCAGAACCCGGCGGTAATTGTCCAGGGCATCCTCATGATCCCGAGGGGCGAAAGCGTACTCCCCGCTCTCGGCAAAGTCGTCTTCCTTGAGCCTGACCACCCGAACCAGATCCATATTTCGAAGGTGAAACTGGATGTCTGAATTATCGAGAAAATAGTTCGACACCACGGTCCTCCTAGGCTTTGTCTTTGTAGGCCTTGATCATTTTGGGCACAACGTCGAGCACATCCCCGACAATCCCGTAGTGGGCAAATTCGAATATCGGGGCCTCAGGATCGGCGTTGATGGCGATGATCCTCTTGGACTCGGCCATCCCGGCCCTGTGCTGAATCTGCCCGGAAATTCCGCAGGCAATGTACAGGTTGGGCCGTACTGTGGTCCCGGTCTGCCCCACCTGGTGATCTTTGACCAGCAGGCCTGAGTCGACCATAGGCCGGGATGCCCCGACCACCCCGCCGAGCACTGCAGCCAGCTCCCGCACCAGGGCCAGGGCCTCGGGATTGGCCGCCCCCATGCCTGCAGACACGATGATCTTGGCTGCCTTGAGATCCACGGCCTTGTCCTCTCTGATGACCTCCAGGACCTCGGTCACGAATGCATCAGCATCCAGGGGACAGGGCTCTTCAACGATCTCCACCGGCTTGGGCTCAGGTACGGTTTTTTTGGGCATCACCCCTTCCCTGACGGTCGCCATGCTCGGCCTGCTCTCCGGCGAAACAATGGTGGCAATGATGTTGCCCCCAAAGGCGGGCCGTATCTGAAGCAGTGTCTGCTCAAAGACCTGACCTTTGAGTTTGTACTCCCCGATCTGCAGGTCAGTGCAGTCTGCAGTCAAACCGCACTGGAGCTGGGAAGCGATCCTGGGCGCCAAATCCCGTCCGGTGGTGGTGGCCCCGAAGAGACAGATCCGGGGAGAGGCCTTTGCAATGATCCCGGCCACTGTCCTGGCATAAGGCAGAGAGGTGAAGTGATGAAGTCCAGGATGGTCCACTGAGTAAACCCGACTGCATCCATACTCTCCCAGCACCTGCAGCTCGTTGTGCAGATTGTGCCCCAGGGCCACCGCCTCCACAGGAACGTGCAGTTCCCCTGCCAGCTCCCTGGCCTTGGACACAAGCTCCAGGCTGACATCTGCGATCTGACCGTCATTCTGCTCAATAAAAACCATCACTCCGCTTTGCGAAATCATTTCCACCCTCTCTCGCACATGTCGCAGTCAATTTCATCCGATTTCAGAATGAAATTTAACCAAGAATGTGTTCGTCGATCAAATTCTTGATCAGATTCCTGATCTCCGGCTCAGTATTCTCGACCTGTTTCATGTCTCTGGCTGCGAGGACAACATTTTCGATCTTTTTGACCTTGGTTGCAGATCCCGACAGGCCGCAACGCTCAAGATCAGCCTTGATAGAATCGACGTTCCATTTCCTGATATGGGAGACAGCCATGGAGCACTCGCTCTCAATGTAGGTTTCATCATAGGCATCGTCGTCCATGCAAGCCAGTTTTTTATAGGCCATGACCAGCTTGGCGCTCGGGGAACGGGGCATGTTGGCGTCTGAAGTCGTGGTCACCACAAGGGGCAAACGTGCCCGCAGAACTTCGGTCCCGTTTTCAATGCTCCGCCTGACCGTGATGCGGGTTTGATCGATGTCCAGCAAGGCACAGACCCCGGTCAACTGATTGAAACCGAGTTTCTCTGCCACCTGAGGCCCGACCTGAGCTGTATCCCCGTCAATGGCCTGCCGGCCGCAGAAGACCAGATCACAGGGCCCCAGGCGTTCAATGGTGCACTTCAGGGCATAGGATGTGGCCAGGGTGTCTGCCCCGGCAAAAGCCCGATCTGAGACCAAAACCGCGTCATCGGCTCCGCGATACAGGCATTCCCTGAGCACCTCCTCTGCCTTAGGCGGCCCCATGGTCACAGCAGTCACAGTCCCTCCTGTTTTTTCCCTGACCTCAAGGGCCATCTCCAGAGCATTCAGGTCTTCAGGATTGAATATCGCAGGGAGTGCATCTCTGTTCACCGTTCCATCAGGTTTCATGGCCTGACCTGAAATGTTCTGGGTGTCAGGGACTTGTTTGACCAGAACGACCGAGTTCAAACCCATAGCTTTCTCCTTGCCTCAAGCTCACGCGTGTCCGCAGGATCACAGGAGCTCATACACTCTTCGATGATTGTGTTCAAGACATCCTGAAACAGCTCTTGCCTTCAAAAACTTTGTTTTTCTGTACCTGGCAGACCAGATTCAGCTTTGCCGGGGCAAAGCTGAATTGGGAAACGGGCAGTATATAGAATCAGGGGGCAGGTTTCAAGCAAAGCCTGATCATTTTCAGGGCTCACTTGGCTGCCCTGACACTTTCCAGTGTGATCATGGACAAGCGCCGCCTCTGATAAAAATCCTCATATGATACAAGAAAAAAAGGAAAGCGTCAGGAGCGCGATGCTGATCAGTCTGCGTATTTTGCGGCTGGGGCTGGGTTCACGGGGCTACGATTTGGGGGCATTGCTGGTGACCGCTGTCCATGCAGGATTTGAAGCTCTGAGCTGCCTGGACAAAATTCGGGGCCCAGGTCGGCACGCTCAAGGCATGGAGATGGGTATAGCAGGCAAAGGTGTTCTTGTAGAGCATGCCGTCACCACCCGAGCCAAGACCGGTTCCCCTGAGCATGCGCATGCAGGGCCTGGCAGACTCCTGACAGGAGCAGCGGGAATAATGGAACTCATGACCTGAAAACTCAATATTCACAGGATGATATGGATTCCGGCCCTGCACCCTGACCAGGGTGTAGCCATGCCCCTGAGGCTTTGTGCTCACCTCGGTTCTGACTGGAAACACACCGGCCATGGGAAAGCTGCTCTCCTGAAAGGAGAGTTCGGCACACAGAACCATCAACCCTCCGCATTCGGCATAAATGGGCAGTCCCTGTTCCGCCAGAGCGGCTATGTGCGTCAGGGTCGGAGAGTTTCGGGACAGGGCAGCGGCCTGGGTCTCCGGGAACCCCCCGCCCAGATAGAGCCCGTGAATTTCTGGCCAGGGGCGCTGCTCCAGCAGAGAGACCTCAACGATGTCCGCTCCCGCTCTCTCCAAGGCTTCAAGATTTTCCGGGTAATAGAACCAGAGAGATGTGTCCTTGACCACCCCGATCCTGACCTTCATGGCAGAATCAGGTCCGGAAGGCCACTGGACCGGACAAGGGGGCTCAAGCAAAGGGGCCTGCCTGGCCAGATCCAGGATAGCCTCAGTGTCCAGCCACTGGCCGACAGACTCGGAAATATCGTCCAGGGCCTGATCAGCGTCGTACTCCTGATCGGAGATGAGGCCCATGTGTCTTTCCGGTATGGGATTGCTCCGCATCCGGGGCAGTGCGCCCATGACCGGCACATCGGTGTAGGCCTCGATGCACTGACGAAGAATGGTTCGATGCCTTTCCCCTGCGGTGCAGTTCAGGACCACTCCGCCGATGTTCAGCTGAGGCTCAAACTGAATGACCCCCTGGACCAGCGGGGCAACAGTCCTGGTCATCTTGGTGCAGTCGATGATCAAAAGGACAGGTGAATCAAGAAGGCGGGCGATGTGAGCCGATGAGCAGCTGCCGTCCAGGTCTTTGCCGTCGAACAGGCCCCGGTTGCCCTCGATCAGGCCCAGGTCGAAACCCTTGACCTGTTCTGCGAACAGACCCTTGATCTGTTCATCGGTCATCAAAAAGGGGTCCAGATTGGTGGCTGTCTGACCGGCTGCCCGGCCGCTCCAGACCGCATCAATGTAATCCGGACCTTTTTTGAAAGGCTTGACTCGTACACCGCTCTTTCGCCAATGCCGGGCCAAGCCTAAAGTCAAGATCGTCTTGCCTGAACCGCCGCGGAGGCCGCCAACAACCAGTCGTGGCTGTTCAATCACGGAATGTCAGGTCTTTGAGCTTGAAGACTTTCATTCACCTTCGGCCCCGGACTGCTTGCCGACGCCTGGCAACGTATACATGGTGGTGCTTCCGCTGGACCAGAAGGAGAGCAGGCCTTCAGAGACCATCTCGTTGACGACCTTTTTGGCCGCCCTGGGCTTTTCGTCCATGATCTTGGCCAGGTCGTTGAAGTAGAACTTGGTCTTGCTGGCCGACTTTTTTTTCAGCTCATCGAGAACTTTTTGTTTCAGCTCTTCATTCGCCATGACACTATCCTCCAGGTTGAACTGGAAGAGGCCCTGAACCAGGACCTCTTCCAGTGGTCGATGTGGCGTTATTCAGCCTTGAGTGCGGCGTAATCGCTGGACTCAGGAGTCGTGAACTTGAAGTTCGAGGTCTGACGCCAGGTGTAGTAGGCCGGGTCACGGAAGTCGTCGATGAGATGGTGAGAAAACTCAAGACCACAGGTCTCAAAGAACTTTTCCCAACCGATCCGCTCGGCCCAATCGCCGAGACGCTCGTACTTGCGGGCGCCCTTTTCATAGGCTTCCACGATCTGGCGGATGGTCTTGCCCAGGGTGGGCCAGCGCGGAGGCTCATTGGGAATGAAGGCCACCACGACCTTGGAGAACTTGGGAGCTGTGATCCGGTTGGAGACCTTGCCGCCGGCCATGAGCACGATCCCGTCACCTTCCTTGTCAGCCAGGGGCAGGGAGGGGCACATGGTGTAGCAGTTCCCGCAGAACATGCACTTGGACACGTTGACCTCGACACTCTTGACTTCTTTGACCGATCCATCCTTTTCAGACTTGATCTCTTTCTTCTTGGGCTTGATGGCCGCAGTCGGGCAGGCCGCAATAGCCAGAGGAATCTCGCACAGGTTGTCCAGGAACTCGTCGTCGATCATCGGCGGCTTGCGATGATAGCCCAGGATGGCGATGTCCGAGCAATGAACGGCCCCGCACATGTTCAGGCAGCAGGCCATGGAAATCCGCAGCTGGGCCGGGAGCTTCATCTGCTGGAACTCGTCAAAGAGCTCGTCCATGACCACCTTGACCGTGCCCGAGGCGTCAGTAGCCGGGGTATGGCAGTGGATCCAGCCCTGGGTGTGGATGATGTTGGTCAGTCCGGCTCCTGTTCCGCCGACAGGGAACTTGTAGGACCCGCCCGGCATCTTGCGGCTCTCGAGGTCCTCTCTCAAGGGCTTGACCTTGTCCTTGCTGTCCACCATGAACTCGATGTTGTTCCTGGTGGTGAAACGGACATAGCCATCGCAGTGCTTGTCGGCGATCTCGCAGATCTCGCGCACGAACTCCACACTGCAGATCCGCATGCCGCCGACCCGAACTGTGTAGACCTCGTCACCGCTTTCGGCCTTGTGCATGAGAACGCCGGGCTCGACGATCTCGTGCCAGTCCCACTTGCCGAAGTTTTTCTTGATGACCGGAGGCAGAAAGTCCCCGTAGTGATGGTTCCCGATATCCGTGATCCGGTCTTCCATCGGTTTATCAGGATTATATCCAGATGATACGAATGCCATGATTGCTCCCCCTTCTTATCTTTGGTGATGCTTTCTGAATTCAGTGATGTCGCGATCAAACCCGCCGGGCACTTCATCCTCGTTCCAGAAGATATAGGGGTTGTGCCGCGGCTCCTGAACATGCTGGGCAATGGCCTTCAACCCGGTCATGGACAGGAGCTTCTGGAAGCCCTGACGCTTGATCAATTCGCCCAGGCGTTCCCGGTTCTTGCCTTCTTCCATCCACCAGTCCCAGATGTTCTCGATGACTTCCTTGATGTCGTCATAGGGTTCTTCAGCTCTGATGAAAGGCACCAGCATGGAGCTCATCTGAGCACCGTCCAGGATGGGGGCCTTGGCTCCGACCAGGATGGAACAGCCTCTGTCCTTACCCGGCTTGAGAGCCCTGGGCATGACGTTGATGCAGTGCATGCAGCGGTTGCATTCCTTGTCATTGATCTTCAGCTTGTCCCCTTCCATCCACATGCACTGGGTGGGGCAGAGGTCGATGACTTCCTTCTGTATGTCAAACGGGCCCCAGTCGCGACCGGCATGGGCGCCGCCGTTCGGGGGGATTTCCCCGCCCATATAAGCCTTGACTGCCTCCTGATTGATCTGAATCTCGTCCTTCCATGTCCCGACAAAGGACATGTCCGCCCTGGCAATGGAGGCCACGCAGCAGTTGGGGCAGCCATCGAACTTGAACTTGAACTTGTAGGGGAAAGCCGGCCTGTGCAGCTCGTCCTGGTACTCGTGGGTCAGCTGGTAGCAGAGCTCCTGAGTGTTGTAGCAGGACCACTCGCAGCGGGATTCGCCCAGGCAGCAGGAGGGAGTCCGCAGGTTGGAGCCGGAGCCGCCCAGGTCCTGGTTCAGATTGTGGGTCATTTCGTAAAAGATTTCTTCCAGCTGCTCGGTCCGGGTGCCCAGGAAGATGATGTCCCCGGTGGAGCCGTGCATGTTCATGATTCCGCTGCCCCGGAAGTCCCACAGATCACAGATCTTTTTCAGGTAGTCCGTGGTGTAGTACTTCCCGTTGGGCTGATTGACCCGCATGGTGTGAAAATGGGCCACACCGGGAAATTTTTGCGGCTGGTCGCAGTACCGGCCGATGACGCCGCCGCCATAGCCGAACACGCCGACGATCCCGCCGTGCTTCCAGTGCACTTCACCATCGTCATAAGACAGTTCGACCACGCCGAGAATGTCTTCAACGCAATCCACGTCGATCTGATACTCGACCTTGTCCTGGTTGGACTTCCTGAACTCAGCTTGGCGCTTCATGTCGGACACAAAGCTTGGCCAAGGCCCGCTTTCAAGCTGGTCCAACAATGGAGTTTCGTGTTTAAATGCCATTACTCCGCCTCCTTAGTTGGTATGAAGGTTACAGTGTCAAAAATAATGACCCACATACATGTGCCAGATCTACCCGATATTTCGGGCATAGACTTTGTGATATTAGGGACAAGATCAGGCCTTTGTCAAGCCGGAAACGGGCTCCCCACGTGCACAGTCTCTTTTCCAGGCCGCAGTCATGCCCATTGATTCCTAATTGCGGTAGGCTTCGAGCTCATCCTGAATTTCCCGGGCGACCTCAAAACCGTATTCCAGGGCCAGGTCGCAGTACTCCACTGCCTTGCCGAACTCGCCCTTTTCCATGTAGGCCAGCATGAGATTGTTATAGGCCGGGGCAAAGGTCGACTGCTCCTGAATCGCTTTGGTGCACTCGTCGATGCATCCCTCGATGTCGCCCTCCATGAGGTAGGCGCTCCCCAGTGTCGACCTGGCCTGGACAAACTTGGGGTCGAAGGACAGGGCCCGGCGCAAAGCTTTGATGGCCTGTTCAGTATCCCCCTGCTGGAGGTGAATGAAGCCGATGTTGCCGTGGGGAACGGCAAACCTGGGCATCAGCTCGGCGGCCTTTTTGTTGTAGCTCAGGCAGGCCATGTCATCGCCTTTGCGCAGGGCCAGTCCGCCGAGCTGGACATAGGCCTCAGGCTGGTCCGGGCTGAGCTGAACCGCTCTTTTCAGCTCCTCTTCCGCCTCCTCGTACTGTCCCTTGCCGATGAGCACGCAGCCCATGTTGTAGTGCAGGAGCCCATCATCCGGGTTCTCCTTCAACTGCTCTTCCAGTTTGCTGATGTACTCTTCAAGATTTTGATAATCGCTCATGACTCACCTTTAAAACTGCCATGTTGTGTTGCGCGAGCCGGTTCTCAGACCAGCCGGGTCATATTTCAAGTTCATATGACTTGAACAGTGCATGCGGTCGACTCTCCACCTTGCTGGCCGATCATCTCGTCACCGCTCCCATACATCATGAGGGGTCACCCCCCTCTCCTTGAGTTGGTCTGCGTACCAGAGGCAGAACTCAAACATGCCCTTGAAACGTTCGTCCTTATTGTAAATGCCCATGCAGAGCTCGTATACTCCTCTTCCGTAGGCATTGCTGTAATCATCGCTCTCCCTGGACTGGATGAAATCCCGGAAAAGATCTTTGGCCGTTCGCTTGGTCACGTCTCGTCGGATTTCAATGGGGTGTTTGGGCTCCTGGAAAGGATCCCAGGCCTCATACCCGATCTTGTCGATGAATTTTTTCCGTCTGGGTGAGAGCCTCTCGTAGATGGCTTTTTTCTGCTCTTCTTTATCCATGACTCAGGCCCCCTCTTCCCCGCCGAGCTGCCACTCTTTGATCCCGTGACCGGTCTGGGGCCGGGCCTCCTCGATGATTCCCAGATACTCATCGTCATAGTCGGTCAAAAGGGCCATGGACACAGGGACCAGGACTTCCGCCAGCTTGGTGTGTTTGGTCGGCAAGGCATCCACCAACCTCTGGCTGAGATCCAAGAGCCTGTCCTGAATCCTGTCCATGAAGACCGTAGGGTATTTCTGACCGTTGACAAAGTTGGACTGGGCACAGGTGTGCACCTCCCCGCCGACTGAGAGCGGCAGGCCGTAGAGACGGCAGGTCAAAGGGCGATGCTCATAGAGCAGGCATCGATTCTCATGACTCAAAAGAGGGCAGCGGACCCGCTCCTGTCCCAACTCCTTCAATATGGTCTCTGTCTCTACGCCTTTTTGTCGATCCTTGAAGGCTTTGCGTTTGATTTGGAATGTCTTGCGGTCAATGATCTCAGCCTCTTCCAGAACAGCCTGCCTCACGCCGTCTGGCAGCTTGGTCCTGAAAGCCTGGTTCAGGGCCATAGCCTCCACCAGGGTCAAGTCGAAAAGAGCATAACAGCAATCGCAGCACCCCAACTCACAGGTCACTTCCTTGGGGCACGCAGCCTGAACCTTGGCGAAGACGTCATCCATTTCCGCTGCCATTTTGGCGTATTCGTCAAAAAAAGGACTCAAATCGAGATCCATAATTCTTTCCTCGTGTCAGTTTTGCCGGTGGCAAAACGGACAACATGGATGATGATTGTTTCAGTTGATTCTTCCCCGGGGTCTCAATCAAGGGCTAACTCTGCATCACTGGATACAATGAGTCAATCAGAGAAAGCCAGGCCTTCCAACCCGAAGGACATCCGCCAGAACAGACTGAAGTTCTTTCCTGTCAGCGCCGCCTTTGGCTGCGCTGACAGGAAAGAACAAGCCCCTAATATACAACATACTAGGGGCTTGGCAAAGTGAATAGACCAGGCAATTCCGATTCAGGTCGCGATGACCTCGATGGCGTCCTGCTCGCAGACTTCGATACAGGACTCACACCCGAGGCATTCCTCCATATTCACAGGAAAAGCCTTGTTGTTCTGGAGTTCATAGACCTCCACAGGGCACACATCGACACATTCAGCGTCACCAGTGCATTTTTCCTGATCAACAATCACTTCCCAGCCCATTCACCGCTCCTGTTCCATCATTCTAGTCGGTTTCCAAAGTGATGGCTTCCTGCTCGCAGGTCTCAACACAGGATTCGCATTCCAGGCACTCGTCTTCGTTGACCACAACCGCTTTTTCATCCTGCATTTCCAGGACTTCAGCCGGGCAGACGTCGACACACTCGCCACAACCGATACACTTTTCTTCGTCAATGATCACTCTGGGCATTTGATCCTCCTTACAAAGGTGTTTTTTTATCCAGTTCTGACAAAGAGTCAGGATACTGAATCACATCACGTTTCGGGCGTTCAGGCCGCCCCTGTTTCTTTCTTGACCCCTATGGCAATCTTCCACAACAAAGTCAAGACCAAAGCGCCGGTGGCGTAAATCATCAATGATATCATAAGTTCAGGTCCAGTGGGCATGTACTCTGTGATGCCTTCAAAGGGGTTGGGGATGAAGCCGCCAACCACCAGGCCAAGACCTTTGTCGATCCAGGTGGCGGCGATGAGCAGAATGAGGCCCACCACGAGCAGATCCGGATTGTTCCTGAACTTGGGGGGGATGAGGATGACCAGGCTCAAGACGGCGCAGGCGGTCATGATCCACATGAACCCGACCAGGGAGTTGGCTCCGTGGAGACCGCTGAACAGGTAGACCAAAGTGTGCTTGTGTCCGGGGATGTTGCTGTAGAAGGCCGTAAACAGCTCCAGGCTGAAGAAAAAGACATTGGCGATCATGGCGTAGGTGATGATCTTGGCCAGGGTCTGGACAGCTTCCTTGCCGGGATCGTACTTGGCCACCTTTTTCACGATCAGGGCCAGGATGAGCAGAATGGCCGGACCTGAGCAAAAGGCTGAGGACAGAAAGCGGGCGGCCATGATTGCGGTCAGCCAGTAGTGTCGGCCGGGAATGCCCTGGTACAGGAAGGCTGTGACCGTATGGATGGAAAAAGCCCAGACAATGGACACATAGGCCACGGGCTTGACCCACTTGGGGTGGGGCAGCCCTTTGTGCTCGGCATGCAGGTTGGTCCACCCGACCACAATGTTCAGGAGCAGGTAGACGTTCAAGACGATCATGTCAAAAAACAGGATCGAGTTGGGCGTGGGGTGCAGAACCACGTTGAACAGCCGCTGCGGCTGCCCCAGGTCGACCACGATAAATCCCAGACAGACGATGACCGCGGCAATGGCCATGAACTCGCCCAGGATGACCATCCTTTCAAATTGCTTGGCATTGTGCAGGTAGAACGGCAGGACAAGCATCACGGCTGAAGCCGCCACCCCGACCATGTAAGTGAACTGGGCGATGTAGAAACCCCAGGACACGTCCCGGCTCATGCCGGTGACGGTCAGTCCCTGCATGAGCTGGATGAGGTAGAAGATGCTGCCCAGGCCGATCAGGGCCAGGAGAAAAATGACCCATGTCCAGTAACGTCGGTCTCCTTGAAAAGCTTTTTCGAACATCACGGCCCCCTAAACGATATAGAACACAGATGGATTGGTTCCCAGCTCAACCTTGCGCCTGATGGTGTGGTTCTCGCGCAGCACCTGGCGGATGTGCGAGTCGGGATCAGCCAGGTCGCCGAAGATGAGCCCTCCGTTCGAGGCCTCGACACAGCGGGGCTGCTTGCCCTCTTCGAGCACTTCTGCGCAGAAATTGCACTTTTCCACCACCCCGCGCACCCTGGCCGGATAGTCTTTGTTGACATCCTGGAGATAGGGTTTCGGGTCGCAGAAGTTGAAGCTTCTGGCCCCGAAGGGACAGCCGGCCATGCAGTACCGGCACCCGATGCAGCGATGAAAGTCCATCATCACGATTCCGTCTTCCCGCTGAAAGGTGGCCTTAGTCGGGCAGACCCGGACACAGGGCGGGTCGTCGCAGTGATTGCAGAGCAGGAGGATGTCCTGGTGCTCGAACCTTTCAGCCAGATAGGGATTGGGCGAGTTGGCAAAGACATGCTCGTAGTGGTCCTTCCAGATCCACTTGATTTCCTGAATGTCTTTCCGGGTTTCCTCTGGAACATTGTGAAACCGGTGACAGGCCTGGATGACCCGCTCAAAGTCCTCTTCAGAGTGAAACTTGCGGGTGTCGACGACCATGCCCCAGCGTTTGCCCGTGAGGGCCGACCCGGCAAAATCGTACTCTTTTCTTTCCGGCTTGTAGGCCTCGGCCCTGAAGGGAGAGAGCCCGCCAAAGCCAAGTACTGCTGAAATTCCGGCAATCTTGAAGAACGTCCTCCTATTGTGCATGTGCGACCTCCTCAGGGGCTATATGGCAATCCCAGCAGTAAGGGCTGACCGCTGCCTGGTCGTGACATCTGTCGCAGAATTCTGTTTTGTTCGTATGGCAGCTCATACAGGTCTTCTGCAGACTGATTTCCATGGTCTTGCCTGTGCTGCTGGTGTACTGGGTGAGCCTGTCCCGGGTGGACATGTCCCGCCAGGTGTCCAGCAGTTCCATGTGATTGGCCCGCATCCACTCTGTGGGCTCGATGCATTCGGTCTCGTCTTCAGGCAGCAGAAGATCTGGATCTTCGTAGGCTGCCTGGCCCAGATTGTACCAAAACGGAAATGTGAGCAGAAAGAAGAAGATGACCAGGCCAGCAATGATTTTTCCGCCATCGTACATGGGTTACCCCTCCTTTCCTGGTAAGGGTTCGCCGCGAAGATCGGTCTCCCTTTCCTTTTCTCCGCGCATCACAAGGGCATTGGCAACAAGCTCGTGGACCCCGGTCACTCCGACATCAGGCACCCAGTAGTCCATCAGGGGCGGCAGGGCAGCACGGTCAATGGCGCAGATGCAGGAAAGCATGTTCACTCCGTATTTGTCGTGCACGTGCTTGACGGCATTGGCCCGGGGCATTCCGCCGCGCATGCGCATTTCCATGAACTCTTCGTTGTTCAGGCCGGACCCGCTGCCGCAGCAGAAGGTCTGCTCCCTGATGGTCTGCTCAGGCATCTCAAAGAAATTGTTGCAGACATTCTTGATCACGTATCTGGGTTCCTCCAAGAGCCCCATGGCCCGTGAGGGATTGCATGAGTCGTGGTAGGTGACCCTGTGATGGTCGTTCCGGCTTGGATCCAGGTTGAGGATATTGTTCTTGATCAAATCAGCTGTGAACTCGGTGATGTGGACCATCTTGGTCGAGCTGGCGTTGTTGAAGACCGTGCCGGTCAGGGGGTTGCGGGGGACATCCAGAAAATCGGCCGGACCGTTCATGGTGTCCATGTACTGGTTGATGACCCGCCACATATGACCGCACTCCCCGCCCAGGATCCACTTGACCCCGAGGCGCTTGGCTTCGGCATAGATCTTGGAGTTCAACCGCTTCATGGCCTCGGCAGAGGTGAACAGGCCAAAATTGCCGCCTTCCGAGGCGTAAGCGCTCATGGTGTAATCCAGCCCCAACTCCTCAAAGAGCATCAGGTACCCCATGAAAGTGTAGGTGCCTGGATCGGCAAAATAGTCTCCAGAAGGGGTGACAAAGAGGATTTCCGCACCCTTCTTGTTGATGGGAGGATTGATTTTGATCCCGGTGATCTCTTCAATGTCCTCACACATGAAGTCGACGATGTCCTTGAAGGTGTGTGGAGGAATGCCCAGGTGGTTGCCGACCTTGAAGCAGTTGGCCACCGGTTCCATGACCCAGTTGATGTTCAACCCGAGCAGGTTCAGGAGCTCCCGGCCCATCATGGTGATCTCGGCCGTGTCGATGCCGTAAGGGCAAAACAGGGAGCAGCGCCTGCATTCCGAACACTGGTAGAAGTACATGAACCACTCTTTGATCACATCCTCGGTCAATCCTCGTGACCCGCTCAGCTTGCCGAGGATCCGGCCGGCTGTCGTGAAGTCTTTCCTGTAGACCGACCTCAAGAGCTCGGCCCGCAGAACCGGCATGTTTTTCGGATCACCGGAACCGATGAAGTAGTGGCACTTGTCAGCGCAGGCCCCGCAGCGGACGCAGATGTCCATGAAGACCTTCAATGACCTGTACTTCTCCAGGCGGTCCATGAAGCCTTCATGAATGATCTCCTGCCAGTTTTCAGGGAGCTTCCAGTCGTCGTCCAAGGGCGACCACTGCCTGGGGTTGGGGAAATCCAGGGCCTTCAAATTCTTGGGGTTGGCTGGATAGCTGAAGTTCCCCATCCGGAATTCGGCCGGGATTTCCATCCACGGCTCCTTGGGCGGAGTGTGATCGATGGTTCCTACTAACGTATCAGCTTGTGGCAGTTGAGACATGTGTTACTCCTTTTCCACTGGAAGACCAGCTTCTTTCATGGCCTCGCGATACTCATCTTCCCATTCCTCATACGTGTGCACCTTGACCGGATAGTTCCATGGATTGATATGGCGCTTCATCCGGTTGTCATTGGGCAGATTTCGGCTTGGGCTCAGAAAAACACCTCCAAGGTGCATGAGCTTGCTCCAGGGGAAGTAGACCAGCAAGGAACTGACCAGGAAAACATGGATATAAAAGATGACTCCGATGTTCTCCGGGACGGTGAACTGCAATGTGGCCAACCCCATGGCCAGGGCTTTGACATCCATGATGTCGGTCCGGATGAAGTAGCGCATCAAAATCCCTGTGCCCGCGATGGCCACGAGCAGGAAGAGAGGAAAATAATCTGCAGGCAGGGAAAGATACCGCATCTGGGGAACCACGATCCGGCGCAGGAAGAGGTAGGCCAGACCGGCCAGGATGATCAGATCGGTCATGTACAGCGTGGGCGCGCCGATCTGCAGGATCGAGTCCATCGTGTCCAGGAGCTGAAAAGGCATGGGGGTCGGCTCGGTGAAAAACCGCATGTGCCTGGCCAGAATGATGAAAAATGAATAGTGGAAGGCGATGGCACCCAGCCAGAGCCATTTCGATGACCCATAGCTCAGTTTGGGGCCGTCATGGAGCTGCATCTTGGTGTTTCGAAACAGAGAGCGAAAGAACAGGACTTCCAGGATCATCCGGCCGACCACACCGGCCTTGGTGCTGGGGTTGTCCAGTTTGGACGGCTTGATCCAGGGAAGGGTGTGCTGCTGGCCGCCTGTGGTCGTGATCCGAAAGGGCACGGCCGAACGGCCCCAGCCCACAACCCGGTAGATGAAGCCGACGATGAACACCAGAACCGCCAGCAGAGGGATGACCACCCCGAAGAGGGCATGCCATCCAAGCGCCCCTGCCCCCAGGAGGGGGATGACAATAAGCGCCAAAACCAAAAGCAGAGAGTACAGAACGTTCATAAAGGCTTACCTCGCTTCTGTTTGTTTCCAGTCACTCCAAAGGTTCCTGGGATTGTGACGTCCCCGTTGCCTCATCAGACACCGTCCAGGTGACATTGGCTTGTCTCTTCAGCAGGTTGCTGGTCCTGTTCTGAGCTTCCTTGGCCTTGAGTTCCCAAATTTTTTCCCTGCATTTGACATACAGCTCAAAGGCAAGCATGCCGAGCTGATCGATTCTGTCCTCGAACTCAAGCAACTGATTGATCAGTCCCAGCTCAACCACTGAAGCACCAGCTTCGCGGCGGATGATTCTCTTCAGGCTCCAGAAAAAGGCCAACGCCTGGGATGGAGAAAAATCCTGCACCGCTCGAAAACGGACAATGGCGTCAACAGACTCCGAGAGCTTATCCGAACTGTGTTCCAGGAGCAGCTCGTCAAAGATGGCGTCCAGTTCTCGTGACAGCGTAGCCCCGATCGGGTTGGCGAACTGATCCTTTTGCCTGGAAAAAAATTCAGCAGATTTGGCGGGATAGGTATGAAGTGCGTCCTGAACCCAGCTGTTGACGATCTTCTTCTTGCGCTGAGTCAGGACCTGGGACAGCGACTGGGGCGTCGTTTTGGGCACAACAGTCTTCTCTCTTGTTGTGGGTTGCTTGGGGTTTGGGGGTGTGTCCTGAGTTTTCCGGGCAGCTCTCAGGCCTGCGGTTGGAATCTGGCAAGGCTTTGTTCAAAATTTCACATTCCCAACAAAATTTTGTTGCCCGCCTGCCCCAACTCGCCCTGATGTCAAGAATTTCCAGGGCATCCAACTGCTGAAACCGACTGGATTCATAGCCTCAATCCAAAGATGATGTCAAGTGAAGCTCGGGGCAAAAATCACATCCTCAAACGGACATAGTACCCCTGCCCCTCCCTGGCGACGAGGAGCAGCACGCTGGACTGCATCCGGTAGCGCATGAATGCCTGGACAAAGTCCTCTCTGGTCCTGGTGTTCAGCCCAGCCACTTTGTAGATCTGATCCCCTGGTTTGAGCCCCAGGCTCTCGGCCGGCGTCCTTGGGAGCACCTTTTCAACCACCAGACTTTCCCGACCCTCCCGGACTGTGACCCCCCATCGCTGCCTGGCCAGCTGCAGGGCCTGGTCAGGCTCAAAAACATCGGGGGCAATGGTCAGTCTCTTGACCTCCCCATCCCTCAGGTATTCGGTTTCCAGCTGGGCCTTCTGGGTCCAATTCCGGATCAGCTTCTGATAGTGCTCCTTGTCCTGGACCTCGGTGCCTCCAATGGACAGGAGGATGTCTCCAGGCCGCAAACCTTCCCTGTCTGCAGGAGAGCCCTCATACACCTCGGTGACCAACATGCCGGAAACCGTGTCCAGGCCAAAATAACCAGCGATCCTCTGGTCCACATTTTGGCCAGAGACTCCCAGCCAGACAGGATGAACGCGGCCGAAGCTGACCAGCTCCTCAACAACCCTCTTGGCTTTTCCAATGGGAATAGCGAAGCCGATGCCCTGGGCTTTGGCATAAATGGCGGTATTGATCCCGATAACCTTGCCGTAGATATTGAGCAGCGGTCCGCCGCTGTTTCCGGGATTGATGGCTGTATCAGTCTGAATAAAGCCCATGTAGGTGCCGTGTTCGGTCTCGATGGTTCTGTTCAAGGCAGAGATGACACCGGTGGTTACCGTATGGCTAAAGCCGTAAGGATTTCCAATGGCTATAACAGACTCGCCAATCATCAGATCATCAGAGATCCCTGTATCCGCTTCCGGCAGCTCCCCTTTCCCGGACAGCTCGAGCAGGGCCAGATCAAAGTCAGGCTCAGAGCCCACCAGCTCAGCTGCAAACTCCCGTCCATCCAAAAGACGGACCTTGATGTCCGAGGCTCCGGAAATGACATGGGCATTGGTCAAGACCAGGCGCTTTGCCCCATTGATGATCACCCCGGACCCCAGGCTTTTGCGGACGTACTGCCGGGGCTGGGAAGGAAAAATGTCCCGAAAGAAGGGGTTGAAGTCTTCAAAAAAGCCTTGAAAGGGACTGCTGCCCCGCTGGACCACCTTTGAGGCCTTGATGTTGACCACAGCCGGCGAGGCGTTCTGAACAGCCCGAACAACAGGGGTCATGCGCAGGTCCTGCTCAGCTGCACCGGCCTGGGCCGGCAGGGTGATCAGCAAAGCTGCACCAAGCCCAATCCCGCTTGCCCAAACGAGGCGGCAGAGAGCCGCATGCAGTGATCTCACTGGTCCATCCTTGCTTGACGCCAATGCAAAAAGTCCAAGTCGCGGTTCCCCGGCATCATTTGCTGTCTGTAACTCATTGATTATGCAGATGTGACATTCTACAGCAAATGAACTCACCATGACCCCTTGGTCAAAGACTGTCAAACCCGAATTGGCTGAAGAAGGAAGAGGGTTTGCGCACCCGTGTTACCCTGCACCTGCTGGAGATCTGGCTGGAAGTATTCAGCTTTGCCTCTGGCAAAGCTGAATCAGGACATGCCTCTCAGCCTGGCAACCCGATCCTGGACAGGCGGGTGGGTGCTGAAGAGATTTCCCAAATTCCTGCCGCTGAAGGGGTTGATGATGAACATGTGCGCCGTGGCCGGACTCCCCTGGCGCACCGGCACCTTTCGGCTGTAGGCATCGAGCTTTTCCAGGGCGCTGGCCAGGGCCCCCGGGTGACCGGACAGACTGGCCCCGGTCTGATCAGCCAGGTACTCCCTGGATCTGGAGATGGCCATCTGAATGAGCATAGCCGCAATAGGGGCTACGATGGCCAGCACCAGGGCCATCAAAGGGTTTCCCCCTTCCTCGTCATTCCCGCCCATTCCAAAGATGGCCGCCCACTTGACCATGGAGGAGACGAACATGATCACCCCGGCCAGGGTCGCAGCCACTGTCTGGATAAGAATGTCCCGATTGCGGATATGTCCCATCTCATGGGCCAATACCCCCTTGAGCTCCTCTCTGGACAGAATCCGCATGATTCCCTCGGTCACAGCCACCACCCCGTGCCTGGGATCTCGGCCTGTGGCAAATGCGTTTGGAGCCTCCTCAGGGATCACAGTCACTCTTGGCTTGGGGACACCGGCCTTTTCAGCCAGTTCCTCGACAATTCTGTGCAGCTCCGGGGCTTCCTGAGGGCTGACCTCTTTGGCCTTGTACATGGAAAGCACGATTTTGTCCGAGTACCAGTAGCTGCCGACATTCATCCCGATAGCCAGGACAAAGGCGATGACGAGACCGGTCTGGCCGCCAAGGAGATTGCCGAATAGCAGAATCAAAGCTGTCAGCAGCCCGAGCAGCAGTCCAGTTTTGAGTTGATTGGTCATCTCTTTCTTTCTCCGTCCTTCACACGCGGTTTTCTCATTCTTCAGTAATCTTGATCTTGGTCACCGGGGTGGCCTGATTCTCTTTGGGCACCGTGATGGTCAGCAGACCGTCCTGGGTCGTAGCAGAGATCTTGTCCGTATTCACGTTAGGGGGCAACAGGAACTTTCGGGCAAAAGGGCCGTACGATCGCTCCAGGATCTGATAGGTCGCCCCGGACACTTCCTTGAGCATCCTTCGTTCCCCATAAACCCAAAGCTCATGGTCCTTGACCTCCAGCCGGATCTGCTTGCGGTCCAAACCCGGGAGCTCAATTTGAACGACATAGGCTTGAGGAGTCTCGTAGGCATCAGTCATAGGACGCCATAAGGCTATCTGCTCCCTGGTCTCCTTGTCGTGGTCGAAACGTTCCCGCATCTCGTCCATGAGCTTGTCCATCTTTTCCTTCATGCCCTGGATCTCCAGCCAGGGAATGGGGGTGTATTTTCCCATACCATCAGCTCCAGCGTACATTGATATTCAGGGAAGCGACATACGATCATTTCAAGCTCTCAGTCCCGCCAGCCACTGTATCAGTCAGTGACATTTGTAAGCAGTTCACCCCAAATGTCAATATCCTGGGATGAATTGACAGACACCGGGAATCGTCGATACACACATGGTAAGAGCCACACAACAGGACGTCTGTCCGGCCCGTTTTACCTGACAGGCCTTCTGGACCTCAGGAGCTTCATATGACTCAGTTTCCGCGCATGCAACGACTGCCCCCTTACGTCTTTGCTGTTGTCAACGACCTGAAAATGCGTCTTCGCAGGGAAGGTCACGATATCGTTGACCTGGGCATGGGCAACCCCGACCTGAAGACCCCCCAGCACATCGTGGACAAGCTGATCGAAGCCGCCCCAAAAGCAACCAACCACAGGTATTCAGCCTCCAAGGGCATTCCGAACCTGCGCAAGGCCATTTGCGACTGGTATGCCAGACGTTACAGCGTGGATCTTGACCCGGAATCCGAGGCCGTGGTGACTATCGGGGCCAAGGAAGGGCTCTCCCATCTGGCTTTGGTCATGCTCAGCCCTGGAGATGTGGTCTTTGTACCCGACCCCACCTACCCCATCCATACCTATGCGGCCATCATAGCCGGGGCGGATGTCAGGCGGGTACCCATCCACAAAGACCGGGACTTTTTCCACGATCTGACCACAGCCACCAAGCAGACCTGGCCTCAACCCAAGGTCCTGATCCTGTCCTTTCCCCACAACCCGACGACTGCGGTGGTTGACCTGGAGTTTTTCCAGAAAATCGTTGACTTTGCCAAAGAGTACAACATGTTCGTCATCCACGACATGGCCTACGCCGACCTGGCCTTTGACGGCTACACTCCTCCCAGCTTCCTGCAAGCCGATGGGGCCAAGGACGTGGGGGTGGAGTTCTTCTCCATGTCCAAGAGCTACTCCATGGCCGGATGGAGGGTTGGATTCTGTTGCGGCAACAAAGAGATCATCCATGCTTTGACCAGAATCAAGAGCTACCTGGACTACGGCATCTTTCAACCTATCCAGATTGCTTCCATCGTGGCCCTGAACGAAGCCCAGGACTGCGTCCGGGAGATCACGGATGAATACAGGCTGAGACGGGACTGCCTGGTCCACGGATTGAACCGTATCGGCTGGAATGTGGACATGCCTCAGGCAACCATGTTCCTCTGGGCTCAAATTCCAGACAGATACAAGCCCATGGGATCGGTGGAATTCTCCAAACACGTGCTGCAGGAGTGCAAGGTTGCTGTTTCTCCCGGCCTGGGGTTCGGCCATTACGGCGACGACCATGTCAGATTCGCTCTTGTGGAGAACAGGCACAGGATCAACCAGGCTGTGCGGGGTCTGAAGAAACTCATGGAATGATTTCGTGGTTAGGAAACCACGAAATCATTTTTCGGGATTGACGCCGAGGCAAAAAGTAAGGCTGTCTTCTTGATCGTAAACCCGAATATTCAGCAGCAGCCAGAGGTTGCGCTGAATCTCACGACACTGGAGTCTCATCGTGAGCAACAACGTCATTCACATCGGTCTGGCAGGCTTTGGCACAGTGGGAACCGGACTGGCCCAAATCCTGCAGAACAACAAGAACTGGATCACCAGGCGGCTGGGGCGGGATGTGAACATCAAGACCATTCTGGTCCAGGACCTGAGCAAGGTCCGCACCGCCATACCGGCCCCGGACACCAAGATCACGAACAACATGGAGGATATTGTCTCTGATCCAAAGATCGATATCGTGGTCGAGCTCATAGGGGGACTGGACACCGCTTTTGAGATCATCGAAAAAGCCCTGTCATCCGGCAAGTCCGTGGTCACAGCCAACAAGGCCCTCCTGGCCGAGCGCGGCCCGGAGCTCTTCGCTCTGGCCGCCCGCATGAACCGCGGCCTGTACTATGAAGCCAGCGTAGCCGGCGGAATACCCATTGTGCAGACCCTGAAGGAGAGCCTGGCCGGGAACCGGATCAAGTCTTTGACCGGGATCCTCAACGGCACCGCCAACTTCATCCTCTCTGAGATGACCAAGAAGCACATCGACTACACCCAGGCCCTGCAGAAAGCTCAGGAAAAGGGCTATGCCGAGGCCGACCCCACTCTGGACGTCGAAGGGATGGACGCCGCCCACAAGCTGACTGTGCTCATCCGCCTGGCCTACGGCCAGGATTACCCCTTGAAGGAGCTCATGGTCCAGGGCATCAGCCAGGTCAAACCCTACGACATTCTCAGGGCCAGGGATTTTGGATACGTGATCAAGCTCATCGCCATGATCAAGGAGAAATCAGGCCATCTCCAGGCCGGAGTGTTTCCTACCCTGGTCAGTGAAGAGCACATGCTGGCCAAAGTCGACGGGCCTTTCAACGCCATCCTCCTGGAGGGCAACGCCGTTGGCCCCATCATGCTCTACGGACAGGGGGCCGGCGACCTGCCAACCGGAAGTGCTGTGCTGGCAGACATCATGACTCTGGTCAACCGCAGCAGCTTCTACAACAACACTGGGTTCCAGGACTTTGAACTGGAACGGGCCAATATTCTCCAGCCTGAGCTGCGGGTCTCCAAGCACTACTTCCGTTTCACAGTCCAGGACAGACCTGGGGTCTTATCGGTGATCTCTGGAATCATGGGCGAACACAACATCAGCATCGCTCAGATGGTCCAAAAACAGGAAGGCAACGGCCAGTCTGTCCCTGTGGTCTTCTTCACCCATGCTGCCCAGCTCAAGAACGTCAAGGCCGCCCTGAAGGAGATCGACCAGCTCAACTTCATCAAGGCCCCCACAGTGCACTACCGCATCCTGTAGAACCCTTGAACCATTTTGGACATTCCATGCGCAGAAAACTCCTCTTCCTGATTGCCGACGGCATGGGAGACTACCCCCTGGACGAGCTGGATGGCCTGACCCCCATGGAAAAGGCCAATACCCCGAACATGGACCAGGCTGCCCGGCAGGGGCGGATCGGTCGCTGCCAGACGATCCCCGAGGGCATGCCGCCTGGTTCGGACATCGCCAACATGGCCCTTCTGGGATACGATCCGCACACGGATCACACCGGGAGAGGCCCTATTGAAGCCGCCGCCCAGGGGCTGACGGTTGGAGCACAGGATCTGGTCTACAGGATGAACCTCTGCACTGTGACCCGGTACTCCCCTGAAGGAGTCATGCTGGACCACAGCGGCGGACATATTCAGTCAGACCAGGCCCAGGAGGTCATCTCCCGCCTCCAGGCGTCTCTGGACAACGAGACCGTCTCCATTGTGCCCGGCTTCCAGTACCGCCACCTCCTGGTCCAAAAGCACGGCGCCCAGTCCATGGAGGCGGGCCTGGACATCCCGCCGCCCCATGACATCCTGAACAAGCCCCTGGCCCAGGCTGTTTCCCTGTATGAGTCCAGCCCCCTGCTGGGACCAATGCTCCGCAAGGCAGCAGACCTGCTGCAGGACGATTTCAATCTGTCCCAGGCCAACACCATCTGGCCCTGGGGCCAGGGCAAACCGCTGAACCTGGACTCTTTCCAGAACCGCTTCAATCTGACCGGGGGGATCATCTCGGCAGTCGACCTGGTCAAGGGCCTGGGCCGGGCCGCGGGGATGACGGTGCCCGACATCTCTTCAGCAACCGGGCTCCTGGACACCGATTACCAGGCCAAGGTCCAGGCCGCCCGAAGCCTGCTGGCTGACCATGACTTCGTGTTCGTGCACCTCGAGGGGCCTGACGAATGCGGTCATTCTGGCATCATCCCAGACAAGATCGAAGCCATTGAGCGATTCGACAGGTTCATTGTCGGACCTCTGCTGCAGACCCTGGCTGAAATCCAGGGCGGGTGCGTCATTGCCTGCGATCACCTGACTCCGATCGCTCTTCGGACTCACACCAACGACCCGGTCCCCTTCCTCTTCCTGGACTTCAAGGCCCCAGCTGATTCAGGGCTCCAGAAGCTCACTGAGCGAAACGCAGCCCAACGCCCCCTGTTTCTTGACAAGGGAGATGATCTGCTGCCGTTTGTCCTCCAGTCCATGGAGAAGACATGAGAAGACAATTGGACTTCCCGACTCCAGAAACCCGGTGGCTGCACCGGGTTTCCTATGGCGAGACCGATGCCATGGGGGTTGTCTACTATGCCAATTATCTGCACTGGTTCGAGCAGGCCCGGAGCCATTTCATCCGCGAGCAGGGCATGAGCTATGCCGAGATCGAGAAGCGCGGTTTGCGCCTCCCGGTCAGAGAGGCCTATTGCCGCTACCGGGCACCGGCAACGTTCGACCAGGAGGTGGAGGTCCGAACCGGAATCTCCAGCTGGGGAAAGGCCTCGCTCACCTTCATCTATGAAGTGACCAATCTGTCCCAGGGAAAGACCCTCATGACCACAGGCCACACCCAGCACGCCTGTGTCGATCCCTCTGGGAAGATGATCCCTGTTCCAGGCTGGCTCACAGACCTGTTTCAACCTGGTTGACGGCCGGGTTGGACGCATGCTTCACACAACTGCATCTGACCGCAACGCTCAAAGAACATCCCCTATGAAATCACTCAATGCCCAAAAAATCGACATCACCCCGTTTTTTGACCTGGAAACCTACATGCTGCTGTCCGAAACCAGACGGATTCAGGGCGACAAGGCCCAGGAGCTGGAAGAGACCTGGAAATGGGTCTTCCCCCACCTCAAGGCCTACAGATTAGGCGAGCGTAAAGGGTACATGCTCATCTATCTGGACAAAGCTCTGGAAGAGGAGCTCGACGCCGTCCTGGAGCAGGACGAGGCAAAAGGTGAAGAGATCCAGACCCTGGCTCAGTCAATGATCATGGCTGCGATGCTCGAAGCCGTTCCTGAAGCCGGGCTTGCCAGCTGCGCCCCCATTCCCGAACCCAACAAGGTCCTCAAGCGCTCCCTGGCCAAGCTGGGGCTGGAGTTCTACAACAGCGGCCGGATGAACGTCCGTTTCGGCGTGCTGACCAAGCTGCCTTTTTCCGGTGGTTGCGAGCAGTGCTACATCAAGGGCACCTGCGCCAAGCGCATCATGGCCGGCAAATGAAGATGACCACCGCCTGCAGGCGGCGGCCATCTCATTTTCAGGAAATTCACCAAAGTCAACACTGATTGAAGAAAGGGTATAATAACCAACTACAATGCTTTGAGTTTCACAAAGAACATAGGGGACAGCAATCCAATTCTTAAGGTCTTGGTTTGCCCTCTTTTTGAGATAGTCATCAAGCGGTTGAATGCCACAAGAAAAGGATTGCCTTTCGTGTTGTGTTGTATCCAGCCGCTCAATTACCATCTTTCCAAGTAACGTTCAGCTGCCTGCTTCAATTTATCATTGGGTTCAGTGTCGCTCAGTAGGGCTTCTACAAAAACCCGTCTGTCCTTTTCCCCCAAGGTCATGGTTTCATGCTCCCGAATCGTTCGATGAGCCTCTTCCTGGGCGCAAGTCACCACAAATTCCGTAAGGGTTCGCCCCTGGATGGCTGCCGCCCGGGTCATAAGCACTTTTTGTTCATGGGTCATTCTCGCTTCAAAGCGTTCCTTTTTTTAGCCTTTTGTCCTTGGATTCTTAATCGTCTTTTTTTTCGCGGCAATGGTTTCCGAGTGTCAAGTTGTCAACCGATTGTTCAAGGGAGGGTTAGAAGACCACTCTCAGTCCCGCCTTCTTGAATCCTGCCCCTGAAGCAGCGGGGGGATCTGGTCCGGCCGCTCCACCAGGGCATGGGCTCCATGCTCCCGGAGCTCCCGGGCCTCCCTGAACCCCCAGAGAACACCTATCGGGACCATGCCCGATCGCCTGCCGGTCTGCATGTCCACTCCGGTGTCGCCGACATAGAGGATCTGATTGAGGCCCACCCCAAGGCGGGAGCTGATCATCCTGGCCCCTGCAGGGTCTGGTTTCGGAGGCACGCCGTCATTCTGGCCGAGGATGGCCTTGAAGACGCCTTCTGGGAGCAGCTCCTGGACGCACTGCAGGGTGTAGACGTGAGGTTTGTTGGACAGGATCCCCAGAGGGACCCGTTCTTTTTTCAACCAGAGCAGGAGCTCGTTGATCCCGGGGTAGGCTCGAGTCTTGACCTTCCAGTTCCGCCCGTAGACCGACTTGAAATCCTGTTCGCATTCGTCGATCAGCCCACCGGTGCATCCGTCCCTGGGCAGGGCCCGGGTCACCAGCATTCTGGCCCCATCTCCCACAAACCCTTTGTAGGCATCCACCGGGTGCTCTGGTAGTCCCCGCCTGGACAAAACTGCGTTCATGGAGTCGGCGATATCATCCAGGGTGTTCAGCAGCGTGCCGTCAAGGTCAAAGACCACGGCCCGCAGATCTTTCATTACAGACACATTTACTCCACAGGCTGGCTGAGCACCTCATGGCACTCCTTGAGGGTTTCGATGATCGAAATCCCCTGGGGGCAGACCTCCT
>CAYOID010000025.1:0-6809 GCA_964403955.1 uncultured Desulfohalobiaceae bacterium | reverse complement strand
TCATGGCACTCCTTGAGGGTTTCGATGATCGAAATCCCCTGGGGGCAGACCTCCTCGCACTCCCCGCATTCGATGCAGCTGGAGGCATGCTCGCCTGCATTGGAAGCAAAGGCGTACATCAGGTGCGACCAGCGCTCATCCCCGAAAATGAACCGATCGTTGTACACGGAAAAGATCCTGGGGATATTCACCCCGTTGGGACAGGGCATGCAGTAGCCGCAGGCTGTGCAGTCCACCTTGATCCGCTCCCGGTAGCGCTGCCTGACCTGCTCGATGACCTCCAGTTCGGCCTCGGACAGGGCATTCGGTTCGGCTGCGGCAGCGATGCGGCAGTTCTCCTCCACCTGATCCAGGGCGGTCATGCCGCTCAGGACCACGGAAACCTCGGGGTGATCCCAGACCCAGCGCAGAGCCCACTCTGCAGGTGATCTCTTCTCCGGGGCCTGATCCCACAGGGCCTGAATATCCCCAGGGACGCTCCGGGCCAGGTTGCCCCCGCGCAAAGGCTCCATGACCACGACCCCCAGTCCTTTGCCGGCAGCGTAGAAAAGCCCTTCTGTCCCGGCCTGAACGTCCTCGTCCATGAAGTTGTACTGAATCTGGCAGAACGACCAGTCAAAGTCGTCCACAATGGCCTTGAACTGGTCGCATTCGTCGTGGAATGAAAATCCGGCGTACCTGATCCGTCCGTCCCTGATGGCCTGGTCCAGGAACTCAAGGACCCCGAGACCTTTGAGCTTCTCCCACCACTCCTTTTTCAAGGCGTGGAGCAGGTAGCCGTCGATCACTCCGGTCTGCAGCCTCTCCAGCTGTTCTGCCAGAATGCGGTCGCAGTCCTGCCTGGACGTGACCTCCCAGGAAGGAAGCTTGGTGGCCAGAAAGACCCTGTCCCGATAACCATCCTGCAGGGCCCGGCCCACAAAAAACTCGCTCATGCCTTTGTGGTAGGGATAGGCCGTATCCACGTAATTGACCCCCTGGTCAATGGCCGACCTGAGCATCCGCCTGGCCAGGTCTTCATCGATCCTGTCCTCCTGCCGGTCCAGGACCGGCAGCCGCATGCACCCGAAACCGAGGTTGGAGACCAGCTCCCCTGTGGTCCCGAATTCTCTGTACAGCATGATCACCTCGATGTTTTTTCAGCCCGGGCTGAAAGAACTGTGCTATTGATGTGAAAAGAGATGGCCCTCAGGGTATGTGAAACAGGCTGGAGATTCAATCGGCCGGATTGACCCGTCGATCATCCGCCTGGATTTGACTGTCCATCGACCTCGGCCTGTATGAAGTTCTTGCCAAAGACCCTGATCGTGCAACAGGCTGAACCCGCAGGCAACTCAGCCGCCGGGAAAGGCAAACCGCTTCTCTTCGGCTGCAGCTTGTTTCCAGGAGCAAAGTGCGCTAATCTCCAGCGCAGCCAGAGGCTACGCTGGAGATATATCCACAGCCATTCACACAATCCAACACGGTTGCCGGCCTCGACTTCGGCATCTGACAAACATGCCCTACTCCTCCCAAAAACCGGCACCAGAGCTTCAGAGAAGCTTCACCGAGACCTTGAGCAGGGACTACTTCTCCTTCCTGGCCAGAACATTTCCGGTCATGTGCTCCAGCGACGAGTTTCACTTCATGCCCAGGGCCGAGCAGGCCTATGCCTGGATGGACCGGCTGGACGACCTCGGCTCAGACTCGATTCAGCGCACCTGCGAGGCTATCAGATCCTTTCGGACCGCTTTCAAACGTGCCTGCCCAGGCAGCGATCTGCAGACCGCCATCGACCTGGACATGCTCGCCGCCAGCTGCAACGGGGTGCTCATCGAGCTGGAACAGCACCGCTCCTGGAAATGCAACCCTCTGCTCTACCTGAAGATCGTCTTCATCGGCCTGGACCAGGCCCTGAACAAGCCCTGCCCGGATCACCAGGAGCATGCAGCCCGGCTCAGCTCCAGGCTGTCCCAGGCTCTCCAGGTTCTGGATCAGGCCTGCTCGAACCTGAACACAACACCTGCAAGCCAGCATGCCGCCGCCTTGAACATGCTCGAGGACGGACAAACCTTCCTTCAGGAAGCTTTCTCCCTCGAGCACCCGGCAAGGCCGAAAATCAACCCTCAGGAGCTGGACCGTCTGGACCGGGCCCTGGAGAAATTTGCCCGGTTCCTGCACGCAAGGACTCCGGTTCCTGACAGCCATATGGCCAGGAACACCCTGGAGATCACCCTCAGGGACCATTTTCTGGACAGCCGCAGCCTGGCCGAGCTCGAATCTCTGGCCGAAGACGACTATGCTTCGGCCTTGAGCCGGCTCAAAGAGGTTCAGACCAGGCTCGACCCGCACAGGAGCTGGGATGAGCTCTATCATGGCCTGGCCACTCCGGACCTCGAGGCCAGAGACACCTTGCCCCTCTATCAACGGGAGATCCAAGCTCTGCAGGACTTTTTCAGACCTTCGGTCTTCGCCGTCGACCCGGAGATGGCCCCTCTCGAGCTGGTCGATACCCCCACCTATCTGCGCAGGGTTCGCAGCTCGGCTTCATTTTGTGCGGCCCTGACCAGGGGAGAGCCGAGCTTTTTCTTCCTCAGCCCTGAACCACCCAAGAGCTCTGGACAGGAAGCCGCCAGAGCACGCTCTCAGAGGCTGAACCGAGAATTTCATTTCCTGACCGCCCATGAAACCATCCCCGGTCACCATCTTCTCGATGCCCGGCGCAGAAGCCTGACAAACCCGGTTCGCCGCCAGCTGGAATCCCCGCTCTTTTACGAAGGCTGGGCCACCTATGCTGAAACCCTGCTTCGCGAACAGGGCTATCTGCAGGGCACGGCAAACGAGTTCCTGGAAGAGAAGAGGCGGCTGTGGCGGGCCGCCCGGTGCCTCATCGACCTGCGCCGCCATTCCGGGGCGTATGACCGCGAACAGTCGGCCCGGCTCCTTGTTCGGTCCGGCTTTTCCAGACCAGAAGCCCTGACCCAGGTCGATCGCTTTCAGCTCAATCCCGGCTACCAGGTCTGCTACACGAGCGGACTTCTGGAGCTGCAGAGGCTCAGGAGGACCTGGGGACCAGTCCTGGGTGCTGAACGGTTCCACGAGCTGGTCCTCGGTCTTGGAGAGCTCCCTTTTGATCACCTGGAGCGCTGTCTGAGGCTATGAACCCCAATATTCAGCGCAGCCAGAGGCTGCGCTGACAGGAGGCCCCTGTGCAGAACTTTCTCGGCTCCCATTCAGAATGGAACCTCGGCAGTCCCGGTGGATGGGACTATCAGCGGATCACCCAGGTCATCGGCAAAGCGGTTTGGGAACGCCTGGCTGAGCTTTGCAACCTGGAGAACCTGCGGCTCGACTTCGACCACCCCCTGCTCCACCCGGTCCACGGCCTGGTGGACATGCTGGTCCAGGCCCACAGAGACCGGGAAGGCTCCAATCCCGGCCTCATCGCTGTCGTGGCTGAAGAGGAAACCCTGGTGGAGGTCACTGAGAACATCAACCTGGCCAGGCACATCGAGGCCATCCACGGCCTTTCAGGCGTCCTGACCTCCCCCCAGGACCTGGAGATCCAAAAGGGGAGGGTCTGCCATCAGGGGCGTCCGGTTTCCGTGCTCTTTGCGGACTTCAATACAGACGTTCTCTTGTCCCTGCACCGCTCTCACGGCCTGGACCCGCTGCTCCAGGCTGTCAGAGAGCATCGGGTCGTCAACCCCAGGGGCATGGAGCCCATCAACATCAAGTCCATGTTCGAGGTCCTGACCGGGCCGGAGCACACCCGCTTCCACCCCGAAACCGTGACCAGGACCCCCTGGACCAGGCGTTTCCATCCCAGAAAGACCACCGGGCCTGACGGGAAAGTCATACCCGATCTGCCGGACTGGACCCGGAAACATTGGCCGGAGCTGGTGCTCAAGCCTGAGCGGGGCTACTCAGGAAAGGGAGTCATGGTGGGCCGCAACGGTTCAGACCCCGAAGCCTGCATTCAAACTGCTCTTGAGAAGGGCGACTATATCCTGCAGGAAAAGATACCGCTGCATGTCTGGGCCGAAGACGTCCCGGTCATCGAAGCTGATCAGGTTCAGCTGGAGCGGGTCCAGACCGATTTCCGGACCCTCATCGGCCCCCGGACCATTTTCGGCTTTCTGGGGCGCTACGGGGGGGTACCCACCAATGTTGGCAGCGGCGGCGGAGTGCAGCCCATGGCGGTGGTCCCCTCGGACATCCCGGTCAAACAGCTTGCCCAGGCCATCAATCAGGCTGTGCTCAAAGCACCTCCAGCCAGGCTGCGCGAGGTTGTGGATCTGCAAAAGACGATGGCCCTGGAACACTGCTTCACCTACCTTCTCGGACCGATCCCCATTGCCCTGCGCCCCAGGCTGGTCACCCGGGCCCAGCTCGCCGCCCTGGAATCATACGGCCGAAAGGTCTGGGAGGACTGCTGCACTTTGGAGACCATGTGGCTGGAAGGGCACCTGGACCAGATGATCTCCATCGAGCCTGAGGAGCTGGACATCGCCCGCCTGGACCCATGGAGAGGCTCCCCGGCCATCATTGCCTCGGACGGCCTGTTCTCCTTCGGAGCTCATCCAGAGGCCTGAACCTTTATCAGCCAGGCCTTTGGCCGGTCTGAAGGCCGAGGGTTGATGGAAGAAAAGATTCCAGACTTGTCGAGGCAGGTTTGGGCTCGGCCAGTTTGATCAGGGAGGAAACTCCCAAGCTCAATGGCTGTCATGAGCCACATCAGGGCATGCCTCAAAGAAAAACTCAAGAGAGAGTGAGCCGACCATGAATTTACAGACCGACCCGAACTGGTGGAAGACCCTGTTCGACGAGACCTATCTGCGAACAGACGCCCGCACTGTCTGCAACCCGGAACTGACCAGGCGGGAAATCGACCTGATCTGCGAGCTGACCCAGGCCAGGCCTGACGAGGCCATTCTGGACCTCTGCGGCGGACACGGTCGGCACACCCTGGAGCTGTGCTCCAGAGGCTTCAGCAGCCTGACCCTGGCCGACTACTCCTATCCTCTCCTGTGCACAGCTGCGCACGCCATCAGGGCCGACAGCCTGAACATCGATCTCCTCCAGGTCGATGCCCAAAAGCTCCCATACAACCGGCCAAGCTTTGACCATGTCCTCATTCTGGGCAATTCCCTGGGCTATATCCACAATCCCAGCGGAGACCGGGCCATCCTGGGCGAAGCCTTCCGACTGCTTCGCCCTGGGGGGCAGGTGGTGGTGGACGTCACCGACGGCGCGGCCTTTGAGCAATCCTTCACCCCTGTGGCCTGGCATGAGGTCGAGGACGACCTCGTGGTCTGCCGGCAGCGGCACCTGGGGTCAGGAGCTGTCCAGGCCCGGGAAATGGTTCTGTCCAAGAAAACAGGTCTTGTCCGGGACCGGACCTATGCCATAAGGCTCTATGACCGCAAAGGCCTGAATCAGGTCCTGGAGCAGGCCGGATTTGATCAGGTCTCCATCCACTCCACCTCGACCCTGAAAACTCTGACCCAGGATGTGGGCTTCATGAACCACCGTCTCCTGGGTTTGGGGCGTAAACCCCTTTAAGGCCCTTCAGGGCCACCAGCCCTCGCAGGGCCGAGGAGCACAGAACCGTCTTCAGTCCGAGCGCCTCACCCAGGAATCAGGCTCTGGGCCTTGTGTCTCAGGTAGCTGTTGATCCTGCCAATCTCTTCAAGTTCCCGGCGGAAGGCCAGCCTGTAAGTTGCCAGGTAGATGACGATGTAGATGCCCAGGATCAATCCCACCAGGGTTGCAAAGGCCAGGAGCTTGTTGTCCTGGACCAGGGGCACAATGAGGGGCGCAATCAGGATGCCGGACAGGATAACCAGTCCGAAGTCCAGCAATGCATACAGGAAGCTTTTGTTCGGCTTGCCGAACTTGGTATTGACCTCAATACTCTCGGTATCGTTGTCGTAGAGGTAGTACACGGTCTGTTCTTCTGGTCCGTCTCTCTCCCGTCCTGTCACTGCCGTCAGAACATGGCCATTTTTGACCTCGGCATACCAGGGAGCCCTGCAGGTGATCTCCCCCTGGTCCGTCTCCAGCACAAGCTGCAACTCTTTGCCCTGGACCTCAATGTCCTTGACTTCGCCCTGAATGGGCTCAAAAACATAGTCTCTGCCCTGAACGGAAAACGTGGCCTTGTCGCTGAATTCGGTCATCCCAGTCCCCCGTGCTGTTGGAGTTCAATCCCGGCCGATGTATTGCTTGTCGTAATCCTGCGAGCTCAATGGAGAGGCCGGCTTGAAAAGCCAGACCTGGACCACTTCGCCAATGAACACGGTGTGATTGCCAGGGGTTGAGCTTGAACTGACAGTGCACTCAAGACAGGCCGGACAGTCCTTGACCACCGGGACCCCTGTCCTGCCAGGCATCCAGTCCAGCCCGTCAAACTTGGACCTCGGGTCCGGTCCCTTGAACCTGGACATGAAATCCGGGGCTTCCCTGCTGATTGGATGCAGACCGAATGCCCCGCAGCCCTGGATCAGGTCATGCGTGTAACGGTTTGGATGCACTGCAACCATGACCATGGGCGGCGCATACGAGACCTGAGAGGCCCAGGACTGGATCATGCCCCCGACAGCTTCACCCCGGCCCGAGGTCAGGACATAGAGCCCGGTGGTCATTGCGCCCAATGCCTTCAACCACTCCGAATCCATACGCACCTCACATATCCCTCAGGCCCTTGCTCCATCACCCAGACCATGTCCACACTCCAGAGGCAGGCCTTTTCCGTCACAAACACACTATAAATCCTTGAGATTGCTTCGTCGAAGACGCCTCGCAATGACGGGTAGAGTCTCAGCTAC
>CAYOID010000024.1:16272-38256 GCA_964403955.1 uncultured Desulfohalobiaceae bacterium | reverse complement strand
CGATCACCTCTGTGCTCTGCATGAATGGGTGGAGCCTCTTGGATATTGCCTTCTCGTATGAAACTTCGAAAGAAAGAACCCCTCAGCCCTGCGGGCAGCTCCCCTGAGTACAGGGGAGCAGTAAGAGGAGTCAGCCCGAAAGTTTCTGACCTGATCAAACTGGCCGAGTCGAGGCCCTGCACGGCACGTCGGGGTTTTTTTCTTCCCTCAACCCTCGACCCTCGACCTGTCAGCCCGGCAAGAGGTATGAGCATGGCACACACTTGAGACAGTGGGTGAGGCTGGAAGAGAAGAGAAGAAAAGATTGGTCTCTCGCCCGTTCGTCGCTGCCGCTCCTCACTCGCGGCGCAGAGGCTCGGAGAAGATGAAGAGGAGAAAGAGAGGGGGAATTGCCCAGGCCGCCGAGCCGGCGTCCAGGGCAAGCCGCTCCGCCCTGCGGGCAAGGGATTGACTTCACGAGCGGTAGCGAGTGGAGCTGGGCGGGCAAAACCCCGGCTCGGGGGTTTGCCCGCAGAAAACTCTTCCTCCTCCCTCTGAACTCTGCGCGCTCTGCGCCTCGAGCGAGTCCGCGAGCGGGCGTGAGAAATCTCTTTTCTTTGTGCTCCTGCTTCTGGCTGGCCTCTCCCTGTGTCCTGTGTAGGTAAAGGCCAGGCCAGAGGCCGGGCTGACTTCATACGAGACCATACTGTCACATCTGCAAGAGGCAAAAAAGGTATGCTGACCCTTAAGTGTTCAAAATGCAAGACCAAGCTCTTCAAATACAAGAAAATAGGCCCTGGCCGGGTCTTGCGCTGTCACAAAGACCGAATCACCAGATTCTATTCATGTTCCATCCAGAACTTAAGCCTGAGATGCTCCTGCGGACAGGAGATCGGTCAGGACATGGGCGGCTTTTACAAAATGAACCCCATCAGCTTCACCTTTTCCGGGACCAAGGACACCTGCTGGTGAACCGCTGCTGGACCGGCAGCCATGAGTCTGCACCCCGGCCCGGGATAGCTGGACAATCCGGTTGGGGTTCAGGTATCGTCATCCGCCAGGAGGACATCTGGAGTGGAAGCTCCGCATATCTTTTTCGCATTTTCCCTGACCCTGCTTGCCGGACTGTCCACTGGAATCGGCAGCGGACTTGCCTTTTTCGTCCGCAGAACCAATCCCAAGTTCCTGTCCACCGCCCTCGGTTTTTCGGCCGGGGTGATGATCTATGTCTCCTTTGTGGAGATCATGAACAAGGCCCGGGACTCCCTGGCCGGAGAGTTGGGAGTCAAAGGCGGATCCTGGGCCACAGTGGCCGCCTTTTTCAGCGGCATCATGCTCATCGCGGCCATCGACAAGCTCATCCCTTCCTATGAAAACCCCCATGAACCTCACCGCATAGAAAACCTGGAAACTCCGGACCAGAAAAAAACCTACGCCAACCTCTACCGGATGGGCACCTTGACCGCCCTGGCCATTGCCATTCACAATTTTCCAGAAGGCCTGGCCACCTTTACGGCCGCACTCAAGGATCCGGCTCTGGGAATACCCATAGCAGTGGCCATTGCCATTCATAATATCCCCGAAGGCATTGCTGTCTCCGTGCCTCTCTATTATGCCACAGGGAGCCGGCAGCGGGCTTTCGCCTACTCTTTCGCCTCTGGCCTGGCCGAACCAATCGGTGCCTTGTGCGGGTACTTCATCCTTCGCCCGTTCATGAACGATATGGTCTTCGGCCTCCTCTTTGCTGCTGTGGCCGGGATCATGGTCTTCATCTCTCTGGACGAACTGCTCCCCACCGCAGAGGAATACGGGGAACACCATCTGGCGATTATCGGTCTGATATCGGGAATGATCGTCATGGCCCTGAGTCTGCTTCTCTTTCTCTGAAAGCATTCCTGTCCAGCCAGGCCTCTGGTCAGGCTGGAGGTTGTGGGAAGAAAAGATATCAACTATGAGTAAGAAACACTCAACCCGGTCAGGTTGAACATGGCAGAAAATCTTCTCCAGTCGATTTTCATACCAGGCACGGACCATGGTTGCCCGCTCCAGAGGCCTGCTGGAACAGCTCTGCACCAGGACCTGAATCAAGAGTCCACCACGTCTTGACCAAAGGGGGAGTCGCTGCACATGAATCAGAACACGAACGGTTCCAGGCAGAACGGAAAACGCTCCCACAAAGTCCAGTTGCCCAACATCGTCAAGCTCCTCCTCCAGAAGAAATACCTCCAAAAGCATCAGGTGGAGTATGCCGTCAGGGTCCACTCCAAGCTGGAGACCCGTCGACCTTTGCTCGAGGTGATCATCCACCTGGGATACGTCACCGAGGAGCAGGTGCGGGAAGCGATCCAGGAGCACCGCCTGTCCATCCGCCTCGGGGATCTCCTGGTCGAGCTCGGGGTCATCACGGATGAGGACCTCCAGGCCGCCATCCAGATTCAGAAGGAGCAGCACCAAAAGAAGAAATTGGGAGAGATTCTCGTCGAGCACCACCACATCACCGAGACCAAACTCATTGAGACCCTTTCCCTGCAGCTCGGGTTTCCGCATATCGAACCGTCACCAGGTCAGGTGGACAAGTCGCTTGCCGCTCGGGGAGATTTCAGCTGGTATCACAAGAACGCCTTCATCCCTCTGCGCCAGGAGGGCCGCAACCTGCTGGTCGCTTTTGCTGATCCCTTGGACCACAACGATCTGGAGCTGGCCTACGACATGTTCAAGATGGAGATCGTGCCGGTCATCGCCAGAAAACACTCCATCCTGGAGGCCGTCAAGAGGGTTGAGCGGGAGATCAAGCACGGGCGGGATCTCGAGGTCACAGAAGATTCAGCTGTGGGCATCGTCAACTCGATCATCAAGCACGCTCTGGATGTCGATGCCAGCGACATCCACCTGGAACCCTTCGAGGACAGACTGCGCGTCCGTCTTCGTAAAGACGGGGTCCTGACCCATCACAAAGACTACCCCAGGGCGCTTATCTCTCCGATCACCAGCCGGTTGAAGATCCTCTGCCAGGCCAATATTGCGGAAAAGAGACGTCACCAGGGAGGCCGGTTCGTCTTCGACCACACCGACGGTCAGGTGGACATTCGGATCTCCTTTTACATCACCATTCATGGTGAAAAAATCGTCCTTCGGCTCCTGAACCAGGCCATGCTCCTGGACATCAAGGACCTCGGCATGCCGTCCAGGATGTTGACCAGATTCATGCAGGAAGCCCTGGACATCCCCAGCGGGGTGACCATCGTCACCGGACCCACAGGGTCTGGCAAGACAACAACTGTGTACAGCTGCATCAATTATCTGAACACCCCCCAAACAAGCATCATCACTGCTGAAGACCCTGTGGAATACTGCATCGACGGCATTTCCCAGTGTTCCATCGATCCCGCGATCAGCCTGACCTATGAAGAGACCCTGAGGCACATCGTCCGCCAGGACCCGGACATTGTGGTCATTGGGGAGATCCGGGACGCCTACTCGGCAGAGGTTGCCGTGCAGACCGCCCTGACCGGGCACAAGGTCCTGACCACTTTTCACACTGAAGACAGCATCGGCGGGCTGGTTCGCCTCCTGAACATGGACATTGAGGCTTTTCTCATCTCCACCACCGTGGTCAGTGTGGTGGCTCAACGCCTGGTCCGCAGGGTCTGCCCCAAATGCCGGGCCCCGTATTCCCCGCACCTGGCCGAGCTGAGGAGGCTGGGATACACCCACCGGGACGTCCAGGGGGCACGGTTCATGAAAGGCAAGGGGTGCGCTGAATGCTCCTACACCGGATATCAGGGCAGAGAAGCCGTGTTCGAGCTCCTGTTCTTGAATGAATCGGTCCGGGACGCTTTGCTGGCCAAAAAGTCCAGTCAGGAAATCAGGGACATCAGCCTGGAAACCACTGGACTGGTCACTTTGATGGAGGCCGGTTTGATCAAGGCGGCTAAGGGCATGACCACCTTAGAGGAGCTCCTGCGCTGCCTGCCCCTGGTTCGCAAATCAAGGCCCCTGCAACAAATCAGACGACTGATGGGAGAATAGGCATGACCGAAACCAAACCACTTGTCGAACGTATCGAAGAGCTGCTCAGTGCTGGGGAGGTCACCCTTCCGGTCATGGACAAGACAGCGCTGCTCATTCATGAGGAAGTGCACAAGAACGAACCCGACCTGAACCGGATTGAAAAGCTGGTCACCTATGACCAAACGTTGACTGCTGAACTGCTGCGGGTGGCCAACAGCGCTTTTTTCCGCGGGCTGCGCAAGATCTCCACTGTCAGGGAGGCCATGGTCAGGCTGGGAACGGAGCGGATGGCTGAAATTGTGCTCCTGACGACCCAGAGCGCCAACTTCTCCTCAAGGTCCCCTCTGGTTCGAAGCTACATGAAAACCCTCTGGCATCATTCCGTCAGCTGTGCTGTCGGGGCCCATTGGCTGGCCAGAGAATCGGGCTCCATATCCCTGACCCATGAAGCCTTTGTGGCCGGCCTGCTGCATGATATTGGAAAGGTCTTTCTGCTGCGGGTCATTGACAGCGTGATCGCCTCTGAAGATGGCCGCAACCTGGTCAACGAATCCCTGGTCCTGGAAGTCATGGATTCCCTTCACACCACCTATGGGGCCAGACTGATGGAAGACTGGAACCTCCCTGAGAGCATCTCTACAGTGACCAGAGAGCACCACAACATGGAGGTTGATCAGCATCAGCCCCTCTTGGCCCTGGTGCGAATCATTGATCTGGTCAGCAACAAGCTCGGCCTGGGGTTTAAAAAAGAGCAGTTCTATGCCCCATCCATAACTGCCGAAGCAGACATGCTCGGCCTGGATGAGATCAAGCTGGCCGAACTCGAAGTCTACCTGGAAGACTCGCATTCCCTGGCAGAGGCCATCTTTCAAAGTCCTTAGGCGCTCCAGGGCACCGCAGGCTGCAGCCGAGACAGATCTTGATGAAATTCTCCAACAAAGACCAACGTTATGCACAACCTGAAGACCCATGACCCGGAAATATGGCAGGCCATTGAGCTGGAGCAGCACCGTCAGGAAACAACTCTTGACCTCATCGCTTCAGAGAACTTCACGTCTCCGGCTGTCCGGGAGGCTGCCGGCAGCTGCCTGACCCACAAGTACGCTGAAGGCTATCCAGGCCATCGCTACTATGGGGGGTGCGTGAATGTGGACACTGTTGAAACACTGGCCAGGGATCGGGCCAAAGCGCTCTTTGGAGCTGAATATGCCAATGTGCAGCCCCACTCAGGCTCCCAGGCCAATATGGCTGTCATGTTTGCCGCTCTCAAGCCAGGGGAGACCGTCCTGGGCATGGATCTGGCCCACGGCGGTCATCTGACCCACGGGAGCCCGGTCAATTTTTCCGGTCGGCTGTTCACTCCTGTGTTCTACACCCTGGACCCCGATACCCAGACCCTGAACTACGAAACGATCAGAGACCTGGCCCTGCAGCACCGCCCAGGATTGATCATCGCCGGAGCCAGCACGTACCCCAGGCAAATCGACTTTCGGGCCTTCAGGGACATCGCCGACGAGTCAGGGGCCATGCTCATGGCGGACATGGCCCATATCGCCGGGCTGGTGGCCGCGGGTCTGCACCCCAATCCTGTGGGGCCGGCTCAGTTCATCACCTCGACAAGCCACAAGTCTCTCCGTGGTCCCAGAGGCGGCTTCATCCTGAGCACGCATCAGTACGGGAAACAGATTGACTCACAGATTTTCCCCGGCATCCAGGGCGGTCCGCTCATGCATATCATCGCCGCCAAGGGAGTAGCCTTTCAAGAGGCCCTGTCCGAAGACTTCAGGGCCTATCAGAGACAAATCCTGACCAATGCCAGAGCCCTGGCCCAGGCCTTGGTCCATGAAGGGTTCGTCCTCATCTCCGGCGGTACAGACAACCATTTGATCCTTGTCGATCTCAGATCTCAGGGCGTCACTGGCCAGGAAGCCGAGACCATCCTGGACAAGGTCGGCATCACTGTGAACAAGAACGCTATCCCTTTTGATCCCAAACCGCCCTCCATCACCTCCGGGATTCGGCTCGGCTCACCCATCGTGACCACCCGGGGGATGACTGAAGAGCACATGGCCCCCATTGCCCAATGGATCAAGGCAGCCATCTCCTTTGGCCGCAATGAGAGCGAACTGATCCGAATCCGCGACCAGGTGACCTCTTTTGTCAGCCAGTTCCCGGTCTATGCCTCTCGGCCAGGCGCCTCGGATCAGGTCACGGTCATCTGATGTCAGCGCAGCCTCTGGCTGCGCTGAATATTTGGGTTTGAACCGAAGAAAAACCTTACTTGTGAGCGTAATGTGTCACCTTGAAGCAGCCAGTTTGACCAAGGAGTTACAAAACAGCACTTGACCTTGGCAAGCCGCTCTTTGAACTTTTTGCACTGGCGACAGTGAATCCAAGATCACAGATAACAGAAACCCATGCAGAACCAGCCAGGCTGCAATGCACTACAACCATACAATCGACTGTTCAAGAGAAGTGAAGGGTCTCATGTACACCAAAGCATCGGCTTTCATTTCAAAAAAAATCATTTTACATTCAATCACAGAGAGCAATAACAGAGTTTGAGACCTGATCATATCAACTTTATTACGATCTTAAAGCACCGAACACAGACAAATGTTTTTTTTGTTCTGAACAGAGAAGACAGCCATTATAAAGGTTGACAATTATACCGATTCGCTTTCAAGCCACCATGGATCGGATGACCCCTTAAGAATGCATTTTCACATTATAAAACCAAAAAAGCATGTAATAGTATTTTTACTTAGAAATTAATATTGAATCTTTTCTTTAAAAACAATCATACGAGATACAAATTCATACAAATGAGAAACAAATTTTAAATACAAGATGATTATCTCATCCGTTTTTTCTTTTTTTAAAAATAATTTATACTTTTTTATAGTCAATGATGATCTACAGGCTTGAACCATGTGGTTTAAAGATTCTCAAAAAAATTTTTTCATTTTCAAATTTTTTCTTGACTTTTTTTTCTGAGCCAATTATACATTTATCAAGTTTGGGCGGATTTCAGGGCCAGCCGCAGATTTCAGAGCCTGCTCCCCGGATCCGCTCAACCGTTGTTGACACATTCTTTGTCGGCATCACAACTGACAGGGTTGCGTGTACCGGCGCAGCCATGCCCGTTTGGCTCATGAAAACTCGGCACGTCATCGACATCGCAACTCACACCCCCCTCTGCCAGGAAACCTGGTCCGCAACCATGTTTCCTGCCCTGGCGTCAGAAGTTTAGCGCTCCTGAGGCAAACAAGCACGCTTTGTTCTGAATTTCGTCATCCCAGGTGTTGTTTTCGATGCCGAATCAGTATAAAAGATATCAGGATTTGTGCATCTCTTGATAAACTGGTCAGCCGGGCAGCCGTTGTGCCCGGGATGGAGACCTGAAACCAAAGGAGAAAAGACTATGGTTGTAGGAAAAAAAGGCAAATACATGTTCACCTCTGAATCTGTCACCGAAGGGCATCCAGACAAGGTTGCCGATCGAATCTCCGACTCTGTTCTGGACAACCTCATTGCCCAAGACCCTGAGTCAAGAGTGGCCTGTGAAACACTGGTCACCACTGGCCTGGTCTTTGTGGCCGGAGAGATCACAACCAACGGATTTGCAGACTTTCCGCAGATTGCCCGGCAGACGGTCAAGGACATCGGCTATGACAGCTCTGAAATGGGATTCGACTGGGAGACCTGTGCCGTCATCTCTTCAGTGGACAAGCAGTCCGCCGACATCGCCCAGGGCGTGAATCGCAAGTCTCCGGAGGAACAAGGTGCCGGGGACCAGGGCATGATGTTCGGGTACGCCTGCAAGGAGACTGAGACCCTCATGCCGGCTCCGATCCATTTTGCCCACAAGCTGAGCCGTCGGCTGACCTATGTCCGCAAGAAAGGCATCCTCGATTTCCTGCGCCCGGACGGGAAGACTCAGGTGGCCATGGAGTACCAGGACGGCAAGCCTGTGCGCATCGACAATGTCGTGGTCTCGTCCCAGCACGATGACAAGGTGTCCTATGAGGACCTCAAAGAGGGCATCAAGCATGAGGTCATCAAGAAGACCCTCCCGGAAGACTTGATTGACGACAAGATTCGAGTCTTCATCAATCCCACCGGCCGGTTTGTCGTTGGCGGCCCCCTCGGAGATTGCGGCATGACCGGTCGAAAGATCATCCAGGACACCTATGGCGGCATGGGTGGTCACGGCGGAGGGGCCTTTTCCGGAAAGGACCCCTCCAAGGTCGACCGTTCAGCAGCCTACATGGCCAGATATGTGGCTAAGAACGTGGTGGCCGCGGACCTGGCCGAGGTCTGCGAAGTCCAGCTGGCCTATGCCATCGGCATGGCCGAGCCGGTTTCCGTCCTGATCAGCTCAAGGGGCACCGGGCAGGTCGATGACAAGACCCTGACCAAAGCCGTGCAGGACATCTTCGATCTTCGGCCCTACCATATCATCGAAAGGCTGGACCTGAAACGGCCCATCTTCAAGGATTCTTCCTGCTACGGCCATTTCGGCCGGGAAAATCCGAACTTCAAGTGGGAACAGACCGATGCGGTCAACGACCTGCGCACAGCCTGCAAGGTCTAAAAACCTTCATTCATTCAGCGCAGCCAGGAGCTGCGCTCGTATGAAACTTCATGAGGGAGAACCCCTCAGTCCTTCGGACAGCTCCCCCTACCCCTCAGGCCTTTGGCCAGCTCCCATGAACCCCTCAGCCCCGAGGGCAGCTCCCCTTGGAAAAGGGGAGCAGTTAGGGGAGCAGCTAGGGGAGCAGCTAGGGGAGCATCCTCGAAAGTTTCTGCCCTGATCAAACTGGCTGTATGAAGGCGACACGCTCTGTTCAAAAGCAAGGAAATTTCTTGAGTTCAAACCCAAGTATTCAGCTTTGCCTCTGGCAAAGCTGAATACAGGCTTCAAGCCCAAGGCAAGCATTATGAGTATTTATATCTCTGGCTCTCTGGCCTATGACCGGATCATGAACTTCCAGGACAAGTTTTCCAATCATCTCTTGCCTGAAAAGCTGCACATCCTGAATGTCTGCTTTCTGGTCAACGACCTGGAAGAAAAATTTGGCGGTACCGCTGGAAACATCGCCTACTCTTTGGCCCTGCTCAAAGAGGAGGCCACGATACTGGCCACTGCCGGCAACGACTTTGGCCGTTACCAGGATTGGCTGACCACGCATGGACTCAATCAGGAGGGAATCAAGATCGTTGACGACCTCCCCACAGCCAGCGCGTACATCACGACCGATCAGGCTGACAACCAGATCACGGCTTTCAATCCCGGGGCCATGGGCATTTCCACCAACGGGGAGTTTTCAAAGCTCGATCCGCGGGACACAGGAAACAGCCTGGCCATCGTCTCCCCAGGCAACCTGGAGGACATGCAGAAGTACCCCAAGCTCTACAAAGAGCGAAAGCTGCCCTACATTTTTGATCCGGGCCAGAACATTCCGGCCTTTTCCGGGGAACAGCTTCTGGACATGATCGCTGGTTCGGACATGCTCATCGCCAACGACTATGAATTGAGCCTGATCATGGAAGCGACAGCCAAAAACAAGTCCGAGCTCCTGTCCCTGACCCGGACCATTGTCACCACCCTTGGAGAAGAAGGGGCCTTGATCGACGATCAGGACGGGGAGACCCGGGTCAAAGCGGTGAAGGTCAAAAATCCAGTGGATCCGACTGGATGCGGAGATGCTTTCCGGGCCGGGCTGCTCAAAGGTCTGCGCAGCCAGACCACCCTGATGGAGGCCGCCCAGATGGGGGCCACCTGCGCCAGCTTCTGCGTGGAAAAGAACGGAACCCAGGAGCATTCATTCAGTCTGGACGAGTTCTGGATCAGATACAACGCCAACTACTGATCTGTCCGTTAACTCAAGCTGAAGGCAGGAAGTCGGGGTTCAGAAAATCGAAACCTACGGCGACTTCCAGGGAACCTACAGGGAAGAGGAACCAGACTACCTCATCCATGTAGCCAACACATACTTCAATAACGGGGAGAGTATTTGATCATGAAACAGGATACTTCAACAGCTGTGGAAACAGCCCGGAACTATTACAACAGTCATGATGCCGACATTTTCTACGCCACCATCTGGGGCGGCGAAGACCTGCATATCGGGACCTATCGCAGCCCTGAGGACACCATTTTCGAAGCCAGTCGGCGAACGGTGAAAAAAATGGCCAACCTGGCTGCGGAACTGAATGAAAGCTCCAAGGTTTTGGATATCGGATCCGGGATTGGAGGCAGTGCCCGCTACCTGGCCAAAACGCACGGCTGTCAGGTCGTGGCCCTGAACCTGAGCGAAGTGGAAAACGAACGGCACCGGAAGATGAACAAAGAACAGAAGATCGATCACCTGATCGAAGTGGTTGACGGGAATTTCGAGAACATCCCCTTCCCTGAAAACACCTTTGATCTGGTCTGGTCCCAGGATGCCATCCTGCACAGCAGCGACCGGCCAAAGGTGATCGCCGAGGCCAACCGGGTGCTCAAAAAAGGCGGGGAGATGATCTTCACCGATCCGATGCAGACCGAAGACTGCTACCAGGAGTACCTCCAGCCAATCCTGAAGCGGATCTTTCTGGAGTCGCTGGCCACTCCCACGTTCTACTGCAATGAAGCCAGAAAGCTGGGCATGAAGGTCGTGGATTACGACAATCAGCCCCAACAGCTGGCCAACCACTACGCCAAGGTCCTGGAAGACACACAGGCCCGGGAGCAGGAGCTCAGGGATCTCGAGGTCAGCGACGACTACATCAGCCACATGAAAACCGGACTGCAGAACTGGGTCACTGGCGGAACGTATGGCCACCTGACCTGGGGCATCTTTCACTTCCGGAAATAACCCCTCTTTGAGCCCCCGGCAGATGGCCGGGGGCTCAAGGACATCAAACCCATTGGAATACAGAGCTATGACTCATACTTTTCAGGCCCATTGCCATGCCGCTTTGATCGGCAGCATCCCTTTGAAGGACCACGAACAGGCCACAGAGCTCATCCTCAAGTACACGCCGCATATCCCTCTCTGGGCTCAGCTCCCGGCATACCCTGAGGAAGGCATGATTCCTCAGTTCCTGCCGGGCATGCCCGGTCATGCCACCGGTAAGGGGACAGAGTATGTCGACACCGGGAGCGAGACGTTCGAGCAGGATCTGCTCGAATTCTACGAGGAATACATGGGCGTGACTGAGGGAGGTGTGGATCAGGAAACCACCAGATTCACCCTGGAACCCGACCGGGCCAAAGGATTTCATGTCCTGACCGAGCGCCTGACCCAGGGCGACATCCATCCTGTGGCCCTGAAAGGACAGATCACAGGCCCGATCACCTTTGCCACCGGAGTCAAGGACCAGGACAAAAAGGCCATCTTTTACAACGACCAGCTCCGGGATGCGGCTGTCAAGCTCCTGGCCCTCAAGGCCGGCTGGCAGGTGGACCACCTGGCCAGACACAATGCGCCTGTCATCGTCTTTTTTGACGAACCTGCTCTGGCCGGGTTCGGCTCGTCGGAATTCATATCCATCTCCAAGCAGGACGTCATGGACTGCTTTTCCGAAGTCATTGAACAGGTTCATGCCAGGGGCGGTCTGGCCGGAGTCCACGTCTGCGCCAATGCGGACTGGTCCATCATCCTTGAATCCCAGGCCGATATCCTGAGCTTTGATGCCTACGCCTACTTTGACAAGCTGCTGCTGTTCAAAGAAGGGCTGCAGTCCTTCCTGGACCGGGGAGGCATCATTGCCTGGGGCATCGTACCCACCCTGGAACCTGAGGACATTGAAAAAGAGACGGCCGATTCCCTGTTCCAGAAGCTGGAACACCAAATCAGCCAGCTGGAGGATCTGGGCTTTGACCGCAACCAGGTCTTGAACCAGACCCTGATCACTCCCAGTTGCGGCACCGGCTCCTTGAGCATCGAGCTCGCTGAAAAGGTCCTGCAGATGACCAGGCAGGTCTCAGACCGGATCAGGTCGACACTGGCCGAATAACTTCCTGGACAGGACTCCGCTTGCTTGTCCGGGCAGCAGGCTGCCTCGAGCCGGCGGAGTCGCCATTATCCATGGGTCGGAGACACCCGATCCGTGCCCCATCCACGCGCTCTCCTGACCGGAGTGCGTTTCCTCGGGTCCAAACCATCAGTTGTTCAGTTCTCGGACCTGGTACGAGTCGCAATCTGGATTGCCCGTCAGGAACAGGGCTGTGGTTCACCCGCCCTGCTGCCTGCTCAACAATTGTACATCAACCTTTTTGAAACGTGGAGACACAGGTGTTTCAAGTCATCATCGACAGCTCTGTCTACGGGGCAGAGATATCCCTCCTGGCAATCGGGGTGACCATGGTCTACGGGGCCCTGGGCTTTCCCAACTTCGCCCATGTGGAGTTTGCCACCCTGGGAGCCTATCTGGCCCTGCTCTTGACCTCGACCATCAATCTGGGGCTCATTCCGGCCGCCCTGGCAGCCCTTGTGTTTGCCGGACTGGCTGGGATCCTGGCCGATCGCCTGATTTTCAAGCGGCTGCGCAAAGCTACGGCCATCATGCTCATGATCGCATCCTTTGGCCTGGGGATTGTCATCCGTGAGCTCATACGGGCAAACTGGGGGACGTCGCCCCACTTCTATCCCCTGGAGCTCCAGCGCCCGCTCACTCTCCTGGGAGGATCGATCACCCCTGTCCAGATCGGGATCGTGGCGGCCGCCCTGGCCTGCATGCTTGGCTTTCACCTCCTGCTCAACCGGACCAAGCTGGGCATCGCCATGCGGGCCACGGCCGACAACCCCAGACTGGCTGAGGCCAGCGGCATCAATACTGAAAAGGTCATTTCCATGGTCTGGTTCATCGGCTGCGGATTTGCAGCCCTGGGCGGAGTCCTCATCGGGCTGGAGACCCAGATCCAACCCAACATGGGCTTTGCCATCATCATCCCGGTCTTCTGCGCCGCGATCATGGGCGGAATAGGCAATCCATACGGCGCTGTGCTCGGGGCGGCCATCGTGGCCTTCACCCAGAATATCGGCTTGAGCATCAACTGGGCTCCCCTGGCCTCAGCCTTGGGTCTGAGCAGCACAGCATACCTGTCCATCCCGACCGGATACAAAGAGGCCATTCCCTTTACCCTGCTCATTCTCATTCTGCTCCTGCGGCCCCAGGGGATAACTGGAGGCTCCAATGAGTGATTTTTTCATATATCTCATCACAATGATCGGTATCTGGGGCATTCTCAGCTTGAGCCTGAACATCCAGTACGGCATGGCTGGCCTGATCAATCTGGGGCACGTGGCCTTTTTCATGATCGGGGCCTACACGTCGACCATCCTGGTCATGCTCTGCGGACTGCCCATGCTGGCCGGCTTTGTCGGTGCCATGGCCGTTTCCGCGGGCTTCGGGATGATCATCGCCCTGCCCACAGCCAATTTGCGCGAGGACTACTGGGCAATCTCCACTCTGGCCTTTGCCGAGATCGTTCGCCTTTTTTTCTTGAACCAGCCTCTGCAGGGGCCTTATGTCGGGGCTTCCTTCGGGGTCAGCGGCATCCCCCGTCCGTTGCGGGAATACTTCAGCACCTCAGGATACGGAGCGTTCTACATGGTCCTGGTTCTGGTCTGCCTGGTCCTGGCTTATTGCTTTGTGACCTGGCTGGCCAGACAGCCATTCGGCCGGGCTTTGAAGGCCATCCGCGAAGGCGACGAAGTCCCTCTGGCCCTGGGCAAGAAAGTGGGGGGATTCCGCATCCGGGCCATGGCCCTGGGCGGTCTCCTGGGCGGTGCGGCCGGCAGCTTGTTTGCCCACTACAACGCTTTCATCGCCCCGCAGTATTTTCTGCCCCTGGAGACCTTTCTGGTTTGGGCCATGGTCATCCTCGGCGGGGCGGGAAATCACCTCGGAGCCCTGGTGGGCACGGTGGTCATCCAGACCATCTACAACTCCACAAGGTTCCTGGACGACTACCTGCCAGTGGATGAGTCCGTGCTCGGATCGCTGCGCATGGTCTTCATCGGCATTCTGATCATTGTGGTCATCCTGTTTTTACCCCAAGGACTCTTACCTGAAAAGAAGCGCAGCTATGAGCACAAACGTCCTTTTAAGAGTTGAATCGGTCTCCAAGCATTTCGGAGGCCTCGTCGCCCTGGATGGAGTCGACCTGGAGGCCCGGTCAGGAGAGGTGACCGGACTCATCGGCCCCAATGGCTCGGGCAAGTCCACGCTCTTCAACGTCATCACCGGGTTTTTGCCCCCGGACAGCGGACAGATCCTTTTTGAAGGCACCTGCTTGAACGGGCTCTCTCCGGACAGCATTGCCAGACTGGGACTGTACCGCTCTTTCCAATCCAGCCTCAACCCGGCCAACATGACGGTCATGGAGAATATGCTCCTCTGTCCGCAGCACCAGGCCGGGGAGAGCATCCTGCTCTCATTCCTGAACCCAGGTCAGGTCAGACGGCAGGAAAAGCAGAGCCAGGAACGGGCCTGGCGGATTCTGGAAGAACTGAAGCTGGCCGACAAGGCTGATACTCCTGCCTGCGACCTCTCCGGGGGGCAAAAGAAGCTCCTGTCCCTGGCTCAGGCCTTGATGGCCGAACCACACCTCATCCTTCTGGACGAGCCCGTGGCCGGGGTCAACCCCCGTCTGATCGACGACATCCTGGAAGCCGTGTTCCGCCTGAAGGAGCAGGGGCAGAACTTCCTGATCGTTGAACACAACATGCAGTTCGTGCGCCAGGCCTGCGACCGCATCGCTGTCCTGGATGCCGGCCAGGTTCTGGTCTCCGGCCCAACCCTGGAGACATTGGAAAGAGAGGAGGTCCTGGAGGCCTATCTGGCCGCACCCCGAACCAAATAATCTTCAACGCCACCTCACGGAGGACGGAACAATGACCCACGAGCTGAGCATGAGTCTCAAAGTCGACAACATTACTGCTGGATACAACGGCAACACCATCCTCTACAACGTCGACCTCAAGGCGGATGCCGAGCAGGGGGCCGTGACCATCATCGGCCCCAACGGCGCAGGGAAATCCACGCTGCTCAAAACCATTATGGGTTTTCTGCTCCCTTCAGAGGGCTCCATCATTTTCAATGGGCAGGACATCACCAGCCTGCGTCCCGAAGAACGCATCCATCAGGGTATTGCCTACGTCCCGCAACTTGAGCACGTCTTTGCCTCGCTGACTGTGGTCGAGAATCTCAAGATGGGCGGGTACACTGTCTCGTCCTCGCAACTCGCCGAGAGAATGGATGCGGTCTTCGAGCAGTTCCCCAGGCTTTGGGAACGAAAGGATCAACGGGCCGAGACCCTGAGCGGAGGCGAACGGCAGATGCTGGCCATGGCCAGGGCCTTGATGACCGATCCCAGTCTGATCCTGTTTGATGAACCCTCAGCCGCCCTCTCCCCCAAGATGGCCGAGCAGGTCTTCCAGAAAATCGAAGACATCCGAAGCCAGGACAAGGTCGTGGTCATTGTGGAGCAGGATGTCCAGAGGGCCCTGCAGATCTCGGACACAGGCTATGTCCTGGCTGACGGGCAGAACGCCTTTGAAGGCCCGGCCCAGTCCATTCTTGACGACGAGAAGATTCGCGAAGCCTACCTGGGCTCAGCTGGGGAACAATAAAGGCTTTTGCCCTGTGGCTTCATACATGCATCAGCTCTTGGGCATCTTTTCGGCCCAGGGCTTCACCGACAACCAAAGGAGAGACTATGCGTCCAACACACCACACCGGTCTGATGATCACAGCACTGCTGTCCCTTCTGTTCTTCTGCTCAGGTTCCACACTGGCCAAGGACAGCGTCGAGTTCGGGCTTATCACCTCGCTGACCGGCACAAACGCCAACCTTGGACAGGATATGGAACGCGGGGCCCGGCTGGCTCAACAGCGTATCAACAGCGGCTACGCGGTCCCCTGGAAAGAGGGCCGGAAAAAGCTTGGTCCGGGCCTGATGGGCGCCGAGCTGAAGATCATTGTTGAAAACACCGAATCCAGGCCTCAGTCGGCCATGGACGGGGTCCGCAAGCTGGTCAACGTGAACAGGGTCCCGGTGGTCATCGGTGAATTCTCCAGCGGGATCACAGTTCCCACAGGTCAGTTCACCAACGAGAACAAGGTTGTTCATATCTCTGTCGGAGCCACGTCTCCCAAGCTCAGGGACATCGGACCCTACTTCTTCAACGCCATTGGACTGGATGACCTGGCAGGCCGGGCCGTGGCCAAATTCGCCCTGGAAGACAGCGGGGCCACCAGGTTCGGGTCCATCGTGCCCAACAACCCGTTCGGCGTTGGCGTGGAAATCAACACCTGCAAAACAGTGAGCCAGGCCGGAGGCGAGTGCGTGTCCACAGTCCGCTACAAGCTGCAGCAGTCAGACTACCGGGCCGAGGTCGGATCCGTTTTCAGGGCCCGCCCTGAAGCGGTCTTTTACACAGCCTACGGCACTGAAGCCAGGTTGATCTTCCGCCAGGCCTATGAGCAGGGCAAAGTGCCCCCCAAGGGCTGGTACGCCCCGTACATGACCATGTGGACCAACGAGGTGGCCGAGATGCCTCAGATCGCCGAAGGGGTGAAGGGAATCATGGTCGGTGTATCCGGCGACTTCTTCAGCTCAGAATACGCCAAGCCCTATGAGCAGGAGTTCGGGCTCAAGCCGGCGACTGCTTTCGGGGCCTATGCCTACGACGCAGTCATGCTGGCCGCCCTGGCCATGGGCGAAGCTGAATCCACTGATCCCGATGCTGTCTCCAAGGCTCTGCACACGGTCGCCAAGCACTACACCGGCGTCACTGGAGACAAAACCTTTGACTCCGACGGCATGCAGGTCAAGGAGAGCTACCAGCGCAAGATCTACCAGGGCGGTGAACTGGTTGACTACACAGTGAACGATTGATCTGCCCCATCGGCCCCCGGACTCACCGGGGGCCGATCTCATTTTTTAGAATGACGAAAAGAGCAACATGTGGCATGACAGAGTCATGGAGTGGATATAAAGAATAAAAAAACGTCAAACTCAGGCCAAAAGTCATGGACATCCCAACCGTTGCCATGGCCCTGGGCCAGGGTGGAGCCAGGGGACTGGCCCACATCGGCGTGCTCCAGGTCCTGCAGGATGCCGGCATGCGGATCGAATCCGTGGCTGGGACCAGCATCGGGGCCATTGTGGGAGCCATGTTCGCCCAGAGCCTGAATGGGTATGTGGTCGAGGAGCGGTTCGCCCAGTTCGTGGAGAGCGAAGTCTACCAGGACACCGGATTTTCCCGCCTCCTGAAGAGGTCGGATCGGGAAGCCAGCTTCTGGGACCAGATCACCTGCCGCATCCGGGACACGGTGGCCCTCAACCTGGCCCAGGCCAGGATGGCTCTGCTCAAAGGGGAACGCTTTCAAAAGAGCATCGAGTTTCTGGTCCAGGCCCATTCCTTCGACGACTGTCGCATCCCTTTCACCGCCGTGGCCACCGACTTGAGTCTGGGACAGGTCGCCCCCCTCTCCTCTGGGGACCTGGTCCAGGCCGTGATCGCCAGCGCTTCCATCCCCGGCTTTTTGCCCCCGGTGGAGCGCGATCACAGCCTGCTGGCCGATGGGGCCATCTGCTGCCCGGTTCCTGTTCCGCACATAATCTGTGCCCCCCAGACCGTCGTCATCGGCTCATCTGTCAAAACCGGCCGGATCAGGGCCTCTCATCTGGACAACGCCATGGATGTGATGATCAGGGCCGAGGAGATCAACCTCCAGGCCCTGTCCAAAAACCAGATGGACCTGGCCGATGTCCAGATCTATTCCCGGACCGGGGAAATCCAGTGGAACAGGTTCGAGCAGCTCAAGGAAGCGGTCCAGCTCGGCCGACTGGCGGCTGAATCAGCCCTGCCCGACATCGAAAAGGCCGCGAAACGCAAAAGGTCCTGGCTGAGGCGGACCGTGTGCCGGACCTGAACAGCCGCATCAACCTGCGGGCAGCCACTTGACCTTGACTTTCCGTGAGCGGGGACCATCGAAATCAGCAAAGAAAATCCCCTGCCAGGTCCCCAGGACCAGCCGGCCCTGTTCAACAACAACCATCTCGCTGCAGCCCACCAGGGAGGACTTGATATGGGCATCGCTGTTGCCCTCCATGTGCCTGTAGTCTCCCTTTTCCGGAATCAGGCGGCGCAGGTTGACGATGATATCCCGGACAACGCTGGGGTCGGCGGCCTCATTGATGGTCACTCCGGCAGTGGTGTGCTGGCAGAACAGCAGCACAGCCCCGTTCTCCCATGTGTTCTGCCTGATCAAGGTTTGAACTTTGTCTGTAATCTCGACGAGTTCCTCCCTTTTGGTCGTTGAGACCTGAATCTCTTGCATCCCAGCCTCCTGGTTGTTATGTCTTATAAGTGGATACGAGGTAGGTTCAGCGCCCCGGGTTCAGGGCTGAACATGTACCGAACCTGAAGTGATGAACGCGGCCTCTGGCACATGATTCATGTCGCAACAACGTCAACCCTCAAATGGAGGCGGCCATGTCGGAACAGCTTTCGTACAGCAAGTTTGAGCATGAAATCCTGCCCGCTTACAGAAACAGACTGAATCAAGCCGAATCCACAGAAGACGTCAAAAAATTCTTCACCTATACCGTCCTGGACCTCTTTCAGAAAGCGTTTGCGTCTGAACGCTCATTGCACTATGAAGATATCAGCCTCAAGCCGGATTGCAAACCGCCCTACGCTCTGAGCCCGGATCTGGAAAACGATCCTCACTTGATCCAGGCCAGGCAAAACTCCGATCTGGACAACATCCTGGATCGCCTGTCTCGGGCAGCAGCCAATCGATACCTGCACCTGAGCAAAAACCCAGACAAGACTGAAGCCAAGATTCGACAATAATGTCAGCTTCGCTGGATCCCTATTGAATTCAACCCAATACAGGTCAGCTCTGCCAGAGGCACAGCTGGCAAGGCAAACTTCAGCTCTGTGCGCACAAAGCTTGGAACGCAACTGATTCAGGAGCCCGAATATGCATGATATCAACGCGATTTCAGCCGAAATCGACCAATTGGGACCGGCCAAGATCCCATCCCCCCTTCCCTTTGGCCGCTTTGTCTCCGACGACAAGCAGATCACCATGCACATCTCCCAGGAGATGCTCGAGGATTTCTCCCCGGACCCCACCTACTACAGCTTCCAGGAGGCCGGACCAAGGGAGAAGATCTACTTCGACCCCAGCAAGACCCGCTGCGCCATCGCCACCTGCGGGGGGCTCTGCCCCGGGGTCAACGACGTTATCCGGGCCATGGTCATGGAAGGGCATCACCAGTACGGCATGAATTCGACCATCGGCATCCGTTACGGCCTGGAAGGGTTCATCCCCCAGTACGGCCACGAAGTCATGGACCTGACCCCGGAGTACGTCTCCAGGATCCATGAGTTCGGGGGGACCATCCTCGGGTCCTCCCGGGGGCATCAGCCCATAGACGAGATCGTGGACGCCCTGGAGCGGATGAACGTGAACATCCTTTTTCTGATCGGCGGGGACGGGACCATGAAGGCCGCCTCGTCCATCCACGCCGAGATCATGTCCAGGAAGCTGAAGATTTCGGTCATCGGCATCCCTAAGACCATCGACAACGACATCTACTTCGTGTCCAGGTCTTTTGGGTTTGACACGGCTGTGGCCAAAGCCACCGAGGCCATCCGCTGCGCCCACACCGAAGCCCAGGGTGCCCCGAACGGCATCGGCATGGTCAAGCTCATGGGCAGGGAGTCGGGGTTCATCGCTGCCGAAGCAACTCTGGCCATGCGTGATGTGAACTTCGTGCTCATCCCCGAGGACAGTTTCGAGCTTGATGGGCCGCACGGCTTTCTGGCCAATCTTCAGAAGAGAATCGAACATCGGGGCCACGCCGTGATTGTGGTGGCCGAAGGTGCCGGGCAGGAGCTCTGCCGGATCACCGTGAACAAGGAGACAGGGGATTTGGCCACAGACGCCTCGGGCAACCCGGTCCTGGGGGATGTCTGCGGGGTGCTCCAGGACAGGATCAAGGAGCACTTCAAGCAGCAGGGCATGCCCATCACCCTGAAGTTCATCGACCCCAGCTATATCATCCGCTCGGTCCAGGCCAACTCCAACGACTGCGTCTACTGCGGCTTCCTGGGCCAGAACGCCATCCATGCAGCCATGGCCGGAAAGACGAACATGGTGGTCAGCAAGCTTCAGGACAGATACATCAACCTCCCCTTGAGCCTGGTGACCCAAAAGCGGCGCAAGCTGAACATTCATTCCAACTACTGGCGGGCGGTCATCGAATCGACAGGACAACCCATGCAGCTGAACAACCACTGAAAAGGTGCGGGGGCTGCCTCCGCACCTTTGTATCAATCAACGATTCGTCTTTTTTTTCGCGCTCCATGATCTGTCGCAGACTCCTTTGGGTTTTCCTCCCTTTTTTCCATTCCAGGTTCAGGCAGACCCCGGTACAGGGTCCAGAACCTGGGCCATAACGAGGTCAGCTCGCCAGGGTTCCTGAGGACCATGTTCGGCCTGGCCATGGACAGCAAAGCCAGGCCCAATCCCCACCAGGCTGAAGGAGCTTGAAACGACAGCTGGGCAGGATCGCCGGTTCCGCCGAGCCCTCCTTGAAGGATCAGACGCCCATCTTCGATCTCATAGGCCTTGTGCAGACTGTCCAGCAAATCCACAGCAAAAGGCAGGTCCTGATCTGGATCGAGCTTCAGCCCAAGCGCTGCCCGCGATACCACCCCCAGGGTCAGGGCAAGGGGAGCGAACTCAGGGATTGCGGTCAGATCCTGGTGCAGCCCTTCTGCTGAAACCTCCTGCTTTTCGCTCATCAATCCGGATTCTGTCCTGGTCATCGCAAGTCCCAACTGTGGTGAGACAGACTGCAGATAGGATGTCTCCCCCATCCAATCCGGCCAGTTTCCCCGGGTGGCGACTTTCCCCCCGGCTATGGCCGCAAACCCATGTACGTAGGAATTCAGGGCCGGGTCACAGGGAATGGTGGGTTGCTCCGGCCAGCTCCTTGGACCCGTGCCGATCTGGAAGACATCCCTGTCTCGAGAGACCTCAACCCCGCAGGCCTCAAGGATATGCAGGACCCGAGTCAGCTTCCACTCCCAATCCTGGGATCCGGTGCAATGAATGGTCATCCTTCCTGCCCGGACAGCCATCAGTGGCGCCAGGAGGAGAACGGCTGCCCCCAGCTCCCAGTTTGCATTGGCTGGGATCCGGATTGTGTCATTGATGGACCCGCTGGCCTCGATCCGCAGAGGAAGACCCTGGGATCCAGGGACCAGGGGCGAGGCCCTGGCTCCAAGCTGTGGCAGGAGGTCCTGGACCGCCTTGAGATTGACCAGCTTGAGGCTGCTCCCGCCGGTCACCTTGCCCACCCCGGGATGCAGGGCGGCCAGAACAATGAGCAGATGCGTGTTCAGGCTGTCCTGTCCGGCAAAAATGACCTTGCGGTCAAAATCCAGTGGATCCCCGCCCTGGTTGCCGATCCTGTCATGCTCCCACGCGACCTGACCTCCGGCCTGATTCAAGGCTTTGGCCAGCTCATACAGGGGATCGTTCATGACCACAGGGTCCAGTTGCAGCTTTGCCCCGGCGCCAGTGGCCAACGCGAGCCACATCCTGGCCATCAGGATGTCTCGCGGGCCGTCAATGTCGATATTGACCTTCACGTTCCGTTGGGCCAGAGAAAAGGGTCGATCCTCAGGGCTTTCAGCCAGGTCGGTCCCCAGGCTGTTCAGGGTCTGGAACACTGAGCGGCACCTGCGCTGATCCAGGCCCGCCTCGTCGATCTTTTGCCGCCAGGCCTCTTGCCAGAGGCTTTTTTCCAGTCCCGGGTCCACCAGGGACAGGCTTTTTGATTTCCTGGCCAGAGCCGATTTTTTCAGCAACCTGGCCCGGTCGCTGATCAGCCTCACCAGGCGATGCTCCATGGCCTGAAGCTCCTGTTCCAGGCTCAGTGGCTTCTTCTTGTCCTTCTTGTCCTTCATA
>CAYOID010000024.1:0-16172 GCA_964403955.1 uncultured Desulfohalobiaceae bacterium | reverse complement strand
CTGTCTTGTATCGCCGAAACTTGTTCTTGACAATTTGTATTTTTTTTCACAAAAATTTTGATTTGAAAAACATTCACATGTCCCTCATCCAAACGCACCGCTCCATTTCAGGGGGTCTGCGTGTTCCCTTTCGACAAACCCGGGCAACCCCTGGCATGTGGCTGCCGGTTTCTGCCCATGAGGCCGCCTTGGAAAGGCTTGACAGCGTGATGTGAACTTGTTAATTTTCTCACAAGCATACAGCCGATACAATACCTTATTAAAATCATGCACTTTTTCGCTTTTCAATGTCATCATGCAAACACAATCTTACATTGTGAGCTTCATATAGAGACAGAGCTATGTCGATGTCAATGTTCATCAACGTCTAAGGAAAAAGGAGACTGTATATGGCCGAAATAGGACATGGCGGCAAAGAAATCAAAGAGCGTATCCTGCAGCCGGCTGAAGCGAAGGAAAAGATCAAGGGGTTGACTGAAGTACCCATCCGCCGTCAACTCGCCAACGAGGTGATCAACATATCCTACGGCTTTTTCACTCCCCTGGAAGGATTCATGGGCAAAGCTGACGTGGATGCCGTGGTCAACAAGATGACCCTGGCTGACGGCACCATTTGGTCCATTCCCATTCTTTTCGACCTCTCGGAAAAGGACGTAGCCGATTACGGGGTGGCTCCCGGCAAAGCCGTGGTCCTCACGTACCAGGGGAACCCCATGGCCCTGTTCGAGATCGAAGAAGTCTTTGATTACGACAAAAAAGCCATGGCCAAATCCGTCTTCGGGACCGATGACGAAAAACACCCCGGATGCAAGAGAATATACGAAACCGAAGACAAGTTCGTGGGCGGCAAGATCACCCTGCTCAAAGAGCCGACCATCAATGAGCCTTTTGGCCCGTACTTCCTGCCTCCTTTAAAGATGCGCGCCATTTTCAAAGAGAAGGGCTGGTCCAGAACAGTGGCCCACCAGACCAGGAACGTACCGCACACTGGTCACGAATGGCTGATGAAAGGCGCCTTCTTCCAAACCTATGCCGACCTGCCCATTGAAAAGCCGGAAGTCGGCGTGGTGGTCAACGCCATCATCGGTGAAAAGCGGGTCAAGGACTACATCGACGAAGCCATCATCCTCTGCCAGGACGAGCTGGAGAAGTCCGGATACTTCGGACCCCACAACCATCTGACTTCACTGACTTTCTGGGACATGCGCTACGCCGGGCCCAAGGAAGCCATCTTCCACGCCATCCTGCGCACCAACCTGGGGATCACCCACCACATGTACGGCCGGGACCACGCCGGGGTCGGCGACTATTACGGAGCCTATGAGGCCCATCACATGCTGGACGGTGTCCGGGACAAGCTGGACATCACCCCGGTCTACTCCATGAACTGGCTGTATTGCCCGGTTTGCGCCGAAATCACCAGTGAAGGCCTCTGCAACCACAAGGACAAGCAGCAGAAATTCAGCGGGACCCTGATCCGCAGCATCGTCACCGACGGCGTCAAGCCACCCAGGCTGATCATCCGTCCGGAAGTTTTCGACGTGATCATGGAATGCGCCGAAAAATACGGCCAAGGCTCACCTTTCGTCACCGAGGAATACCTGGAAAAGCGTACCCCGGTCTTTGACATCGAACCCCTGTAGCCGGACACTTTGAGGAGGTCAACACATATGTCTGCTGCCAAGAATCCCATATACGTCTGGGTCAACGAAGAACGTTACGATCAACTGCAAAAGGCCGGATTGGCCCATCACACAGAAGAGCGACTGGCCGGGCTCAAGGTCCTGGTGGTCTACGCCACTGACGAAGAGGCCAAGACCCTGGTCAATAAATACGGGGCCAAACACGACACCTCCACCACCGGAAGTATTGAGCTCTTGCCGGCCAAGGTGAAAAACAAGCTTTTCGACAAAGTTGTGGAAAAACAAAGCCTGGAAGTGGTCACCGACGCTCTCAAGGAACTGGAATAGAGGCTTCGCCCGGGAAGAAAGTGCCTTCCCTGACAGAAACGCCTTGAGCGGGTCTTGCAAGGAAGCGAAGGCCGAAGCCTTTGCTTGTCCACATAGACAGGATTCCCGACATGAAGCATTGTATCACTCAAACTAAGATTGTAAGGAGGACGAAACATGCCTAGTTATGTCAACCCAGAAAAGTGCGACGGCTGCAAGGGCGGCGAAAAGACCGCCTGTATGTATGTCTGCCCCCATGATCTCATGGTTCTGGACGAAAAGGAAATGAAGGCTTACAACCAGGAACCCTACGAATGCTGGGAGTGCTACTCCTGCATCAAGATCTGCCCCCAGGGCGCCATGACTGCCCGGCCCTACGCAGACTTCGCCCCCATGGGCGGCACAAGCATCCCTCTGCGCAGCGCTGAAGACATCATGTGGACTATCCAGTTCAGAAGCGGCGAGGTCAAGAGATTCAAGTTCCCCATCCGGACCACCCCGGAAGGCTCGATCGACCCCTTTGCCGGCAAGCCTGAAGCTGGAGACCTTGAAGACCAGCTGCTGTACACCGAGAAAGAGCTGAAGACTCCCAAAGAAGTCTTGAACAAGAAGTTTGAGTGCCAGGAAGAGGAAATGACCCAGTGCTGGCTGGACACCCAGTGCTCCGGCGGCAACAGGTAGTCGCCCCCTTTTGGCTGTCAGACAAGCGTTATCATCTCAACACATTTTGAAAAGGAGTCAGATATGCCTCAGATACCAACCAAAGACGTAACCAAGGGCCTTCCGTTAGCCGAGCCCGAAGTCGTCGAAATCGAAACCGATGCCCTGATCGTGGGTGGAGGTATGGGTGCCTGCGGTTCAGCAATCGAAGCTGTCCGCTGGGGAGACAAGCACGATGTCAAAGTCCTGCTCGTGGACAAGGCCGCCCTTGAGCGCTCCGGTGCCGTGGCCCCGGGCCTGTCGGCCATCAACACCTACCTGGGCAAAAACGAGCCCGACGACTACGTGCGCATGGTCCGCACCGACCTGATGGGCATCGTCCGCGAAGACCTGATCTTCGACCTGGGCCGTCATGTCGACGATTCCGTGCACCTGTTCGAAGAATGGGGCCTGCCAATCTGGGTCAAGAAGGACGGCAAGAACTACGACGGTGCCAAGGCCAAGGCTGAAGGGCTGAAGGTCCGCGAAGGGGCCGAAGTGGTCCGCTCCGGCCGCTGGCAGTGCATGATCAACGGAGAATCCTACAAGGTCATCGTGGCTGAGGCCGCCAAGAACGCTTTGGGCGAAGACCGCTACATGGAACGGATTTTCGTGGTCAAGCTCCTCCTGGATGCCAATGAGCCCAACCGGGTTGCCGGCGCAGTCGGTTTCTCTGTTCGGGAGAACAAGGTCTTCATCTTCAAGGCCAAAGGCATGATCGTGGCCTGCGGCGGCGCAGTCAACGTGTACCGCCCCCGCTCCGTGGGTGAAGGCATGGGCCGGGCCTGGTATCCGGTCTGGAATGCAGGCTCCACCTACGCCATGTGCGCCCAGGTCGGGGCTGAAATGACCATGATGGAAAACCGCTTCGTCCCGGCCCGGTTCAAGGACGGGTACGGCCCGGTCGGCGCCTGGTTCCTGCTCTTCAAGGCCAAGGCCACCAATGCCAAGGGCGAGGACTACTGCGTCACCAACGACGCCATGCTCAAGCCCTATCGCGACCGCGGCTATGCCGTTGGCGCCGTCGTCCCCACCTGCCTGCGGAACCACATGATGATGCGGGAGATCCGCGACGGTCGCGGCCCGATCTTCATGGACACCGCCACTGCTCTGCAGACCACCTTCAAGGAGCTGTCCAAGAACGAACAGAAGCACCTCGAGTCCGAAGCCTGGGAAGACTTTCTGGACATGTGCCCCGGGCAGGCCAACCTCTGGGCAGCCACAAACACGAAGCCCGAAGAAAAGGGCTCCGAGATCATGCCTACCGAGCCGTATCTGCTGGGCTCCCATTCCGGCTGCTGCGGGATCTGGGTCTCCGGACCGGACGAAGACTGGGTCCCGGAGGACTACAAGATCAAGGCCGACAACGGCAAGGTCTACAACCGGATGACCACGGTCAACGGTCTGTTCACCTGCGCTGACGGCGTTGGCGCCTCCGGGCACAAGTTCTCCTCCGGCTCCCATGCTGAAGGCAGGATGACCGCCAAGCAGCTCATCCGCTGGTGCGTGGACCACAAGGACTACAAACCCGCCATCAAGCAGTCTGCGGAAGAGCTCAAGCAGGAGATCTATCAGCCCTGGTACACCTACCAGCAGGCCAAGGATGAATCCACCGATCCTACCGTCAACCCGCTGTACATCACCCCGCGGAACTTCATGATGCGGCTGATCAAGCACACTGACGAGTACGGCGGCGGATGCGCCACGATGTACAACACCTCTGAAGCCATGCTCAAGGCTGGGTTCCAGCTCCTGGATATGCTTGAAGAAGACTCCAAGAAGCTTGGCGCCCGTGACCTGCACGAGCTCCTGCGCTGCTGGGAGCAGTTTCACCGTCTGTGGACTGTGCGCCTGCACATGCAGCACATCGAGTTCCGGAAAGAGAGCCGCTATCCCGGCTTCTACTATCGGACCGACTACATGGGCCTTGACGACTCCAAGTGGAAGTGCTTCGTCAACTCCAAGTATGATCCTGAGAAGGGCGAGACCAATATCTTCAAACGCCCCTACATCCAGGTCATTCCTGATCCCATGAGCCCCTAGCCAAGGCTGAATACGAGGCCGCAGGCATCTGCCTGCGGCCTCTTTTCAAAATGGTCTGGGCTGGACCTGAAAGTCCATATCTTTTAGGATCAGGCCAGGCCGTTTTCTTTCGTTCAACCAAAGCTTTTCTGCAAACTGTATTGGTCCTGTCCCAGGAACCGAGCCGCAACACCGGCCTTGTCCAAGGCCCTTTTTTAGATACATGACGTCATCACCTGCTTCTTTGGTTTCACTCCAAGTGTTATGGACTGGACGAAAAGAAGCCCGCGGTCCACGAGGCAGAAACGCGTCGAGCTGAAGCTGTCAGACTGAGGGAGGAACCACATGTCAAAAAGCATACTTGTTGTCGGGGGCGGTTTCAGTGGTATCACTGCTGCCCTGGAAGCTGCCGAGGTCGGCCATGAAGTCTACCTCGTGGAAAAGAACCCTTTTTTAGGCGGAAGGGTCATGCAGCTGAACAAATACTTTCCCAAGCTGTGCCCGCCTTCTTGCGGCCTGGAAATCCAATTCCAGCGCCTGAAAAAGAACCCCAACGTCAAAACCATGACCATGGCCGAGGTCGTCTCGGTCAGCGGCCAGCCCGGCAATTACGAGGTGGCCGTCCGGATCAAGCCCCGGCATACCGCACCTGCCAGCGTTGATCTTCGAAAACTGGCCGAGCAGCTCAGTCAGAACGTCCCCAACGAGTTCGAATTCAGCCTGGCCAAAAGAAAGGCCCTGTACCTGGATGTTCCATTTGCCTATCCGCAGCGCTTTGTTCTGGACACTCAGAACATCACGGACGAGGACAAAAAGAGTCTGAGCAAGAATGAATACGTGGATCTGGACGAAAAAGAAAAGACAATGACCCTCAATGTCGGCTCTATCATCCTGGCCACCGGCTGGAAGCCCTATGACGTGACCAACCTGACCAACTTAGGGGCCGGCAAACTTCAGAATTGCATTCACAACATGCAGATGGAACGCCTGGCATCTCCCTGCGGGCCTACGAACGGGAAGATCCTCCGGCCCTCAGACCACAAGCCCCCCAAAAAGGTTGCCTTTGTGCAGTGCGCCGGCTCCAGGGATGAAAATCACCTCAGCTACTGCTCCTACATCTGCTGCATGGCCTCTTTGAAACAGGCCCAGTATGTCCGGGAGCAATACCCGGACGCCCAGGTGACCATATTCTATATCGACCTGAGGACCCCGGGCCGCTACGAGAAATTTGCCAAAAACGTTCTGGAGGACCCAAAGATCAAGACTGTCAAGGGCAAGGTCGCTGCGGTGGAGGAAAACGTCCGGGACAGTTCCGTCTGCCTGACGGTCGAGGATGCCATTGCCGGTAACAAGATGCAGGAATGTTTCGATCTGGTTGTTCTGGCCACCGGCATGCAGCCGAGTCTGGCTGGACAGTCTCTGCCCATGGACGTGCCCATGGATGAAGAAGGTTTTGTCATCGGCGGTGAAGAACGAGGGATCTATGTTGCCGGCTGCGCCCAGGCGCCCCTGGATGTCATGAGCTCGGCTCAATCAGCCACCGGCGCTGCCATGCAGGCCATCCAAACGGTGAGAGGGAGGTAACACATGCCCGAGAAAATCGGTGTCTATTTCGATAAAGCAAGCATAGGTCCACTCCTTGACCTGGAGGCTTTGGCCGAAAAGGTTCAAAACAAGTGGTCCGGAGTCTGCCCGGTCATCAAGACGGAAAACATGCTGGCCAGCGACAAGGGGAAAAAAGCCATCCAGAGCGATCTGGACGCAGGCGAGATCGATGCGGTCTGCATCTGCGGGTCGTCACCCCGGGTGGACTGGGATGTTTTTGATTTTGGGCCTCAAGTCCTGGTGGACCGGGTCAACTTGAGGGAGCAGACAGTCTGGAGCTACAAAAACCCTGACGGTTCTGAACCCAAAGTCGGTGAACCCACCCCCCAGCTCATGCTTGACCTGGCCCTGGACTACATCAACATGTCCGTGATCAAGCTGCAGAAGACCGAGCTTCCAGAGCCTGAAGTCCTGGACGTGGTCAAGACCATCCTGGTCCTTGGCGGTGGCTGGGCAGGCCTGAATGCCGCCCAGAGCGCAGCCGGGGCTGGCTACGACGTCGTTCTGGTGGAAAAGGAAAAAGAGCTTGGCGGGTACGCCGCCAAGATGCACAAGACCATTCCCCTGGCCTATCCCTACACCCAGCTCCAGGACACTGGAATCGACAAAAAGATCGATGCCGTCCAGAACAACGACAAGATCAAGGTCTATACCGGGACCACCCTGGAAGAGCTGGCCGGACAGCCCGGGCAGTACACGGCCACCCTGAAGAACGGCTCGAGCAGCGAAGAAGTCCAGGTGGGTTCGATGGTTGTGGCTACCGGGTGGCAGCCCCTGGACACCAAATACTTGAAGCCTCTGGGGTACGGCACATTCAAGAACGTGGTCACCTCCATGGAGCTCGAAGAGATGGCGGTCAAGGGCCAGATCACCCGGCCCAGCGACGGCCAGGCCCCCAAGAGCGTGGTCTTCCTCCTGGGCTACACCCGGCTCCTGGACAACATCGCCAAAGAGGAAGAGGAACAGAAGCAGAGAGAGGCTGAAGAAAAAGCCGCCCAGGAAGCTGCTGGAGGCGATGAAGAACCGAGCATCGAGATCGTCTTTGAAAAGACCGAATCCTACCGGCACATGCCCTACACCTCTGAAATCACCACGCTCAACGGGTTGAAGCAGGCCAGCTATGTCCGGGAAAAATGCCCTGACTCCCTGGCCTACCTGATCTACGAGCACATGATGACCCCGGGCCTGAACGAGCTCTACTACAAGCAGGCCCAGGACGACCCCGGGGTCATGATGACCAAGGGCGATGTGGTCTCTGTGACCGAAGGGAGCAACAACAACCTGGTCATCAGAATCGAAAACAGCCTCTTTGGAACTGAGCCTGTCGAGATCGAAGCGGATATGGTGGTCGCCCCAACCGGACTGGTGCCGACAACCGCCCTTGATCCGGTTGTCCAGCTGGCCTATCGCCAGGGAAAAGCCTTTCCCGATCTGGATCTCTTTGACGGGTTTGCCGATTCGAACTACATCTGCTTTCCCTACGAAACCCGCAGAACCGGCATTTACGCCGCTGGCACGGTCCGTCAGCCGATGCCTCTGGCCAGATCCACCGTCGATGCCCAGGGCGCGGCCCTGAAAGCCATCCAATGCCTGGAGTCGGTCAACCGGGGCATGTCCGTTCATCCCCGTTCCGGAGACCTGACCTATCCCAAGTTCAACTTCGTGCGCTGCACCCAGTGCAAGCGATGCACTGAGGAATGTCCCTTCGGGGCCCTGGATGACGACGAAAAAGGTACCCCCAAACCGAACACGGCCAGATGCCGCAGGTGCGGGACCTGCATGGGTGCCTGCCCTGAGCGGGTCATCTCCTTCGACAACTACAGCGTCGGCCAGATCGGGAGCATGATCGGGCAGATCAAGGTGCCTGACGACATGGATGAGGGAGGCCCGCGCATCCTGGTCCTGGCCTGTGAAAACGATGCCTATCCAGCCCTGGATATGGCGGCCATGCGCGGCAAGAAATGGAGCCCGTATGTGCGCATCATCCCTGTCCGTTGTCTCGGTTCGGTGAACACCATCTGGATCGCCGACGCCATGGGCAAAGGCAATGACGGTTGCCTGCTCCTGGGGTGCAAGTACGGCGACGACTATCAGTGCCACTTCATGAAAGGTTCAGAACTGTGTGAACGGCGGATGAAGAACATCGGCGAGACCCTTGATCGTTTGGGTATTGAGCTCGAACGCGTCCGTCAGGAACAGGTGGCGATTGACGACTACGACCTGATCCCCGAAATCATCGACAAATTCGTGGATGACGTCGTAAAACTGGGCCCCAACCCGTTCAAGGGATTCTAGGAGGAGGAATATGTCCGAGGTGATGCGAATCCAACCCGATCTCGAGTTTGTTCAAGAGCTCCAGGCCTCCGGTGGGCAAGACCTGAAAAAGTGCTACCAGTGCGCAACCTGCAGTGTGGTCTGCCCTTTATCCCCTGTGGATCGGGCATTTCCGCGCAAGGAGATGGTCTGGGCCCAGTGGGGACTCAAAGACAAGCTGGTCTCCGACATTGACATGTGGCTGTGCCACAAATGCGGGCAATGCTCTGAAATGTGCCCCAGGGGAGCCAAGCCAGGCGAGCTCATGGCCGCCATGCGCAACATGGCCTACCGTAACCTTGTCGGCCCCTCATTCATGGGGAAATGGATGAGCTCGGCCAGGCATCTGCCCAAGCTGATCGCCATTCCGGCCATCATCTACCTTATCGTCTGGTTCATCACCGGAAGCATCCATGGGACCCCCTTTCCCCTGGAAGACGGCCAGGTGGTGTTCAGTCTGGTTTTTCCCGGGGATTACTCCATCGACCCGATTTTCGGCCTGGCCACCCTGTTCGTGCTCTACACGTTCTTTGTGGGCATCAAGAACCTCTTTGCCGCCTTCGACTCTCAGCCCCGGACCTTTGTGGTCGGCTACTCCAAGCCGAAGAACCTCTGGATGAGCCTCTACCAGGTCATCAAGGACGAGGTCGTGACCCACAAGAAATGGAAGGACTGTGGCCAGGAAGAGGATGACGAGGTCAAGTTCAAGGGGCATATCGTTCTGTTCTACTCCTTTGTGGCCTTGTTCATCGTGACCTCTGTGGTCGCCCTGACCCACTGGGGGGGGAAGATCCTGCCTTTTCTGCACATGGAGTATCCCATGCCCCTCTGGAACCCGGTCAAAATCCTGGCCAACGTCGGGGCCATTGCCCTGGTCATCGGGCTGGTGTATTTGACCAAGCGCCGGCTGAACGCCTCTGATAAAGACAGCTCGTCATTTTATGACTGGTATCTGCTGGGTGTGATCTGGGTCGTGGCCATAACCGGGATATTGAGTGAGATCTTCCGCCTGGCTGAAGTGGCGGGTCTGGCTTATCCGGTTTACTATATACACTTGATCTCGGTCTTCATGCTCATAGCCTATCTTCCCTGGTCCAAGCTCGGACACCTGGTCTACCGGGTGGCAGCCCTGACCTATGCCCGGAAGATGGGCCGACTGTCCACTGAAACCGAGACCACGCAGAACAAACTCTACGTCTTATAAGGAGGCTGTCATGGCAGAAGCTCGCAAGGTTTTCCCTATGCAAACATTCGTGGCCTACCTGAGGGGCCAGTCCGGAACGTACACTCAGGATGTAGTCGACCTTTTGGGTTTCGTGACCCAGAAGGACGTGGACAAAGAGTTCGCCCCTTTTGCCTCGGGCTTGTCCAAGGCCTGGCTCTATGAGCAACATCCTGAATTGACACGACTGAAGAAAGAGGAAGTGACTGAGCTTGGGGAAAATGTCTCCATCATGCGTCTGCCTGCAGATGTCCAGGAAGAGGTCGATGCCGTCTTCAGCCAGCTGACTGAATACAAGCAGACCATAGAAGAGCAGAAGGAAAAGATTGCCGCCTACGAGGGCCAGCTCGAAGAGAACAAGAAAAAGATCGCTGCCCTGGAGAGCAAGGTGGGCGACTATGAAGCCCAGATGAAGGATGAAGGCGAAAAGAAGATCGTGGCCTCAGCCTCCAAAGTGGATGACTACCTGAAAAAGGTCGATGACCTCCTGGCCAAGATCGATGAGGTCAAAAAGCACGGTGTGGTCACGGTTTCCGGCGAAGGCGGCGCACCCGCAGCTGCTGCTGACACCGGTGCCGCTGCCGGGGGCGGATCGGCAGAACCGGAACCGGATTTCGGCTTCGGCGGCGGACCTGCTGACGACGAGTTCGGCTTCTGATCAAAATTTACAGGCAAGACCTGTAAATTTTGATATATTTCAAAAAGAAGGTCGGCACAACCGCGGACGGTTGTGCCGACCTTCTTTTTGACCCCCACAACACAATACTTGACGATTCGTTTTTTTTCTCCCCTCGACCTGCCCTCTGTCTACTGTCTCCTGTCCACTGCCTTCTGACTTCTGCCGGCCATCCACCCGGTTGAGAAAGCGGCCTGGAGATTGAACCCGCCGGTATCGGCACACAGATCCAGGACCTCACCGGCAAAGAACAGACCGGAAACCAAGCGCGACTCCATGGTCCGGGGATTCACTTCCCTGGTGTCCACCCCGCCGGCGGTCACGATGGCCTCATCCATGGTCCCGGTTCCAATGATCTGGATCTGAAAATCTTTGAGCCAGGTCCTCAACCTGGTCCGTTCAGCGGTTGTGATTTGATGGCCTGGCTTGCTCCCGGGAAGACCGCACTGCTGAAGACACAGGGGTATGAGCTGAGCAGGCAGCAGACCGCGAAGGATGGATTGCAGATCCTCCTTGCCCCGACTGCGGAGGTCCCTGATCAGCCTTGTGTCCAGTTTGGCCGCTTCAAGGCCGGGCTTGAGGTCAATGGACAGATCCACTTTACTCTTCGTCTCCAGTGTCTCTGCTGCAGTCTTGCTCAGAGTCAGGACGATCGGCCCGGACATGCCGGAAGAGATGAACTCGATCTCTCCGAATTGGGTTTGATCTTTTTTGCCGTCCACCAGGAGCGTGGCCCGGACATTTTTGAGATGCAGCCCCTGCAGCCGGGACAGAAGCTCGGGTTCAACCCGCAGGGGGACCAGGGCCGGGCGAATGGGAACAATCCTGTGTCCCATGGTCTTTGCCAGGACATACCCGTCCCCGGTCGATCCGGTGGCCGGGTAGGTGGCTCCCCCGGTGGTCACGATCACCGCCCCGGCGGCAAGCCGTTCAAGCTCCGAGTCATGGGGCGACGCTGCATCCGAGGCCCTGTGCACCACCCCTGCGATCCTCTCCTGGTGTGCCTCCAGCCCGGTCACGGTCCGGTTGGTCCGGATCGTCACTCCAGCCCCTTTGGCCCAGGCGATCAGACAGTCCACAATGTCCGTTGCCTGACCGCTCTTTGGAAAGACCCGGCCTCCCCGTTCCACTTCCAGGGGGACCCCCAGGGACTCAAAAAATTCCATGAGCTCTCTGTTGAAGAAACGGGCGAAACTCGGGCGCAGAAATGGAGCTGTGGATCCGAACCTGGGCAGCCAGTCCTGCAGCTCAGCCGTATTGGTCAGGTTGCAGCGGCCTTTGCCGGTGATGCGCAGCTTTCTGGCCGGTCGGGGCTTCTTCTCCAGGACAATCACCCTGGCCCCTTCCTGTGCAGCTTGACCTGCAGCCATGAGACCGGCCGGGCCGGCACCGACAACGACAAAAGGATCTTTCATAAGGATCGACTATGGAGAATTGATGACAGGATGGACAGGATAGAGTGTTTTCTCTAGACAGAGGGCCTTTGAATGGGTGTCAAAAAATGCTTGTGCAGCGCTCATCCATGGTTCAGTGGGTCATCCTCTTCAGGATCCTCGGACATCCGAAAGTCCACCCGGATCTTGAAGGTCTGCTCTGCCGGCAGATTGAGGATCTTCACTCCGGTGCGCTCTGAAATACGCTCCAGATCGGCGTTGATCTGATCCCAGCTCGGACCGATATAGGTGAACCAGACATTGAAAGTGTGCCGCCGAAGATAATTGTGGGTCACTCCGGGGTATTCGTTGACCACGGCCACAAAATCGTCCAGGTCCGCTTCCGGAACAGAGGCCGCGCACAGGGTGGATTTCCAGCCCAGTTTTCTGGACTGGAAATTGGCCCCGATACGCCTGATGATCCCTCTGTCCTGCATGGCCCTGACCCGGTCGTAGGTCTCGGCCTCGCTCAAGCCCACATCCCTGCCGATCCGGGCATAGGGCCGTGAGACGATGGGGTAGTTGGTCTGGATGATGTCCAGAATCTGCTTGTCTATGCTATCCATACGAGTTGCAGCTTGCTCAGCATGCCAGTGGCTTTCCAATCAACCTGAAGGCCACTGTACTCTGCGCTAATAAGCGTTGAGAAAGTTTCACAGGTTGAGAAGGTTGAACAAACCCGAGCCAAAGTTTCCAAGCCTTTTCACCATGTCCACCCCTTCTTGATCGAATCTTCACAGCCCTTTCCAAAAAGATTTCCGGGTCTTACCCGGAAATCTTTTTGGGTTGATGGGTGCACAGCGGCTCTTCACCCAGGTAGTCCCCGTTCATGGTCAGGGCCCTGGCCCGGCAACCCCCGCAGACTTTGTGATACTCGCATCTCCCGCATTTGCCGGTATACGCCGTGGGATCGCGAAGCTTTTCAAACTGCGGCGAGGTGGCCCAAATCTCAGGGAAAGGCTTTTCTCTGACCTGGCCGCAGTCCAGCTCCAGGTACCCGCAGGGCTGAACCTGGCCTGAATGGGAGATGAAACAAAAGCCGATTCCCCCCAGGCAGCCGCGGCTGACGGCATCCAATCCAAAATGGGCAAAATCGACTGGCAGCCCTTCCTCTTTGGCCCTCTGCCTCAAGATGCGGTGGTAGTGCGGGGCGCAGGTGGCCTTGAGGTGCATGGACGTCGTCTTCCGGAAATCGTAGAACCAGTTCAGAACCTGCTCGTATTCCTCGGCCGATATGACCTCTTCCCGAATCTGGTCCCCCCGGCCTGTGGGCACCAGGAGAAATATGTGCCAGGCCACGGCCCCGAGTCTCTGAGCCAGGTCAAAGATGTCCTGGAACTGGTTCAGGTTGTTCCGGGTCACGGTGGTGTTGATCTGAAACTCGAGCCCACCTCGCTTGAGGGCCTCGATGCCCTGCATGGAGGCTTCAAAAGCCCCGGGAACCCCGCGAAAGAGATTGTGGCTCTGTGCCTCCGGTCCATCGATGGAGATGGAGACCCTCTCGATGCCGGAGTCTGTCATCTGCGTGACCACATCAGGGGTGAGCAGAGTCCCGTTGGTGGCCATGACGCACCTCAAGCCCTTGCCCCGAGCATAGGCCGAGAGCTCAAAGACGTCGCTGCGCAGCAGGGGTTCCCCTCCGGTAAAGATGATGATCGGGCTGCCCGTTCGGGGAAAGGAGTCGATCAGCTCCTTGGCCTCACGGGTTGTCAGCTCGCCTGGGAAAGGCTCGGGATTGGCCTCGGCCCGGCAATGCTTGCAGGCCAGGTTGCAGGCCCGGGTCACTTCCCAGGCGATGAGCCGCAGCTCCGGGTTTGGACCGGTCATCAGGCCTTCCCCTCCTGGAGGAGCTGCAGCACGTCCTCGGCAAAATAGGTCAGGATCACATCTGCTCCCGCCCGTTTGATGGCTGTCAAGCTCTCCATCATCACCCTGTCCTGATCGATCACCCCCATCTCCCCTGCTGCCTTGATCATGGAAAACTCGCCGCTGACCTGGTAGGCGGCCAGGGGCAGGTCGAACCGGTCCCTGACCATCCGGATGATGTCCAAATAAGGCAGGGCCGGTTTGACCATGAGCATGTCCGCTCCCTCCTGCACATCAGCGGCTGCCTCCCTGAGGGCTTCCCTGCTGTTGCCGGGATCCATCTGATAGGTCTTGCGGTCCCCGAAGCTGGGGGCACTCTGGGCCGCATCCCGAAACGGCCCGTAAAAGCTTGAGGCGTACTTGACAGCATAGGACAGGATCGGAAGCTGGATAAACCCGTTGGCGTCCAGGCCCTGCCTGATGGCTGCCACCCTGCCGTCCATCATGTCTGACGGGGCGACAATGTCCGCCCCGGCCCGGGCGTGGGACAGGGCTGCCCTGGCCAGGAGCTCGAGAGTGGGATCGTTGTCCACTTCGCCGTCTCTGATCAGCCCGCAATGCCCATGGGAGGTGTACTCGCACAGGCAGACATCGGTGATGACCGTGAGCTCCGGAAAGGCCGCCTTGAGCTCGGACACGGCCTTTTGAATGATCCCGTCCCGGGCATAGGCCTGGGATCCCTGCTCGTCCTTGTGCTCTGGAATGCCGAACAGGATCACGGACCTGAGCCCGTTTTCCCTGGCCCGGCCGGCCCGTTTGACCAAAGCCTTGAGGCCGAGCTGGTCCTGACCGGGCATGGATGGTATCGGGGCACGGGCATCCAGGTCCTTGCCTTCAAGGACAAAATAGGGCTGGATCAGGTCCTGAGGGCGAATCTCCGTTTCCCGGACCAGCTCTCGAACCCCGGACGTCCCTCGCAATCTGCGCCCTCGAAAGAAATCACTCAAGGCCAATCTCCTCGTCCGTGAGGTAACAGGCCGGGTCCGGAGCCCAAACGTCGCCATAGTAGGCCTCGGCCCTGGCCCTGAAGTTGCCGGCGCACACGCTGAGAAACCGGCATTTGGCGCACCGCCCGGTGACATGGGACTTCTTGTCCTTGAGCTGGGCCAAAAGCTCGTGGTCCGGTTCGGTCCAGATCCTGGAAAACGGCCTCTGAAGAACATTGCCAAAGGTGTGGTTTCTCCAGAACTGGTCGGCATAGACGCTTCCGTCCCAGGAGATGCAGCCGATGCCCCGGCCGGAGTTGTTGCCTTCGTTGTACTGCAGGAGCTTGTAGACTTCCTGGGCCCGTTCAGGGTCTTCCTTGTGCAGCCGCAGATAGACATAAGGTCCATCCGCGTGGTTGTCCACAGTCAGGACTTCTTTCTCATGCCCCTGGTCAAAGATGGCCCTGGTCCGGTCCATGATCAAATCCACCACGTCCCTGGTCTGGGCATGGTCCAGGTCCTCGTTGATCAGCTCCGAGCCCCGCCCTGAATAGACCAGGTGGTAGAAGCACACCCTGGGGATCTCGCGCTCCTCGAGAATATCGAAGACTGTCGGGACCTCGGACACGTTCTGCCGGTTGATGGTGAAGCGCAGCCCCACCTTGAGCCCTTCGGCCTGGCAGTTCTCCAAACCCTGCATGGCCTTGTCGAACGCCCCGGCCACACCGCGGAAGCGATCGTGAATCTCCCTGCCGCCATCCAGTGAGATGCCCACATAGGACAGCCCGATGGACTTGAGCTCCCTGGCCCTGTCTTTGTCGATCAGGGTCCCGTTGGTGGAAATCACGGCCCGCATGCCTTTTTGAACAGCATAGTGGGCCAGCTCAGGCAGATCTTTGCGGACCAGGGGCTCGCCTCCGGAAAAGAGGAGCACCGGGGAGCCAAATGCGGCCAGATCATCGATCATGGCCTTGGCCTGCCCGGTGCTCATTTCATCGGGATCGGCCTCGTCCCTGGCCTTGGCGTAGCAGTGCACGCAGCGCAGGTTGCAGCGCCTGGTCATGTTCCAGACCACCACCGGCTTTTTGTCCATGGAGAACTGCAGCAGATGCGAAGGCAGATCCTTGGAGGCCCGGCCGTAGCGCAAAGCATCAGAGGCCTCCACAGAACCGCAGTACAGTTTGGATATTCCGATCATGGCATCTCTCTTGTCAGCTTTGTCTTTGGCAAAGCTGACACTTTTGGGTTTACAATCAAAGTGGCCACGTTGAGTGTCATCTCGCGACAAGTCGGGGCTTTTTTCCGCCCTCAACCATCCACCCTCAACCCTCGACCTTCAGCGCAGCCAGGGGCAGGGCTCGTATGAAACTTCCTTCCCGGATTTTGTTCTATGCCGATAGACATGGCCCCAGGGCCGGCCGCTTGGAAAGCGGCGGCCTACCCGGAATCCAGCTCCTTCCC
>CAYOID010000023.1:0-38921 GCA_964403955.1 uncultured Desulfohalobiaceae bacterium | reverse complement strand
AACCAGGGAAAAGTGGCTTTCAGCTCGTTTTTTGTCTTTCCTGCGGCTTACAGAGCCTGTCAACAGCCCCTGTGAGTCCGTTATCTATCAAATGACAGCCTGAACTTTTGAGTTTTGGTAACACCTCAAAGCCAATAGTGACATCATTGGCGCAGCGATTTTTCTAAAAGCGAGTTTTTGCACCGGCATCTTGTCAGTGAGTCAACAGATTTGATTTTCATTAAACATTTGGGCACAGAAACAAGCAAGCCGCCTTGCTTCTGCAAGGCGGCTTGTACATCAGAAAGGTTCATTTTGCAAATATTAGCTCAGGAAAGTTCCTATAAGAGGCTAAGGCGAACGCGTGAAGAACACTTGTTTCTTGGTGCCGTTTTCAAAATACAGGATCAGATCAATGAGTTCGTCTCCGTCTTGATCATTGAACTCATAAGCTGGGTGATCGCCAGCCTTTTGATCAACTGTCTGTATGTAATAGCTGGGCCGGAACTTTAAAACAGTCTGGTTTTGCGAATCCTGAATACTAACTAATCCATCGACCAGGGATGTTTGCACCTGCAGCCCGTATGATTCAACGAGGTCCATAAACGGACCCTGGTCGTAGATCACGGGAAGCAGCTGTTGGGCTGAACCGTTTGGATAGACTGCTCTCCAGGGAAATCTGTCCTGGATCACAGCCACTTTGTCGCTCCCAGGAAGCTCAGATGGCGGGAGTCCCTGTTCGGCCACATAGTGAAACCTGGCCAGTATCTGGGAATCATCCAGCCTGTTTTGCGTGAGGAAGCCATGCTCATCGATATCTGGAATCATTGCAGACTGGGGAAACGGGTTTGAGTTGGTGAAGATTGATTCGTCTACAGGTGCCGGAGCGACTGTGATGGCTATCCCGGATTCGCATAAGACGAACTCCTCATTCTTGTTCATCTCCAGGGCATGTTCTTTGGGTGTCGTGGTCACATCAACAATCTTGACCGGGATGGAGTACCCGTCGCCAGAAATGTTCACAAAGTCACCCCCGTAGGGCACCTGGACATCAATGCTTGAAACGTCGTTGAATATCCTTTGGATCAGCCCGGAGAGACAGAACATCTCGGACGTCTCCCCATCCTTGACGATGGGTAAGGAGCAGTCGATTTCCCCATCGGTTCCCTTGGCGTAGCCATTCAGGTTCATCCTGGTGGACTTGGCTTTCTCCTCGGTGAGGATGTAGCGGGCCGCAACCCTCGTGGTTTTACCTTTCTCGACCGCGACCTCGAGATCTGGCCTGACGTAGCCCTTGATGTCCCGAAAACGGAGTTCGTGCGTGCCAGTGGTCACATCAGCCAATCGGTTTCCGCTTTGCGTCCAGGCCTTTCCTGGCACGCTCCACTTCGCCCCGGATTTGACGGCGTTGTAGGGTCGAATGTCCACCCTCACCGAACCGGTTGAAGAACTCCCCCCATTGAGAAATTCTTCCAGCCTCTCTTCCAAGCTTTTTTCAGGGCCTCCATTATCGTCGTCGTCCACGCCGGGGGCTTCAATGCTATTGCCGACGTAAGTATACTCCTTGACATCAGTGGGCTGACCAAACTTCCGAATGGAGTTGTAGCCGAAGAATCGGATCTTGATATTGCTTGTCTTGTCGGCATCAAGTCCCAAACTGGTCCGAAGGTCCATGGAAGCCTGAAAATCGGCGCCTACAGTTCCCAACTTCCTGGCATCGGCCGGATCGGTAGAAGGATCAGTGGGTTCTGCATCACCCTGGGCCACACTGTAGGTGTACCAGATCTCTTCAGCATGGCTGGACGTAATCACAAGCGCAGGACAGGACCCAGCGACCTCAGGCTGTGCAGGCGCAGGGCTGGTATAGTCGATGGTGTAGTCGTATTCATCAGACCAAGGGCCATACTCATCTGAATATTCGTTCCAGGCCCGATACTGAACGCTGAAATGTCGGGACTCCCCAAGCTCGGCTGTTAATCCCTCGTACTTTCCTGATCCCCTCCTGACATCAACGGTTGTGGCATCAGGTTCGTCAGGCGCATGGTCTTGATCGAGGTCTGTGGCGTAGGCAACAACATGCGTGGCCCCGGGGGAATTGAGGTTCATGGCCAATGGAGACACATTATATGTTCCGCTGGCACTCATACCCTCCACCAAGTCAGGAGTCTGTTCGCGAGTATCGAGCGTGTATTCAAAAGCATCAACCGGTCCTAAACCTTCGCTATTGGATCCTCTTAACTTAATGGTAAAGGATGATTGCTCATTCACGACCGCAAAAAGATCATCTCCATCAGAACCGACTATCGGGACAATTCCGTTGTTGCCGGTAATCACACCATCGTTATTTTGTGAGTCTGGGTCGTCCGGGACACCATTTTTTGAAGCTGTATAGTAGATTGTGTCTGCATTAAAGCAGGAGGCCTGCAATTCAAGAGAGGAGGCTGTCCAGGTGACACCCGGCGACTCAGGCTCAACCGAAACTTGACCTGGCTTGCTGGCAGTGCCAAGAGCTTCGACCTCTGACCAGTCTTGCACTGTATCGTACCAATTATTGTAAATGTCAGTATTGACTTTTACAGAAAAGTCTATGGAAGAAAGTTCATTCTCTGATCCATTAAATACATTGACATAGATCCAACCCATATCATCTTTGGCAAGTGGAGTACTGAACCATTCTTGAATAATTCCCAAAAAACCTTCTGAACTGACTGTATAAACATATTGATCTTTCATTTTTTGGAGTGAAATACTAGGAGTCGGATCATCAGGATTTTGATAGTCAATTGGGGGCTGACCAAAATGTGAAACAGTTTTCATCTTGCTGTGATTTTGGGCAATAAGTTTTAATCGCAAATAGGTAGCGCCTGGCGGAATAAAAACACGGAATTGAGTCTTTGGATTAGGTTTATTAGCATAGTAGGAGGAGCATAAAACCGAAAAAGAATCTTGGTCATACTTAACATTTGCTTGACCAAAATCACCATGTAAAGGAGAAAAGGTGTCTGCAATGGTAGATGTACTGCTAATAGTGAACAATACCAGCAAACAAAATATAACGAAATTCATAACTCTTAGTCTGGGAATCATTTGTTACCTCATGATGATCAGTTACCGGTTATATGATTTTCAAATTTTATGCAAAAAATAAGCCATCAGAACTTTGCCACGAAATTGACATTCCCAGCACACAACTATCTGAAATCTAGTAAAATTAAAGTTAACCAGCAGATTTATAAAATTTTTAAATCGATCATTGGCAAAAAAAGTCACATTGACTCATAAAATGTCAACCGTATTAACCTTATTCCTAGACTGATGGATTTTTCTGCATAAAAAACCCTCCACATTTGGACAACTTTCTGATATATATGGCTTTGTAAACGGCTAAGGCCAACCAGAAAGTCTCACCCAAAAGGTGGAGGGTCGCATGGCCAAGACTAGCAAAAACCAATATAAAAGCAAACGTAGGATCAACAGGGTCCAACCTACTGAGGAGAAAATCACAGGACGCGCTGGCTTGAGTCTCTTTGTCAGGTATCTGGAGAACGTTCATATCATTTCAAATCTGTTGATGCCATGCTTCGGCTGGTTGCGCAAAAACAAGAAAGGCGTTCCCGCTCATGAGATATTCAAGCAACTTTTCTGTTTCTTTCTCGACGGAACGAGTCGACATCTCTCTTATTTCGATCAAATACAAAGCGATGCCGGCTACAGGTCCGTTATCGAGACTGAAAAACACCACATGGTCTCTTCCCATGGCATCAAACGATTTTTCAAGGCCTTCTCCTGGCCTTTAGTGTATGTTTTCCGGCGGCTCCATCTGCGGCTTTTTGTTTGGCGGCTGCGAGTCCTTCAGCCCAAAGCCATCATTATGTACCTCGATGCCATGGTCATGGATAACAATGAGGCCGAAAAGCGGGAGCATGTCCGGCCGACATACAAGAAATGCAAGGGCTTTAATGCACTGCAGCTGACCTGGGAAGGATATCTGGCCGACTCCAGCCTTCGTCCCGGCCAGTATCACAGCAACTCCGGACGAAGCGCCGAACGGATGATCCGGAGGATGGTGAAAAAAATCCGGAACAGTTACCAGAGTGACGTACCCATCATCTTCCGGATGGACAGCGGGTTTATGGACCAAAAGCTCTATAAGGTCTTTGAGGAGTTGGGGGTTGGATACATTGGCTCGGGAAAACTCTACAGCGACATCACCGACCTGATGGCCACCATCCCTTCCGGCAAGTGGCAGCGGTACTTCGGCCCCGGCGATGTCGAGGACAACCGGATCTGGGAGTACGTGGAGTTCGGTGATCGCCGAGACAAATGGGATACGTTCCGAAGGGCCATCTTTACCCGCCCTATGAGCGAGAACGGCCAGATCCTTTTGCCCTTCGTTCGGCCATGCACCGTTCTCTACACCAACCTGGGCATGGGGTATGCGGTGGATGCACAGCTGAAAGCAGCTGAGCTGGATTGGCTGCTCCAGGCTGACGGGGTGATCGATTGCTCCCATGACCAGGGCCGAGGGGAGCTGACTTTCAGATCGTTCAAGGATTTTGGGAGTGAAGAGCTTCCCTTCCAGAGCTTCAAGCAAAACGCGGCGTTCTACCACTGCATGGTCCTGGGCTACAACCTGTACCAAGCTTTCAAGGAGGATGTCTGTGCGGAACTGGTCTCCGCAAGCAGCTATCCCACGACCTTGCGCCGCAAGGTGATTGATATCGGGGGCAAGATCGTGAGTACGTCGCACCAGATCATCCTCAAGGTTTCCAGGGCGGTCTTCGATGCTCTCGACTTTACCGAGCTTTGGAGGAAGTGCTGCAGTCCCCCTCGCATTGAGGCTTAAATAGCGTCCTGGTCAGAAAGGTCTACGCCAAATTACAGGAGAAGTACGTCCAAAGTCTGCCAGCAGCCTCTCCTTTGTTTGCGTCAAGCCGGCTTGAGTAGATCATTGAGCGGTCCGTCGCAGTTGAATCACATTGCATATCCTAAAAAGGCGTCATACGTAATACGATTTCTTTGCATAGTTGCATTAAGATTAAAACCGCTCGATTTAGGTTATTATTAGACAGTGGAAAGCTCACTGAAGAATACTCGAATAAAACGACTAAAATTAAGAGATGATTGCTAAGGCACAAAAAGAGCCAGACAATATTTGCCAAATAAAAAACCCGCGTAAGTACTTACGCGGGTTTTTTAATACAGCTTAACTAAGCTGTCAAGAATGAAAAAGTTAGAGTTAATTTGTGGTCAAATAGTTTACCTGCAATTTAGCCGTTTGTCTAGTTGATTACATCGTAATCAACAGTTCCATCATCCCATGCTGCATTAGCGGTTGAGAATCCAGTACTGCCAAAGTTGATGATTTCAGGTAAAACTGGAATGCCAGTGTAGCGTCCTGTCTGTCCAGATTCAGTCACAAACTCGGTTTCATTTCCTTTGACAGGTTCGAAAGTGTATTCAACCCAACCTTCTTCAAATGTGACAGGAAAATCAAAGAAGAAATCCAATTCATCACACATCTCTCTTCCTTCTTCCTGTCCGCCACCAGAAAAGGGATCATCCGGATCTTCAGCTGGCAGCTCTTCACTCAAATTAAAGCGATTGACAGAAAAGGGCAAGCATTGCTGATCATTAGTCTCTTCCCAGAAAGGACTTACACTTGCTGTCCCTCCAGGCCCATCGTAAACACAATCAGATGTCTTATTTGCCAGCTTAGTTGGGAAGTTAAACATGTGCAAGGAAAGATCGCTGTCTGAGTTAACAAAGTTCATTGCTGGTTTCATTTTGGCCATGGCAGCCTCAAGTTCACCAAGAGTGTTTCTGGCACTGTTTCCCTTGATACCACTGATGATACTCCGAGTAAGAAATTCGGTGTTATCCCAGTCAGCAAAAACCCAGGCACGATTTAAGCTGGCGACTCCAAGGGAAGGAATCTGGTATTCAGTAACACTGGTTACTATGTTCCTAGGCTCGTTATACGATTGATCTTCAGTGCCCGCGCCGATATCTTCAATTTCGACTTCATATTCACTGAAGACTTCACCTTTGGAGATCGGCCGGCTCAACTCGTTACCAGACCAGCCTGGTGCATTGTCATCATCAACCCTGAAGCTTGTTGCCTGCACGGCTTCAATATAACCGAAAGATGCAGTATCGTTAGTACAAAGTTCATCTGTGAACACGGCTTTGTCTACAGGGTTTTCAACACTGGCAAATACGGCACTTGTTCCATCAGCGGTAATAGAAGTAGCTATGCTGTCGTCGGTGCTCTGGACTTTGACATCCCCACCTTCGTTGACTAAGTAGCCGGTCCAGACGTCAGCCGGAGACAGATAGAGGAAGAAGTCCAGAAGCTCGGTGCTGAAGACCTTGCTGTGGACAACGACCTTGACCACGGTGGAATACTCCTGGCTGGTGTTAGTCACCGTCAGCTTTGTCTGAATGCCTGGCAGTGCGATGTAGGGAGTGAAAAAAAGGTCTCCCTTGCTGTTGGGAGCTGCAGTCACTTTGTCATTTGCATCAAATGCAAATGACGGTGCCGCCGTTAACACAAGCGCGATTGAAACGAGACTGAGAATTGCTTTTTTGATCATTGAGCTTCCTCCTTTACAGTGTTTGTGGAACGAACTAGAAAACCTTGATACTTGATTTTTTGGTTTTGCCACCTCCTTTTCAACTTGTTCTTGAGGCCAAATCCAAATTATCGAGCTAAAGGGTTGATCAAGGGATTCATAATCACATGAGACCATGCCTTGTCAACCCTGACCCACCTGTCGAGCATAAAAAAGGTTATTTTTGTATGGTCAGGCTTCTCACAGTGGAAGCGGGCCTTGACCTCAAAACAATCTGGGTTCAAGGCAACGATGCTTTGAATTTCAACCTTTTTCAGAGTCATCTTGGACGAGTTGATGACCACTGAGTGATAATTTTGATAGGATTTGATCTCCTGATAGTAGGGGATTTCAAGCTGATAATTGATCTTCGTTTCTCCAGCGTACCTGCTGGACCAGTACCGCTGGTACACATTTTTCAAGTCACTTCTTGGCCACTGAATTGACGAGTTCGCAAGTTTCAAGTCCCAATCGCACCCAGCGGCGACTGAACTTGAAGCCGACAAGGTCAGAAGAAAAGCTAGCGCCGCAGTCAAAATTTGCAAAAATTGGACCTGCCTGAACATCACTCGTACCGTGTTTCGACTTTGTACTTGGATTTGAGCCGCTCAAACTCCGATCTGACAATAATCTTCTTTTTAGCGGACAATATCTTGAACTTGATGGACTCTTTCAACTCGTCTGTCAAGGGCTTGACCTGTGTTGCATTCCCCTCCACCTGAAACTTGTCCGGATGGGCAAGATAATAGGATTCGATCACATCGCCAGACATACTCGTGTCCTTCATCACATGACGGAGGTACAAATCAAAAAGCTTTTTCTTCGTAGCGGCCGAATCAAGGGATGTAGCCCGGACTGTGCTATTTGTTTCCTTCTGAAGCCGCTTGTCCAAGCCAAGCGATCTGGCTTCGCGAGCAAAGAGGGCATACCGCACAGCTGCTTTTTGGTACTCCCGCTCTGATGAATGAAAATTTTGCTTGGCATAAAAGGACTTAAGCTCTTCAACATCTGATTGCCTGACCTCTATACCATTTCCCGCTGCAATTATTCGTCCTTTTCTCAAGGATTGGCCCATTGCTGTAGAATGGAAGAGGAATAACGATGCCAGCATCAAAAGGCACAGCAAGCGGAGTGAAGATGTGTTGTATGCCATAAAAAAAACACTATCAGACCTACTCATCAAGGTCAACCAAGAGCATAACTGGTACTAATCAATATCCGCACTGGCCAGTACTCAGGCGAATGTCGTGATGGATATTCTGCCCGGTCCCTGCAATGAAGGACTCGGTGAGAATATCGATGTCTTCCGAGAGCACCCTGAGAGGGTACAGTCCGTTTCGGGCAGAAATCTGAAACCAGCCGTCTGGCCGGGTCACAGTGGCGTAAGCTTGCTCATAGGGAGCCCTGGGTATGTACACGATTAAGCCGTCGCAACCTTCACCGAAATCGAACAGACCGTTCGCATTCACATCTGCATAAACTCGGCCATGAACCATCCCTCCATTACCCTCGATTCGGCCAAAAGCCAGAATCACCAGGTAAACCGAAGAATCCTGCCCTAAATCGAGGCTGCCTACCCGGTAGACATCGATACCCACTGCTTCGATGTCCTCTTTCACCAGAAATGGAAAAACCTCCGGGCCCTGCTCTTGTATGCGTGTCGCCATGTGGCTGGTCACTGTGTCGTGCAGGTCGGAGGGCTCCCCGTTGATTTCAAACGCCATCTCCACAAACCGGGTACCTTGAACGACGTCATCGGCATGAAACGCTCTGTTCTGAAGAAGCTCATCTCCTCGCGTCCCAAGGTTATAATCAGACAGGATAGCCTCAGCCCTTTCCTGGGCCTGAAAAGCCAGAGCTTCACTCCAGGCAAGAATCGGACATACCTGATAGGTTTCATTAGCCTGCAACATATCTGGCTCATCAGCAGATCCAAGTGCTTTGCGCCAGATGTGATTGATGTCCCTAAAAATTTTCAGTTCGGTTTCACGGATACTGGAGGTGCCAAAGTCACTGACAAGTACATACGCGTTTTGGGCTTGTATCGAGGACCCAAAAGAGCCTCCCAGAAAGCTAATCCCCACCTCGTTGACCAGAGGATTGAGGATTGTGCGCGGCATCTCCGGGGAATCCACCAGCTCGTCGCGAAAGATTGAAGTAAAGAGTGTCTTCGCAGCCGCAGCAGGGGACACGAAGTTTTGCAGGGTCATGATCCCGAGTCGCTCTTCATAATAGAGGGGGTCAAACCCACAAGCCAGCATGCGGTCGGCGGGCCCCAGTCCAGCAGGGGAAATCTTTGCAACGTAACCATTGTTCTGCATATCAAGGGCATGCCCTTGTGCCGAAGCAGCCAAACGCTGATTCCACTTCAGGGGGGGCAAGCCCACCTTGAGAATATGCCTCATAGTGCTCAAGCGCTCAAGGAGTTGCTCAGTATCGTAGCCCAATGCCTCAGCCGTGCCCAGTGGGTCTTCCCGAGCGGCATTGATCATTTGAAAAACCAAGTGCTTCGTATCTTTTTCCCGCGAAGCTGCCTGCACCTCAACTTGGCCATGCGTCAGAAACAGGCTCAGAATGCAAAGAATAAAAGAAAACAATCGAATCTTCATAACAAAGGCTTTAGCAAGACAAATGCCACCAAAAGATGAATGAATCATATCCTATCATTCTTGGGACATGCCTCAAAGCACATGGCCCAGTTTAAGTGTGGTGTGAAGCAAATGGGGATCGAAGCTAAAGATACGATCCTTTCGGCCCTCTTTACTCATTGCTTCAGGATGAGCCATGAAAAATATCTTGACCAGGGGTTGGTCATATCAAACCAAAAGCTGGTCACATCGGGCCAACATGGACGTGCTCAATTTTTGCTCGGCTTCTCTTTGCCTCCTGCCAACCGATTCTGCGCCGACTTCAGCATTTGGGCCGCTTCCTTGTTATCTGGGTCGAGCTTGAGAATATGGTCGAATTGAGCCAAAGCTTTTGAATACTGCTGTGTTTGCATGTAGGTCCTTCCCAGGCTGAATCTGATGCCCAGCATATCCGGACGCAAATCGCTTGCCCGCAGAAATGCTTCTATGGCTAGTTCGTAGGCCCCGCGCTGCAGCTGAACCTTGCCTTCGTAGACATGGGCTTTGACGAACTCAGGGGTCAACTGCCCTGCCCTGTGAAAAGCCTCGGCAGCTTGACGGAGTTGACCACGCTGCCAAAGGACATAACCGAGCATGAAATGGCCTCTATCAAAATCAGGGTTGATGGAAAGAGCATGTTGATAATGGCCAAAAGCGGACTTGGATTTTTTCTGCTGCAGATAGAGATTGGCCAAATTGAAATGAGCTTCCAAATAATCCTTCTTGATGGCTATAGCTTGACGATAGTGCTTTTCTGCTTCTTCATACCTCCCTTCCTGAACAAGAAGATTTGCGAGGTTGTAATGCGCTTCTGGCTGTTGATCATTCAACTCGATAGCCCGGGAATAGTTCGAAAAAGCCAGGTCTTTCTTTGCCAATCTCTCGTTCAGCACCCCAAGATTGTAGTAAATTTTTGCATTTTTTGGGTTTTTTCTCAACAAACCGTTAAAGATGCTGAGAGCTTTTCTGTTTTTGTGTTCATGTACGAGACATAACCCTAAATTCATGAGCGCTTTGGTATATTTTGGATTGTAGTGAAGAGCCTTTTTATATTTCGATATGGCCTGAGAATATAATTTTTGTTCGTAATACACGTTCCCCCAATTGTACCAGGCCTTTGTATAATTTTCTCGAAGTTGAACAGCATGAGCGTAAGCTTCAATAGCGGCCTGAAAATTTTGCTGTTCTTTATGGGCATTCCCCAAGTTGTACCAGGCTCTATCATTGTGCTGGCTCTTGGACAACACGTCCGACCACAGCCGGACCTCGCTCTGCCAGACCTGGTTGCGGGCATAGGTTCCAGATCCAGCCAAACCGATTGCTGCCACCAGAACCAGACCGGCAGGCAGCCATTTCCACCGCAGAAGGGTCAGCATTGCAGAGGGCACGATAAGGGCAAAGCCGAACATGGGCAGGTACAGGCGATGCTCCACCATGGCGTCCCGAATGGGGAAGATGCTCGATTCCACGGACAGGGTGACGAAGAACCACAGCACGGCCAGAGTGATGAGAGGCCGCTTCTTCAGGCTAGCCAGGGAGCCTGCCAGGAGCAGCACCAGGAAGAGCAGGGCCCACGGAGTGGTCCCGGACCAGAAGCTGTGCACCATTGGGACCATATGGTCCAGGCTCTGCCCCACAGGAAGGAGAAGCATCCTGAGGTAGACCACCAGGACATTGAACTGGGTCATCAAGTACTCCCAGCGGGTCACCGATTCGGTATCCCTGGTCCGGGCCGACAGGTCGTCCAGCAGTGCTCCGAAGTCCATCCCCCCCCTGAAGACCCCTGAAAAAAAGACAAAAATCACAAAAAGCCCGCAGCAGGGGATCAAAACCAGAAGCTTCCTCTTCCAGCCGACCCAGCTGCGGTCAAAAAGCACCAGCTCGACCAGAAGGATGGCCCCCGGGAGAGTGGCTGCATTCTGCTTGCACAGGAATGCCAGCACTCCCAGCAAGCCGGTCAGGGCAAAGAGCCCTCCAGGGAAAACTTTGCCCCGAAACAAGCCGATTGGCTCATCACGGGCTGCCCCGTCATCAGAACAGGAGGCGGCAGCACTCTGAGACCTGCCGACCTGAAGAGTTCTGGCCTTGACATAGCTGAGCACGGCCCCGAGGTAGAACATGGCCGCCATGGAGGTGTAGCGCTGGACGATGTAGGTCACCCCCTGGGTCTGGATGGGGTGCAGAACAAAGATCAGGGCTGCGAACAGGGCCATGGCCTGCTCGGCCTGCAGTGTAACGTACCCAAACTTGAAGGCCCTGCTCACACCATGCCGGGCATATGGCCCCACCTTTCTGAAGATGGAAAGAGACAGCCCGAAGACCAACAGGCCGTTGACGATGTGGACGACGAGGTTGACCAAGTGATAGCCGAAAACCTCCAGACCTCCGAAGCTGTGGTTCAGGGCAAAGGTCAGGTCCACCAGAGGCCTGGGGGCGAAGAGCTTTTCCAGAGTCAAAAACTTGCTGACATCCCTGATTTTCGGGTTGCGGACGATGCTGTACAGATCGTCGAAGACGAACGGGGCGTGCAGGACATTGCTGTAGGCCAGGCCCACACTGGCTGCGACGGCCAGCAGGGCCAGAAGAAAGACGCGGGAATCTCTGATCGGGGGCATAACTATGATCGTGCTTTTGAGACTCTTTTCATTTTCAAACCCAATTATTCAGTTCAGCCAGAGGCAGCGCTGAATTTCACCACCTGTAGCTGAGGCTGACCTCGATTTCCCTTCCAAAACCATCCAGCATACTCATTGTGCCTGGAGTGTCAAAACCCCGATCGAACACGTTGCGGGCGGCCAGGCTCAAGTCGAGGTTGTCCGCCCCCAAATCCTCGAAACGCAGGCTGACATCCGTGACCCAGTAACCCGGGGCGTCCTGGACCAGGCTTTCCCTGGGCAGAATGAGCTGGGGCTCCCCCACATACCCCAGGCGCAGGCTGGCCGCGACCCTGTCCAGGGGGGTCCAGGTGCCGATGCAGTTGAACAGAATGTCCGGACCTGAATCATAAGGGAAGCTGAGCTGCTCAAAAACGTCCTCCACCGTCCCGTCCGGCCGGACAATGGAAAACTTCTTCAGGAAATACTCCTCGTCAGGGCCGGAGTTCTCCTGCAGGGTCAGGTTGGCGGTCAGGTTCAGGGAGGACAGCGGGGACCATGTGGACTCCACCTCCAGCCCGTAGATCTCCTGGTCATTCTGCTCCGAAAGGCCGGCATACGGATCGATCTGGACGATATGACTGTCCAGGAGGCTGTAAAATCCTGTCACGCTGGTTTTCAAGCTTTGGACAGGAGACCAGGACACGAGGAGGTTGACGGTCTGGACTTGTTCCAGGTCTGGTTTGTCCTGGTCAGTCACTGCCTTGGCAAACGGGGTGTTCTCTTCCAAAAGCTGCTTGGCGAAAGGGGTCCGATAGGCGTTGCCATAGAGGAGCTTCAGGTTCCAGTGCGAATTGGGGTTCCAGACCAGTCCGGAGCTGAAGCTGACCTGGTCGGCATAGGAGTCGTGAAAATCACCGCGGGCTCCGAAAACGAAATCGACCTCCTTGAACTTGTGGGTGTACTGGCCGAACAGGGACCACAGCCGGGTCGAATAGTCTTCGAGCATGGGCTGGGGCAGGAAGAGCTCGTTTTCCGGACTGAGAAAGCTGGGCAGGTACTTGTCCCAGATAGGAGCGTTGCTGATTTCCTTGGACCTGTAGGAGACACCCCCGGTGAAAAGCCCCTGGCCGGTCCACAAGGACCGGTCGTAGATGAGCTCCCCATAGAGGGTCCGCTCTCTCTGGGCCCAGGACTCGTTGATGACTGAAAAATCCGGGTCCAGAAAGCTGTAGTAGCCGGTGAAGCGCAAGGCCGAGCTGGGATCGAGGTCAAAACTGGCCTCAGTCTTCACAAAGCCTGAAGACAGGTCGTTGCCCTCTCTCCAGGTCACGGGGGTGCCCTCCTGGCTGACCGCGTAAGGCTTGTCGCTCTGAAGCAAACGCCCGGAGACGTTCAGCCAGTCTCCAACCTCGAACTGACCAAGCAGTTCAAGGACATTCCGATCCCCCGGGCTCTGGGATCCGAAGCGCTCCTCCGGGGGCACGGGCTGGTCATCGGGTCCAAAGAAGCGGACCAGATTCACCTCTGGATCATCCACATTTTCCTGAAAATAGTTGATTGAAAGCATGCCTTCCCACAGCCCGAAATCCCGGCCGGCATTGACAAAAAACCCCCTTCCCTCATCAGGAGAGCGGTAGCGCAGTCCGGTTTCCAGGCCATCGATGTCTGCGCCGCTCAAAGGGACCACATTGACCACCCCGGCAAAGGCGTCAGGCCCCCAGAGGACCGAGGCCGGACCACGGATGATCTCGATCTGCTTCACTGAGGACAGGGACAGCTCACGGTCCAGTTGATGCAGGGACTTGCTGGTGTCGGAGATCAGGGGCACGGTATCGTACAAGAAGAGGGCCGAGTTCGGCATGCCCCGCAGGTATGGCAGGGAGCCGAACTCCCTCTGGGCCATATGAAAGCCAGGCTGCCGTTCCAGGACCTGGGCCAGGGTGCTCAGGCCCTGGGAGAAAAACTCCCGCCTGGTGACCACATCAGCCACTGCCGGGGCCTGGACGGCACTCTGCTCCCTCTTGGAGGCAATGGAGAGCAGCTCCAGCTGCTCGCCCACGAACATGAGCATGGTGTCGTCGGTTTTCAAGCTCAGCGAACTGTCTGCGGCCAAGCCAACGGCAGCATGGTGGGTCAACAGGCAGGCCAGTATGATCAAGAGGGGAATGTGCTTGATTTTTTTGTACATGCTCAAATCAGCTGGGCTGCTTGCTGGCCGGCTGAGGGTTAAAGGCTGAGGGGAACACACAGCTTTAGAATTTTCCATTGCAACCAAGCGGTTGGGAGTCCTTGCCCAGACAGGGCCGGGGGAAACATCCTGCAGCCGACAATATCCTGTTCGCAGTGATGGGTCCTCTTTGACATCGCAGCCTGCCGTTCACCGTGAGGTCCTGGCCTGCTTTCTGTACTGCTTGAACAAAACCCGGAACTTGGCCCGGGTCAGGCCGAGCAGCCTGGCTGCGGCGCTCTGGTTGTGATCCGACCTTTCAAGGGCCTGCCTGACCAGATCCAGTTCCAGATCTTCCAGGGAAATGCCCTCTTCGGGAAGGGTGAGCTCACTGGCCCCGGGGTTGGGGTTTTCAGCTTCGGTCTGCTTTTTTTTCTCCGGCTTCAGAAACGAGAGTGTCTTGTGATCGATCCTCTGGGTGGTCTGGGCCAGAATGCAGGCCCTCTCAATCACATTGGCCAGCTCCCGGACATTGCCGGGCCAGGAATAGCTCTCCAGGAGCTTCATCGCCCCCTGGGAGAGCTCTATCCCCCCACCGGAATCGCATTTTTTGAGGACATGTCGGGCCAGGGGGCTGATGTCATCCGGCCGTTCCCGCAAAGGCGGCAGCTCGATGGGGAAGACGTTGATCCGATAGAGAAGGTCGGAGCGAAACCTGTCCTGGGAAACAAGGGCATCCAGGTCCTGGTGGGTGGCGCAGATGATGCGCACGTCAACCGGAATCTCATGCTTGCCGCCCACCCGTTGGACCTTTTTCTCCTGCAGGACCCGCAGGAGCTTGGCCTGGGCCTCCAGGGGCAAGTCCCCGATCTCGTCCAGAAAGAGCGTCCCGCCCGAGGCAAACTCGAATTTTCCGCTGCTCCGCCGGTCGGCGCTGGTGAAAGCCCCCTTCTCGTAGCCGAACAGCTCGGACTCCAACAGCCCGGAAGGTATGGCTGCGCAATTGACCGGGACGAACCTCTGCCTGGCCCGATGGCTGGACTCGTGGATGAACCTGGCCAGCAATTCCTTCCCTGTCCCTGACTCGCCCTGGATCATGACCGTGGAGTCCTGCCTGGAAACGCTCGAGGCCAGCTCGACCACTTGGTGCATGATCTCGGAACGGTAGACAATCTCCTCCTGCCCGGCGATTTTCTTGATCTGCTGCTTGAGCTCCAGGTTTTCGGCCAAGACTTTGGACACGTTCAAAGATCTCTGAACGGCAAACAGGATACGGTCCTCGTCAAAAGGTTTGGAGATGTAGTCCACAACCCCCTCTTGCATGGCCAGAACCGCGGAATCCACAGAGGCAAAGGCGGTGATGAAGATGACCGGGCATTCGAGGCTCTCTTCCTTCATGCGCTTCAAAAGGCCGTGACCATCCAGTCGAGGCATCTTGATGTCGGTGATGACCAGGTCGTAGCTCTGCTTCTGAATCATCTCCAAAGCCTGCTGCCCGTCTTCAGCCTGATCGACTTCATACCCGTTTCTGTTGAGCATGATGGACAGGAGATGGCGCATCTTATGTTCATCATCAACAATGAGAATCGTGGACATCATACCCTCGAGCGCATCACGTCTGATGCGAGCCAATGTCTGTGACCACCTGAGGCCCGACTTCAGAAAACGGCAGCCGGACCGTGAAAACCGCACCACTGTCTGGACCGTTACGGATGTCCACCTGCCCTTTGTGGGCCGTGACCACTTGATAGACGAAAGAGAGACCCAGACCTGTCCCCTTGGACCTGGTGGTGAAAAAGGGCTCAAAAATCTTGTCCTGAACGTCTGCCGGGACCCCTTCACCCTGATCCTCGACTTCCAGGACCCAGTCCAGGTCAGTGGACCAGGAGCGGACAGTGACCGTCCCGGTATGACCATTTGCCTCGACACTGTTTTTCAGAAGGTTCTGAAAGCTCCGTATCAGGAGATCCCTGTCCCCCTGAATCTCCATGCTGTCATGGGTCAGCTCGGTCTGGAAAACAACGTCCTGTTCCACAAACTGGACCTGAAACCGATTCAGGCTCTCAACAACAAGGGTGTTCAGGTCCACTGGCTGAAACTTTGGCTTGGCCGGCCTGGAAAAGTACAGGAAATCTTCGATCAGCCTGTTCAGGCGTTTGATTTCGTCTTCGATGTAGCTGACGATCACATCGTTGTCCCTGAACTGATAATCCTTTTTGAGGACATCCAGGGAGCTCTTGATGATCCCCAGGGGATTCTTGACCTCATGGGCAATGGTCATGGCGAATTTCCCCAGCTCAGCCAGGGTGCGCTGCTGCATGACCTCATGATAGGCTTCTTCCAAAGCCCTGTTGCTCCATTCCAGCGAGTCCAGCATGGCATTGAAGGACTCCGCCAGGGCCCTGGTTTCAGGGATCGTATCCGGGACAGCCCTGGTTTCATGATCACCCCGGCCCACCTTCTGGGCGGCCTGGACCAGATTCCTGAGCGGCCGGACCAGGGACTTGGAGAGCAAGAAAAAAAAGGCCATGGTCACACAGAGCACCAACAGGGCCAGGAGCAGGAACCTGGTCTGGAGGCTCTGCTGGAGATGCTGCAGGTTCTCCATGCTGTAGCTGATCTGGACCAGACCGATGACCTCCTGCTCGGCGATGGACCTTTCCTCCAGCGGCAGCTGGAGATCCTCCCCCTCGATCTTTTGCATGCGCACCTCGGCCTTTGAGGAGTACATCGGCTCAGAGACATCTTTGGCGGACACCTGGGCCAGGATCTGTCCCTGGGCATTGGTGATCGTCACCCGGACCACATCCGATTCCTGAAGCAGGTTGTGCGAAAGTTGGTGCAACATGTCCTGATCGTTGATCAAGATACCAAGCTCTGCATTCCTGGCCAGATAGCGGGCCAAAAAGTCAATTCGCTCCTCAAATCTGGACCGGACAAAGTCCTGGACCATCCCGTTTCCCAGGTAGCCCAGAATGAATACGGCCGACCCGGTGAGCATGAGAGCCAGAAAGAGGAGGCGGAAATGAATTCCTGGCCGTTTCATCTCATGTCATTGTGCGGGTTGCAGACCGATCCTCTCCAGGACCGTGTCTTTTTTCCAAACTTCAAAGACTGCCCCCTGAACCGAAACCTCCCGGCCGCCCAATTTGGCCAGGGTCACTCGCCCGGTCTGCTGCCCGATGTCCCCATAGTCGAAAACAAAGGCCATGGCCGCCCCAGCCTGGTAGAAAAAGCGGTTGTACCCTATGACCGGAATCTTGTGATACAGGGCCTCCTTGATGATGTATTCCACGAGCGACTTTGAGATCACGGTCCTGTCCGGGATGAGCCAGAGACCGTCAATGGCTCCCCAGGACGACTCCAGGACTCCCGGAACGTCCTGCCTGGAATTGATCTTCAAGGGCACGATCTCGATGTTCGAGCCTTGAGAGGCCGACTGGGCTCTCTGAAAATACTCATGATTGGTGCGAGGATTGAAGAGGAGGCCGAGCGTGCTGATCGATGGGATGGATTCTTGAATAGAACCAAGCTGGATGTCAATCGGGATTGTCAGGGTCACCCCGGAAACACTCTCCAAAGGTTGCCCCAGAACCTTTCCGGGACTGAGGACCATGGTGAAAACCCTGACCCCCCGGAAATCACTGACAGACCAGATAAAGTCAGTGGCTTCCGGGCCTATGGACACCAGGGCATTAAACCCTCCGGCCAGCAGGTTTTCCGCCAGTTCAGCCAGGTCAGGAGCACCGCTGTCCCCAAGGATAAAGGTGGAGACCTCACAAGGACCCTGCTCTTCCAGGAAAGCCCTCAAACCTGCCTCGGCCTGCATGTAAGGCTTGATATGCCTGGAAACCACAATCCCCACAGTCACTGGTGTCCCCGGGGATGCTGCCCAGAGGCACCCGGGTATGGCAGCGGAGAAAAAAAAACAGCCCAGGCTGAAGACCACAGCCCAGACCATCCTGATTGATTGCGGCCTTGAGGAACCTGGACTGGTCAGAGTTTCAGCCATGGGTTGAGTGGACATCCCTGTTCCTGGGAAGGTTGCTATTGCCCGGTCACCCGGAGAACCTCCTGAATGGAGGTGATGCCCCTGGCCACCTTGTGCCACCCGTCGTTGCGGAGCAGGGTCATGCCGTGCTGGATCCCTTCATTCCTGATGGCCACTGCACTCCTGTTTTTGAGAATCATCTCCCGAATGGCGTCGTTGATGACCATGAGCTCGAATATGGCCGTCCGGGACCTGTACCCGGTGTAGGCGCACCGTTCGCAGCCTACCGGCTTGAAGGTCTTGTCCATCTCCATGCCCAGGGAATCGAGGCCGTAGCGCTTCAGGACCGTCTCATCAGGCTCTGAGCCATGCTTGCAGTGGTCGCACAAGATCCTGACCAGGCGCTGGGCCATGATCCCGATCAGGGATGCGGAGAGCAGGTAGTCCTCCACCCCTATCTCCAGGAGCCTGGTTATCGCCCCTGCGGCATCGTTGGTGTGCAGGGTCGAAAAGACCAAGTGGCCGGTCAAGGCGGACTGGATGGCAATATCCGCGGTCTCCTTGTCCCGGATCTCTCCAATGAGGATCACATCCGGGTCCTGGCGGACAATGGAACGCAACCCCCCGGCAAAGGTCAGACCTGCCCTGGGATTGACCTGCATCTGGTTGATCCCGTCGAGCTCATACTCCACTGGGTCTTCGACCGTGATGATCTTTTTTTCCTGGGAATTGATGGCGTTCAAGGCTGAGTAGAGGGTGGTGGTCTTGCCGCTTCCCGTAGGCCCTGTGACCAGGATGATCCCGTACGGCGAGCGGATGAGGTCCTCGAAAGCCCGGAGCTCTTTGACCGGAAAACCCAGGTTCTCCAGGGAAAAGGAAATACTGGTCCGGTCCAGGATGCGCATGACCATGCTCTCGCCATAGACCGTGGGCAGGCTGGAAACCCTGAGATCGATGTTCTTGCCTGCGATCTTGGTCCGGATCCTGCCGTCCTGGGGCACGCGCCGCTCGGCAATGTCCAGGCGGGCCAGGATCTTGAGCCTGGTGGTGATCGGCTGCTGCATGTACGGCGGCAGCTCCATGAACTCGTGCAGCATGCCGTCGATCCGGTACCTGACCTGAATTCGGTCTTCAAAAGGTTCGATGTGGATGTCGCTGGCCTTGTCCTCAACCGACCTGGTCAAGATCTGATTGACTTTCTTGATGATCGGGGCTTCCGAGGCCAGATCGCGCAGGTGCTCCACATCTTCCAGTCCATGCCCGGACTGCAGGGCATCGTTTTCCCACTCCGATTCCCGGGTCTCCTCCTCTTGGTCGTGAAAAAACGAGGACTGGATCCAGGTCTTGATCTTTTCCTTCCGGGCCAGGTAAAAGACAATGGTCTTGCCGGGAAAGAGCTTTTTGAGGGTGTCAAACACCAGATGGTCAAACGGGTCGTTGACCACGATTTTGACCTCCTGGGCTGTGGCCTCCAGAGGCATGAAATTGTGCTCATCCATGAACAGCACTGATATGTGCGAGAACTGCTCGGCCCGAAAGTCCTCAGGGAGATCGTTGAGCTGGACATACCCGTATTCCTGGCTCAAGACGTCCAGATAGTCGTCCTCAGAGGCCAGCCCGGAGCGAATCACCAGCTGATGCAGGGGCTCCTTGGAAATCTTGGCTTCCAGAATCCGCTCCACATCCTTTTGGGAAACGATGTTCCTCTGGATGAAATAGTCGATAACATTGGTCATGTCAGATCAAGTCCTTAGAACATCTCCTTCTTGATGTCCTCCAGCCTGTGCAGAAAGTCCCTGGTGATGTACCTGGAATCCTCCTCATTGAGAACCACATGGGGGGTGATGAAGATGATCAGCTCGGTGTTCTGGACGGACATGGACTGATACCCAAAAAGGTGCTTGAGAATCGGCAACCGGGACAATCCGGGCACCCCGGAAGAGTTGTCCGTCTTCTGCTGCTCCATCAGGCCGCCGATGACAATGGTTTCATTGTCGTTCACCGCCACCGTTGTCTGGGCATTCCGGGTGGAGATGACTGGAGCGGATACGTTCTCCACGTTCACATCTGTAAGATTGCTGACTTCCTGGGAGAGATCCATCCTGACCATGCCCTGCTTGTTGATCTTCGGGGTGACTTTGAGGATGATCCCGGTATCCCTGTACTGCAGGGTTGTTGTGCTCCTCACGGTTCCCCCGGTATCATCCTCCCTTCTCTCTGTGGTCGTGGGGATGGGCACCTCGTCCCCGATATTGATGGTCGCTTCCTTGTTGTCCGAGGCCAGGAGCGTGGGTGTGGACAGGATCTGGACCAGGTTCTTCTCGGCCAGGGCCTTGATCGCAGCTTTCATCCTGCCCGTCTTGGTCACCAGGTAGCTCAGCCCGGAAGAAATCCGCGGACTCTCCATATCAACCACTGCACCGAGGCCGGAGTTGAGGGAAATGTTCTGGACGGCATCGTCCAGCAGGTCATTGATGTACTGCCACTCAACGCCCAGCTGGGTGGTGTCATTATGGGTGACCTCGGCCACGACCACCTCGATGAGCACCTGCTTGGGGTAGAGGTCGAGCTTTTCGATCACCGAGAGAATCTTGGAGTAATCCCTGGCACTGGCTCGAGTCAGGATCGAGTTCGTGGCTTCGTCCACCTTGAAGGTCACCGGGCCGCTGAGCTGCCCGCTGACCATGCTCTGGCCCGAGGATGCCGCCTCGTCCTGCTGCTGCCCATCTTTGACCTTTTGGCCCACCGGGGTCCCCTTGTCGTCGTCCTTGCTGTCGATTTCCCGCTCCTCAAACAGGCCGTCCATGGAGTTTACGATCTCCTGGGCATCCCCGTACTGAACGTAGTAGACGAAGATATTGTCACCGACTTGGGAATTGAGCGTTTCCGGAAGCTCCTTGTCCAGCTCGTGCACCCAGGCGTCGACAAAGCGAAGCACCTGCTCATCCCTGGTGATGGCCAGGACCATGTTCGTCCTCTCCAGGGCCAGAAAGGCGGCCTCCCCACGAGGGCCGCCAATCTTGCTGGAGAGGCCGAACGTATCCGCTATCTGCTCCAGCTCCTGGGCCGTGTCTTCGGCATTGGCAAACTTGAGGGTGTAGGCCTTGGCCTTGATGTCCGCAAAGACACTCTCGTCAAAGAGGTCGATCAGCTGGTCCACCTTGCCCAGGACATGGGGAAAGTCGCTGACCAGCAGGATCCCTCTGTCCTGATGCCCGTAGACGGTTGCGCTGTTGCTCAAATAAGGCTTGATGACCTTGATCATTTCCGAGGGAGCGATGTAGTCGAGACGAAAGACTTGAATGACCTGGCCAAGGCGCTGCTTGCCCTTGTCCTGACCTTCAACGATGGCCTCATCGGACACATGCTTGGGGAACTCGGACAAAGGCAGGACCTCCCAGACCCCGTTCTTTTCAAACATGGCCGCGCCATTGATGCGCAACACCCCGCGCAGCAGGTCCACGAGTTGCTCTGGGGTGAAGGCATTGTCCACAGACAGGGACACCCTGCCGTTCACATTCTGATGGAGCATGTAATCCGCTTCCAAAAGGTCCATGAAAACCCGGACCACCTCCACCAGGTCGGCGTCGTAAAAGTTGAAGGAGACCTGTTGGGTGGCCGATCCAGAAACTTTTTTCTCTTGGTCAGACTCCCCTTGAGGCTTTTCCTTGTCCCCTTCAGAGATGATGGACTGCAGCTTGGCATTGAACCGCTCTGTCTGCTGATCGATCTCCTGAATGACCCGGGTGGCGTTGTCGCCCGGCTTGCCCCGAGCCTGCGGCTGTTGCGAGGGTTCATCGGATTCCCGATCCTTTTTCCTGTCTTCAAGGGAAACCCGAGGGGGCTCCCGGTCACCCCAAGAGGGTTCCAAATGGGCACAGGACGTACTCACAAGCAGGAGCAGCAGGAGCCCCACCAAACGAGCAAAAGACATATCAGCTCACCTTTTAGTCCACAGGTCTGTAAATCGTACCAAACGGAGTATCCACTTTTCGCATGCGCCCTTCCTCAACCATTTGTTCCTTTTGCTCGTTGTTCAGATCATCCTGGCCTCTCCCTTTGGTCCCCAATTGTTTGAACAGTTCAAAAATATTTCGGGCTTTTTCATTCTGCTGACCTTCAGCCTCGGGTTGCCCCTGGCCGGCCTCCCCGGTCTCAGGACCCTCACCGGGCTGAGCAGCCTCTCCAGGCTCAGCAGCATCGCCTTCTGAAGCAGGTTCGGCTTTGCCTTGTTGATCTGAAGCTGAACCGCCCTGCCGAGAGGAAGCAGCTTCTGTCTCAGCTATGGGGGCTTCATCCGTTCCCCCGATGACCACCCTGACCTGTGAATCCGGGCTGGGTGACTTTGAGGCCTGGCGCTGGTGATCGTACAGGCCGACCTGAACCGCAGACCCGGCCGGGTCTTCCAGCTCCACCGAGTCCTGCTCGATTGCCGACACTTTGAAGTAAACCTTCTGCCCCCTTTCTCCCTTGTCCCTGGCGGTCTCACCCTCACTGACCATCCGATACTTGTCCTTGTCCTGGAAAGGGGCAAAATAGACCAGGGCCATCTTGCGGGAGTCTGTCAGGGTCGTGCCGTACAAGCGAATACCCTTGTGGCTATACCTGTTTCGCTGCTCCCTGGTGCTCTCTTCGCCGTTGCCGTCATCATCCTGTTCAGGCGGTGCCCAGGGACGCCGATCAGCAGAGAAGAGGTTCTTCTTAGCAATGACATCCAAGTGCTCGTTTTCCGTTCCAGACTGGGCAAACAGAGCCCGTACTTCTGAGATCGAGTATTGCGGCTCAGGTTCAGGCTTGGAGGAGACAGAAGGCAGCTGTCTGTTCACTTCATCCAGGTAGACCTGGTACGAAAACAGGAAAACCCCTATGGCTGCAGCAATGAGCAGAAAAAGAATGAAGACATGGGACGGCCGCAAGGCTGAAAGAAAATTTTTCATGAGTCCAACGACAATGCAGTCATTTGTGCACTAAAGTTAAAAAATCGCTCTTCCCGCCGGTTCACGATTTTGATCTCCACTTTATCAAAGTCAATGAATGTGTCCTCGTTCTTCAATCGCTCCAGGAAATCGGTTATGGATGTTATTTCAGCCCGGCAATTGATCCCCATATTCAGCCGGCTGAGCTTCCCCTCCCTTTTTCTTGGCAGCATCCGCACGCTCAGTATGTTCACATTGGTGTCCTTGGCGATTGCGTTGATCACATTCTGGAACTTGACCTCTGCCAGGGCCGGGGTCTCTCCCTGAATAAACTTTTTCTGCAGGGTGCTGTCCTGAAAACCCTTCAAAGCCTGCTGAAAGGACTTGAACTCGTCGCCCAGGGCAAGGAGTCGCTGTTGATTTTCATATTTGAGGGTGTTGATGTCGATACGATTTTTGAGCTGCTCATGCAGGGAGTGATATGAGTTCCAGGCCACTCTGCCCAGGACCGCGACCAACAGGATCACGGCCGCCAGAATCAAGACGTTGCGGCGAAGGCGTTCGGATTCAGTCCCCTGGGCCATTGACTGCAGTTTTTTGGTCAACACATTCATCACTGTTTCACCTGGGCGACAATTTTGAAACGGTCCTGGGACCCGGACTTCTTAACTGATGTATCAAAATGGACCTCGCTGAACAGGGGTGAGTTCTCCAATGCCTCCAAAACCCCTGTCGCTGAGTCGGCCTGCCCCTGGATGCTGATGGTCCCTCCGGAAAATTCAAAAGAATAGAGCCAGGACGTCTCCGGCACGACCTCGGTCAGCTCCTTGAGCACATCTCCTGCATCAGACTGGCCTTTCATCTCCGCAGCCAGAGATTTCAAGAAGTCGAGATCCTTCTGATTTTGGGCCCGAAGCGCTTTGACCTCCTCGACCCTTGCCTGGCTGCTTTCCACTTTGCGCTCAATTTTTTCTGCATAGTGCATCATGCCAAGAATCTTGAAACCCGGCAGGGCAAGCAGAGAGAGGAGAAAGAACACCAAAGCCGCTGCCTGGACGGCACCAGCCAATCGTTCCTGCCTTTTGATCGTCTGCGGCAAAAGGTTGATCTTGTACGGCAGGAGGCTGAGATGCTTGAGGCTGAGCTCCGGGTCAGGCTCAAGAATCTGGACATCTTCGAAATTTTCCCGATACTCTGAGGGCATGTCGTGAACATGCCCTGGCTGGGTGCTGATCACAAAAAGCGACTTGGGTTGGCTGGCCAGGTTCGAGGTCAGGGAGACCACGTGGTTCAAAAAGTTTTCCCGACCTGACTCATCCTGCTGCCGGGAATAGAGATGGGCAGAGACTCTTGAATTCTGCTTGAGGATGAACTCCTGCTCTGTCCGGCCCAGGTTCACGTACACCCCGTCGCCAGAGGCAAAAGCGAAGGCTGCAGTGGTTGGAAAGACGGTGTCAACGTTGAGGCCGGCTTCGACAAAAGGACCGAGCAGGGGCTCTATCATATCGTGAGGAGAGACAATCGCGGCAACGTCCAGCTGCTCCCCTGTGCCATCGTGCTGAAAATTGAAAAATGCCTGGCTGATCTCAAAGGGGACATGACGCATGAGGGCATATCTGACTGCCTGGGTCAGATTGTCCTGGGCAGCCTGCGGGAGGGTGAAATTGACCAGGGTGAAGTGCTCCAGGGAAAGTCCGATGTGCCATTTGTCGCCTTTTCTGGACTTCGTTTCCTGAATGATGCGCCGCAAGAGGCTTTGAAGCTGCTCTTTGTCTTCTCCTGGACTACGGGCATAGGTTGCCTTTTCAACGCCCAGAACCGAGGCGAAGGAATTCGCATACCGTTTGTGAACATGAACGATTTCAGGGAACACCCACAGCATATAGTATGGGGAGACAAAGGTGTCGAGCATGGTTCGCTTCAAGGCTCAGCTTCCTCCGAGATAGAGATCCTTGACAAAGGGGTGTCCCTGGACAGTGCCGTTCCGGGCCGTGCCGGCGGTGATGCGAAGCGTCTCTGAAGAGCTGACCGTAAAATACTCCTGGGCCTGGCTGAAGAGCTCATACGGGATCACCTCGGTGAGATCAGAAAGCTCCCAGATTCTTTGCTCTCTTCTGAATTCGATGATTGCATTGACGACCTCGTGGCTCATGGACTCGACAATGGCAAAACATCCGGGAGCGGCATTGTTGATGTCCATTTTCTCCTGCTGGCCATGAACCGTCAAAAAATCCTTCAGTCCGGGATGCTCGCTGGTCCCATGAAAGACATCACCTGACACCCCCCTGATCAAGAGGAGCTCTTCAATGGTTTCAATCGGGTTGTTCTTGGGGATATACGGAGTTGGCAATGATTCATAGTATTCTTTTTCTGCCCCTTCCGCCCTGTGCAGGCTGTCAGTGTCGATCCAGTCCAGGATTGAACTGACGATTCTCGTTTGCTCCAGGCCTTCAGGCACGCCGCAAGCCTGCACCACCCTTTTCAGCCCTGGCTCTTTGAGTTGGTTGACATTCAACTTTCCGCTCAAATCCAGCAACTGAACCGACACGGTCTGATTGCCCATGGAGATGGAGTAGGGTTCATACCGTGGAAAGTAGAGCTGCAGGGTCTGATCAAACTGGGCCTCCAGCTCATCCTTTCTTTTGAGCAAGGCTTGATTCTTCCTGAACTTCAAAATCTCGTGCCGGGCCCACTCATAGCTTGAGTGGAAGAGGACTTCGTTGATCGCTCTGTCTTCCAGGTGAATCGTCCTCAAGCCTTCCACCCGGGCAGCCGAAGAAAAATAGACGGCGAACAAGGACAAGAGTGTGGTCATCCATAGGACTGCTATGAGGATGAAGCCTTGGTTGCATCGGGTCGTCATGGTTGAAATGAGAGCCTCTCTGCGTAGTGCGGCTGCAAAAACTCACGATGCAGGCGCAGAAGTCAGAATCCAAAATAATCAAAGAGTTATGACAGTAATCTCACGCTCGGAAACCTTGTTTTCAACTTTTTGCACCAACGTCTGCGTGCAGCGGGTCACGAGGGTGGTGCAGCAAATCTTTTGATGGCTGCATGGGACACGAACGCTTCACCCTCCCGAACAAATGTGAACAGAGCTTGTCCTGGAAGCTCACTCTTGACCCATTCTTCCAGGGGCAGCTCGTTTTTATCCTCCAGGCCCTGCTCAAGCTCCTGTCGCTTGACCCCGAATGGAGTGAAGGTCTGATCGTGAAATGTGAACTGGGCCTCCTGGAGGTTGTCCAGGACTTGGACACTGTTCTCAGCAATTTCTTCAGAAAATTGATAGCTTTCCCGCTCCATGTTCCCGGCTGTCTTGAATTCTTGAAGCTCTTGAATGTAAGCATTGTGTGGATATGGGATTTTGTAGACGAACAGATCGTGAGCTCCGTTGTCCGCTGCCTTCAGGTACAAGCAGCTGAAAAACAACCCTTTGTCTTCTCTGGACCTCGACCCCAAGCCGTTTTTGGTTACGTAAAACAGGCAGTTCCGGCTCCCGGCGAAGAAGTATGTGCTCCCTTTGTCCCCCTGGGACGTGTAGTTCACAGCATTTTCCAGATCTTTCGAGAACAACCTCAGTGCGAGCTCAATGCGCTGCTCAGGGTTGCCCCTGCTTTGCTTCTTTTTCCAGAGATCCACTCCGATTGAAAAGGACAGATAGACCATGAGCACCACCATGGACAGGATGGTCATGGAAATGATCATTTCCAGAAGAGTGAAGCCCAGCGAGGAGCCCTGGGGCGGCTGTGGCACCATTGTCTCATGCATGACGAAGCTCTTCCAGCCTATATCCTTCATCGTTGCCCTTTTGCGTTCCTGGCAGCTGTCCCCTGCCCCCCAGGCCTGCACTCCAATTGTGGACAGGTCCGGCATCACTCCAGGTGGTCTGATTTGAAATCATCGGAAAAAAAACCCGGTTCAACTGCCACCAATCTGTTCAATTCAAATGTCTTATTCTCATCAAAAACGTATCTAAAGACATACATGTACAACTCGGTCTGTTTCTGGATGACCGGCCCCTCTTCGAATTCCAGGGTCTGAACGTCCATTGGCTCGATTTTCAACTCCCATGAGGACTGGCCGTCTTGCCCCTGCCATTCAAAGTCGTCCTCCCGGGCATCCCGGGTCTGCAGTTCGGCGAAAACCTTCTGGGCCCGGAGCACGTTTTGAACCCTCTGCTGGGAGCGATATTCGAGCTTCATCCCGGAAGAGAAGAGCTGAAAATAGACCGTCACGCACAAGGCGACGACGGTCAGGGAGACCATGACCTCGAGGAGCGTGAACCCTGAATGTTGACCGGCTGGTGCCGAGCTCATCTGTTCTGCATGTCCACACGCTTTGCCCCGGCAAAACATCCTTTGTTCTCTGCCATCTGCGCCTTGGGCACTGCCATTTTTCCCGGTGAAGCTCATTGACGGATCAGCTTGGGCCTCATTTTTTTCAGTCGGTGGCCAGGGCGACATCACCAAAAAAAGGATCTATGGTCAGGGTCAAAGCGGCATCCCTGTACCCTACCTTGAGGGAATCCGCCTGAGCTGAACCATCCGGGTAAAAAATGACCAGGACCTCCTTGTCCTGTATGCTCTGCTCATTCCTTTCCAAGGTGTAGGGTGCAGGAAAGGTGACCTGCTTTCCCTGAAGTTCTTCAACGATCATGCCAGACTCAGGGTCATAGATGCAGCGGTTCTGCCGCCCCCTGACCACGGCGTAGCTCTTCGTGGCCCTGAAGAGTTGAACGATCTCCTGTGCTTTGACTTTGAGCTTCACAGTGTCCACCTGACCCGCGTTGAATCGCAAGACCATGCCCAGGGCCATGGACAAAATCAAAATGACCACCAGGAGCTCAAGCAGGGTGAATCCGAAGCTCCAGCATTGCGACCCAGGCTGTGAAGCCTGCAACCCTCTAATTCTCCCAACTGGAGACGTCAGCGTTTTCGCCTTCTCCGCCTGACTTCTCATCTGCTCCGTAGGAGTAAAGATCGTACTCCCCATGCTCCCCAGGCTGCTTGTACATGTATTCATTCCCCCAGGGATCGTTTGGGACATCCTTGGGGAGATAGGGTCCGTTCCATTCATCAACCCCGGATGGCTTCTCCCGCAGAGCATCCAGGCCTTGTTCAGTGGTCGGGTATGAACCGACATCCAGACGGTAGGAGTCAAGGGCTGTCCCCAAAAGCTCGATCTGGGCTTTGGCCGTCTTTTGCTTTGCCCCACCCACGTGCTTGAAGAGCCGGGGGCCAACCAGGGAGGCCAACAAACCGATGATGATCATGACTATCAAGAGTTCTATCAGGGTAAAGCCATGATCCGCTCTCATATTTTCTCTGACATGCGCTCTGTTTTTTGTAACCAAGACCCTCTCCTCCATGGGTTAGACAAGCCTGCACAACGCCTCTTGCAGGGTCATGTTGCAGGCAACAACAAGAACGGGCTTCTAAAGACCAATCTGGTTCACGCTGAAGATGGCCATGAGCATTGAAACGACCATGGCTCCGACAATGAGGCCCATGACCAGAATCACGGCAGGCTCAAAAACTGACGTGAAGGATTTGATTGCCGACTTCAGGTCCTTGTCATACATATCCCCGACCTTCTCTAACATTTCAGCCAAATTCCCAGCCTCCTCACCCACCGAGAGCATGCTCACCGCTAGCGTTGGGAAAACCTTGCGATTTTCAAGAGAGACGGAGAGCATCCTGCCCTGCTTGAGATCTTGGTAGACCTCTTCCAAGGCCTCCTGGAGGACTGAGTTCACCACCACCCCTCTGACAATGTTCATCGCCGCCAGAATGGCGACCCCGCTTCTGAGCAGTGTCCCCAGTGTCTTTGAAAAGCGGGCAATCTCAATTTTCTGAAAGATTGCCCCTAGAAACGGCAGGTTCAATTTGAACTTGTCCCATTTGCGCCTGCCGGCTGATGACTTCAAAAAGCTCCGCAGTCCAATCAACCCGCCTGCAATCACAAGCAAAATCAGCCACCAGTTCTGTTGAAGAAATGTGCCCCCGGACAGCATGACCTGAGTGGTCAACGGCAGGCTGACCCCCATCCCGGAAAAGATCTCAGCAAACCTGGGAATCACGACAGTGAGCATGACGGCTATGGAACCAAGTGCTGTCAAACCAAGAATGGCCGGATAAATCATGGCCGAAAGCAAATACTCCTTGAGTTCCTGGACACTGCCCAGGTAAGCGGCAACTCTTTCGAGAACAACGTCAAGGACTCCTCCGGCTTCACCCGATTTGACCATGTTCACAAAGACGACAGGAAAAATTTTGGGGTAGCGGCCCAGGGCCTGCCACAGGGCGCTTCCTTCGCGAATCTGGCTGTGAACATCCTGAATAACCCGGCTGAAATTCTTGTTTTCCGTCAGTTCTGAGAGCAGGGCCAGACTCTTGTTCAGGGTGATGCCTGAATGCAGCATGATGGACAGGTGCTCGGCAAAGAGGATGAGGTCTTTGTTGCTGGCTTTGCTTTGAAAACGGAGTGACGTGTGACTCAGACGGTGCCAAAAGCTCTGTCCCGTGCTTGTGCCGGTTCGCTGCCCATCGATCTGGAAAGCCTTTCTGTTTCTCTCTGTCCCCGACCCTTGGCTGGCTGGCAGGATGTGCAAGGGGATAAGGCCCTGGCCTTGCAGCTTGACGGCTACAGATTCCTCACTTTCTCCCTTTTGAGTGCCCTCATGCACCTTGCCTTCCTGGGTCACTGCCTTGTAAGCAAATTCCAACTGTCTTCGCCCCTCAGTCATTCAGACTCTCTTTCCCTCGCGTCTTCAGAGGAAAGCCGGCAGTAATACGATTGCAACCCGCTTTCATGCTCCAAGAGTGCCAAGCGCTGAAAGAGGAGGCGAATCTGGCGCTCTTGCCTGGAGCGGTCGATATCCATGAACAAAAGCTTGATCAGCACCACGCACAAGGCACCAATGAGGACGAGGATCGGCGGATAGTGTATCCCGAAGACCCGGCCCAGTATATCCACAAGGGCAGGAAAAAGGCTCAGCAAGACCAAGCCGATGGTCACCACCAACCACCACAAAGAATAGGCAACAGACATGGCGTCTTTCCGCAACAAAAACAGGATGACCCCTGCCGTGCTCAGGCCTAAAGCTGCACTGATGATATGGGCAACATTCATGATTCGCCTTTTGAGTCGAAATGGCCGTTCGAGACCTGTGCATACTTGGAAAGGCACAAAATGGTACTGAAAACAAGGTATTTGCAGACCGCTATCCAATTGTTGAACACCCTGGAATGCCCGTATTGCCTTGGCTGCATTCGCACCGGAACCTCAGCAATTTTCATTCCATTCTTGCGCAGGTACAGGAGGGTGCCCAGATCTTGGTACTCCAGCAAATGCATGTTGGGATTGAGCAGCATTGAGGCCGCCCTGCGGTTATAGGCCTTGAGACCGGAAGTCAGATCCTGAACAGGGAGCCGGCTGACGCTTCGGAATACCTGCCAGGAGAGATGCCTGCCCGTGCTGCCCCTCTGAGGATAAGAACCAATGGTCACATCAGCCTTCCTGGCCATGACCGGACTGATCAAGGCATCCAGGCTGGCCGGCTCATGCTGGCCATCGGCATCCATGGTGATCATGATCTGAGCCCCTTTCTGCAAAGCGTAGCGCAGTCCGGTTTGGATAGCGCCCCAAGCACCCAGGTGCTTGGCTAATGATAAGACGACCGCCTTGTTGTCCAGCCCAACTTGCCGGGTTTGGTCCTGACTCGCATCGTCCACGACAATCACAGACATGGCAAGATCCTCGAACATGGAGTACAAAGCATGAATGATGGCCCCAACAGTGGCTTCCTCGTTCCAGGCGGGAATGATCACGCTGATGTTCTGTTCTCTGGAAGGTGGAGTTGTCATACCTTGTCCTGCACCCAGCTCGCGGACTTGATCGCTCAAAGGTGACTGGTTTTCCGAATACACATTTTCCAAGGGCCAAGAGCGGCCCAGGCATGCTCTATGCGAGACCCTCGTAAAGACGTGTTATCTCCATGACCTGTCTTGAAATGTGAAACTTTGTCTCGGTCCTCTTCTTACCCTCATTTCCCATGCTCTGGGCCAAGCCCGGATCATGCAGCAGGGCGTTCAAGGCCCGGGCCAGAGCCAAGTCATCCTCTGGCTCGACACACAAGCCAGTCACTCCATGTTCATTGACAAGCTGCATACCAGAGCCCCTGACCCTTGTCGAGACAAGAGGGCGGGCGTAATGCATGGCTTCCAGCAGGACCAGGCCAAAGGCCTCTGTCCTGTCGATGGACGGCAGACAAAAAACAGTGCACTGGGCCATCAAGGCGTGAAGGTCCTTGTCCTCCAGACGCCCGGGCAATTCGATTCTGGCCTGCAGTCCCAGTCTCTCGACCAAAGAGCGCATCCTGTCGTGAAGAGGACCCGATCCAGCAATGATCACCTTCCCATCTCCCCTGAGGTGAGCAGCCGCGCGAATCAAAACATCAAAGCCTTTATAATAGGTGAAGCGACCAGCTGAAAAAACAAAAGGCCTTGGGCCATCAACGCTCTGTGCATTGGGCACTGCACACATTCGGTCCGGATCCAAGGCCAAAGGAATCGTGACTGTCTTGTCCTCGAAGGATTGCAATGGCTTGCTGGCCTGACGATAGAAATCTGAGGTGGCAATCACAGCAGCCGCTTTGCTCAAAAGCCGTTTTTGGAACACGGCATATCCAGGGTAGAGCAAGGCCAGGGGAAGGCTTTTGAGCGAGGTATACACATCTGAATGCCAATGAACGACAAAGGGGGTCTGCAATGTCCATAACCCCAGCCACAGAGGGGAGAGATTGGGCATGTGCACATGGATGACGTCTGGACGGGCATCAGACATGACCCTCCGGAAGACCCGGGGGAAAGATGGGGCTATCGGCGCATAGGCTACATGACCTACAATCGGAACCCGGCAGACCTGAACTTCGTGGTCCGATTCACGTTCAGCAGCCAATCCCGGGCGCTGCCAATGTGAAAGGACCCATACAGAATGCCCCTGACGAACCTGTTCAACAGCTATATCGCGGACAGCAGTCTCTATGCCGCCGGGAATCGGCCAGTAATACTTGCCAATGTGCAGGACTCTCAACTCTTCGCCACTTCAGGGTTCGTCGCTGTTCCGTGGGGAAAGGCAGGTAGCATCGCCGACGACTGGGAGTCAAGAAAAGTCAAAAGAGCGTCCGACAAAGAGTCATCTGGATGCAAATGTGCATCGTCCACAGACCTCAAGACTCTCGTCTCCTCACCTTGAGCGCCCCCCTCCTTCTTCAGAATTCCTCTCTCTGTTGTCTCTTTCCATATTGAACAAAGCCTTGCTGACCGATCTGCGAAGATGCTCTACCCTTTGCAGGGTGTAATGGCTCATCATGTCCTGCCGCAAATCCTTAAGAAGCCACAAAGTGCCGAGGTGATCCATTTCCTTTTGCGCAAAAGGCAGTTCAAGCTTGAGCATATGCTCCTGCATGAGCAAAGTCTCAAATTTTTCGTCTTTCCTTGACCACTCATAGGCAGCAGGCTTCTCTTGTCCGTTGTGAAGTCCATTGTTGAGAACCATCCGCCCCAAATCAAAGCCAAAAATATCCAGTGCTGCCGCAATGTGCGTCCACAATTCCTCCAAGCTTTTGGAGGAGCTGATCTTGGCTTGAAGATCGAGAAAGCTTCTTCGATCTTTGTGAATTCCAGCAAAATAGCTCATGTCCTTGATCCAATTGGAAAACGACTCAGTGCTCAATGATTCGAAGTAATCAAGCCTTTTCATCAGGACAACAGCTCCGATTCCCGGCCCGAGGAGAAGCAAGCCGGCCCTGGGGTCCCGCATTTGAGCCAGAAACAAGGAAAAGCAGCACAAGAACCCAGTCAAGCCATACAGGATCAGGACGACTTTCTTTGTGGAGAGTCCTTTTTTGAGCAGTCTGTGGTGGATGTGATCCTCGTCAGGGCGGAAAATGGCTTTTCCTGAGAAAAAACGACGAATGGGTGCCAGCATGGTATCAAAGACCGGGATGCCCATACCCACGACAGGTATCAAAAAAGCCGCCCCAAGCTGGCTCTTGAACCCGGCCATGATGGAAAAGGCAGCCATGCAATACCCCAGAAAGTAGCTCCCCCCATCGCCCAGAAAGATTTTTGCCGGACTGAAATTGTAGTACAGAAAGCCCAGACAATTACCGGCAATAATCGTAAACCATGCAGCACCAAGGGTATCACCCCGTATAAACAGCAACAGAGCCATCACAGCAGATGCGAAGACTAAAATACCGACCGCCAAGCCGTCCAATCCGTCGATCAGGTTGACTGCATTGATGAACAGTAAAAACCAGAACTGGGTCAGAACGAAGCTGGCCAATGGGCTGAAATGAACCTGCAGTGAACCCAGATAGAAGTGGTCAATGTGCAAACCGCCGGCAAAGGCCAGGGTCGCGCCGGCAACTTGCAGACCAAGCTTGATCAGGCAATGGAGAGGGACAAAATCATCGATCAAGCCGGTCATAAAGGCCAGGCTCAATCCGGACATGATCAAAAAGAAATTTCGGTCTGTTTCAAACCAGGGTTCAAAGAGGGGTGTGAAGTGAGCCAGGACCAGGAGCAGGGCAAAAGCAGTAAACAGGGCTATCCCTCCGGTCCTGGGTCTGGCCGTAGAATGGATTTTCCGCGTGCCCGGCTGATCGATAGCTCCGAATGCGCGGCCGATCTTAGCTGCCAGCGGAGTCAGGGCCAAGGTGCTCAAGAGAGATACAAAGAAAAGGGGGGCAAGGATGTGCATGCGACGATTTGCTTTTCGCTCTAAAAAGTTGAAATTTCATCGGTAGATCCCAAATTTATCAGGTCATTCATCAAGAGGCAAGAGTCCAAACTCCAAGCTCTGTGATCATTCATCCGGACGCCTTTTTTGCAGCATGCCTGAAGGCCCTTTGCATCAGCTCAGGCTCTCCACCTGCCCCCGAAGCTTGGCTGTGAATGTCCGGGCGTCCACGTCAGGCGAAGGCACAAGCGGCTGCCCAAAGGCCACCCTGCACCGGCCCGGCCTGGGCCAGGCCTGGTGGATGGAGAAGAGCTCGAACAGGCCCTGGACGTGGACCGGGACCACGGGCAGGTCCAGCCATTTGGCCATCACCCCCGCCCCGGTCTGAAAATCGTTCATCCGCCCATCCAGGGTCCTCTGTCCTTCGGGATAGATGAGCGGGCAGTTCCCGTACTCGGCCAGCTCGCCTGTAAAGCGGATCGCCTGGCGGATCCCCCCGGTCTTCTGGGGCAGGGGGTAGGCCTGCAGGAGATGGCAGAGCAGGATGTAGATCGTCCTGGAGAGGGTCCTGCGGTGCAGCCCATAGCGGTCAGGCTCCAGCAGCGGGGTGAAGTACTCCTGGAGCATGGCCGGGGCGACGCGTCTTCGCCAGGATGAGGGCAGTGCGGCCAGGATGGCCAGGGTGTCCAGATGGCTGGTGTGGTTGGCGGCAAACATGACCGGTGCTTGCAAGGGCTGAAGATGCTCCAGGCCGCTGACCGTGAGACGCAGGTAGACCCTGGTGGCCGGGATGAGCAGGGCTTCCTGGAACAGGAAACGCACGCTGCGGCTGGGAAAGCGCCGGCTCCATCCGGGCAGCTCCAGTCTTGGCAGCTGCTGTGGTTCAGGCCTGGCCTGCGCCGGGGACTCCTGCCTGGGCTGGGCCGCCGGCTCAGGCCTTAACTCGGCTTCCCGGCCCGTTCTTTCCTGAATGCTGTCCCTGGGTTGACTCGGCCCGGGCTTTCTCGTGCCCTTGCTCTTGGTGATGGCCTTGAGATCCCCAAAGGTGGTCACCGTGGCCAGGGCGTCCTCATCCAGGTCCAGGCCCATGTCCTCCTCCAGGGCAGTCAAGAGCTCCACCCTGTCCAAGGAGCTCAAGCCCAGATCCTGGCTGAGGCTGTGCTCGTCTTTGATCTCCTCCGGGTCCATGGAGGTGAACTGGGACAGAATGCCCTGCAGGGGTGACAGCCCGGAATCCAGAGCTTGAGGCTCTGGCTGGTCGCCTGAGGACTGGTTGACGGCTTTGGCCACCTGGTTGCGCTTGACCTTGCCGGTGGAGGGGGTCCTGGGGAAGTCGCTCTCCGACCACAGAGACCAGCTGCGGATGCGCTGGTGGGGTTCCAGCCCGGCATTGGCTTTCTGGATCAACGAGTCCGGACTGGCCTCCGGATCGGCCAGGATGAGCACGGCATGGACCTGCGATCCCTGCTCGGTCTCCTTGCCGACCACTGCGCAGGCCTCCACCTCCGATAGCTCCTCCAGCAGGGGCTCCACATCCTCGGGATAGACGTTGTGCCCATCCTGGGTCACGATGACGTCTTTCTTGCGCCCCAGGAAGTAGAGGTTGCCCTCCTCGTCCATCCGGCCGATGTCCCCGGTGGGCAGCCAGGCATCCTGCCCGGCCTTCACCTCCTGGCCGAAGTATCTGGCCACGTTGTCCCCGCGGACCAGGATCTCGCCGTCGTCCGCGATCCTGACCGACTGGCCCTCCAGGACCGTACCCAAAGAACCGGGCTTGACCTTCAAGGGATTGTTCATGGCCACCACCGGGCTGGCCTCGGTCAAACCGTAGCCCTGAACCACCACGAACCCGAGCTGCGACCACCAATGCTCCGTGGCTTGCCTGAGCTGGGCCCCGCCCACCACCAGGGCTACAAACTTGAGACCGAACCGGCGATGGACGTCGAAAAAACGAAGCCAGCGCCGGAAGAACCCCCACACCCCTGGCGAGTCCTTCATCCGCCGGGTGCAGTCGTGACTGGATTCCAGGGTGCGCTGCAGGCTGGCCAGCTGACCGGGCACGGTCACCAGGGCCGCCGCCTTCTCCTTGCGGATGAGCTGCATGAGCCGCTTGGGGTTGAGCTCGCTGGAAAGGACAATGGAGCCACCGAGCAGGACTGGCACGAAAAGCCCCAGGGCCTGGCCGAACATGTGGCTCAGAGGGAGAATGGAAAGAACCCTGATCGGCTGGAAAAACCTCAGGTAGGTCCGCAGGGAGCGTATCTCCTTGTCCAGAGGCCTCAAATCCGCACAGATGTTCTTGTGGGTGTGCACGATCCCCTTGGGGTCTCCCGTGGTTCCGGAGGTGAAGACGATCTCCACGGTGTCACCCGGGTCGGCCTTGACCTGATCCAGAGGCCCGGCTGAAGGCAGACGCTTGATCTCGTGGAACCGAAGTTTTGTCAGGTCGATGTCTTGTGAATCCAGGTTCTCGCTGCAGACCAGCATACCCGGTTGGGTCTGCTCCACAATGGCCTGGACAAGCTTTGGCGAGGCGGACGGGTCGGCGGGAACCACCTCCAGCCCCCTGGACACGGCGGCCCAGAAAGCCGCGATCCATTCGGGACGGTTCTCCCCCCAGAGCAGGACCCGATCTCCGGGCACAAGGCCGGAGCTGGAGAAGTAAGCCGCGCACCCTGAAACAGCCTCCAAAAGCCGGTCGTAGGACCAGACAAAGGTCCGGTAGCCGTTGTTGTAGCGCACTGCCTCGGCCCGGCCCTGCTCCTGCATGAGCGGGATCAAGTCAAGGAGGGTGCTCAGTTGGGTCTGTTTGTCGTGAGCCATGGTCTATCGGTTGTGAGAGGTTATCAGGGTTCAGCCCAGCCGCTGGCATGAGCTTGGCACACACTGAAGACAGGAGGTGCGGCTGAAAGAGAAGAAAAGATTGGTCTCTCGCCCGCTCGATGACTTGCTCGAGGCACGGAAGCGCGGAGAGGAAGAGGGAGAAGACCCATGATCAAGAACCTCAAAAAACACGGCAACAGCCTGGCTCTGGTCATAGAAAAGCCAATTCTGGAGCTCTTGTGAGTTGATGCCGAAACGTCATTTGAGGTGACCTCTGACGGGCGAGCGCCGCTCGCCCCTACAAACACGATCATCGCGTCAGGCCCTGGATGTGCAAAAGACACCCTCATGGGGAATGACAGGCTTGTAGGGGCGACTGGCAGTCGCCCTTCGGGTGAGTCAATTTTCGTTGTCGTCCCCTGTGATATGTATTTCGCTCCGTTCCCTTAATAGCCGCTCCCGCTGGCGCGGCTCGCGCACGAAGCAAGCGGGGATTGACTTCCCGCGCTGCTGAGTGCAGCGTGCAAAAAGTCAAAAACTTTTTGCCCTCATCAGTAACAAGATTTCATGGCCACATGAAATCTGCGAGATCGACATCCTCGATCTTGTTCGGCAACCACCTGGGTTGGTTGTCCTTGTCCAGGAGCCTGGCTCTGACCCCTTCCAGAAAGTCGTGATGGGAGAGCATGAACTCCGCTGCCCGGAGATCGGCCTCGAAAACATTGGCCATGGCCCTGCCCTGGTTGCGCCGCAGCAGATGCAGGGTCAAGACCAGGGAGGTCGGGGAACGGGCCGCGAACTCTGAAAACACGAACCGGCACAGGTCGTGCTCAATTGAGCAAGTTTTCAGGCTCTCCCGGATCCTGACCACATTTTGGGCTCCGCAAAAGTGGCTTGAGACCCACTCGTCCATGACCGTCTTTCTGGACCTGTCATCGACGGACCGTGATTCGATGATCCCCTGGAGCACCCCTCTGAGCCGACCTGAGTCTTTGGGCAGATCGCCCGGGCTCAGGGATTGGAGCTTTTCCAGCAGGGCCATGAGGGAGCCCACGGGGACGCAGTGCGTGGCCAGGCCGGTCCGGACGCATTCCGCCGCCCGGAGCTCGTATCCGGTCAAGCCGAGAAACTCAGGATAACCGGGCGGGCACTTGGCAAACAGCCAGCCGGTGGCCCCCACATCCGGAAAGAAGCCGATTCTGGACTCGGGCATGGACATCCGGGTGGTCTCGTCGGCAACAACGAAGTCAGCCCCGGCGGCCAATCCGAGCCCGCCCCCCATGCAGACCCCCTGAGCCAGGACGATCACAGGCGTGGTCATCTCATGGATGAAGAGATCCAGGGCGTACTCCTGCTCGAGAAACTCGAGCACCTGATCCCGGCGGCCTTCCCGGACGTCACTGGCCATGGCCTTGATGTCCCCGCCGGCGCAGAAGCCCTTCTCACCAGAACCGCAGAGGATGACACATCGGCACGTGTCATCCTCTGCGGCCTGGGTCAAAGCCTGATGCAGCTGAAGAACCATCTCCCTGTTCAGGGTGTTCAGAGCTTCCGGCCGGTTCAATTTCAGGGTCAGGCAGGCCCGGCCTTTCTCTTTTTGGACGAGTTGAGACAATGACAACGTGACGTGACACTCCTCTCTTTTATGGCTTGTCAAAGAGTCAATTTCATGAGGTCTTGCTCATGAAATTGAATGCAGGAGCCAGGCCATGTTCTGCCCCAGGTCATCCATGGTCTGCATGCCTTCGGCATCAGACTCCACATCGCCTTTATCCAGGCCCAGGCCCATGTTCCAGTAGCTGGAACCGACCACGATCATCTGGCTGATGGTGAAGAAGTGGTTCATGGTGTCAAAGGCATGGATGGACCCGCCCCTGCGGACAGCCACCACGGCCGCGCCGACCTTTCGGCGCAGCATCTGATCATTGGCCTTGGCCACAAATCCGGAGCGGTCAATGAGGGCCTTCATCTCGGCACTGACGTCGGAAAAATAGGTCGGCGAGCCCAGGATGATCCCGTCAGCCTCCACCATCTTGGCGATGCACTCGTTGGCCACATCCTTGTCCACAGCGCATCGCTTGTCCTTGTTCTCCCAGCACTGCATGCAGGCGATGCATCCCTGGATGGGCTTGCCGGCCAGGGTGACCAGCTCGGTTTCGATGCCCTCCTTCTCGAGCTGGCCAAAGACCCGCTGGATGAGAGACGTTGTATTGCCGTCCTTTCTGGCGCTGCCGTTAAAAGCCACGACCTTCATGGTAATCTCCTTTTCTTTGAGGGTTCGGAAGTCAGCGCAGCCTCTGGCCTGTCCTTTACCCACACCGGGCACAGGGGGGGCGGCCAGAAGCAGGAGCACAAAGAAAAGAGATGTCTCACGCCCGCTCGCGGACTCGCTCGAGGCGCAGAGCACGCAGAGTTCAGAGGGAGGGGGGAGAGTTTTCTGCGGGCAAACCCCCGAGCCGGG
>CAYOID010000022.1:0-42325 GCA_964403955.1 uncultured Desulfohalobiaceae bacterium | reverse complement strand
TCTTCGGCTTCAAATGGTGCGGGGCCTTGAAGTGACACGCAGCTTGGCCAGCCTGGAGGTATGAACCGGCTCAGGAGATGATGACCCCACTGGGTGCACCTCTGTTCACGCATCGGGTCTTGAAGCCTTCGTTCAGCGGCCCGGCCTTCCCCGCCCGACACATTCGTCGAAACAGGTCCGGTCATGTCAGTTTCTTTCTTGATCAAACTGGGAGAGTTAACCCCAAAGCTATCAATCATTTAAAACAGCTTTTATTGATTAAAATCAGAAAAATATGGGTCGACCCTGCCAGAGGCCTGGCCTTTACCCACACAGGTACAGGGGGGGCTGGCCAGAAGAAGGAGCACAAAGAAAAGAGATTTCTCACGCCCCCTTCTCATCACACATGACCGTGTGCAGGTCCATCACGAAAGCTCTGTTCACATCTGAGGCCCGGCCTGGACAACCTGGGCATCGACCGTGTCTTCAAAGGACTTGAAGTTCTCCCTGAACAGGCCGGCCAGCTTCCGCCCCTTGTCATCGTAGGCCTGGGGGTCATCCCAGGTGTCTCTGGGGTTGAGGATGCTTGCCGGCACCCCGGGGCAGCTCTGGGGAACGTGCAGGCCAAAGACCGGTTCCTGGACAGTTTGCACATGGTCCAGCTTACCCTCCAGCGCGGCCCTGATCAGGGCCCGGGTGTACTGAATCTCCATTCGTCTGCCCAGGCCATAGGGTCCTCCGGTCCAGCCGGTGTTGACCAGCCAGCAGTTGACCCCGTGCTCCCGGATCTTTTTTCCCAGCAGGTCGGCATAGACTTTGGGATGCAGGGCCATGAACGGAGCTCCGAAACAGGTGGAAAAAGTGGCCACAGGCGAGGTCACTCCCCTCTCTGTCCCGGCCAGCTTGGCTGTATACCCGGACATGAAGTGGTACATGGCCTGGTCCGGCGTCAGCCTGGCAACCGGGGGCAGAACTCCAAAAGCGTCCGCAGCCAGCATGAAGATGTTCTGCGGATGCGGCCCGAACCCTTCCCGGATGGCATTGGGGATATGGGGCAGGGGATAGGCAGCCCGAGTGTTTTCAGTCAGACTGTCGTCATTGAGGTCCAGCCTGCGGGTCTCACTGTCAAAGGCCACATTTTCCAGAACCGTTCCAAATTTCCTGGTGCATTCGTAAATTTCCGGCTCAGCCTCCCTGGAGAGCCGAATCACCTTGGCGTAGCATCCGCCCTCGAAATTGAAAATGCCCTTGTCGTTCCAGCCGTGTTCGTCGTCCCCGATCAGCTTGCGGTCGTCAACCGTGGACAGGGTGGTCTTGCCCGTGCCTGACAGGCCGAAGAAGAGGGCCGTATCCCCTGACTGCCCCAGGTTGGCTGAACAGTGCATGCCCAGGACAGACTGCTGGGGATAGAGGTAATTCAGGACCGTGAAGACCGACTTTTTGATCTCCCCGGCGTAACTCGTGCCCCCGATCAGAATGAGCCGTTTGCCGAAATGGACCAGGATGAAGGCCTCGGAATGAGTCTTGTCGATCTCTGGAAAGGCCTTGAACCTGGGCGCACACAGAATGGTGAAGTCCGGCTCGTGGCCCTTGAGCTCATCCCTGTCCTTGATCTGAATGAACAGGTTGCGAGCGAAAAGGGAGTGCCAGGCCTCCTCGGTGATCACCCGGAGCCGGACTTTGTAGTCCTTGTCAGCCCCGGCGCAGCAGTCCTGGACAAAGATCGACTTGCCTTGCAGATAGGCCAGAAGCCGCAAATACAGGTGGTTGAATCTTTCCGGATCAAAGGCCTGATTCTGAGGACCCCACCAGATCTGCTCCTCGGAGCTCTTTTCTCTGACGATGAACTTGTCGTCCGGGGACCGGCCGGTATAGCTCCCGGTCCTGACCACCAGAGGCCCCAGATGGGCTACCTTGCCCTCCCTGCGCTGCACGATCTGTTCGTACAGGGCCGGGGTGGACAGATTCCAAAAGATGTCTCCCACATTGGTCAAACCATGCTCTTGCAATCTCAGCTTCATTCTTTTTCGCTCCTCACTCTGGACAACTTCGGAACAGCTGCGACCTGGACACTGTCATAGCTTTCAACACCCCAGTCACTTACACTCAGTGTTTTTCTTATGACAGCTCTGCCAGCGGCAGGGCTGTCATGAACACAATCTGTTAGGGGTTGCAGCCCAAAAACGGGCACAAGGTCAAAGCCTGCTCGCTCAACCTGGTCTGACCTCCCGCTTCATTCTCGTAGAGGACCAGCGGGGGGTCGCACTCAAGACCAGGTTTGCCATTCTTCCGAGCCTGCACCAGCACCAGGCTGGCCCTGGAATGCAAAAAACTGTGCACACATCGCATTCTCTGGATCTCCAGCCGGGTCGAGGCCACAGCTTGAAAAACGGAGCCAAGTCTTGCCGCCAGATAGATCAATGTCAACGTGCCCCTGTTCTTCAGGGCAAACGAACCGGCCTGGAGAAAATCGTCCAGTTCAGCCCGGATTTCAAACCGGGCCTCTCTCCGGCTGGAGTTGTCAGGCTCCCGGCCCTGCCCCGGAGGACGATACGGCGGGTTGATCATGACCTGATCAAAAGACTCGGCCTGGATCTCGTCTGCCTTCCGGATGCCCCGGATGTCCAGGCAAAGGGGGACAAACCGGTCTTTGAAACCCAAAAGGCCGGCATTTCGCTCTGCGCACTCGATCATCTCCGGGGAAATGTCCACTCCGGTGACCCGGACCTTTGAGGCCTGAAGAAGCAGAGCCAGACCTGCCACGCCGCATCCGGTCCCCAGATCCAGCACCTGCTCCCCTGCCCGGACCCTGAGATAGGAGGCCAGCAGCAGGGGATCGATTCCAAATCTATAGCCTTTTTCAGGCTGGACCATCCCCCTGGGAAAAACGGCCCGCTTTCCCAAAACTGATTCGGCAGTCATGATTCCAGAGCCAAGTCCTGCACCATGTTTCATGTGAATTTCGCGGACATCTCACGAAACCCTCTTCAGCCCCCTGTTCACGACCTGTATGAATGTCTGCGCCTCCCTCAAACCCAAAAGCCTGGTCATGAGGACATACCCGGCAGCCCACAGGGGGATCCCAAGCAGGGCAGGCCAGCCAAAGGAGGCTGTCAGACTGCAGCCCACACCCATAAGGACGCTCAGGCCAAGCATGATGACGGGGTCGCCCGATGTTTCCAGCCATGGGCCAAGCTTGTGGCGCAAGAGAGAGCCCAGGAGCACGATGTTGGCCCAGGAAGCGGCGGAAACAGCCAGGGCCAGCCCAACGTGTCCGATGAACTGCATCAGGACCAGCCCCAGACAGAGGTTGAGGACCAAACAGCCAGAGGCCACCATCACTGGAGTCCTGGTATCCTCCAGGGCATAGTAGGCCGAGACCAGGGAACGGACCATGGAAAACGCCGGCAGGCCAACCCCGTACCCAACCAGGGCCCAGGCAGTGGCCTGGGCCGCCTGAGCATCAAAGGCCCCGCGGACAAAGAGCACCTCCACAAGGGGCCCGCTCAGTCCGATCAAACCGGCCATGGCCGGAAGGCTGATGAACAGGGTCAATCTCAGGGTCGCGTTCAGGGTTTCAGCAAACTCCTCATTCCTGCCCTGAGCCACCAGCGCGGCCAGGCTGGGCAGGGCTGCAGTGCTCAGGGCCACGCCGAAGACCCCCAAAGGGAATTGCACCAGCCGGTCTGCGTAGTAGAGGAACGAGATGCTTCCGCGAGGGAGGAAGGATGCCAGGACCGTGTTCAAGACAATGTTCAGCTGGTAGACCGCAGCTCCGAGCACAGTTGGCAGAAGCAGCCTGCCCACTCTCATGACCCCCTGGTCGGACAGGGACCATTCCCCTCTCCAGAAAAAACCCTGCTGCCTGAGAAAGGGTTGCTGCAGCAGCCACTGCCCGAGACCGGCCAGAAGCACCCCGACTGAAAGGGCAAGGGGGACGGAGATCCCTGACCAGGCCCCGAGCAGTGCAGAAAGGATCAGCACACTGTTGAGAACACAGGGAGCCAGGGCCGGTCCAAGGAAATGGCCCATGGAGTTGAGGATGCCCATGCACAGAGCCACACCGGATATGAACAGAATATAAGGGAAACAGATCCGAACCAGGGTCACGGTCTGGGAAAAGACCTCGGGATCCTTCACGAATCCCGGGGCAATCACCATGGTCAACGGCCTGGCCCCGATGAGGACAATGAACACGATCATTCCCAGGATGAGCAACAGCCAGACCAGAGTGGACCGGGCCAGGATAAACGCGGCCTGATCGCCCTGGTCCTGCCGGATCCTGGTGAACACAGGAACAAAAGCCATGGTCAGGGACCCTTCGGCAAACAGGCGGCGAAGCACATTCGGGATTCGAAAAGCCACAAAAAAGGCGTCGGCCAGCGGCCCCGCCCCCAGGGCAAAGGCAATGATCACGTCCCGGGCAAAGCCGAGCACCCTGCTGAGCAGGGTGGCGCCGGCGATGACCGAGGCATTCCTGGCAATGCTCTGAACATGATCGTTCATATGCGTCCCTGTCTCATGGTCCTGAGGATTGAGGACCGAGTTGCCAAACTCGAACAGGATATCCTATAGTGACTGCACATCGTGCAAGGGCTGGTCTGCGAGCCTTTGCCAGCAGAAACAGCGTGGCGTGATGTATCCGGGCCGGCGCCGGCCATCACAGGCCCCGCCCACAGGCAAGCCAGATACGGAGAGATTCATTCATGACTTCTGCAACAGACAAAACCAGACATTTTAAAGAATTGCTGGATCAGCACCACGACTGGCCCGGCACCTATACCTTCAAGTTCATTGTGGCCAAAGACAACGTGGAGAGCGTGCTCGATCTCTTTGAAGAGCGGGATGCCATCTCCACCCGCCCTTCAAGACACGGCCGCTATATCAGCGTTACAGCCAATTGTGAAGTCTCTTCCAGTGACGAGGTCATCGCGGTCTACGAAGCAGCTGCCACAATCAAAGGAGTCATCCCTCTTTGAATTCATGACCCCGGGTACCTGGGGTCATGAATTCAAAGAATAACCTGCATTTTCTGAAGCCCCAAGAACATCTGAGATTTCATCCGCTTGCAGGGTGGAATCCAGCTCAACGGAGAATCAATGCTTTTCAAATTGCTGCTGGCCTTTACCCTCATCCCTGTGGCCGAGATCTATGTGTTCATCAAGCTCGGCGGATCCATCGGGGCCTTGAACACCATCGTGATCATCATTCTGACCGCCTTGGCCGGGGCCTACCTGGCACGGATGGAGGGGACCAGGACCCTGCTTCAAATCAGGGCCAGTCTGGACCGTGGCGTCATGCCGGCTGAAGAGATGGTCGACGCCCTGATCATCTTCCTGGCCGGGGTGGTCCTTTTGACTCCCGGGTTCATCACCGATGCCGCCGGTCTGCTCCTCTTGATCCCCGCCAGCCGGGGCTGGTTCAAAAAAATCATCCGCAAGAAACTGGAAGGCTCCCTGGATCGAAACCATATCGACATCACCTTCCGCTGATCTATGGGCTACCGCACTCTATCCCACTGCCTTCAGGACCTTGAAGCCAGGAAAGACCTGATCAGAATAGACCTCCCGGTGGACCCCTGCCTGGAGGTCGGGGCCATTCAGCGCCGGGTCTTCCAGGCCGGGGGGCCGGCCCTGCTCTTCACCAGGGTCAAAGGGACCCCCTTTCCCATGGCCGGGAACATCTTCGGGACCAAAAAACGCCTTCAGACCATCTTCCGGGACACCATCCCTGTTCTGGAGCACCTGGTCAAGATCAAAGCCGACCCGGTCCATCTCTTCAAGCACCCTCTCCTGGCTGCCAAAATGCCCTCCCTGCTCTGGAGGAGCCGGCCCAAAAGAGTCGCCTCAGGAGCGGTCGCTCAGGGCGAAACCACGATCTCCAGCCTGCCCCAGCTGGTCTCCTGGCCCGAAGACGGCGGGGCCTACGCAACACTGCCCCAGGTCTATTCCGAAGACCCGGACCAGCCAGGCTTCCGGTCCTCCAACCTGGGCATGTACCGCATCCAGCTCAGCGGAAACAATTTTGTCCTGAACTCCCAGGTGGGCCTGCACTATCAGATACACAGGGGCATCGGCCACCATCATGCCCGAGCCCTGGCCAGGCATAAGCCTCTCCCGGTCAATGTCTTTGTCGGAGGTCCTCCGGCCATGACCCTGGCCGCCGTCATGCCCCTGCCCGAGGGCATGCCTGAGCTGGCCTTCGCTGGAATGCTGGGGGGGCATCGGATCGCGGTCGCCCGGACCGACAACGGGCTTCCCGTCCCGGCAGAGGCTGACTTCTGCATCTCCGGACACGTCTATCCTGAACACAACCTGCCCGAGGGCCCTTTTGGCGATCACCTGGGGTACTACAGCCTGGCCCACGACTTTCCGGTCCTGACTGTGGATCGAGTCATGCATCGCAAGGACGCTGTCTGGCCGTTCACCACTGTAGGGCGCCCCCCTCAGGAAGACTCTGTTTTGGGGGAGTTCATCCATGACCTGACCGCACCTCTCGTGCCCCAGGTCTTTCAGGGTGTGCACGAGGTCCATGCCGTGGATCAGGCCGGGGTCCACCCCCTCCTGCTGGCTGTGGGCAGCGAGCGCTACGTTCCCTTTTCCCGCAAGAGGATCCCTCAGGAGCTGATGACCAATGCCCATGCTCTTCTCGGCAACACCCAGACCTCCCTGTCCAAGTACCTGCTCATCGTTGCCCGGGAAGATGATCCTTTACTTTCCGCCAGGCATATCCCTGACTTTTTTCATCATCTCCTTTTGAGAGTGGACTGGGCCCGGGACCTGCACTTCATCACCCGAACAACAATGGACACCCTGGATTACTCCGGCATCAGCCTCAACCAGGGTTCCAAGATCATCATTGCCGCAGCCGGAGAGCCCAAGCGAAGCCTGGAGACCAGTCTGCCCCGGCTTGACTGGCCATGGAAGGCCTCGAATCCCAGAGTCCTGGCCCCTGGAATCCTGGTCCTGCAGGGCCCGCAGCACCAGCAGCCCAGGGACACTGCCGACCCCGCTGTGGAGGGCTTCTGCTCCCGGCTCTCAAGGCATGAGGAGCTGGCGGGCTTTCCTCTCATCGTGCTGGCCGACGACAGCACATTCACAGCCAGATCCTGGGACAACTTTCTCTGGGTGGCCTTTACCCGCTCTGATCCAGCCACTGACATCTATGGCCTGAACAGCTTCAACCACTGCAAACACTGGGGATGCGGGCCAACTTTGGTCATTGACGCCAGGTTGAAAACATACCATGCTCCACCGTTGGAGGCTGATCCAGCAGTGGAAAAGCGGATCAACGCCCTTGGAGCCCCTGGAGGCCCCCTTCATGGTGTGATCTGATATGGACATGAAACTGAGAACGACTCACTTGTGCGGTCCCTCATTCCTCCATCCTTGAAGACATCGACGGCATGGACATCATCACCAAATGGCTGAGGCACTACCTGTCCGACCCGCAAGTGGTCTTCTTTATCTTTTTTCTGGCCCTGATCATTCTGGTCATCATGACCCTGGGGCAGGTCCTGACTCCGGTCATCGCCAGCCTGGTCCTGGCCTATCTTCTGGAGGGCTTGATCAGGCCCCTCGAATGCCGGAACATGCCCAGGATCCTTGCCGTCAACATCGTGTTCATCCTTTTTTTGCTGGCTTTCCTCTTCCTCATGCTCGGCCTGGTGCCCCTGATGACCAGACAGATCGCCCAGTTCCTCCAGGAGCTGCCGAACATGATCACCTCCTGGCAGGAACAGCTCCTGCTCCTGCCCCAGAAATACCCTGAGCTCATCAATCAGGAGCAGGTCAATACCATCATCGACACCATCGGGACCCAGATCGGCCGGCTGGGCCAAAACATGCTCTCCATCTCCATCGCCTCGGTCAAAGGGTTGATCAATGCGGTCATCTACATGGTCCTGGTCCCGATCATGGTCTATTTTTTCCTCAAGGATAAAGACAAAATAACCGGATTCCTGGTCAAGTTCCTGCCCCAGAAGCGGGACCTGGCAGATACGATATGGAATGAGGTCAACCAGAAAACCGCCAAGTTCATTCAGGGCAAGATCTGGGAAATCTTTATTGTCTGGATCGTGAGCTACATCAGCTTCCTGATCCTGGGGCTCAAGTTCGCACTGCTTTTGAGCTTTTTGGTCGGCATATCAGTGATCGTTCCCTATGTCGGGGCCACCCTGATGACCATTCCAGTGGCCCTGGTGGCCTATTTCCAATGGGGCTGGGACGCCCATTTCGCCTATGTGATCGTGACCTATATCATCATCCAGATCCTGGACGGCAATCTCCTCGTCCCCCTCCTGTTGTCGGAGATCGTCAAGCTGCATCCCCTGGCCATCATTGTCGGCATCCTTGTCTTTGGCGGCATCTGGGGCTTCTGGGGCGTCTTTTTCGCCATACCCCTGGCCACCCTGGTCAATGCCATCATCAATGCCTGGCCTCAACGGCACGAAAACCAGCCAGAGCATGGACACGTCCATCACCCCTGCAAGAAGAGGATCAGTCATGAAGGATAGCAAAGGATTCTTCTACTACCCCCATCCAGCCAACAAGAAGCTCAAGATGTATGTTCGGGACAGCGACGGCATTGTCGAATTTCGCATGGATCATCTTGACGACCCGTCCCTCTGGGAGAATCATGGCTGGATCACTTTTGAGGCCGCCAAAAAAGCTGCCCGAATGTTCAAGGGCCGGGGCCTGCATGACCCCATGGCCCTGTATGACTTTGAAGTCGCCCTGAGTGTCCTCAGAGATGGGGCGAACAGACGGGAGACGTGACCATGCGATATTTCATCCTAGGCGGAACAGGCTTTGTAGGCCAGTCCCTGATCCCTTTTCTGCTCCAGAAAGGCCATGACGTCGATGTCCTGATCCGAGACCCGACGCAGGAAGAGCTCTTTCCCAGGTCCTGTTCCTGCCATCAGGGGGATCCCCTCCATCCTGGCCCATGGCAGGAACAGGCCGGACAGGCGGAGGTCATCGTCAATCTGGTGGGCAAGAACATCATGACCCGCTGGACGCCTCAGGTCAAAAACGCCCTTCTCCAGACCCGCATCCAACCCACCCGCATGGCTGTCCAGGCCATTGAAAACGCCTCTGGGTTCAAACCCGTTCTGGTCAATGCCAATGCCGTGGGCTACTATCCATTGGAGTCAAGGTCGCCAGTGGACGAGGAAGGTCCCCAGGGCAGCTCTTTTCTGGCTCACATCTGCGGGGAATGGCAGAGAGAGGCTGAAAGGGCCGCTCAGTTCGGAGCCAGGGTGATCATAGCCAGGTTTGCACCGGTTCTGGGCCGCGGCGGCGGGGTGATCAAGAGCATGCTCCCGGTCTTTTCCAAGGGTCTTGGGGGCAGAATTGGCAACGGCAAGCAGGCCTTTCCCTGGATCCATATCCAGGACCTGATCCGGGCTCTCGAATTCACCGCCTCTCAGGAGCATCTGTCCGGACCTGTGAACATGTGCGCCCCGGAACAGATCACCAATGCCGCGTTCACCAAAGCCATGGCCCGGATTCTCAAGAGGCCGGCCCTGCTGCCGGTCCCTGCCCCTGTGCTGAAGCTGGCCTATGGAGAGCTGGCCCAGATGTTGCTCAAAGGAGCTCCTGTTGTGCCCAGGGCCCTGGAGCAGGCCGGCTTTGGATTCTCTTTCCCCACAATCAGGGCGGCCCTGAAGGATGTGCTTGCACAGAGCTGAATTACAAACCCAATATGTCAGCGTTGCCTCAGGCAAAGCCGACCATGGAGGTGGGTATGGATGTGATCGGCATTGACGTCGGTTTCGGATTCACCAAAGCCAGCAATGGGCACCAGAATGTCATCTTCAAGTCTCTGATCGGCGAGCAGGCCGACATCCAATTCCAGACGGAGTTTGAGGACCTGAGCCAGGATAAGAACCTGCACATCAAGATCGAAGACGAGCCTTACTTTGTCGGAGACCTGGCCGAAAAGCAGTCCACTGTCCGTGAGTTCACCCTGGATCAATCCAAGCTCATCGCCAACCACCTCAAGGTTCTGGCTTTGACTGCCACTGCGGCCTGTGCCGGGGACAACGTCAGCCTGCATGTGGTCTCAGGGCTTCCTGTAGCCTTTTTCAAAAGGGATGCCAAAAAATTCAAGGACCAGCTCACCGGGACCCACAACCTGACCACCTTCAGCCGGAACGGCAAAGCGGCCTCGAAGATGGTGCATATCGCCAGTGTCAAGCTCGTGCCTCAGCCCATGGGATCGTTCTTCAACCTCCTCATGGACAGCACCGGACACATCGTCAACCGTCAGCTGACCAAGCAGAAGGTCGGCATCGTGGACATCGGCTTTCGGACCTCAGACTTCATCATCCTTGATCGCTTCAGGTACATTGAACGGGGCAGCGCCACTGTGGACACCGGGATCTCGAAGTGTTTCACCGCTATCTCCAACAAGCTCAGACAGCGCAGCGGGGTCACCGTGGAGCTGTACCGGCTCTACGATGCCGTCCGAACCGGCACGATACGAATCAAGGGCAAGGAGTACACCATCTCCGCCCTGAGGGACAAGGTCTATGCCCACTATGCCGGTTCCATTGCCGATGACATCAACCGCCTCTGGGAGTCGGAATGGGACCTCGACTCCATCATCCTGACCGGGGGTGGGGCCACGGAGCTGGCCAAGCATCTCCACCCGCTGATCGACGGCAACGTCATCCCGGTGGAAAACGAGTCTGACGCCCGCTTGAACAATGTCCTTGGCTACATCAAATACGGCAAGTTTGATCTGAACAGGCATGCCCAGACCCAGCAATCCAAGGCAAACGAAGCCAGCGCCAACGGCGTCAAGTCAGGGCAGGAGTAGCCACGGGCCTCACTTTTTCCTGCGCTTGGCCTCGTACATCCTGGTGTCAGCCTTTTTGAGCAAATCCTGAAGCGTTTCCCCGGCATTCAGCTGCGCCACACCAATGGAGGCTGAAATGGACAAGCCTGTGTCCTGCCTGGTGCACTCGGCCACCGAGATATTGGAGACAGCCTTGAAAACCCGCTCCCCGAAAGCTGCCCCGCTGCTATAATCCGTATCCGGGAGCAGGATCACGAATTCGTCCCCTCCCATGCGGACAAAGATGTCGTAGCGACGGATGATGGCCTTGACCTCCCTGACCATGGCCTTGAGCAACGCATCCCCGGCCTTGTGTCCCAGAGTGTCGTTGACTGCCTTGAAACCATCCAGATCAATGAACAGCAGAGAGACCGGGAAGCTTTTGCGGTGAGCAAAATCGAGAATTCTCGGGGCATGACGTCTGAGGTACTCCCTGTTGTAGGCCCCGGTCAAAGCGTCGATCACCTTTTCCCGGTCCAGACGCTGATGCTCCCAGACCGAGATGAGGGTGCAGCCGAAGATGTAGCCGAAGTGCTCCAGAAAATCAGTGGCTTTTTCCGGTGAATAGCGCTGAGGATCAGAGTCGAAAAGACACAGCAGCCCAATCCTTCTCTCAGGTTCGTACTTGTCGATGAGCGGATAGATAAAGCAGGATCCCTGGAGAAGCTCATCACGATCCTTGACCTGGACGCTGTTCAAGAAGTCTGCAATGTGCGGAAGCTCTCTGGTCAGCCCCAAAAAAGGAGCCGGGGAACCCTTTTCCAACTGGAGGAAGTCGCTCACCTCCAGCAGGTCCTTCTCGGGCAGGGTGTTCATGCCCTTTGGCAAAAAGCCTTGAAAACGTTCTCTTTCCAGAAGAAGGGCCACCTCTTCAACTTCCAGGCAGGAGCGAACCTGATCCAGGATTGAGGGCAGCTCCTTCATGCTGCGCATCTTTTGGATGATTTCGATATCGCGTTTGATCCGGTAAAAAGTGTCAATGCTGGCCTTGTAATCCTTGACCGTCTTCTGCAGGCTCTTGTCCAGCCTGGCTTTCACGGCCGCAAGCCTGTCCAGCTCCCGGCGCAGGTTCGTGCTCTCGTTTGCAAGCTCAGCATTCCTGGCGGTCAGGAGATCGGCCTGGTGCCGAACCTGGGCCATGGTTTTGTTGGCCAGATCCCACTTGCCTTTTTGGGCGTAGACATTCAATTCCAGCAGCAGGGTCTCTATGTTCTTTGATCTATCGGCCATAGCCTTCTTTTCCCGGTCTTTGCCACATGAGACGGTGGGACTGAAGTAAAGAGTGTGAGCCGCCGGCTGGTGACTCGCTGGACACCCCAGGGAGGACGGCAGAAAAAAATCCTTCGCCGACGGGGAAAAGTCTTCAGTTCAAGCTTTTGCAGTCGCCATCTACCCATGCCTCAGTCATGAAAACAAATCAAGGCATGGGCACAAAGAACATTGATCAGAACTGTCCAGGAATAGTTTGAAACGATTTACTTTCCTGACCCAATGTGATAGGGCTCACTATGACCACTTAAATCCATGGAAACCATCAAACCAATACGTCAGCGCTGTCAAAACATGCGCTGCAGGGACCACGGTTATGGTTGATCGAAAGACCTTCATTGACGACTTTGAAGACCTGGAAGACTCCCCGCAACGGCCCAATACCTCTCGCAGGAAACAGCGCTTTCAACTGCCTGTGCCTGAAGCCTTCCAAAAGTACATCCCCTGGATCATCGGCGGTGGCTTTCTCCTCATTCTGCTCATCATTCTGCTCATCATTCTGCTCACTGGGGGAGACGACTCTCCGCAGTCCGACATCCACTCCACCTTGAAGATGGTCTCAGAGAGGATTCAGGAAATGGAGGACAAGATGGCCAGGCTGGCCCAAGACCAGGAAGAGCTGCGGCAAAGGGTGGCTCAGGTCGGTGCTGAACGCGATCTGGACCAGGTTCTGCAGCAACTCCAGGCCATGCAGACCGATCTTGAATCCTTCAAGAGCTCCACCAGACAGAGCATCACCCGGCTGGAAAACAGCCAGCAGAAGCTCCTGAGCGCCCGGCAGTCCAGCTCCAGCCAGACCGGGTCTTCCGCTCAAGACGTCAAGGTCCATACGGTCCAGCAAGGGGAGAACCTCTTCCGCATCGGGTTGCAGTACAACATCACTGCTGATCAGATCCGGCGCTGGAACGATCTCGGACCCAAGGAACCCATTCAACCCGGCCAGAAACTCAAAGTCGAGCCCGGGTCGTGATACCCATCCGGGTCTTCTGCTGGATGCGCACACCCGACACCAACCCTGAGATGAGAGGAGACAGCCCATGACCGACGATGCACAGACAAAGGACCTGTTAAAGAAGTTGGAGAAACATCTCGAGCAGGAAAACCCAGTCTTACAAGAGGTTGTTGGGAGCTTTCGCCAGTTGGATCAGATCAGCAAAGGACTCGGCTACTTCAACCACAACGACTCGTTCGCCATCCGGACGCCGTGGTGGCCGCTGATTTCCATATTGGGAACCTACTCATCCGGCAAGTCCACTTTCATCAACTCCTATCTGGACTATAAGCTGCAGGCCACCGGCAATCAGGCTGTGGACGACAAGTTCACAGTCATGAGCTACACAGCTGACAAAGGCGTTCATGTCCTGCCCGGAGTGGCTCTGGACTCTGATCCGCGATTCCCCCTTTACGGCATTGGTCAGGCCATCGAGGCCGCGGCTCCTGGAGAAGGCAAGCATGTCGATTCCTTTCTCCAGCTCAAGACCTGCCCCAGTGAAAAACTGCGGGGCAAGATCCTGATCGACTCGCCCGGATTCGACGCTGACGCCCAGCGAACCTCGACCCTGCGCATCACCGATCGGATCATCGACCTCTCGGATCTGGTGCTCATCTTTTTCGACGCCCGGCACCCTGAACCTGGATCCATGCGGGACACGCTCAAACATCTTGTGGGCGCCACCCTGAAACGTCGTGACAGGACAAAGTTCCTCTACATTTTGAACCAGATTGATGTCACCGCCCAGGAAGACAACCCGGAGCAGGTCTTTGCGGCCTGGCAGCGAGCCCTGGCCGAGCAGGGGCTCACGGCAGGAGAATACTTCTGCATTTACGACGACAAGGTGGCCGTACCCATCCAGGACGAGGAACTCAGGGCCAGGTACAAGAGGAAACGGGACATCGACCTGCGTGAAATCACCAGGCGAATCGAACACGTCAAGGTGGAGCGGGCCTACCGCATCGTGGGCACCCTGGAGCAGACGGCCGAGACAATCCAGAAAGAAATCGTGCCCAGAATCAAATCCTTTCTTGACCGCTGGCGGCGTCAGGTCCTCCTGGCTGAAGGAGTTGTCGCAGCCCTCATTGTCATTCTCTTCCTGGTGATCTGCATCAAAAGCGATGCCTGGAGTGTGACCGGGGTCATCGGTTCCTTTTTCGGCAGCATCGGGTCCAGCCTGACCACCCAGATCGGTACACTCATCGCACTGCTGCTTCTGGGCTGGGGACACTTCTCACTGCGCAGCTTTCTGGCCAAGCGGCTGATCGCCAAAGTCGCCCCTGAAATCAAGAACAGGGACAAGAGGGAGAATTATGTCCAGGCCTTTGTCAAAAACACCCGCTGGTGGCGTCCACTTCTCAAGCGCAATCCAAGCGGATGGAGCAAGGCTGCTGAAAAACGCCTGAACCTGATTTCGGAAGACTCCAACACCTACATCCAGAAGCTCAACGACGCCTTCACCGACCCGTCCGGCGATGCGGACACAGGGGTGGGTGAGGCCTCCGAAGACCGTTCCAGCATCCGGGAGACCTTTTCCCCCCAGAACAAAACTGACGACGCCTAACTCCCAAGCAGTCGATCCGGATAGCTTGGGGCCACCTACCAGGCCACAGGCTCCGATTTCCGCAGCTCAAGGAAGAAGCTCACCCGCCGGATAAGAGTCTGTCAGCTTTGCCTGAAGGCAGAGCTGACAGACCTGGTTTGAATTCAGCGCAGCCTCTGGACGCAGACGCCCTGTTTGATCAAGGAAGAAACTCTGTCACGTACTCTGAGAGATTGCTTCACTGCGTTCGCAATGACGGGCCAAGGATATTCTCCGTAGCTGAGGCCCTAGCCGTCATTGCGAGGAGTCTTCGACGAAGCAATCTCAAGAAGGTATAGTGAGTTTCATACGAGCGCAGCCTCTGGCTGTGCTGAATATTTGGGTCGAACCTCTTTGCGCAAGAAAGCCCCCAGGTTTGGCTTCTCCCCTGGTCTCTGCTAGCATCAATCCCATGCCTGAACGTCCTTCGGCCCAGAGCCAGCCGGTTGCAACCTCTGAGTCCGTCGCCATCCTCTGGGACGAGTCTCTGCTCTGGGGGATCATGCTCTTCAGGGCTCTCACATCGCTGGGCATCCCCTTTTCTCTGCTCCGGGCCGCCGAGGTTGAATCGCGCCTTTTGGGGCCCAAGCGGCCCAAAGTGCTCATGGTTCCGGGCGGGTTTGCCTCCAGAAAAGCAAGGGCCCTGGGTCCCAAGGGCATCCAGGCGGTGCGGGCCTTTGTCCGGCAGGGCGGGCTCTATGTCGGGTTCTGCGGGGGGGCGGGCCTGGCCCTGAGCTCACAGGCCGAACCCAGGGGCCTGGGGCTGTGCTCCTGGAAACGCAAGCCAATGCGCGACCGGCTGCCCAACTTCAGTGGTCACATTGGATTGTCCCTGACCTCTGAAAAGGCCATTTCACTGCAAGCCAGCCCAACGACCATCCAGGCCCCTGCCTGGTGGCCCTCACAGTTTCAGCCCAGCCAAGGCCAAAACGTGCGCGTCCTGGCCCGCTATGGACAGCCTGGTTCAGATTTCTGGGTGGCCGACCTGCCAGCCGAGGACATGACCAGGGAGGACCTTATCTGGTGGGAGCAGGTCTACGGCATCAATCTCAATCCTGAGCTGATCGCCGACGATCCCTGCGTGATTCAAGGAAGCTTTGGACAAGGGAGATTCCTGCTCAGCTATGTCCATTTGGAATCCCCCAATTCCTGGCAGGCCAATCAATGGCTGGTCCAACTCCTGGCCTCTTACCTGGAAGAAACCCTGCAGAACTGGAAAGTGCCTGAATGGAGACTGCACCAGGTGTATCCTGTCTGGCACGATTCGGTGCTGGAATCGATCAGGAGCCTCCTGGACGAGGTGATTGCCCAGGGCCAGTCCCATTTCCTGCTCTGCTGGCGCTCCCCATGGCTCCTCGGCTGGAAGAGGGGCATCCCTGGCTTTGCCCTGAACACCCTTCTGGCCATGGTCAGCCAGATCATGGAGCTTCCGCCTTCTGAGCGCTCCGTGTCACTGCTCAGACAGCGAGCCGCAGCCATCAGGTCCCTTTTCGAACAGTTTCAGGACTGCATGAGCACCTATCTGGCGGAGGAGCGAAAGCTGTCCCTGTGCCGAAAGGGAGCACCGGCATCGAACGGTTCAGATGAACTGCAGAGCCTGAGAAAAGACCTTGTCGGTCCTTTCCCGGGTCAGGGAGGTCTGTATGGGCAGCTGGCCAAAGAACTCGATCAGCTCTTGTGGGCTCAGCTTCAGCGCAACCTCTGGCTGCGCTGAATATTGGGTTTGAACTGAAGAAATTTCCATGCCTTTGAGCAGAGGGCATGTCGCCATTCAAGAAAACTGAGTGATGGGTGAGAAGCTCTTCCTCACTTCTGAAGCTTCATCCGAGACCTGCGTATCGTCTCGACTTTGAGCTGCCTTGACCGGGACATAGGTTCCGGTTTGAACCTGATCTCACCCTGCTCTCCAATGAGCGCCTGCAGCCCGAAAAGTGGCAGTGTGCGGGTCATGGAGCGTCCAAAGACAGAGTTCAGGGTGTGCTCACCCGCTCCAGTCCGTTCCTGCAGAGCGGCCCGGAAAGACAGGTCAGCCTGGACAATCTCAGCCAGCTCTTGGGCCAGCCCCTGGTCTTCGTGCTCCAAAAGCCGCTCGCAGATCTCAGCCACCCGGGCATAAGCGCACTGGCGCTCATGTTCGGCCATGATCTGGCCCAGGGCAGAATCGACAGCAATGAGATCCCACCTGGTCAGCCTGTCCCTTGAATACAGGTTCAGAATGTCCTTGAGATCCCAACACTTCATAGCCCTGCATTCCACTGGCCTGCGCTCGTACATCAGGCACGAACCGGCTGTCTGATCCAGGAAGAGGCATCCTCCGTGCTCATCGCTCGGCCTGATGCTGATCATTTCAGCCTCCAGGACCATGAGAGCATCCTGGACATTGTCGTAGACCCACTCCCCCTTCCTGAACGTCACCAGATGCTCCTTTTTCAAGATCCCCTCATGGTACAGAGGCTCATCCTCATGGTGCAGGGCAGGGGAATGCATCCGGCAACAGGTTCCGCACCGCCGACAGGTGCGGGTCGTGTTCATGTGCCTCGTCATGCTGGACCACCTTACAACCTTGATGCGGGTGTCATTTTTCTTTGTGCCAGCGCATTGATCATCTCCTCAGGTCCACCATCAAAATTTTCACAGACATTTCAGGGCAGTTCATTGACCACCGCGCTGGTCAGGACTATTGTGTATCCTATGCAAGCACTCCTGCCAGAAGATCCATCAGTTCTGTTCTGGTGGCTGGGAACCATCTCTGTGCTGATGTTTGTGCTCAGCCTGATCCTGATCCCCCTGTTGGTCGTGCGAATTCCGGCTGACTACTTCGTGCACGAAAAAAGACGGCCGCTTCGCAAAAAGCCTGGATCTCCCTGGGTTGGGTTCTGGGTTGTCCTGAAAAACCTGATCGGGGCCTGCTTCATTCTGGCTGGCATCGTCATGTTGCTCTTGCCCGGTCAGGGCCTGCTGACCATCCTGATCGGCATCATGATGACCAATTTTCCAGGAAAGTTCGCTTTCGAAAGAACGCTCATCCGCAAGCGGACTGTGCTGCGGGCCCTGAACTGGATCCGAAGACGGAACAACCGCCCCCCCTTGCGCATAGACGCCCCCGGAATAAAGGCGGCCTCAAAAGCTGATTGACAACCTTTTTGTCCAACAATATCATAAATGAAGATCTCATGCTCAATGCGCCTGGACTGGATCTTTTTGCAAGCAACGTGCATACCTGGAGCGAATCATGGAAATCAAGATCATCATCACCCGGACCGTGCCCAAAGACAAACAGGACCAACTCCGGCCGCTGCTCCTGCAGCTTCGAGCTCTGGCCACATCCCAGCCAGGCTACATCTCCGGCGAAACTCTCCGCAACCTGGACAGACCTGAAGAATACCTGGTCATCAGCACCTGGAAATCCAAAGAAAACTGGGACGCATGGTACAACAACCCCCAACGGCAGGAAGTGCAGAAAAAAATCGACACCATGCTGGGACAGACGACCACGTATGCCAGGTACCTCTATGGCTAGTGCAGATAAAAAAAGAGGTGCCGGCAATGAAAAAATGCCGGCTGACGCTCTTCAGGTCGTGATCCACTCCCGAATTGCAGCAATTTCGCTCTCCCACTCAGGTCCGAACCTCTTTTTCAGAAAGAGGGCAAAGAGGTCGTCCACCACGTCCTGAGCAACCTCCAAAAGATACATCTTCTCCAGAAACCTGGCATCCGGGTCTTCCCCTTCTTCCAGCTTCATATCCACTTTGGGGGTCTTGACCGACCCAAGGGCAAAGTCCTCGGCTTTGATCTGCAGCTGCCAGAGATTTTCGTCTTTTTCAATCCTGATCCTGGCCTGGTGGACTTTCTTTCCACTCTGCAGCCCCAGCCTGGCCTCACGCAGCTCTGAGCGGGGACCGCTGCTGACAGCTGTGTCCCTGGTCTCGCCTTCTCCTCCCTGCACTGAGACCCGCTGCTCCATGAACAGAGCGTAGACCTCCCCTTTTCCAGTCTGAATCGTTCCTTGCGTCTGTTCGGTGGTGAACCAGAGCCAGGTCAGAAAATCCTGCCCGATATACGGGGCCAGTGTCTCGGCTTTGTGCACATCGACGTCAGCAGTGTTCATTGAGCTCTTCTCATTGAAAGATGTTACAAATGGGCATGAATGCTTTTCATCCAGACTTGCGAATCAAATGCAGCTAGACGAACATACAGGGGTCATACTCGTTCACCCTGGAAGCCTGTTCCCTGCCCACTGTCTGCAGGGCCAGATAGTAGGGGGTCAGCGGCTCCAAATGGAGCTGAAAGGTCTGGGTGAACAGGTCTTCAAACAACTGCTTGATCTTGTCCTGGGTGGATGCCAGGGCCACCCTGTTGTTCTGGATATTCCAAACAACGTCAAACACAGCCGGTACAGGAAGGGTCCTGCCCAGCAGTCTCAGCTTGACCTGGTCTTTGAGCTCCTTTTTCCGGTCCCGCCCCACAAAGGGGGTCCCCTTTTCCTTCATACTGGCCGTGAGCTCTTCAAGAGCCAGCTGATAATGTTTCTTGAACACAGCCGGCGAGATGCGCCTGGTGTCCAGCCGCAGGGCAAAAGCCGCAAACTCCCCCTTGAAAGGAGGCGTTTCGGACAATGTGCTGTCGAGCATGTTATCGATGCTCACCCAGCCGAAAGAACGTTCATCACTGGTCTGATCGATATCCTGAAAACCGTATTCCCTCAGCTTGTCAGGGATTTGGGTCCACAGGCCCTCTGGAACCTCCTCCAGGACCCGGTAACGGACAAAACTCGTGCTTGCAGAAAGAAACCCCATAGTGACCCCCACCCGGCTCAGCCGGGAATTGACTCTGGAACTGATGTCGTGTTTGAATGCCAACATGGCTGCACGGCCAGGCCGGCATATGTGAAGGTAGAACCCGGCCCATTTCAATGCCTGGCTTCAACTCTCAAGATCGAAGCATAAACCTCGAAGCCTCAAGACATGGGGCTGCGGAGGCATCAACAATGACTGGAAAAGTCGCTTCCTTGAAGCCGGAAGACCTCCAGACCAGGATCGACAAGGCACTGGACCTGATATCCGCGTGCAGGCTGTGCCCCCGTCAATGCGGGATCAACAGGCTAGAGGGAGAGACAGGGTTTTGTCAAACCGGACGCCTGGCTTTCCTGGCCTCCTCCAACCTCCACTATGGGGAGGAAGATCCCCTGGTGGGCACCCATGGTTCAGGAACCATCTTCTTTGCCGGCTGCAACCTGGGATGCGTCTTTTGCCAGAACTACGACATCAGCCACTCCACCACAGGGGCGGTTGAAGTGACTCCTGACCAGCTGGCCCAGGTCATGCTCCATCTGCAGGGCCAGGGCGCCCACAATATCAATTTCGTCACCCCGACCCACGTGGTCCCTCAAATATTGGAGGCCCTGCCCCTGGCCCTGTCCCAGGGCCTCGCCGTTCCTCTGGTCTACAACTGCGGGGGGTACGAGCGTCTGGAGACCCTCGGCCTTCTTGACGGAATCTTCGACATCTACATGCCGGACGCCAAATTCAGTGATCCGGAGGTTGCAGAACGGCTCTGCCAGGCCGGCGACTATCCTGAAAAGGCCAGGGAGGCTATTTCGGAGATGCATCGTCAGGTGGGCGATCTGGCTGTGGATACAAACGGCGTGGCCGTTCAGGGGCTTCTGGTCAGGCACCTGCTCCTGCCTGACGATCTGGCCGGGTCAGAAGCCTGGTTCCGCTTTCTGGCCCAGTGCATATCCCCGAACACGTACTTGAACATCATGGATCAGTATCGGCCCTGCGGACAGGCTTCCCGCTTCCCTGAGCTGCAGGGCGGGATCTCTTTTGAACAGCTCGATGCCGCCCAAAAACTGGCCGGGGAGTGCGGGCTCTCCAGGCTGGATCAGCGCAAAGGGCTCAGCGCCCGGGCTTTTTTCAAGCTCTTCGGGCACTGATGATTCAGCTTTGCCGGCGGCAAAGCTGAATTCTGAATTCTTGCGGCTGCATCTTGAGTTTTTGCAGCCACATCTACAAAGGACTGCACTCAATGAACCAAGCCAAAGACGACAAGCTCTACCTGGTCATGGTTGGCCTGCCAGCCAGGGGGAAATCCACTATAGCCGCCAGGATCAAGGAAAACCTCAGCCTGAGCGGGGTGAAGGTGGAAATTTTCAACAATGGCGATCTGCGGCGCAAGCTGATCAGCGGCAACACGTCATTCGCCGAATTCTACGATCCATCCAACACCAAAGGGTATGAACTGCGGGAAAAGATCGCCCGAATGAACATCACCAGCGCCCAGGAGTTTCTCAGCCAGGGCGGCAACATCGCCATTTTGGACGCCACCAATGTCAGCCGCAAGCGACGTGAGCTGCTGAGCGGCCTGCTGACTGACCACCCCCTGATCTTTTTGGAGTGCATCAACACCGACCGGGAGATCCTGGAGGCCAGCATCAGCAAGAAGGCCAGCCTGCCGGAGTTCAGCCATCTCAGCCCCCAGGACTCCATCTCCAGCTTCAAACAGCGCATCAGCTATTACGAGCACATCTACTGCCCGTTTTCCCAGGAACGCAACACCATGCGCATCGACTCCCTGAACAATCAGATCCTGGAGGTCAAGCTGACTGACTCCATCCCCTTCTTTGACCAGATCCGGGACCTGATCGTGACTGATTCAGTCAAGAACCTCTATCTGGTCAGACACGGGGAAACCTACGACAACATCGAGAACAGAATCGGGGGGGATGCCCGGCTGACCCCAAAAGGCAAAGAGCAGGCCAATCAGCTGGCCATCCACTTTCAGAACACCCCATTGCCCTATATCTTCTGCAGCCAGAAAAGGCGGACCATTGAGACAGCCGAACCCATCTCCCACATGCAGCAGGACCGCTGCACCCTGATCATGCTCAATGAATTCGACGAGATAGATGCAGGAATCTGTGAGAACATGAGCTATGAGGAGATCCAGCGGGACCTCCCGGAGGTCTACCAGCAGCGGTTCCAGGACAAGTACAACTACATCTATCCTCAGGGGGAGGGCTATGTGACCATGCGCCCCAGGATCGACCGGGGGCTGAAAAAGGCCCTGTTTTTGAGCGGCAATGCCGACCACATCATGATCGTCGGACACCGGGCCGTGAACAGGATGATCCTGTCCCATTTCCTGTACCGGCGGATCGAAGACGTCCCCTTCATCTACGTCCCCCAAAACCAGTACTACCACATCATCTGCACCCAGCAGAAAAAGCTCTTTGAGCTGAAATCAATCGATCTGGGTCCAAGCTGAGTTTCATACCAGCGCAGCCAGATGCTGGGCTGAATATTTGGATTTGACCTGAAGAAAGTGACTCTTTTTCAGCAGCTGCTCTTCACTCCAGGCAGTCAAGCATGGCTTTGGCTACGGACCCGGGGGTCAGGTCGAAGAAGTCGAACAGGTCTTTGCCCGGAGCCGACTCCCCGAAACGATCAATACCCAGGACTTTGCCCTTTGCGCCTGCAATCCCGTGCCAGGTCCCGGTCACTCCGGCCTCGACCACCACCCGGGCAGTGAGCTCTTCAGGCAGGACCTCATTTCGGTATTCCTGGCTCTGGGACTCAAAGACTTCCAGACAAGGCATGGACACGACTCGAATCGACCTTCCCCTCTCTTCCAGCATCTCAGCAGCCTGAACCGCAATCTCCACCTCTGAGCCAGTGGCCACAATGACCCCTTCCGGGGATCCGCTCTCTTCCTTGAGGACGTATCCACCTTTGGCCATGTTTGCCAGGGCCCTCGCACTCCGGGCCTGATGCTTGAGGCTCTGGCGGGTCAGCAGCAGACAGCTCGGGCCGTCATGCCTTTCCAGAGCGGCTTTCCAGGCTGCGCCGCACTCCACTGTGTCGCAGGGCCGCCAGAGGTGCAGGTTGGGGATCAGCCGCAGGGATGCCGCGTGTTCGATGGGTTGATGCGTGGGACCATCCTCTCCGACCCCGATGGAATCGTGGGTCAGGACAAAGATGTTGCGAATGGACATGAGGGCGGCCATGCGGATCGCATTTCGGGCATAGTCGGAAAAGACCAGGAACGTTCCCACATAGGGAATCACCCCACCATGCAGGGCCATTCCATTGGCCATGGCGGCCATGCCGAACTCCCGGACCCCGAAGTGAATGTAGTTGCCGTCCCAGCTGTCATGATCGATCACTGTGGAACCAGACCAGATGGTCTTGTTCGATCCGCTCAAGTCGGCCGACCCCCCCACGAGCTCCGGGAGCAGAGGTCCAAAGCCTTCCAGAATCTCTTTGGAAGCCTTGCGGGTGGCCATGTCCTGAGCCTGATCATCCAGGTTGCCAATGAAGTCTTCCGCCTGTCGACCGAAGTCCTGAGGCAGGTCGCCCTTGACCACCCGGCGGAACTCTGCGGCCAGCTCAGGGTAGTCATGCTCGTACCTGGCAAAGGCCTCTTCCCACTCCTGCTGTTTGCCTTGCCCCTTGTCCACGCCGTTCCATCCGGCATAGATCTCTTCAGGGACCACAAAAGGTTCATGAGCCCAGTTCAGGCCTTGTCTGGAAGCCTGGATCTCATCCGGGCCAAGGGGTGCGCCGTGGCTCTGGTGCGAACCGGCCATGGACGGAGCGCCCCAGGCAATGGTGGTCCGGCAGCAGATCAGGCTGGGCCGTGATGTTTCCTGCCGGGCGGATTGAATGGCCTGATCCACGGCCTGACTGTCATGTCCGTCCACATTCCGGATCACCTGCCAGCCGTAGGCCTCAAACCTGCCGGCCGTATCGTCTCTGAACCAGCCGTGCACATCGCCGTCAATGGAGATCCCGTTGTCGTCGTAAAAGGCTATCAGTTTGCCCAGACCCAGGGTGCCGGCCAGAGAGCACGCTTCGTGCGAGATGCCTTCCATCATGCACCCATCGCCGAGAAAGACGTAGGTCATGTGATCCACGATGGCCTGTCCGCCCTGGTTGAAGCGCTGGGCCAGAATCTTTTCCGCCATGGCCATGCCCACTGCATTGGCCAGGCCCTGGCCCAAAGGGCCGGTGGTGGTCTCGACCCCCGGGGTCAGCCCGTATTCCGGATGACCTGGGGTTTTGGAGTGCAGCTGCCTGAAGTTCTTGATCTCTTCCAGACTGAGATCATACCCGGACAGATGCAGCAGCGAGTACAAGAGCATGGATCCATGCCCGTTGGAGAGCACGAAGCGATCCCGGTTAGGCCACAAGGGATCTTTGGGGTTGTGAACCAAATAGTCGTTCCAGAGCACTTCAGCAATATCGGCCATGCCCATGGGGGCACCGGGATGACCCGACTTGGCCTTTTGGACGGCATCCATGCTCAAAAAACGAATCGCGTTGGCGAGTTCCCTGCGTGATGGCATAGCTCCTCCTCATGGTCTGTTCTCTCTTGACGGATCGCACCGGGTGGACATAGCATACAGGACCGCTTTTACTCCCAGCGAGGCTGTTGCTGCTAACCGCATAAAGGCAGTTCCCGGCCGAGTCAATGTTTTTTTACACCTGTCAGCGCAGCCAGAGGCTGCGCTGACATCGGAGAAGCATATGCCCGCACCTTCATGGATCCTGTCCCCGTCCCTGCTGTCTTCCAACTTCGGAGAGCTGGAGCAGGAGCTCCAGGCCCTGGAGCACGCCGACCTGGAATGGGTCCACTGGGACGTCATGGACGGCCACTTCGTGCCCAACATCACTCTGGGCCCGCCCATCATCGCCAAATGCCGCCCTCTGAGCCGGCTCTTTTTTGACGTCCATTTGATGATCGAACGGCCCGAACGTTACCTGGACGATTTTGCCAGGGCCGGGTCGGACCTGATCTGTGTCCATGCCGAGGCCTCCACGCATCTGGAGAGGACCGTGAGCCGCATCAGTGAGCTCGGGGCCAAACCCGCCGTGGCTTTGAACCCCCACACCCCTCTCTGCCAGATCGAATACCTCCTGCCTCAGCTCTTCATGGTTCTGATCATGAGCGTCAACCCCGGGTTCGGCGGGCAGTCCTTCATCCCATTCTGCCTGGACAAGATCAGGGACCTCAAAGAACTCATCCTCAAGAAAAAGGCTTCGACCCTGATCCAGGTCGACGGAGGTGTGGATCTGACCAATGCCCGGACCCTGGTCCAGAACGGGGCAGACGTGCTCGTTTCCGGCTCCGCCTTCTTCTCCCACCCCCCTTATGCCGAACGCTTTCAGGCCTTTCAAGAGGCGGTCGAAAATCACAAGGCCTGAATACAATTCAGCGCTGCCAGAGGCAAAGCTGAATTGTAACCTACCTTTACACACGGTTTTAGCCCAAAGGCTTGACTTTTGACCCTCTTTTTCGGCAATACTTTGTAGAAAAACTGTTGCTTTCAGCCCATGAGCCTTTCAGCCAGTGAAAAGGAGAGCGTCATGACCAGAATAGGCCTGTTGCGCTGCAGGGACAATGAACTGACCTGTCCATTGACCAATTGCTTCCGGTCCATGCAGGAAAAAATCCAGGGGTTTCAAGATTATCAAGAAACTTCGCTGATCGGAGTCTTCACCATTCCCGATGATATGGATCAGGCTGTTGATCTGGCCAAAATCCTCAAATCCAAGGGTGCAGAGGTCATTCACATGGCCACCTGCTCTTTCAGTCATAAAGCTGAAGGCAAAACCTGGACCCTGGGTCAGGGCTTTTACGCCCAAGTCGACGAGCTGGCCCGGAGGATCGCATCTGAAGTTGACATTCCCTGCATCAAAGGGACAGCCCATCTCCCTGAGGGATATCAGCCTGAAGTGTTTCGCTGAGCCTGCTCAGAACCGCTCAGCCCTCATCCATCCCGCAACTGCCTATCCAGCCACGTCCTGGAGGACCTCTTCAAAAATGGACAGGCAGGTGTCGATCTCGGCCGGGCTTACGGTCAAGGAAGGGCAGAAACGGATCGAGTTCTCCCCGCATCCCAGCAGGAGCAGGCCCTTGCGGACCTGATCCTGCCTACCGCCCTGATCCCTTCACTGTCCACGATCTCCCAATGCCATGCCGTCCTGCCCGCGAAACCATGCTCCGGCTCAAAGCTGGACAGAACCCCGGGTTTTTGCTTACCATCCCTACCTCATTGCTGGTTGACAAACATTTTTCAGTGTGTCCACAGGCCGCGCTGAAAACAGGGAGGACAACATGAAGCGCTTGATCATCTGTGTTCTGGCCTTGGGGCTTTTGGGGCTTGGACTCGGCACACCAGCCGGGGCCGGGAGTTTGAACATTTCCGTGAGCCAGTTTGTGGAACATCCTGCCTTGGATGCAGTCTTGAAAGGTTTCCAAGACGAAATCGAGAGCGCCGGCCTGGAGGTGGACTACGCAGTGCACAACGCCCAGGCCAACACAGCCATCACCGGACAGATCGCCCAGCAGATTGCCGGGGAAAATCCGGACCTGGTCCTGGCTATCGCCACTCCCTCAGCTCAAGCCTGCGCCCAGGTGACCACCAAAACCCCGCGCATGGCCAGGACACCGCTGCTCTTCTCGGCCGTGACCGATCCCGTGGGATCCGGTCTGGTCAAGAATCTGGACCAGCCGGGCAAGAACATCACCGGCACATCGGACATGACCCCCATTGACAGGCATATGGCCATGATCCAGACCATCCATCCCGATATCCAGACCCTGGGCCTGATCTACAACTCAGGCGAAGCCAACTCCAAAACCCTGGCCAAACTGGTCAGGCAGGAGTGCGCCAAGCTGGACATCAAGGTTCAGGAAGCCACCGCAGCCAGATCCAGCGAGGTCTACCAGGCTGCCAAGAGCCTGGTGGACCGTTCCCAGGCCGTGTACGTGCCCACGGACAACACCATTGTCTCTGCCCTGGAGTCAGTGGCCAAAGTCTGCACCGACAACAATCTCCCCCTGTATGCGGCTGATGTGGACTCAGTTCCCCGAGGAGCGGTGGCAGCCCTGGGGTTCGACTACTACGAGCACGGCCGCCAGACCGGAAACATGGCAGTGCGCATTCTCAAGCACGGCCAGGACCCGGGTCGGATGCCGGTGGAAATGCAGCAGGACCTCAAGCTGCACATCAACCTCGAGGCGGCCCGAAAAATCGGGCTGGACATCCCTGAAGACATGATCCAGTCGGCCGAAAAAATCTACCAGTAGCCGGAAGCGTTTCCGACGCCGTCCGCCTTGTATGAACTCAATACGTGTTGTGCAGGTTTTTAGATGTCTGGTTTCAGCTTTGCCTCTGGCAAAGCTGACAAGGAGTACGATCTTCAATGTCCTGGTACGCCCTTTTAGGAGCGCTCGAACAGGGACTTGTCTATGGCATCATGGCCCTGGGGGTCTACCTGACCTTCAGGGTCCTTGAATTTCCCGACCTGACGGTGGACGGCAGCCTTCCCCTGGGAGCCGGCGTCTCGGCCGTGGCCATCGCCAATGGACTGAACCCCTTTTTCTCTCTGGTCCTGGCTGCAGGAGCCGGCTTCCTGGCCGGGATGGTCACCGGAATCCTGAACACCAAGCTCAAGATCCTTCACCTCCTGGCCTCCATCCTGACCATGATCGCCCTCTACTCGGTGAACATCCGGATCATGAGCGGACCCAACGTGTCCCTGCTTGGGGCGGAAACCGTTCTCGAACCGATCCTGAGTCTGGGCCTTCCCGGCTATCTGGCCTCACCGGTCCTGTTTGCCGCCTTTGTGGTCCTGATCATCCTTGTCTTGACCCTGTTTTTGTACACCGAGTTCGGCCAGGCCATGCTGGCCACCGGGGACAACCCCCAGATGATCACCTCTCAAGGTGTGAACACGCATAAGATGATCATCCTCGGGGTCGGGCTGTCCAACGCCCTGGTGGCCATGAGCGGTGCCCTGGTGGCCCAGAACCAGGGGGCGGCCGATGTGAACATGGGGGTGGGGACCATTGTGGCCGGCCTGGCGTCGGTCATCGTGGGCGAGACCATCTTTGGGACCTCCAACCTGATCCGGACCGTTATCGCCGTGGTCCTGGGTTCCGTGGTCTACCGGACTGCCATTGCCCTGGCTCTGGGGCTCAAGCTGGGCGGCTTCAGCTTCACCCCCAGCGACCTGAACCTGATCACCGCTGTCCTGGTCGTTTTGGCCCTGACCGCTCCACAGATCAAACAGCGCCTGAACATATGATACACGTCCAGTACATCACCAAGTACTTCCACAAAGGGAGCATCAACGAGGTCCTGGCCCTGGACAACATGACCCTGGAGGTCAAGCCCGGCGACTTCATCACCATCATAGGCTCCAACGGGGCGGGAAAATCCACCCTCCTGAACTGTATTGCCGGCAGCTTCCTGCCCGATTTCGGGACTCTGTCCCTTGACGACCAGACCATCACCAAATGGCCGGAGCACAAACGGGCCAGGTATATCGGCAGAGTGTTCCAGGATCCCCTCCTGGGCACCTGCGGATCTCTGAGCATCGAGCAGAATCTGGCCCTGGCCAGACGGAGGGGACAGAGCAGGGGTTTGAAGCGGGGAGTGACCTCTGACGATCGGGCTGCCTTCCGTCGGGAACTCAAGCAGCTCGGGCTCGGGCTGGAGGACAGGCTCAGGGATAAAGTGGGCCTGCTCTCAGGGGGACAGCGTCAGGCCCTGACCATGCTCATGGCCACCATGCTCCATCCGGAACTTTTGCTTCTGGATGAGCACACTGCAGCCCTGGACCCCAAGACAGGCCACATGATCCTGGACCTGACCGAGTCCCTGGTAGACCGACTCCAGCTGACCACACTCATGGTCACGCACAACATGCATCAGGCCCTGAACATGGGCAATCGCCTGGTCATGCTCCATCAAGGGCGGATCATCCTGGACATCGAAGGCCAGGAAAAGAAATCCTACCAGGTACCTGACCTTCTGGCCCGGTTTTACGAGCTCAAGGGGGAATCGTTTCCCTCGGACAGGATGCTTCTGAGCTGAATTTCATTCGGAAATCCGGATGAAATTCATTGCCTACCTCTCCGGTGTGCCTTCCACCAGATTGGCCAGGATAAGGCCGTAGAACTGCCCCCCTTCCCCCTGATAGTGCCAGCCCAGATGGGCTGAACAGCCTGCACAGATCGCAATCCGCCAGGCATAGCCCGGAAACCAGGTGAACTCCGTGGTCGCCTGTCCCACCCGGGCACATCCAAAGGCCGTGGCAAAACAGCCGATCTCGAAGATGATCCCCTGGGGATTGAAAAACACATGGGCGTGTTTGCCGTTCATGGCGATCCTGGCCTCGATGCGGGTGATGGCCCGTCTGCACACGGCACAGAGAAGGTAGTTCTCCTCTTTTGTGGCTTCCTGGTCGGCCCTGTCCTCAGCCAGGACTTCAAAGGACCATTCCCGACCCCGGAGAATCATGCCAGCTTCGCCTCTGGTCAAGCCCGGGCATCGGATTGTGGTTGACCAGGGACCAGGCATCTGGTGTTGACCAGACCTTTCCTGGTGATCACTGCCAGTTTGGTCACTGCAGCAGCTGGCAGGGGTCACGTCCTCATTCAAACCCTGTAAGTGCGGTTCATGCAGGCTCCCCGGGTGCATCTCGCTCCCCCTGTTTGGTTCTAGGGCCCTGGATGTGATCCTTCCTGGACCGAGTCAACATAGGGCAAGTCCTGGCAAATGTCCTGGGGAACCAGGTCCGCGTCCAGAAAGTGAATCAGGTGAACCCCGAAAAACACGAGCAGGCCCAGACAGAGAAAGCCCAGTTCGAACCGCCCGTGATCGCCAAACATGCCCAGGAAGGTCGGAATCAGCCCTGTCCCGATGACCACGGCCACGGGTACGATAAAGGAGACAGCCACATTTCTGACCTGGGAGGGAAAGACTTTGGAGATCAGGGTGAAGGCGGCTGGAAAAAAGGAGACTGCAAACAGGGGCTGCACGAGCACCGCAGCTTGCAGCGCAGGGGGATGAAGCACTCCAAGGGCCATGGTCAGCAGCCCGGTCAAACCCAGAGCCAGAAGCACAGTCCGTTTCCCCCCGATGCGGTCCACGAGCCACCCTGCTCCAAGGGCCATGGCCAGACAGGGGACTCTGGACAGAGACAGGAGTTTGTTGGCGGCTTCTTTGGCCAGACCATGCTCCTCGACCATGTACAATGGGAGCATGGAGTAGGTCCCAAAGGTCACGCCTACGGCCAGCCCAAAAAGGACGGCCAGGATCCAGAACTGAGGCCTTTGCAGAATGCCCTTCAACACCACCGGCCGGGGGGCCTCTCCAGGGAAGCGCCCCCCTTGGCCGAACCGGACATACACCAGCCCCATCAGGATGCCAGCCACCCCAAGCCCGAAAAAGACCTCCCGCCAGGTAAAAATGTCCTGGGTCACGGCAGCAATGGCCGGAGCAACGATGAAGCTCAGGTTGGGCGCCAGCTCATGAAGGGCCAGACCCTTGCCCCAATGGGCTTTGGGAAGGACCGATGTGATGGTGGAAATCCCAGAAGGCAGATAGAGGCCCACAGCAGTTCCCAGGCCGAACATGGTCCATTTCAACCCAGCCAGGGTCGAAGTCCAGGAAATCAGAATCATGAACGTCCCCACCCCAAAAGAGGACAACAGGATTGTCCTCCGGTGCTGGAGCTTTCTGGCCAGAAACCCAGAACAGACCAAAGCCAGGCTGATCCCCAGCGATGTGAACAGGAAAAGCTCTCCGGCCTGCATATGGGAGATAGCCAGCTCCTGCTCAATGTTCACCAGAAAAGGAGCCAGCATTAATCTTCCTAAAAAATTGAAGAAAAAGACGCTGGTTATCAGCAGGACCGGGACCATCAGGGCGGTGAAAGGCTTATCGCTCTCAAGCCCGGGAGCGCATACCGGGTTGGACGTGTTTCTGGTCTCAGGCATTCATGTCCTCAAAGGATCTGGTTTTTTTGTCAGCTGCAGCTCAGCTGGATCAGGCCAGCAGCACACAGCGCAGTCTGAACACATTTGTAGCCCTCGTCAAACCTGAGTGCAGTCAGTTGTCGGAAATTGAAATATCAGGTACAGCTTCCTGTGAGAAAGCTTCAATTTCAAGTTTGCACGTCAAGGTCACGCCATTGGCCATGGTCAAAATCGTCTGCGCCCCAAACGCCCTGAAAGGGAGTCTGCCAGCCAGCAGGGCTGCCCGGGCCATGGCCATGGGCGCGGCCAGGGCCGCACCTGATGCTGAAATCGTGAGCATCCCCTTTTCCGACGGCGGAGACGGCCTGGTGGAGGTTGTCGCCGACATCCTCGGCGGAGAGGTGCACACCGAGACTGTCAGCGACCCGCTCTTCAGACAGGTCCAGGCCGAGTTCTGCCTGCTGCCCTCTGAACAGACCGCAGCCATAGAAATGGCAAAAGCCAGCGGTCTCAGCCTCCTGGCCCGGGACGAGCTCAACCCCATGGAAACCACAACCCTGGGGACTGGAGAGCTCATCTCCAAGGCCCTGGACCGCGGAGTGTCCAGGATCCTGGTGGGTATTGGCGGTAGCGCCACAAACGACGGCGGGGTGGGCATGGCCACTGCCCTGGGGGCCAGGTTCCTGGATGCGAAAGGGAGAGAGATTGAACCCATTGGCAAAGCCCTGCCCTCTCTGGCCAGGATCGACCTGTCCCGGATGGATTCCCGCCTGAATCAGGTTCACGTCGATGTCGTCTGCGACGTCGACAATCCACTACTGGGCCCCACCGGGGCCAGTCGGGTCTACGGGCCCCAGAAAGGGGCCGGTCCTGACCAGGTTGAAGAGCTGGAAGCAGGCCTGGCCAACCTGGCCAGGCTTATCTCGGCTGAGCTGGGGCAGGATGTCGCCGACATTCCCGGGGCAGGGGCAGCAGGCGGACTTGGGGCAGGACTGCAGGCCTTCCTTGGAGCACATCTCAGGCCAGGCGTGGAGGTCATGCTCGAACTGGTCAACATGGAGTCCAGACTGCACCGGGCCGACCTGGTCATCACGGCTGAGGGCCAGGTGGATGGACAGACTTTCTATGGCAAGGGTCCTTTCGGGATAGCCAGGAAGGCCGGAACAATGGGTGTGCCCTGCGTCCTGCTGGCCGGTTCGATCCATCCAGACCTGCCCGACATCGAATCCACAGGTCTGAGCGCGATCCTGCCCATCACAGCCCGGCCCATGACCCTGAGTCAGGCCATGGCCGAGGCAGAGTCCTTCCTGACCTTCACCACCGAGCAGGCCATTCGGCTCTTCCTGGCCAGCCGGACCTGAAAAGCTCACTCCAAAAGATTGCCGTAGCCGGGAGCGTCTCAGGCGCTCCCGGCCTTTTTCAATCCCGCCGTTTTAGTTTTCGAACTTGAAAGAGACCCTGACCCTGGCCCGATACATGGCGACCTTGTTGTCCTCGATCTTCATATCCAGCTCAGCCACTTCCGCGATCCTGACTTCTCTGAGGGTTTTTGTTGCCCTTTCCACGGCTTTTTTAGCCGCTTCTTCCCAGGAATTCGAACTCGTGCCGATGAGTTCGATCACTTTGTAGACACTGTCGCTCATAGCCACCTCCTTGCTGTTCTGAGTCCGTTACAATGAAGAGCCGAATTGAAAAAGAGACTCTTTCCATTGTGATTGTCCTACCACAGCCAGAAGGCCTGGTCAAACAGATGCCGGAAAAATCAAGATCCAAGGACCTGAGTGATGGCCTCATGCAGGTCTTCCATGGTGAATGGCTTGCTCAGAAACAAAGCAGCCCCGGAACTGGCTGTCTCCTGAGCCAGGGGATGTCCGCCATATCCGCTGACCACAATGATCTTCAGCTCTGGATTGTGCTTCAAAAGCGCCTTCATGGTGGCTTGGCCACCCATCCCGGGCATGTTCAGGTCTAAGAGGACCACATCAAAACTCTGGACCCCAGCCTCAACCAGGGCCAGGGCCTCTTCACCGCTGGTGACCGACACGACTCCAAACCCCTTTTCTTCCAGCCATTCCTGAGTCACTTCCCGGACAGGTGCTTCGTCGTCCACAAGCAGGACCCTTGTGCTTCTCTGCTTATGGAGAGCATTTTGGGGCATGGCCTGCTCAGCCCGGGCTCGCTGGTACTCATCCGACTTTTCTCTGGACATCAACAAGGGGAAAGTGATGGTGAACTCCGTTCCCAGGCCCTCCTGGCTGGTGCAGTCGATCCAGGCCTGGTGGGTCTGGACAATCCCGTAAACCATGGCCAGACCGAGCCCAGTCCCCTGTCCGACCTCTTTGGTACTGAAAAAGGGTTCAAAGATGTGCTCCAGGGTCTGCTGATCCATACCAGACCCTGAATCGGAAATCTTGACCTGGATTGCGTCACCTGGCGCCATCCCTCCGACACTTTTGTCCCGAGTGATTCGGATGTTTTCGGTTTGAATCCAGATATCCCCGGTTTCCATGGGCACAAGAGCATCTCTGGCATTGGAAACGAGGTTCATGAGCACCTGCTGCAGCTGGGTTGGCTCTCCCCGGATCCAGGCCCTTTCCGCCTCGAGCCTGGTATGGATCTCGATCATTTTGGGGACTGTCCTCTTCAGGATCTCCACCGTCTCGGCTATGAGCAGATTCATGTCTACAGGCTTGAGCTCCCGGGGCGAGCTCGCCCGGCTGAAAGTCAGCAACCCGCGGACAAGCTCAGTTGCCCGGTCAGTCATGGTGTTCATACGGTCGAGGTACTTGCGGCCCGGTTCATCCCGGTCCATCTTTCGCAGCCAGAGCTGAATGTTGCCTTTCAGGCTTTGTAAAATATTGTTGAAATCATGTGCGATTCCACCAGCAAGAGTTCCGATGGCCTCCATCTTCTGGGCTTGGATCAGCTGGGCTTCCAGCCTCTGCCGCTCCAGCTCCGACTTCTTTCGCTCAGTCACATCCCTGGCCAGGCCCCTGAAGCCGATGGGAGTACCGTTTTCATCGCAAATCAGATGGGCTGAGGCCTCGGCGATAATGACTCTCCCATCCTTGGCCACCACTTCATAGTCGCTTATCCTGGCCGGTTCCCCGGTGCGATAGATCTTTTTGAAGATCTCATACATGTGTCCCCACATCTCCGGCCTGGTGTAGTCCCGGTTGTTCATACCCTGGAGCTCATCCCTGGTATAGCCGAGGTTTTTGCGCATGGCTTCGTTGAAAAAGGTCAGGTTCCCGGCCAAGTCGAGCTCAAAATAAGCCTCATCCATATTCTCCAGAATGGTTCGGTACTTTTCCTCGCTCCTGCGCAAGGCTTCCTCGCTAGCCTTCCGGTCAGTGATGTCCATGATCGTGATCAGGCCGGCCGGGCTGCCTTTGAGCTCAATATTCGAGCCAGTGAGGTGCACCCAGCGTTCCTGGCCTGTCTTGGTGATGATCTTGAACTCGTAGTTCGGCGCCCTGTCCCCTTTTTGTCTGAGCCTGCCCCTTTCTTTGACCAGGTTTTGAAAATCGGGATGGACTATGTCCCAAAACCGCATGGCCTGAAGTTCTTGCCTGGAATACCCGCTGATTCTTTCTGCAGCCGGGTTCATGTAAATCCAGAAGTCGTCCTGGTAGAGCATGATGGCCATCGGGGAGGTCTCAGCCAAAGCCCTGAACTTTGCCTCGCTCTCCTTCAGGGCGTTTGCAGCCATCTTTCGTTCCGTACGGGTTTCCCCTTGATCTGGAGTCATCTCGTTATCGTCTGGTCTGAAAACATTCCGGAAGGACCATGCTGGCCGGCATGGTGGCTTTGGGCAAGTAACTTTCGGATCGGATCTGATGACAGCTCAGGTTTGCTGTCCCAGGCTGTTCACAATGGCAGCGTAGAGGGCCTCAAAACGGAACGGTTTGCCGAGAAAGCCGGCTGCTCCATACTGCTGTGGATTGTCTGAAATGGGATGCCTTTGGTATCCGCTGGCTACGAGGATCTTTGCTTCAGGATTGTGCTCCAGCATGGCTTTCAGGGTCGCTTCTCCCCCAAGGCCGGGCATGCCAAGGTCAAGGATGACCAGATCGAATCCTCCCTGGTCTGACCTGAAATGCTGCAGAGCGTCCTCTCCGCTTTGAGCGGTGACCACCTGATAACCGACTTCCTCGAGCCATTCCTGGATGACCTCCAGCACGACCTCTTCATCGTCAACAAAGAGTATCCGCTGCACGCTCCCTTCTCCTGGAACTGATTCTGTTTCTGGTTCTGTATCCTGGACACTGTAGAACGTTCCCGCTGGCTGCCGTGCTTGCTGATCATGCACTGGAAAGACCAGGGTAAAGGTCGTCCCCTGCCCCTGAAGACTGGCGCAGGAGATCCGGCCGTGATGCGCCTGGACGATACCATGGGCCGTGGCCAGTCCGAGCCCTGTTCCGGCCCCGACCTCCTTGGTGGTGAAAAAGGGCTCGAACATATGATCCTGGGTGGCCTGATTCATTCCCGGGCCGGTATCCGAGACATGGATGAGCACAGTCTCGTCCGGGGAAGCATCCCCATGCAGCGCCTCTCCTTCCAGCGGACCATTCTCGGTCGCAATGTGAATCATTCCTGAAATCCCGGCATCACGCAGGGCATCCACTGCATTGGCAATCAGGTTCATCAAGGCCTGCTGCAGCTGCCCGGGATGTCCAGCCACCACGGCGTGTTCGGCCTGAAGCGATGTCTGGATCTGAATCGATGCAGGCGCTGTCTTTTTGAGCCGGTCTCCAGTTTCGATGATCACCTGATGCACATCCACAGGAGTGAACTCATGGTCTTGCTGGGAACGGCTGAAGGTCAGCAGCCCCTGAACCAGCTCACTGGCCCGGTTGGTCAGGGCATCCAGGCTGGACAGGTACTTCAGATCAGGATCACCAGGGTTGACCTTCCCCTGCCAGAGCTCGATGTTGCCTTTGATGCCCTGGAGGATATTGTTGAACTCGTGAGCCACGCCACCGGCCAGTATCCCGATGGCCTCAAGCTTTTCAGCGTGCCTGAGCTGCATTTCAAGCTTCTGCCGTCTGTCCTCGGCCAGCCTGCGGTCTTTTACCTCCTGCTGCAGGGTTTTGTTCTTCTGAGCCAGGTCGGCAATAAAGGCTGCAAAGGCCAGGTTGTACTCCAGGATATCCTGGACATGCTCCCTGGAGAACACAGGTACGTTTTCCAGGGCCTCAAGATACTCCCCGAGCTCAAACCCCAGCTCCTGGGCCTGACGAATAAAAAATTCCCGGTCCTTGCCGAGGTGTTGATAAAAGAATTGACCCAGAAAAAGGGTTCCCAGATGGCTGCCGTCCACGATGATGGGGATCCCCACATGCTGCAGCCCATTGCGGCACGTGTACTCGTGGGCTCGTATCTGCCGCTCCTCTCTGGAAAACATGGTATCGCTCTGAATGCAGCGCTTCAGACTGACCGGATGGACCCGGTGAAATCGCCTGCAGATGTCCTGCCAGCCAGCGCCGGCCAGGACCCTGCCGTCAAAGACATCGACGATGCTGCTCTGCATGCCGGTCACCTTGGCATGGGCGGCCAGCATTTTCTGTATGGACTCGAACGTGATCAGATCATCCAGCCTGAAATCCGGTCTGTCCGGCATGCATCCACCTTTGTGAAGAGAGCCGCGGAGAGAAATCGAACAAAGTGGTTTGGATGCCAGACTATCCCTGTTTTGGGCGGACTGCAAGCCTCTCTACGGGCTGGAAGCCTGGTCACACATCTCAGAACCGTTTATTCCCGGGCAGGAGCTGGGCTGAAAGCATGCCGGAGAGCATCAGTGCGCACCCGAACATGCCCTTGCCTGTCATCTCTTCTCCAAGCAGAAGCCACCCGGAAAGGGCCGCAAAAACGGTTTCCAGGCTGAGGATGATGGCGGCATGGGTGGGAGGAGCCTCTTTCTGGGCCACGACCTGAAGGGTGTAAGCGATCCCGACAGACATGAGCCCGCCATAGAGGATAGGGATACCGGCTTTCCAAAGCCCGTGCAGGGAGATCGTCTCCATGCCCAGAGCCACTGCCAGGCTGAGGATGGCATTGACCCCGAACTGAAGGGAGGCCAGCTTGAGGATATCCACACGCGGAGCCAGCCAGCCGATGACCAGCACATGCATGGCAAACATGAAGGCGCAGAGCAGAACCAGCATGTCCCCTTGACCAATGTCCAGGCCCTGCTTGACGGTCAGGAGGTAGAGTCCGATCACGGCCAGGACTGATCCGATCCAGGCCCCTGGCGAGGGGAGGTGCCCCCCAACAAGAGCAAGCAGGGGAACAATGATCACATACAGGCCGGTGATGAATCCGGCCTTGCCTGCAGTGGTGGTCATGAGGCCCACCTGTTGCAGACTGCTCCCGGCAAAGAGAAACAGACCGGCGACAAGACCGGACAGGACAAGACCGGGGGTGTTTGCAGACCGCTGCGGCTGCAAACCCCAGCCTCCTGAACGGGTCAGGATGAACGGGAGCAGAAAGAGGGAGCCCAGTGCAAAGCGAACTCCATTGAACAAAAAAGGACCCACATGGTCCATGCCCGCTTTCTGAGCGACAAAGGCCGATCCCCAAATAACTGCAGTCACAAGGAGGAGGCTGTCCGCTTTCAGGGTCCTTGATGAGGTCATCTCGGGCAAAGGTTCGGCTCTTGAGTTCTCTCCGGCAGAGAAGGAGAAGACGCCCGAAGACGGGGAGTCTTCCGGCAGTAGTCTGGGGACGTCCCAGCCAACCGGGAAAAGGGCTGACTCAGGTCCCTGCGCAGGCGTCGCCTTTTGGCGCCGCTCCACGAGAGGCGTTCTCTGCAACGCGATACAGCATTGCCTATAGCCGATCCTGTTATGTTCTTCAAGTCAGCTTTGCCGCTGGACGCAGACGCCCAGTTTGATCAGGGCAGAAACTTACGGGATGGCTCCTCTTACTGCTCCCCTGGAATGCTCCCCTTTTCCAAGGGGAGCTGTCCGACGGAGGGTGCGTGACGGTCTGAACCCGAAGGGGCAAGCTCCATGGCGCTGAAGGTCACCTCGGCCCCGGGATCCTCGATGCTCAAGGGGCTGAACCTGAGCAGCACCTCGAACACAGTGCCGTCCTTGCGCTGCCACAGAGTCTTGATGATTCCGGTGTCCTTGTCCTTTGGAAGTCGGTCCTTTTCCCGCCCCACAAAGTCATACTCCTCGTCGCTGGGATAGAGGAATCTCGTGTCCCGGCCCACCAGCTCCTGCTCGTCGTACCCGGTCATGGAGGTCATCTTGGGGTTGACCCACTGGATGACCCGGCCCACGACCATGCCGATGCCCACGGGCACAGCCCGGAAGACGGACTGAATGACCCGGGCCTGGCGATCCAAGTCGGCCTTGGTCTTTTTGATCTGGGAGATGTTGGTGAAGCTGACGACAACTCCGGATGGGTGTTCCTGCCCGATGAGGTACGGCTTGGCCCGCAGCAGGAACCATCTCCCGTCTTCGGCCTGGACCTCGGAATCTATGGAGTTCCGGTTCATGAGGACCGACCTGGCAATCTCCAGGGGATTGCACTCCCTGAGTCGATGGGAGATGTAGTGCAGCGGCCGGCCGAGGTCCGTCTCCATGATGTTGAACAGCTCGGTTACCAAAGGGGTGAACCTCCTGATCTCCAGGGCGTCGTCCAGGAACAGGGTGGCGATGTCGGCGCTGGCCAGGAAATTGTCCATGTCGTTGTTCAGCTCGGTCAGCTGATTGATCTTCTGCTGATATTCCGCATTGAGGGTGTGCAGCTCCTCATTGACTGACTGGAGCTCCTCGTTCGTGGACTGGAGTTCTTCGTTGCTGGCCAGGAGCTCCTCGTTGGTGGCCTGAAGCTCCTCGTTCGAGGTCTCCAGCTCCTCGATCGTGGCCTGGAGGTTTTCCTTGCTGAACTGCAGCTCCTGCTCAAGGTCGTCAATGCGCTGTTGGGCCTCATGGCCGATATCATAGGTCTGATCTGCATCACATTGCTGGATGGCCTGATTTTCCGGCCTGGTGTGAATGAAGACCGCTGCCAGGGGCTCCTGTCCCTTTTTCCCCGGCAGGGGCTTGATCCGCAGATCAAGAGTCAGGTCCGGCTGGAGCCTGATGGAGGTGTAGACCACCTCCTTTCCGGTCTTGAACACTTTCTGCAGCCCGGTGGACAGAGGTATCCCCAGATCGCGGCCGGTCATCTTGGTGATGTCGTTCTGCATCCTACCCGAAGGAAGCCTGAGGAACCCCTTGGTGTCACCCAGAGTGTGCAGAACCTCCATCTGGTCGTTGACTACAATGGACAGAGGAACGTAGTCTTCTGAAATGACTTGTAAAAATCTATCAAGCAGTCTCTCGCTCTCCCTGGCCTGCAGGACCTGACCTGAGGACCAGGGAGCAGGCCGAGAGCCGATCCGGGATTTTCCTTCCAAGGGAGTGCTCAGTCTGTGTATCCCGGTGGAGATCTGCTGTTTCCCGGAAAATCTGTAGATACGCCACTTCTGGTTCACAACCTCGAAGACATCGCTCATTTCCCCGATGGATTCGCTGGAACCCAGAAAAAGGATGCCTCCGGGATTGAGGGCAAAGGAGAACAGCTCCAGGACCCTTTTCTGGAGCTCGGGCTGGAGGTAGATGAGCAGGTTCCGGCAGCTGATCAGGTCCAGCTTGGTGAAAGGCGGATCCCTGATCAGGTTGTGCTGGGCAAAGACCACCATCTGCCTGATGGTCCGGCTGACCTGGTAGCTGTCCTGCCTGAAATTGAAGTGCTTGCTCAGCAGGTGCCCGGGAATGTCTGCAGCGATGCTCTCAGGGTAGATGCCGTTTCCTGCCTGAATGATGGCCTCCCGGTCCAGATCCGTGGCAAAGATCTTCACATCCAGGTTCTGCCCAAGCCTGTCCATGCATTCCCTGCTCTGTATAGCCAGGCTGTAGGCCTCCTCCCCGGTGGCGCACCCCGGAATCCAAAACCTGTACTCCCTGTTGTGATCCTGGGAAAAGAGCTCAGGCAGCCATTCCTGCTCCAGGTCTTCAAAGGCCTCCCTGTCCCTGAAGAAGCTGGTCACCCCGATCAGAAAATCCCGGTAGAGCGTGGTCAGTTCCCGGGGATGGCTCTCCAGATAGAAAACATAGTCCTTGAGCTCATAGATCTGGTTCACGGTCATCCGGCGCTCGATCCGCCTGTTCACCGTGCTGGGCTTGTAATAGGTGAAGTCAACCTTGGTCTTGTCCCGGAGCAGGGCGAAGATTCTGGACAGGCCGTCCTCATCCTGGAGCATGGTCGGGGAGCGGTTCGACCTGGCTGCATAGGGGTGCTTGACATAGGCCTGCAGCTGGGCCGGCATATCTTCCGGAGGAAGGATGAAATCCGCCGCCCCGGTTGACATGGCGCTGCGGGGCATGCCTTCGAACTTGGCCGTCTCCGGCTTCTGGACCATGACCATGCCCCCGGCCTCTTTCACTGCCCGGACACCGCGCGTCCCGTCGCTTCCCGTTCCGGAAAGGATCACGGCCACGGATTTCCCGCCCTGGTCGTCCGCCAGGGAGCGCAGAAAGATGTCGATGGGCAGGTTGATGCCTTTGGAGCGGTTCTGTTCCTGTAGCAGGAGGCGGCCATGAAAAATGACCAGGTTCTTCTTGGGAGGGATGAGGTAGATGAAATCCGGCTGAACCAAAACCCCCTCTTCAGCCCGCTGAATGTTTATGCTGGTCCTCTTGGACAGCAGCTCGACCATCATGGACTTGTAGTCCGGGGAGAGGTGCTGGACCACAATGAAGGCCAGCCCGCTGCCCGGAGCCATGTTCTTGAAAAAGACCTCCAGAGCCTCCAGCCCGCCGGCTGATGCCCCCAGGCAGACATAGAGCGACGGTTCCTGGATGTGGCTCTCTGGCTCGCCCTGGTCCCTCAAGGCTGGAAACTGACCTGCGTCATCCATGCTCTCTCCTGATCGATGCTCATTCCTGATCGATGCTCATTCCTGATCGATTTCGTTCATGGCCTCGGTGAGGGCGCTCTCAAGCTCGGATATGCTGTAGGGCTTGTTCAGGATCCTGGCTGTGTCTTCAATCAGACCCTCCTGGATCAGGTTTTCAGCTGGATAGCCTGACGCGAAGACGATCTTCAGATTCGGGTGCAGCCGCCTGGCCTCCCTGGCCATCTCTGGCCCGCTCATGCCGGGCATGACCACGTCCGTGAACAGGATGTCGATCTCCTGCTCCGGATGCTCGTCCAGCCAACGTAGCCCGCATTCGGCATTGGGCTGAACCACGGCCTCATACCCCAGGGCATTCAGGACCTCTTTGCCCAGATCCTGTATCTGGGGGTGGTCTTCTACAAAGAGGACCGTGCCTGACCTCTGGTCAGATTCGCACTCCGGGGCAGGGGCTTCGAGGTGCTCTGAACCAGGCTGATCCTGGGTCGCGGGCCAATAGACACGGAACTCCGCACCGCCCTCCTTGCGGCTCTGGACCAGGACTTCACCCCGGTTTTGCTTGACAATGCCGTAGACCGTGGCCAGGCCCAGGCCGGTGCCCCTTTGGAGCTCTTTGGTGGTAAAAAAAGGGTCAAAGATCCTGTCCAAGTGCTCTTCGGCAATGCCCGTTCCAGTATCCGAGACTGAAAGGACCACGTACCCCTCGGCAGGTCCGCCCTCCGGGTCTTCAGGGGGCCGCCACCCGGCTTCCGCTTCCCGGGTGGCAATGGTGATCGTCTTTTGGGCACCCTGGCCATGCTCCCGGATAGCATCCGCAGCATTGATCACCAGGTTCATGAGCACCTGAGTCAGCTGTCCATGATCTGCCTGAATGTGAGGCAGCGACTGTCCAAGATCACTATGGAACTGGACATCCTCCCCCACCAGACGCCGAAGCATCTTTTCCAGGTCGGCGACAACCTGATTCACATTCAGGACCCTGAGCTCCACAGGCTGCTTCCGGCTGTAGGCCAGGAGCTGGCTTGTCAAGTCCGCAGCCTGCTGGCCAGCCTTGAGAATCTCCAGAAGAGCCCGTTCCAGCCTGGAGCTCTGGCCCGCCTTGGAGAGACTCAGCTCTGCATACCCGTTGATCACTGAGAGCAGATTGTTGAAATCGTGGGCCACGCCGCCTGCCAGCTGTCCGATGGCCTCCATTTTCCTGGCCTGCTCCAGCTGGGCCTGGAGCTTCTTGTTTTCTGTCATGTCCATCAGGGCCGTCCTGATGGTTTGCGATCCGGTTTCTGGATCCCAGAAGGCCACACTCTCCAACAGGACATCCACCAGCCCTGATCCGGTGCTTTCCAGCTGCAGCTCGCTCCGCTGGGGCTTTGTGCCCTGCAAAACCTTGACCCGGTGCAAGTAGAACTCATCCCTGGACTGCTCTGAACAGTAGCGGGAAAAACCGGTCTTCAAAAGCGTCCTCTTGGGCCGTCCCAACAGGCGGGCGGCAGCCTCATTGGTATCCAGGATCAGCCCATCAGGGTCGCAAACAATATAGCCAACCGGGGCCTGATCAAAAAGGGAGCGATATGCAGCAGTGATGCGGCTCAGACGGTCCTCGGCCTGCCGAAGCTCCTCGTTTTGCATTTCCAGCTCAACCTGGTGAACATTGAGCTCGTGGACAAGCTCCCGGATCTCCTCACCCTGGGAGGGGACGAGTCTGTCAGGGATGGACTGGATCAACTCTTCAGCCCTTTGCCGTAATGCACTGGGAGAGGTCTCTCGAGTCTTTTTTTCCATATCTCCTCAAGGGTTCTGGCTGCTGTTATTGATATAAGTCATGATAACTATTATTGATCATGAGTCAATATTTTCTTCAGCGGTCAGTTGGATCAAGACAGCCCGGCCTCGGGCCTGAGCATGGCCCAAACAGAACACAGCGGCTTCGATCGAGTCATCGAGCGGGTGTTGAAGAAAAGAAGGCTTGAACCACCCGTTC
>CAYOID010000021.1:0-42595 GCA_964403955.1 uncultured Desulfohalobiaceae bacterium | reverse complement strand
CCCCTCAGTCCTTCGGACAGCTCCCCTTGGAAAAGGGGAGCAGCTAGGGGAGCAGTAAGAGGAGCATCCTCGAAAGTTTCTGCCCTGATCAAACCGGCTCACGGTAGCCGGAGGCCGGGCTGACTTCTGCGGCTGCATCTTGAGCTTTTGCAGCCGAACCTTCATATCGAGTGTTACCAGATCGGTGGGTGAAGGGCAACAAGCGCACAGGATGTGAAAGCGGCACGCTCTGCCCGGCACCTTGCCGATTTCGGCCCGGTCAATTAGAGTCCAGGCCATGAACACGACCTACGACTGCTTGGCCCTCTTTTCCAGCGGCCTGGACAGCATCCTGGCTGTCAAGACCATCCAGGCCCAGGGCCTCCGGGTCCTGGGCCTCCATTTTGTGAGCCCCTTTTTCGGCAAGCCCCACAAGATCAGCCACTGGCAAAGCGTCTACGGGGTGGACATCCTCCCGGTGGACATCAGTCAGGACTTTGTGCGCATGCTGGTCCAGGGTCCGCAATGGAGCCTGGGCAAACACCTCAACCCCTGCGTGGACTGTAAAATACTGATGCTCTCCAAGGCCAGGGAGATGCTGCCCATGTTTCAGGCCTCATTTCTGATCACAGGCGAAGTCCTGGGCCAGAGGCCCATGTCTCAGCGCAGGGACAGCCTGCAGACCATCAAGCGGGAGGCGGGGGTTGCAGAGATCCTGCTGCGGCCCTTGAGCGCGCTGAGCCTTGAACCCACCCCCATGGAGCAGAGCGGGCTGGTGGACCGCAGCCGACTTCTGGGGCTCAAGGGCAGGGGCCGCAAGGGCCAGCTGGCCCTGGCTCAAAAATACGGATTGCAGGACATCCCCACGCCCGCCGGGGGATGCCTGCTCACTGAGCCGGAATCCGCCAAGCGTTTCGGACCGCTTCTGTTTTACTTTCAGCACCCGAAATCAGTCGACTTCGAGCTCTGCGCCATAGGCCGGCAGCTCTGGTGGGAGGATCACTGGCTGGTCATCGGCCGGAATCAGCAGGACAACGAACGGCTCCTGAACCTGGTTCAGCCCAATGACCTGGTCTTCAAGCTGGCCCACTTGCCTGGGCCCATTGCGATTGGACGCCAGTTCAAGGGAACCTGGTCCAGCCAGGTCATGCACAGTGCGGCCCGGGTCCTGACCAGTTTCTCATCCAGGGCCAGGTCAGCCGGCACCAGGGTGACCGTGCTCATGGCCCTGGACGGACAAACCTCTGAGCTCAGTGTCGACCCTGCACAGATGGACGACACCCCGTGGCAGGAACCCACCTCGGGGGGGCTCAAGGATATCAAGAAAACTCTCTAGTCCCCTTGCGCTTCTTCCGGAGACCTGAGCCACTTGGTCAGCAGCCCGCGCTCCCAGAGATACTGGGCAATGGCCTGAGCCCCTTCCAAAGCGACCTCTTTGCCCGGCCCCTCCCTGGCCAGGAGCAGGGGAACGCCCCGGTAGCCCCTGTTGGTGAAGAACGTCCGGGCGTTGCGGGTGGCTTGGGTCAGAGCCTCCGGCACCTCCACCGGATCGACCTCGTCTGCGGACTTGACCTTCAGGACCTTGACAAAAGGGTTGGTCCCGTTCTGGCCCTCGAGGGCATGGGCCAGCTTCATGACGTCTTTTTTCCTGGTGTCGATGCTGCTCAAATGCCAGTTCACGCTCCAGGGCTCATTCAAGGCGATGTTGGCCATCAGCTGGGCGCAGTGACTGCAGTGCAGGCTGAAAAAGAGGGTGTAGTCGCCCTGGGGAAGGTCGTTCTCGACTGGTTTGCTCACAAAGGCCGTGTCTGCAAGAGGTGGAGTGGACCTGGTGATGGTCAGCACGGAGTTGGCCGCAAAGCCCCCGGCCCAGACCGTGAGCCCCAAAAAGAGGATCAGCCATGAGCGACGAGCCCAGGCCAGCCCTGCCAGGCTGAGCATCAAGGTCAGCCCCACCCCGAGACAGAGCCAGCACATGACCTCCAGCCCCATGAACTGATAGCCCAGCAATCCGCCGTCAAAGGCCATGGCCCCCAGCAAGGCCAGGGTTGCCCCGTGCCAGATCCATTCCTTACGAAAAAGGGAGCCGAAAAGACAGACCAGGAAGAGGAACCAGAAAAAACCGGTCCCGAAAAGGACCAGCCAATCCCGGCCGAATCGGACATACCCTTTGACCACCTCGCAGCCGGACGTGGTGCACATACCTGTGCCCGCACTCATCTGGACGACCCTGTCCACGCTGAGCGCCGCTCCCGCCAGAAAAAGCAGCCCACACAAGGCCCACTCCCGGATCGTCATGGATCTGCCCGACCCGGCCGGGCCCAGAGGGTCGTCAGGTTCATGGGGCCGGGAGGTGTGCTCTGGTGCTCTGTGATCCTGCTCGGTCATGCCATTTCCTTTCTTGTCAATTCAGCCAGAGGGATATCAAAACCTCCGGCGGCCACGCAACCATACAGGTCGTCAAAGATCTGGTTGAGGTGAGACGTTTCCTCCAGCTCGAACGGCTCAGCCTCGTCCCGATAGGCTCGAAAGCTCCTCAGAAAGTCGATCATTGAAAAGGAATGGGGTGAGCGGGCCAGGACCACGCCCTGCTGATCCTCGTCAGCTGTAAAGACCACATAGCCCAGACGTTCCAGAACATAGAGGAGCTCATTGATCAGCTTGACCGGATAATCCAGGGCATTGGCCAGACTTTGGGCCTTGAGCACCCCCCTGTCCCGTTCAAAGTGCTTTGTCAGCTCGAGCATCAGGGCCAGGGCCAGCTTTTCCTTGGCTTCCAGATTGAAAGTTCCCAGGGACCTCTCCCTTTTGCCGGTTCGAAAATGGAGCAGGCCGAATCCCACTTCCGCCCCGAACAGGACCACCACCCAGCTGATATAGAGCCAGAGGAGAAACAGGGGCAGCTGGGCGAAGCTGCCGTAGATGGCATTGTATTTGCTGACTCCGATCTGATAGGTGATGAACAGGTGCTGGAGAAACTGCCAGATCACCCCGGCCAGCAAGGCCCCGACAAAACAGGCTTTGGCTTCGATCCTGGTGTTCGGGATGAATTTGTAGATGAAAAACAGGGCAATGATGACCATCAGATAGGGCACGGCCTTCAGGAGCAGAAGGTAGACGTAGCTGAAGACAGAGAAAGCCAGGATCCCCTGAACCAGGTCGGAACTCTCCAGAGAGGCCGTGAAGCTCAGGGCTACGATGATCAACAAAGGGCTGAACAGGGTTACTGAGAGATAATCGGCGAACTTCCGGTCCAGGGTCCGGGACTTCTTGACTCCCCAGATGGTGTTCAGGCTCTTCTCGATCGTGCCCAGAAGGGTGAAGACCGTGATCAAGAGCATGCCCACGCCCACTCCCCCCAGGGTGGCCACATTGGTCTGATTGATGTAGTCGATGATGTGCTCGACCACTGTTTCCCGACCGGCACTGAGCTTGAGGAGAAACTCCCGGATGTACGGAGTGTTCTGGAATCCGAAGCCCTTGGAAATGGAAAAGGCCACGGCCAGAAAAGGCACAATGGACAGGGCCGTGGTGTAGGTCAGAGCCGAGGCCCGCAGCAGGCACTGATCCGCAAGGAACGACTGCAGGACGAAACGGGCCCATCTGTAGACGCCGATAAATTTTGCCTGTATCAGATTCACCTCGCCCCCCCTGTCTCCACGATTTCAAGTGTCCAATGTCAGCACAGCCTCTGGCTGCGCTGACATATATTGGTTTGAATTTAAAAAGAATCCAGCTTCCGGGTATTTTGACCATACCAAGAGTCATCCGTGCAAAGGCCTGCCGCTGGCCTTTGCCGCGACCTCGGCCATGATCTCGGACAGAGTCGGATGAGGATGGATGGTTTCCGCCAGATCCTGAACCGAACACCCGGTCTTAAGGGCCAGGGCGGCTTCAGCGATGAGCTCTGTGGCATGAGGCCCGACGAGATGGACGCCGAGCAGCCTGCCGCTGGCCGAGTCGGCAACCATCTTGGCCTGTCCGGCGATCTCACCCATGGCCTGGGCCTTGCCCATGGTCCGGACCTGAACAGTGTCCGCCCTGCAGTCAAACCCCTTATCCCGGGCCTGAGCTTCGGTCAATCCCACATTGGCCACTTCAGGAGAGGTGAAAATGCATCCGGGGACAGTATCCCAGCTCATGACCAGATTCCCTCCCAACGCGTTCTCGGCCGCGATCTGGGCCTCAGCCGTGGCCACGTGGGCGAGCATGATTCGTGAAGGGCCGCAGACATCACCAACGGCGAATATTTTCTCATCCCCGGTCTGCATGGACTCATCAGTGATGATCCATCCCCTGTCATCCAGTCCGACATCGGTATATTCCAATCCCAGATCACGGGTGTTGGGCGCACGCCCAATACTGACCAGCATGGCTTGAGCCTGCAGAGTCTCCTGCTGGCTCTTTGGGCCTGAAGCGGGCCCAGTGCCGGATGGTCCGACAACAGCCTCAATCCCTTTTTCTGTGGGCTGACACGAAAGGACCGTTGTGTTCAAGAGGCAGGCGATCTTCTTTTTTTTCATCTCCCGCTGCAGGACTTTGGAGCAGTCCTGGTCCACCGAAGGCAAGGGCAGGACCCTGTCCAGGGCTTCCACAATGGTCACTTTCGAACCCAGCCGGCTGAACATGGTGGCAAATTCGCAGCCCACCACTCCGCCGCCGACAATGATCAGCGACTCTGGAATGTCAGGAATGCTGAGAATATGATCGCTGGACAGGATGCGTCGACCGTCAAAGGGAAAGGCCGGGACTGACAAGGGGCTCGAGCCCACAGCCACAATGATCCGATCAGCTTCGAGCTGCTCCCGGCCACCCCCGTTTTTGTGGACGATCAGCTCCCCCCCCTGATCAAAGCGGGCCCTGCCCTGTACATGTCTGACTCCATGCTGTTTGAGCAAACCGGCTATCCCTTTGATCTGCGTCTGAACAATCCTGTCCTTTCGTTCCACCATCCGGGCCATGTCCGGACTGACCGAGCCTTGGATCTCGACCCCGAACTGGGCCGCCTCCCGGCATTTTTCCAAGACTTCGGCACTGGTGAGCATGGCCTTGGTGGGAATGCACCCCCAGTTCAGACAGACACCTCCCAGATTCCCCTCTTCCACCAGGGTGACCTCAGCCCCAAGCCTGGCGGCCCTGACCGCGGCCATATACCCTCCCGGTCCAGCACCGAGGACTGCCACTTTCCTGCTCATACCTGCTCCTTATGATTTGCCTGTTGGAAACGTCATCCCTGAACCCTGGCTTGAAACTCGTGGACAAGCGCCCATATTTTAACTCTAAAAACAGTGTTTTTCAATCTTTTCACACAGTAAATTTCTTTTTTCACAAATTTAAATATTGTTTTTTGATGAAATCAAAAAACAATATTGACAGACATTCAAAAATCAGGGAAAAAATCACAGAAGCCTTGACATGAGCACCAAAACAAGATGGGATAATCATACTAAAAAAATCTTTTACATTTCCAGCACATGGCCTGCCTATCCTGTCTGTTTGATAGTCGGACAAAGAGCACCTATGGACACACTCAAAATCGACGAGACCAACCTGACAATCATCAAAGAGCTTCGGGATGGCCGGCGCTCTTTCAAGAAAATCGCCGAGAGCCTGGGCATCACCGAGAACACGGTCCGATCCAGGGTCAACAGGATGATCCGGGCCGGCTTGCTGGAAATCAACGGGGTTGTGGACCTGGAAAGCGTCCCCAGGCATCAGCTCGTGCTCATCGGAGTCAAGCTCAAGACCACGGACATGTTCCAAAAAGGCAAAGAGTTCAGCACCCTCAAAGGGGTTGTCTCAGTCAGTGTGGTCACTGGCCGCTACGACCTCATCCTGCTGGTCATCTTCAACGACGAATACGGACTCCAGGACTTCTACGCCGACCAGGTGTCCCAGGTCGAAGACGTCCAGTCCCTGGAGACCTTTGTGGTCTACAAAGGCTATAACCTCAAGGTCCCGTACATCCTCTAACGAGATGTCCGCGAAATTCATATGAACTTTTTTCCGGAGGGTCGATCATGCCTGACAGAACCACGCCGCTGCATGCCTGGCACAGGAGCAATGGAGCCAATATGGCCTCCTTCGGGGGCTATGACATGCCCCTGTGGTACACCTCTGTCAAAGAGGAGCATCTGGCAGTCCTGACCGCTGCAGGCCTGTTCGACACCAGTCACATGGCCGGAATTGCGGTCAGCGGGCCTGATGCCAGAACGCTTCTCCAGCTCTGCTTTTCCAGGGACCTGAGGGCCTGTCTGGGAAAAAAAGATCAGCCCCTGAGGCCAGGGCGGAGTGTCTACGGGGTCTTTCTGAACGATCTTGGCCATGTGCTCGACGACGCCATCATCTCCCAGCTGGATGACCAGGCGTATCTGGTGGTGGTCAACTCCGGGATGGGGCCCCGCCTGACTGAACACCTCCTGGCCCACAGCCAGGGGCGATCCTGTCAGATCCGCGACCTGACCGACACCGTTTCCAAAATCGATCTTCAAGGTCCGGAATCTGCCCGGATCATGGCAGCCATACTCAAGGTACCGGATCAAATCCTCTCCAGTTTACCTTACTTTTCATTCAAAGGCCATTTTGATTCAAACCATTCCAGAAAGTCCGAAGTCAGACTCATCGACGGCACCTCGGTCATGCTTTCCCGCTCGGGGTACACCGGCGAGTTCGGTTTTGAAATCTTCCTCCAGCCGCTGCTGCTGGTCAAAACCTGGGAGATGATCCTCGAAGCCGGAAAGGATGCCGGTCTCACCCCGTGCGGCCTGGCGGCCCGCGACTCCCTCAGGACAGGAGCCGTCCTGCCTCTGTCCCATCAAGACATTGGAGACTGGCCCTTCATCAACAATCCCTGGACATTCGCTTTGCCCTTCAATGGACAGCACTCCGGGTTCACCAAAGAGTTCATCGGCGGACACGCCCTGTTGAACCTGGACAGGCCTCAGTTCACCGCTCCCTTTGTGGGTCAGAGCCTGCGCAAAGTCACGGTCACTGACCAGGCTGCGGTCTTGGACCAGAACAAGGCAGCCATGGGCACAATCCTGACCTGTGCTACGGATATGGGTATTGGTTGGCATGAGGACAGGATCGTATCCATCGCCAGCCCGGACAAACCTGAAGGCTTTACCCCTCGCGGGCTGGCCTGCGGGTTCGTCAAAACGGACAGAGAGCTCCAGCCCGGCGACCGGATCGAGCTCACTGACGGCAAGCGGAACATCCCGGTCGCCGTCACCCGGGATATCCGCCCGGACCGGACAGCCAGGCGGCCCCTCTCGGCGATGCTCTGACCGGGTTCTCTGGTGCAAGGGCACCATGCTGACGGCAGCTTTTTTTCAGCTTTCGGGTAAAGACCAGGCCGCTGGCAAAGCTGACAGGCTCAAGAAAGCGACAACATTGACCAGCAGGCGCACAAACCCCGTCTCAGGACCATCAACCAGCCGCAAGGAGGACAGCAATGAAGGAACTCAACCAACTCAACCTTCCAGACGACCTCAAGTACAGCAAGGAGCACGAGTGGACCAAGACCGAAGGCGAGCAGATCCGGATCGGCATCACTGACTTTGCTCAGGATCAGCTTGGCGACATCGTCTTTGTGGAGCTTCCGGAAGAAGGGGCCTCTTTTGCCCGAAACGACGAGTTCTCGACCCTGGAATCGGTCAAGGCCGTGTCTGAAGTCTACATGCCTGTCGGCGGCACAGTGGTCGCCGTGAACAGTAACCTGGAGGACAAGCCTGAGCTCGTCAATCAGGACCCTTACGGCCAGGGATGGCTGATCCTGCTCAAGCCCGACAACCCTGCAGAACTCGATGAACTCATGGACAAGGGGGCATACCTGGATATGCTCAAAGGAGAGGAGTAAATGCGATATCTGCCGCATACCGACGAAGACATTCAGGGCATGCTCGAAGTCGTCGGTGCTGAGGGTCTGGATGATCTCTTCCCCACCATTCCCGATGACTGCCGGCGGAAGCAGGAGCTGAACCTTCCGGATCCGATGACCGAATGGGAGCTCGAGGCCCATCTGACAGGACTGACAGACACAATGCCCAACCCCTCGACAACCAGATCCTATCTCGGAGCCGGGAGCTACGAGCACCACATTCCGTCTTCAACCCAGTACCTGGTCAGCCGCTCCGAGTTCTGCACCGCCTACACCCCCTACCAGCCGGAAATCAGCCAGGGCACGCTTCAGGCCATCTTTGAATACCAGACCCTGGTCTCCAGACTCCTGGGCATGGATGTCTCCAACGCCTCCATGTATGACGGGGCGTCCGCCCTGGCTGAAGCCCTGTTCATGTCCCTGCGGGCCAAGAGGAAAAAAAGGACTGTGGCTGTCTCCACTGCGGTGCACCCCTTGTACCGCAGAGTCATCGCCACCTATTTCGCCCCCACTGACTTCCGCATCGTGGAGCTTCCCTACCTGGAGAACGGCCGAACCGACCTCAGTCCGGTCCAGGGGCTCGACGACCTGGCTGCTGTTGCCCTGCAGTCGCCCAACTTCTTCGGCTGTATCGAAGACCTGGCCCAAGGGGCGGACATCGCCCACGACCTGGATGCGCTGCTGATCACCTCCTTCAGCGAGCCCCTGAGCTATGGTCTTTTCCCCAGTCCCGGCAGCCAGGGGGCGGACATCGCCTGCGGCGAAGGCCAAAGCCTGGGAATCCCGCAGTCCTTCGGGGGACCTGGTCTGGGGATCTTTTGCGCCACCCAGAAACTGGTCCGGAACATGCCGGGCAGACTGGTGGGGCAGACCACGGACAGAAAGGGCCAGCGCGGTTTCGTGCTCACCCTGGCCACCAGGGAACAGCACATCCGCAGGGAAAAAGCCACCTCGAACATCTGCTCCAATCAGGGGCTCTGCGCAACCATGGCCGCCATGTACCTGGCCTCCCTGGGCAGAACCGGCATCAAGCACCTGGCGGGCCTGAACCGGGACAAGGCCGAGTATTTGAAATCCGGTCTCGCGGACAAAGGATGCTCCATACCTTTTTCCAGCCCGACCTTTAATGAGTTCGTGGTCCGCTTTCCGGGAAACGCGGCCGAAGTGACATCCAGGCTCAAAGACAAAAACATCTTTCCCGGCCTGGAGCTCTCAGAGTTCTATCCAGAGCTGGCCGACCATTTTCTGGTCTGCGTGACTGAAACCAAATCCAGGGCCGACCTGGACCGTCTGATCAAGGAGGCCACATCATGACCGAACAGACCACACCCGGCGCTTCAGGCTTGACCATGAACGAGCCCCTGCTCTGGGAAAAAGGCGCCAAAGGCCGGACCGGCCTCTCTTTGCCTCAGCAGGACGTCCCCTCTGCCCCCATGCCCGAAGGCACTCAAGCCGCAGATCCAGACCTTCCTGACCTGAGCGAAATCGATGTTGTCCGCCACTACACCAGGCTCTCCCAGTGGAACTTCGGGGTGGACACCGGGACCTACCCCCTGGGCTCGTGCACCATGAAATACAACCCCAAAATCAATGAAAAGCTGGCTGCCCTCCCTGGATTCGCCAAAGCCCACCCCCTGGCCCCGGACGAGTCGGTCCAGGGAGCCTTGCAGCTCATGCACGAACTGGAAAGGTTTCTGGCCGAAGTCACCGGCCTGGACGCGGTCACTCTGCAGCCTGCGGCCGGAGCCCACGGGGAGTACGCCGGCATGCGCGTCTTCTATGCCTATCACACCCAGTCCGGATCCAACAGGACCAAGATCCTGATTCCGGACACAGCCCATGGAACCAACCCGGCCACAGCCTCCATGTGCGGCTTTCAGTCCATTCCGGTCAAGTCCAATGACCATGGAGTGCTCTCGGCTGAGACCGTAGCCGAGCTCATGGACGAGGACACTGCCGGGATCATGGTCACCAACCCCAACACCCTGGGGCTGTTTGAGGAGAACATCAGGGCCATCTCCGACGTTGTGCATGCCAAGGGCGGTCTGGTCTATTGCGACGGGGCGAACATGAACGCCATGATGGGCATCGTGGACATGAAAGCCATCGGGGTGGATGTCCTGCACCTCAACCTGCACAAGACGTTTTCCACGCCCCACGGCGGGGGAGGCCCAGGTTCCGGTCCGGTATGCGTGACCAAAGAGTTGGAGCCATTTCTGCCCGTGCCCAGGATTGTCCAGGCGAACGGCCTGTACCGCCTGTCCATGGACTTTCCCCAGAGCATCGGCAAGCTGCACTCCTTCTTCGGCAACTTCGGGGTCATGATCAAGGCCTATTCCTACATCCTGAGCATGGGCCCCCTGCTGAAGAGGGCCAGCCAGCTCGCGGTCCTCAATGCCAACTACCTCAAAGAGCACTTGAAGAGCGTCCTGGACCTGCCCTTTGATCGGCCCTGCATGCACGAATGCGTCTTCTCGGACAAGGCCCAGGAAGCCTACAAGGTCGGGACCCTGGACATCGCCAAGAGGCTCATCGACTACGGCTTCCATCCCCCGACCATCTACTTTCCCCTGGTGGTCCACGGGGCCATGATGGTCGAACCTACGGAGAGCGAATGCAAAGAGGACCTTGACCGCCTGGTCCAGGCCTTGAAAAGGATCGCTGTCGAGGCCAGGGAGCAGCCGGAGCTGCTCCATGCCGCGCCTGTCAGGACCAAAGTCAGCCGGATGGACGAGACTGCAGCCGCCAGGCATCCCTGCCTGACGGGGTAATTGAAGACATGGTGGGCCATGGTTGTCAATCCACGACTCAAGCAACACGAACCCTTTAGTGATGACAAAATCCTGGAGTCAGGAGATGCAGAGGGCAGAGGACAGGGGATAGAGGTCAGAAGGCAGAGGTCAGAGAACAGAAGAAATGCAATGAGTACAACTGCCTGGATTGTTGATATTTGGTAGGTTTTGGGGCCAAGAGCAGCGACTGGTGGAGTTTTGTGCAGTCTGTCTGGGCTGGCCTTAGGGACAAGGCCGCCCTACTGGGGAAGGAGCTGAATTCCGGGTAGGCCGCCGTTTTCCAAACGGCCGGCCCTGGGGAGATGCAGAGGGCAGAGGACAGCCCTGCCACTCCCCGTATGAAACTTCAGAAGAAAGAACCCCTCAGCCCTGCGGGCAGCTCTCCTTACCCCTCAGTCCTTCGGACAGCTCCCCTTGGAAAAGGGGAGCAGTTAGGGGAGCAGTAAGAGGAGCATCCTCGAAAGTTTCTGCCCTGATCAAACTGGCTGCATCAAGGTAACACATTATGATCACAAATAAGGCTCTTTCTTCAGTTCAAACCCAAATATTCAGCGCAGCCAGAGGCTGCGCTCGTATGAAACTAGATCCAACCCCGGTCGTTGGCTTAGCCGTTCGGGACCGCCAGGCCCCAGCCTGGCCATAAAGGGCGACCGCCGGTCGCCCCTACAAACCATCACGCAAGCACGGTGTTGATTTTTACATAGGGGGGCATCGAACAACTCGTAGGGGCGACTGGCAGTCGCCCTTTTGGGAATTCCGGCATCCCCACAACACGTTTCATCCTTGATCAATCCGGCAAATTTCTCCTTTTTTGCCCGCTTTGGGGCAAAAAATAGGTCAGATTTGACGGAGGCAAAGCTGACTTCTGATTTCCGGCTCCTGAATTCTCAGCATCTGGATATGAGCTGTGCTCGATATGTGAACCTCCAGCCATGATGAACAGCGCACCCCACCGGAAAATCGCAGAGACTCCGCCCAGGGACTGTCTGCTCCTGGAGTTTGAGAGCCTTGACTACAACTCGGCCCTGGAGCTGCAGCGAGCTCTCGTGGACCGGCGCAAGAGCGGCGAGCTGGCCCAGGACGTCCTGCTTGTCCTGGAACATCCTCCAGTCTTCACCCTGGGCCGGAGCGGCAGTCTGGACAATCTCCTGGTCAGCCCCGGGTTCCTGCAGGATCGATCCATAGATGCGGTCCGCATCGAACGCGGCGGCGACATCACCTATCACGGACCGGGACAGATCATAGCCTACCCAGTCATCGATCTGAGAAAGGCCGGGATCGGAATGACCGAACTGGTTTTCGGGCTGGAGGCGATCATGATCAGCACCGCAGCTGATTTCGGGGTCCAGGCCGAGCGAAGCCGGACCGGTCGAGGGGTCTGGGTCGGCAGCCGAAAGCTGGGCAGCCTCGGACTGGCCCTGCGGCGGGGGATCACCTTTCACGGCCTGGCCCTGAACGCGACCTCAGACCTGACCCCTTTCACCTGGATCAACCCCTGCGGCCTGAACGGCGTGTCCATGACCTCTCTGGCCCGGGAATCAAAGGGGCCAATCGACCTGGACCTGGCCAGACACAACCTCAAGTCTCATTTCCAGAGCCATTTTCACAGACGCCTGAGCACGGCGACTGTGCAGGACATCCCGGCATGAGCTGGGCACCATGATCTCAAGCTGCTTGAAAAATCAGTTTCTCCTTTGATCAAACCTGCAGATCTCTTTCAAGACACCAGTGCAAAAAGTCAAAGCAGCGGTGTCTCGAAGTCAATTGATGCATATAACGCTTTGATTATTCTGGTTTCTGAATTCTGTATTCTGTATTCTGGCTTCCGCGGCTGCATCTTGAGTTTTTGCAGCCGCACCTTGTATGCTTTCAACCCAATACATGCCGGCTTTGCCTCGGGCAAAGCCGGCATTGGAGACACCCATGAGCGAGCAGACACGCTCCAAACGTCCGGCCCGAAAACCGGCCTGGCTGAAACGAAGCCTGCCAAACTCTCCAGCCTTCGGCAGGGTCAGCACCCTGATCAGTGAACAGGGTCTGCACACCGTGTGTCAGGAAGCCAAGTGCCCGAACCAATGGGAATGCTTTGCCAGGCAGACCGCAACCTTCCTGATCATGGGCCCTGCCTGTACCAGGAACTGCCGTTTCTGTGCTGTAGAGCACCACCCTTCAGGACCGCTGGACCCTGAAGAGCCCCTCAAGGTGGCTCGGGCTGTCCGGTCCCTGGGACTCCGCTTTGCCGTGATCACCTCGGTGACCAGGGATGATCTCCCTGATGGGGGGGCTTCATGCTTTTCCGAGACCATAGCCCGGATCCGGTCCTTCAACCCCGGTGCCATGGTCGAGGTCCTGGTCCCGGATTTTGTAGGCAATCCGGAGAGTCTGCGCACTGTCCTCCAGGCCCGGCCAGAGGTCTTCAACCACAATCTGGAGACCGTTCCCCGCCTCTATACCCGGGCCAGGCCGGGAGCAGATTATCAACGCTCCCTTGCCTTGCTGCACAAGGCCCATGAGCTCTGTCCGGACATTCCCACAAAAACCGGACTCATGCTCGGACTGGGGGAAACGGATCAGGAGATTCGCCAGACCCTGAGAGACTGTGTGCATTCCGGCTGCCGAATCCTGACCCTGGGGCAGTACCTGCAGCCGACCAAAGATCACCTTCCGGTCCAGCGCTACGTGAGCCCTGAAGAGTTTGAGACCTGGCGGACGATCGCCCTGGACATCGGATTCCAGGTCGTGGCCAGCGGACCTTTTGTGCGCAGCTCCTACAAGGCCCATTCACTCTTTCTGCAGGGGAAAATTTGACAGCACCAGAGCAATGGGGTTACCACCCAATGAGCCACTGAATGTGAGATCTCCACATCACGCATGAACACACTCCATGGGAGGGTTGTTATGAGTCAACGCTACATCATGACCGCCTTTGGTCAGGATCGGGTTGGGATCGTCGCAGATGTGACCGAGATCATGTACCGGCATGAATGCAATCTTGAAGATGCCAACATGACCAGGCTCTCCGACGAATTTGCAGTCATTTTCCTCTTCTCCTCCCAGGATCCAACTCTTGAACAGAAGCTCATGAACGACTGCCGCAGGCTGGAGAGGGAAAAGTCCATCACTGCCTTTTTCCGTCCCCTTCAGGAAAGCCCGCGGAAAGAACAGCCTGCTCTGCCCAGAGTCAAGCTGCGCGTCGAGGGGATCGATCAGACCGGAATCGTCTACCGGGTCAGCCAGCATCTGGCCCAAAACGGCATCAACATCCTGTACCTGAACTCCAAGCGCTCTCATGTCCCCCAGAGCGGGACAGCTTTGTACAGCGTCGATCTGGATGTGGAACTCCCGGAGAACCTGTCCTTTGATGCCTTCAAAAGGGCTGTCCGCGCCCTGGGAGACGAGCTCCATGTCAACATTCAGTTCACATCGTGAAACTTGGCTGCCTGATCAGGCAGCCACTCCCATCAACAACAAAGGAGAACGGAGATGAAAATTGGATGTCCAACCGAAATCAAGAACAACGAGTTTCGAGTCGGCCTGACTCCTGCTGCATCCAGGGCCTACATTGAAGCCGGGCACAGCGTTCTGATCCAGAAAGGAGCAGGCGTAGGCTCCGGCATCGGGGACGCAGAATATTCAGAGGTCGGAGCCCATCTCATCGACAATGCCCAGGAGGTCTGGGACGCCGCAGAGATGATCGTCAAGGTCAAAGAACCTCTGCCTGACGAATACACGCTCATGCGTCCCGGCCAGATCCTGTACACGTACTTCCATCTGGCTGCTGATCAAAAGCTGACCAAGGCCTGCCTGGAACGGGAAATCATTGCCGTGGCCTATGAGACCGTCCAGGAAGACAACGGCAGTCTGCCGCTGCTCAAACCCATGAGTGAGGTTGCCGGACGGATGGCCCCGCTCATGGGTGCCTTCTATATGGGCAAGCCCTTCGGAGGGCGGGGTCTTCTGCCCACCGGAGTTCCCGGGGTGCTCCCGGCCAACGTCATGATCATCGGCGGCGGCGTTGTCGGCAGCAATGCAGCCAAGACTGCGGCGGGATTCGGATGCAAGGTGACCATTCTGGACATCAATGTCGGTACCCTGGAACACCTGGGGAACATCCTTCCGGTCAACGTCTTCACCCAGTTCAGCAACAGCCACAACCTGGAAGCGACCATGCAGCAGTCAGACATCATCATTGGCGCGATCCTGGTTCCCGGGGCCAAAGCCCCGAAGCTGGTCACCAGGGAGCATCTGAAAATGATGAAGCCCGGGGCTGTGCTGGTTGACGTGGCCATTGATCAGGGCGGTTGCTTTGAAACCTCCAAGCCGACAACCCACAGTGACCCCACCTACATCATCGACGACGTGGTCCACTACTGTGTGGCCAACATGCCCGGTGCCTTTGCCAGGACCTCGACATTCGCTCTCAATCACGCCACCATCAATTTCGGCCTGCAGCTGGCCGGAAAAGGCGTGGAGCAGGCCTGCAAGGACAACCAGGTCCTCTGCCGCGGCCTGAACACCTACAAGGGCACCCTGACCTGCACCCCGGTCGGAGAGGCCTTCGGCCTGCAGGACGTCTGCAAGCTGCCGGAAGAAGTGCTCTAGTCAGCGCAGTCTTTGGCTGCGCTGAACATTTGGGTTTGGACTGAAGAAGGAACCTCACTTTTGAGCAGGGTGAGTCACCTTGATACAGCCAGTTTGATCAGGAAAGAAACTGATTGAAGCCGAAGAGAAGCGGTTTGGCCTTTCCCTGCAGCTGAGTTTCATACCAGGCTCTTGACGTGACAGGCGCATTCCCAATGCTGGATAAGAATCCGCCCCTCTGGGCTGAAATCGACCTTTCCGCACTGGCGCACAACTGCCGGGAGGTCAAAAAGAGCCTGGGACCGCAGACCCGCTTCATGGCCGTGGTCAAAGCGGACGGCTACGGCCATGGGGCAGTCGAAGCGGCCCGGACCGCCCTGGACCACGGGGCTGACAGGCTCGGCGTTGCCCGCCTTCAGGAAGCGGTCGCCCTCCGTCAGGCCGGCCTGACACCGCCGATCCTCATCTTCGGGCACACCTCCCCGGACAGTGTCCAGATCCTGGCCGAACACGGACTGACCCAGACTGTGTACGACTTTGACTACGCTCAAACCCTGTCCAGAGCGGCCGGCTCCCTGGGGGCCAGCCTTGATGTGCATCTGAAAATCGACACAGGGATGGGCAGGCTCGGCCTGGTGGCCGTACCCGAACCAGGTTCAGGGGATCTGTTCAGGCCTCAGGTTGTTGGAGAGGCCAAGGCGATTGCTGCCCTTGACAATCTCAGCTTTGAGGGCGTCTACACCCACTTCGCCCAGGCGGACAGCAGCGACAAGACTCACGCCCTTGGCCAGCTGGACTGTTTCCTGGAGCTTCTCCAGGCCCTGAGCAAAGAGGGAGTGGAGTTCCCCATCCGTCATGCCGCCAACAGTGCCGCCGTCATCGACCTGCCCCAATCCCACCTGGACATGGTCAGGCCCGGCCTCATGCTCTACGGGCTGTACCCGTCACCAGATGTGGACATGACCAGGGTCGGACTCAAATCGGTTCTGAGCCTGAAATCCAGAATTACCCAGCTCAAGAGTGTTGCTTCAGGTTTTAAAATCAGTTATGGATCAACCTTCGCAACTCAGGGCAAAACCGCAATTGCCACGATTCCAGTGGGATACGCTGACGGCTTCTCCCGAGTCCTCTCGTCCCGGGGGGACATGCTGGTCCGGGGCAGGCGGGCCCCCATAGCCGGCAGGGTCTGCATGGATCAGACCATGCTCGACGTGGGGCACATTGACGGGGTCCAATCGGGTGACGAAGTGGTCATCTATGGCCGCCAGGGCGATAAAGACCTCCCGGTGGAGGAGGTCGCCGATCTCTGCTGGACCATCAACTACGAAACCGTGGCCACTGTCATGGCCCGGGTACCCCGCATCTATCTCTGAAAAAAGCGGAACCGGCTTGGAGCACTCTCTGTTGGAACCCCTAACAAGGAGGAGGTAATGGACGTACTCTTCAACATCATCGACACTATCAGCGGATTCGTGTGGGGCCCCTACATGCTGATCCTCCTGGTCGGCACAGGCATCTACCTGACCTTTGGCGTTAAGTGGAAGACAGTGTCCAAGCTCGGGTATGCCTTCAAATTGCTCATGCAGGGCCGCAAAAAGGCCGAACAAAAGGGCGAGGGGGAGATCACCCCGTTCCAGGCCCTGATGACCGCCCTCTCGGCCACCATAGGAACCGGAAACATCGCCGGTGTGGCTACAGCCATCTTTCTGGGCGGACCAGGGGCCGTATTCTGGATGTGGGTCACCGCCCTGTTCGGCATGGCCACCAAATACGGCGAAGCCGTCCTGGCTGTCCGCTATCGCGAGACCATGCCCGACGGTTCCTTTGTCGGCGGTCCCATGTACTATATCAAGAACGGCATGGGCCAGAACTGGAAGTGGCTGGGTTTTCTCTTTGCCCTGTTTGCAGCTGTGGCTGCCTTCGGGATCGGGAACATGGTCCAGTCCAACTCCGTGGCCCGGGCTGTTGAACGGGCCTTTTCCATCCCGTACTGGGTTTCCGGCCTGGTCCTGGCCGGGCTGACCTTTGCCGTGGTCATCGGGGGCATCAAGCGAATCGCCCGGGTCACGGAAAAGCTGGTCCCCTTCATGGCCATCGTCTATGTGGTTGGGGCCCTGATCATCATCATCGCCAACATCGACAAGCTGGGCATGGCCTTTGGGCTCATCTTTTCCGATGCCTTCACCGGCACAGCCGCAGCAGGCGGGTTCGCCGGTTCAGCTGTGGCCCAGGCCATGCGCTTCGGCGTGGCCAGGGGCGTGTTCTCCAATGAGGCCGGCCTGGGCAGCGCGCCCATCGCCCACGCCGCCACCCGGACTCAAGATCCGGTCCGGCAGGGCATCGTGGCCGGGCTGAGCCCCTTCATCGACACCATCTGTGTCTGCACCCTGACCGCCCTGCTGATCATCATGACCGGGGCCTGGCAGAGCGGGGAGACCGGGGCCGAGCTCTCCCAGATGGCCTTCAACCTCGGGCTGCCCGGGCTGGGCGACTTCGTGGTCGGCTTCGGGCTGATCATCTTCGCCTTTTCCACCATGCTGGCCTGGTGCTACTACGGACAGGTCAGCTTCGAGTACCTCTTCGGGCTCAAAGGGGTCACCCCATATCGACTCCTGTATGTGGTGGTCATCTTCATCGGGGCCGTGGTCAAGCTGGACTTTGTCTGGACCTTCTCGGACATGATGAACGGGCTGATGATCGTGCCCAACCTCATCGCCCTCCTGGTCCTGAGCCCGGTCATCTTCAGGATCACCAAGGAGTACTTCGACAAAAATTGAAGCCTGAAGCATGCTTCAATTTTTACAGCCCCGGCATGCCCTGACATGCCGGGGCTTTAGATTTGACAGCAGCCAGGGCTCTGTCTATGGTCCATAATCGATCGCGACAGTCCCAAGCGTTGCGTGCATGTCCTTGCACACGAAGCAAATTGTTGCAGATCAATTGGGAAAGAATCGGGAGCAGCCCAGAAAGTTTCTTTCCTGATCAAACTGGCTGTATCAAGTTAAAACACCCTGCGCAAAAGAAAGATTCCTTCTTCAGTTCAAACCCAAATATTCAGCGCAGCCAGAGGCTGCGCTGACATCTGTCATCTGCGCCTGCATCTGCCCTTCTGACTCCTGCAGGCGCATCATCATCACAGGAGGCCCTTCATGCCATTTGATCCTTCCAGCTACCGGGATATCGATCCAGGCAAACGCGTCCTCATGGGCCCGGGCCCGAGCGATGTCCCCGCCCGTGTTCTCCAGGCCATGTCCGCTCCATGCATCGGTCATCTGGATCCAGCATTCCTGGCCATCATGAATGAGACCCAGGAGCTTTTGCGGCACCTGATGCAGACCGACAACGCCATGACCATCCCGGTCTCGGGAACCGGCTCGGCCGGTATGGAAGCCACCTTCGTCAACCTGGTGGAGCCTGGAGATCAGGTGGCCATCTGCGTCAACGGCGTGTTCGGCCTGCGGATGTGCGACCTGGCATCCAGGCTCGGAGCCGAGGTGATCCGCATCGACTCTCCCTGGGGCCGGGCCGTTGACCCGGAAGGGGTCAAAGAGGCGCTGAAGAACGTGCAGCCCAAGCTCCTGGCTGTGGTCCATGCCGAGACCTCGACCGGGGCCTGCTCTGACCTCAAGGCCCTCAGCGCTGTGGCCAAAGACAAGAACGCCCTGTTCCTGGTGGACATGGTCACCTCCCTGGGCGGCATGGAGGTCAACGTGGACCAGACCGGGATCGACGCCGCCTACAGCGGGACCCAGAAGTGCCTGTCCTGTCCCCCGGGTCTCTCTCCGGTCACCTTCGGCCCAAAGGCGGTGGAGGTCATCAAGAACAGGCAACACCCGGTCTCCAGTTGGTATCTGGATATGAACATGGTCGGCAACTACTGGGGCTCGGACCGGAAGTACCACCATACCGCCCCGATCAACATGATCTACGGCCTGCGCGAGGCCCTGCGCCTGATAGCCGAAGAGGGTCTGGAGGCCAGATGGCGCAGGCACGCCATCAACCATAGGGCCCTGGTGGCCGGGGTTGAGGCCATGGGACTGTCCATGGTCGTGCCTCAAGCCGAACGGCTGCCCATGCTCAATGCGGTCAAAATCCCCGAAGGGGCCGACGATGCCCAGGTGCGAACCGCCCTGCTCAAAAAATACGACATTGAAATCGGAGGCGGACTGGGGGATTTCGCCGGGAAAGTCTGGAGGGTCGGGCTCATGGGCCACGCCGCCTGTGAGCGGAACGTGCTTTTGTTCCTCTCGGCCCTGGACACGACCCTGGCCTCCCAGGGGGTCAAGGTTGCTCCCGGGGCCATGAACGCCGCTGCCAAAGTTTATGACAGCGCGGTATGATCTGTATGAAACTTCATGAGGAAGAACCCATCAACTGACCTTTTCAGTCGATCTCTCCGGTCAGCCAGTAATGCACTCTTTTGGGGTGGGTTTGGATGTAGGACTCCACAGCCTCAGTGTACGAGGTCTGCTTGACCTGGTGCAAAACGGTCTGGAGTTCATCCACAGGGATGAAGAAACGGCTGAAAAACCCAAAAACGCCCGGCCTTTACAGACCGGGCGCTTTCATGACTCACAACGGAAGGACGCCCTCCAATCGGACTACTTGACTGCGTCCTTGGCTGCTTCCAGCCACATCTCGTACTTTTTCTTGTTGGCTTCGATCCATTCCGTGGCATGACGTTCGATATCCCGCTGGTTGTCCTCACCGCCGAACATCTTGTTGTTCTGGGCGGCGATGTCGGGCAACGGCACGGACATCAGGGCAAAGAGCCTCTTGACTGCAGGGTTCTCTTCCAGGAACTGCTTGTTCGCGGCCACAGCGATGTCGTTGGGCACAAAGCCCATGGTGATCGGATCGGTCACCGCCCCGGTCACGCCTTCAGCCACAGTCTCTTCGCCTTCGCGCTCAAAAGGAACGTTGATCCACATCACGTCCTTGCCGGGCTTGAGCTTGTAGATGGTCCAGTTCGGGGTCCAGGTGTAGAAGAAGATGGGCTGGCCTTCGTTGTACCTGGCCAGGGCGTCGGCCATGCTGGCTGAGTAACCGGCCTTGATCGGGTTGATGTGCTCTTCCAGGTCGTAGGCTTCAAAGTCCTCAGCAATCCTTTTTTCACAGCCCCATCCAGGCGGGCAGGCCACCAGATCGGCCTTGCCGTCGCCGTTGGCGTCAAAGGCCTTTTTCACTTCCGGGCGCTTGAAGTCGTCCAGGGACTTGATGTCGTACTTCTCAACGTGTTCCTTGGACACCAGATAACCCTGAATAGCCCCGGCCTCGACCACAGTGCCGGCGATTTCACATTTTTCATCAAAGTTCGCAGGCAGTTGGCTGTTGTGCAGGGGGAACCAGCCGTTGGGCCAGTAGTCCACGTCCCCCATGGTCAGGGACTTGTAAAAGATGGGCGTGCTCAGGTCCTTGGGCTTTTTCACTGTGTAGCCGAGATCCTCAAGGGCCCGGCTGTAGAGGGCTTCGAGAAAATAGCCAGTCGTCCATGTGGCCCGGGCCGGGGTCACGGTTTTACCTTTGCCCGGCAGATCTTCAGCCATGAGGCTGCTGCCGGCGGCCATGAAGAAGATCAAAAAACCTGCCACAATCAGACTGATGCCTCTTTTTCTCAATTGCATGTGTACCTCCTTGGTTTGTTCATGGGGCAGGCAGGGACCAACGACACGGGTCCTCCTGAACCTGCCATGATATCACGCATGGATCCGTCCTGATATGAAACGGAAGACCATGAACGCTAACGTGCTGCAAGCAGTCGGGTCCATCAATCGCGTCACTTCTTGCCCATGGTGCCCAGGGCCTGGGTGATTCGGTCCAGGACCATGGCCATGAGCACGATGCTCAGGCCGCCGATCCCGGCCAGGCCGACCTGCAGGCTGTTCAGTCCCTGGAAGACCGGGACCCCGAGCCCGCCGGCACCGATCAGGGCGGCAATGACCACCATGGACAGCGAGAGCATGATGGTCTGGTTCAGCCCGGCCATGATCGTCGGCAGGGCCAGGGGAATCTGGACCTTGGTCAGCACCTGCCAGGGCGTGGACCCAAAGGCCAGAGAGGCCTCGATCAGCTCTGGGTGGACCTGCCGGATCCCCAGATTGGTCAAGCGGATGATCGGGGGCATGGAGAAGACGATGGTCGCGATGACTCCAGCCACAGTCCCGATGGAGAAGAGCATGACCACCGGGACCAGATAGACAAAGGCCGGGGTGGTCTGCATGGTGTCCAGGATGGGGCGCAGAAAGGATCCGAACTTATCGCTGCGGGAGGCGATGATCCCCAAGGGGACCCCGACCACAGTGCAAAAGATCACCGAGGACAAGACCATGGCCAGGGTGGTCATGGTGTCGCCCCACAGGCCGATGTATCCGATCAGAAGCAGGGTGATGGCGCTGAAGATGCCTACCCCCTTGCCGGCCACGCGCCAGCCCAGGGCGGCTACAAAAACAATGATCACGACCGGGGGCACCCAGTTCAGAAACGAGTCGATCCCGGTCAGGGTCTGATCCACAGGCCATTTGATGAGTTGGAACTGGGGCCGGAAATTGGCTACCAGCCAGTCCACCAGAACCTCTATCCAATCGTCCAGGGGAATGAAAAAATCGCCAAAGCCTAGAATATTCGCCATGCTCATGACCTCCATGACTGCTTGTGTGCCACATTCAGCTTCCTGGCCGCACTCAGGTGGTGCGGAGCTGACCTGCTAACCATTGGAATCGTTCTCCGTCTCGGTATGCCGGTCCAAGGTCCGCAGAAAACGGTTCCGGGAAATGGCCCCCAGGTACTTGTTGTCCGCATCCACCACAGGCACAGCCCAGTCGGCTTTGGTGATGATCGGCAGGACCCCCTGGAGGGTGCTGTCGCCTGTGACTGTGGACACATCCTCCAGAAAGGCCGCTTCCAGGCTGGCGGCTTCTTTGTCCAGAGCGTTCTTGACCGAGTCCACAGAAACCACGCCCTGAAAAACTCCCTGCTGGTCCAGGACATAGGCGAAAGCCCGGTCCTCTTCCAGGATCCTTTCCAGGGCTGAGCGCAGCCCTTCGCCTCTGTGTCTGATAATGGTCGGGTAGATGTCCCTGGCTACCTCTTTGGCGCTGAGGACATGGGTCGGGTCGACCCCGCGGAAAAAGGCCCGCACATAGTCGTCGGCAGGGTTCTTGAGGATATCCTCCGGGGTGCCCACCTGGACGATCCGCCCCCCTTCCATCATGGCGATGCGATCCCCGATGCGCATGGCCTCGTCCAGGTCGTGGGAGATGAAGACCACGGTCCGCTGACTCTCCTGCTGGAGCTTGAGCAGCTCGTCCTGCATCTCGGTCCTGATCAAGGGGTCCAGGGCGGAAAAGGCCTCGTCCATGAGCATGATCGTGGGGTCCACGGCCAGCCCCCGGGCCAGCCCGACCCGCTGCTGCATGCCTCCGGAGAGCTCCTTGGGGTAGCTGTGGGCATAGGGTTTGAGCCCGACCTGATCCAGGGCGTCCATGGCCCTTTTTTCCCGTTCCTTTTCGTCGATCCCGGCAATTTCAAGCCCGAAGGCCGCGTTCTTGAGCACGGTCATGTGGGGCATGAGGGCAAAGGACTGGAAGACCATGCTCATCTTCTTGCGCCGAATGTCAATGAGCTCATCGGTGCTCATCTTGGCCACGTCCTTGCCTTCAAGATAGACATGGCCGGCCGTGGGTTCGATCAACCGGTTCAGCATTCGGACGATGGTCGACTTGCCGGATCCGGAGAGGCCCATGATGACGAAGATCTCACCCTCGTTCACGCTGAAGCTGGCGTTCTGGACCCCGATGGTCAGTCCGGTCTCTTCAAAGACCTCATCCTTGCTCTTGCCCTGGTCGATGAGGGCAAAGGCCCTGTCCGGATCCGGGCCGAAGATCTTGTACAGCCCCTCGACAACGACTTTTTGATTTCCTTCTTCCATATGAACCCTGACCTGTTTTGGGGTTTACAGTCTCAATCTTTTGGACTTCAAAAATCCATAAGTAAAAGACCTTATCTCATTAAAAATCTTCATGTCAACCTGGAAAAATGATCCCGCGACTCTCTGTCATGAAAAAGCCTGCTTCGGTCAGACCGAAGCAGGCTTTTTCTCGTAGCGGATTCAAGCTGCAAAGAGATCAAGAAAGCTCTGTTCTCTGCTTAGTTGAACTCTCCAGTCATCCAGTACTGGACCCGTTTGGGATTGTCTTCAATATAGTTGTTAACTGCTTCTTCATAGGAACTCTCGTTGGCTTCCAGCATGACCGCTTCGAGCTCATCCAGGGGCACGAACATCCGGGTGAAAAACTCAAAGACCTCATAGGGCACGTCCTGATAGAACCCCTTGCGGGCCAAGGCGTGAATCCGCTCCCGTCCACCGAGGGTCCCTTCGGGATCGTCAATATAGCGCAAGTCCCACTTGGCAAACTTCCAGTGAGGACTCCACCCGGTCACGACAATCCAGTCCTCTTTTTTGACCGCCCGGGCCAGAGCGGCGGTCATTCCGGCGCCGCTGGACGACAGGAGCTGGTATCCGGCATCGGAGAGGCCATACACGTCCATAGCCTTTTCCGAAGCCTGCATCAGCCCAGCTCCAGGATCGATCCCAGTGACCCTCTTGTCCATTTTTTCAGCCACTTCAGGATCAGTCAAATCAGCAATCGAGCCGACCTTGTCTTCAGGGACATAGTCAGGTACCACCCAGCCCAGCTTGGCCCGGGTATACAGAGGACCGAGATTGACCACATCGCTGGCATACTTGTTCCAATAGTTCTGATGGGTCACCGGGAGCCAGGACATGAGCATGATATCGATGTCCCCGCCTTTGAGGCCCTGATATTGGACTCCGATATCAGACATGACCAGTTCAACGTCGTAGCCCATCTTTTCTTCCAGGATCTGCCTGGCTATCTTTGTGATCGCCTCGGCATCGGACCAGGCAGTCCACCCGATTTTGATCGGCTTGTCGTATTCCGCAGCCTGGGCCGTTGGAGCGAAAAAGACAGCCATGAGAACAACAATACCGATTCCTGCAACCGCACTCTTCACACTTCGGAGCATAGCTCTCCTCCTTTGTTCTGGTTTGGAGCTTCAAAGATCAGTCCGGAACAACACTCCGGGATCTCTGTCTCCCTCTTGAAACAAAAAAAAAATTTTGACCCTTGATTCCCCGGCCTTCTCTGGGCTGCCCTGCCGACACTCGCCTCTCTCATGCATCTGGATTCCAGCAGCTGCATCCGAGTTTTATAGCCGCATCTATGATGACCCACAGAGCTTTTTCAGTCGAGCCCGCAAGCCTGGCCCCTGGCTTTGACCAAATGACTGGGTGATGCGGTCCAGGATGATGGCCAGAACAACGACCCCCAGGCCGCCTTCAAAACCAAGGCCGATATCCATCCTTTGAATGCCGCTCAAGACCACGTTGCCCAATCCTCCGGCCCCGATCATGGAGGCTATGACCACCATGGACAAGGCCATCATGATGTTCTGATTGATCCCGGCCATGATCGAGGGCAGGGCCAGAGGGATCTCCACCTTGCGCAGCATCTGCATTCCAGTGCAACCGAAGGCAATGCCCGCTTCTCTGAGCTCTTTCGGCACCTGGCGGATTCCCAAGTTGGTCAAGCGCACTGCCGGTGGGGCGCAGAAGGTAATGGTCGCAACTGCTCCGGGCACTTTGCCCAGGCCGAAAAACATGGCTGCCGGGATGAGGTACACAAAGGGGGGCATGGTTTGCATAAAATCGAGAACAGGCCGAACAACGCCCTCCACTGTATCGCTCTTGGCCATCCAGATGCCCATGGGAATCGACACCAGCAGGCTGGCAACTGTGGAGGCCAGGACCAGGGCCAGAGTGGACATGGTCGAATCCCACATATCCATCCCCACCAGCAGGACCAGGCAGGCCAAAAAGACCAGGGTGTATCGCACGCCCAGTCTCCAGAGAGAAAGAACAAGCACAACTCCGATCATGATCCAACTGGGCAGGCCCATGAGCAGGCTCTCCAGGGAAGACGCCAGCCAGCCGACGACCATGGAAATGAAATCAAAGAGCCAGGTAAAGTTGTCCATCAGGAACTCAACAAAGGATTCAACTCCTCGTCCCAGAGGAATATCGAAATTCATGACACCTTATCCTTCGCGTTTGAGGGTTCTCAGAAAGCGATTTTTTGATATAGCCCCGGTATACATGCCTTGAGCATCAATCACCGGTACGGGGCACTCCATCCTGGTGATCACGGGCAAGATGTCCTGCATGGGGGTATCCGCGGAGACGCTCTGCGCATGGTCCAAAAAAGCCTTATGCAGGGCCTGGCTGCTGTCGCCGTCTGACTGATCAATGGCTGTGCGCAGGGAATCCATGGACACGACCCCTAAAAGCCTGCGGTCGGCATCCAGGATATAGCCGAAGCTGCGATCCTGATCCATGAGCCTTTCCAAGGCTGTCCGGGGACCGCCTCCCCGATGACGGATAATGGTCACCTGGTTGTTCCTGGCAACATCCCCGGCCTTGAGCACCTGAGTCGGGTCCACCCCTCGAAAAAAGGCCCGCACATACTCGTCCGCCGGGTCTTTGAGGATATCTTCCGGGGTGCCCACCTGAACGATGCGCCCCCCTTCCATCATGGCGATGCGGTCCCCGATGCGCATGGCCTCGTCCAGATCGTGAGAAATGAAGACCACAGTCCGCTGGCTCTCCTGCTGGAGCTTGAGCAGCTCGTCCTGCATCTCGGTCCTGATCAGGGGATCAAGGGCGGAAAAGGCCTCGTCCATGAGCATGATCGTGGGGTCCACGGCCAGCCCTCTGGCCAGCCCGACCCGCTGCTGCATGCCGCCGGAGAGCTCCTTGGGGTAGCTGTGGGCATGGGGCTTGAGTCCAACCTGATCCAGGGCGTCCATGGCCCTCTTCCGCCACTCCTTCTCTCCAACGCCGGCCACCTCCAGGCCGAAAGCCGTGTTCTCCAGGACAGTCAGGTGCGGCATCAGGGCGAAGGACTGGAAAACCATGCTCATCTTCTTGCGCCGAAGATCGATGAGCTCTTCTTTGCTCATTGTGGCCACGTCCTTGCCTTCAAGAAAGACTTGACCGGCTGTGGGCTCGATCAACCGGTTCAGCATGCGGACGATGGTCGACTTTCCGGACCCGGACAGGCCCATGATGACGAAGACCTCTCCCTCGTTCACGTTGAAGCTGGCATTCTGGACCCCTATGGTCAAACCGGTCTCTTCGAAGACTTCATCCTTGTTCTTGCCCTGCTCGATGAGCTCAAAAGCCCGCTCAGGATTGGGGCCAAAAATCTTGTACAGCCCCTTGACAACTACTTTGGGATTGCTTTGTTCCATATTCTGCTCAACCTGTTGCTGGCCTTTCAATGCCTGATGTTTATATCCTGAAAATGCTCCAGGAAGCATTGTATACAGCACAAGCTCAACTCATGTCAACCATGAAAAAGAGCAATGCAAATACGATCCTTTCAAACAGCTCTTAACATTCGGATACTGATGCATTATAGATATCCAGTGATATACACGCAATGAACAAAACAATGTTCATGCTTTCCGATCGCATTGAGCCTCATGCCTCATCCAACCGCTTATGAATCAAAACACCGGTCAACTCGCAGATCGATTGTCGGCCACGAGAGAAGGCATAGAGCCTGGCAGCATTCACCGGCTGGGACATGCGAAATTGAATTGTCGCCTTTGCAGCAATTCGATATTTCGAAACTTGTGTGAGAGTCGAAGCGGGTGCGCCTGCATAAAAAGCCCTGCAGGCGCATGAAGCGGGTGAAAAAAATCAGATGGCAAGTTTTCTGGTTGGTCTGAAAGTCACAACCTCTTGATTATTCTGAATTCTGAATGCTGGATTCTGAATTCTAGCGGCTGCGTCCGAGCTTTTGCAGCCGCATCTTGAAATGGCAACAGCCCCTTCTGGCATTTGGTTACAATGTCCCTTCCTGATCAGGGCCTGATCCGTGTTGCCCAGACTGCTCCATGTGCTCCAGTCTCTCCAGGAGCTGCTCAAGGGCATGAAAGCACCTCTCCAGCAGGTCTGTCACCTCATGAGCATGGGAATCGAATCGCTCCTCAAGATCTTTCTGCCGTTCTTCCAGGTCACGGCATCGCTCCTTCAGGCGATGCAACTCCGCGTCCCCTTTCTCTGTCCCGGCCTGCCGCCCCACATTCAGCATTTCCTGGGAGCCACGGTCCTGTTTGAACTTTTTCCATACCAGAAGCAGACCTTTTTTGATCTTTGACTGTTCTGAGCTCAGGTCGTCAAACTGTTTTTCCAAGCCGTGCTTCTGCATCAGGGCCCGGGTCACATGCTCAAGGGTCCTGGCCTGGCTTTGCAGCAGAGACTGCTGCAGTGATGACGGAAACTGCAAAGGAGAAGGGGCGGGACTGTGGGATTCCCCGCCTTGTCCGTGCTCTTCCGGCTCCAGGTTGCGGGGAAATCGAGTCAACAATCTGCGGGTGATGTCTTCGGTGTTCAGATCGTTTTTGTAGCCCTGAACGATAAAGCGAAAGACATCCAAGGCTTCAGGCTTGTATCGTCGTTTCCTTCCCTCTCCAAGAGAGGGGAGGAAATCTTCAAAACGATCGCGATAGTAGCGGATATTCGACTCGGGAACATCGAGCCGTTTGGCGATTTCCTTGATGGTCAGAAGGTCCTCGGCCATGGAAAATTCCATTTGCAGATGATTGTTCGTCCTGACAGGCCCGCTCGTATGAAACTTTATGAGGAAGAACCCTTCACCCCTACCCCAAAGTCCTTCGGACAGCTCCCCTTGGAAAAGGGGAGCAGCTAGGGGAGCTGTCAGAGGAGCAACCGTCAAAGTTTCTACCCTGATCAAACTGGCTGTATCAAGGTGACACACCTACGCAAAAGAGAGGATCCTTCTTCAGTCCAAACCCGAATATTCAGCGCAGCCAGAGGCTGCGCTGACAGTTTCATCCGTCCTCTACCTCTTTGCATCCAGAAAAGAAAACCTTTCCGGGATATCCTGCGTGGAGAGGATCTGCTATCACAGAAGACATTGCAAGGCAAATCAGGCTCAATAAGGGCAGACCGCGAGAAGGTTGAAAGACTGATATCCGTTGCCGGGATCTTCGGCATACCGGCAACCCATGGCCCGGTTGGCCTCACCCTTGTTCTCGATCTCATCCGAAGAGTTCATGAAGAACGGACATTCATTGTTGAAGCAGACCAGGATCTCCCCCCACATCGTTTCCGGAGGAGCCAGCCACTTGGTCAACTCCTGCTGACAATGCGGACACGTTCTATGCTGCTCAGACATGTTCACTCTCCTTGATATATGGTACACGTATGGTTTCAAGAGCACACGAAACCGGACCTGACCCGGACATGCCCTCTTCAGCCTCAAAAAACAACTCTGAGTAGAGTAAGCATGCCTGAGCCCCAGTCAAGCCGAAACTTGCATTCAGGGTCAAAACACAGTATCCTCTGCTCTCTCGTGACTCGGTCAACCGGGCTGCGGCACGAGAAAGAAGGCCTTCCTGTGAAGCAGCTCGACAATATTCGGGGATCTTTTCTTCTTCCAATGTTCAACCCTCGACCTGGCTGCGCAGCCAGGTGACTGGTCTTTACTCACACAATAGGACAGTGGGGTCGACAAAAAAGTTTTATAACCGCCCGCTCCCGCTGGTCGCTCAAGACGCGAAGGACGCCAGGGGAAGAGCATCTCTGCGGGGTAGACCGCAGAGAGAGCGCTTTGCCTCATCCCTGACGGGATGATGGAAAACCCATCTCTTCACCCGCCGCATAGGCGGGGTGAGAGCCTTTTCCCGGCGTCCAACCCGCCGGGGAAAAACCCTCTCTTCTTGGCGCTCTGCCCTAGCGCGCTTTGCGGCCTTGGCGGTTCAAGACTCTTTTCCCTCTGTGTTAAGTGTGTGCGAAGCTCATGCCAGAGGCTGCGCTGACAGCTCACCAAAGGACATTTCATTTCATGCAGGACAAAGAGACCGCCCAGCACACCATGCTTCAGCTCGTGTCCTTCAAGCTTCGGGACGAAGAATTCGCTGTGGACATTCTCCAGGTCCAGGAAATCATTCGTCTCCAGGACATCACCAATGTCCCCAATGCCCCGGCTTTTGTCGAAGGGGTCATCAACCTCCGGGGACGGGTGATCCCGATCATAGACCTCCGCAAGCGCTTTGCCCTGGAAAGCGCCGAGCACAGCGCATCAACCCGGATCATTGTGGTCATGATCGACAACGTCACTGTGGGCCTGATCGTGGACGAGGTCTCCGAGGTCCTCAGAATCCCTGAAGACACTGTAGAGCCGCCGCCCCCCATTGTCGCCGGGATCGAATCGGACTACATCAAAGGGGTGGGCAAGCTGGAAGACCGGCTGCTCATTCTCCTCGATCTGGGCAAGATCCTCAGCCGAAAGGAAAAATCATCCCTGGAAAAAGTCTGATCGATCGCTGCAAACAGCGATCGATCAGACTTTTTCTCAATTTTCATGTTTTTCTTGACTTTGGTCCTGATCACAGGCAAGGATGTCTTCATGAACGTATCGACTCGCCGCACGACCCTTTTTTGCACTTATTGGAGCTCAAACTGGTGGATCAGACTGAAAGGGGTCTGTGGTTGGAGACGTACATCCTGACTGAAGTACAGTTGGTGGACAACAAAGGCCGCAGGCTCCATGCCGGCGGCCTTTTTTTATTCCAGCATCCCTGGGCCTCCGGCTCCATGGCCAACCGGCGCACAAGGAGATGATCATGCATCTGGGCAAATCCATCCGTCTGGAACGAATCTTCAACCGCAACACCGGCAGGACGATCATTGTCCCGCTGGACCACGGGGTGACTGTGGGCCCGATCTTCGGTTTGGCCGACCTCAAGGACACCGTGAATCAGGTTACGGAAGGAGGGGCCAATGCAGTCCTGATGCACAAAGGGCTGGTCAGGTGCGGCCATCGGGAACAGGGGCGGGATATTGGACTGATCGTCCACCTCTCGGCCAGCACCTCCCTGTCTCCGTTTCCAAACTCAAAATGCCTGGTCGGAACAGTGGAAGACGGGATCAAGCTCGGGGCCGACGCTGTTTCTGTCCACGTCAACCTGGGCGACGAACATGAACGGGAGATGCTCAAGGACCTGGGGCGAATCTCCAGCACAGCCACCAGCTGGGGGATGCCTGTCCTGGCCATGGTCTATGCCCGGGGTCCGAAAATCAAGGACAGCTTCGACCCGGACGTTGTGGCCCATTGTGCCAGAGCTGGAGAAGAGCTGGGGGCCGACGTGATCAAGGTCAACTACACCGGAGATGTCCAGAGCTTCAGCCGGGTGGTCGAGGCCTGTTGCGTTCCTGTGGTCATTGCCGGAGGTCCCAAGCTGGAGAGCCGCAGGGACCTGATCCAGATGGTCTCCGACTCTTTGGAAGCCGGAGGAGCCGGGCTCTCAGTAGGGCGGAACATTTTCCAGGACGCCAATCCTGCCCAGCTCGTCCGGGCCCTGCACCAGCTCGTGCACGAGGACCTTCCTGTGGAAGAGGCCTTGAGCCTGGCAGGCCGGGACTAAGCTTGGACATGGGACTTGAGCGACACGACGTGAAAAGGGAGCTCTCTTTTCTGCCCTCGACCATCGACCTGTCAGCGCAGCCAGGGGCAAAGCTCGTATGAAACTCAGCTGCTGGGAAAGGACAAACCGCTTCTCTTCGGCTTCAATCTGTTTCTTTTTTGATCAAACTGGCAGCACCAAGGTGACACACCCTGCTCAAAAGCAAGGAAATTTCTTCAGTTCAAATCAAATATTCAGCCCTGCCAGAGGCCTGGCTGACGCGGGACACCACACACCATGAGCATGGACATTTTTCTCAAAGCTCTGCCTTTTGACAAGGAGTTGGTCACTCTGGGGCTGGAATCCGGGGTGGACGGCATCCTGACTGAAAAAAAAGCCAGCCAGGATGTGCTGGCCCTGGGCCGGACCACTGTCGTCACTGAGGAAGACTGGATGATCATGGACATGAACTCCCGGGGCAAGCAGGAGCAGGCAGCCCAGGCCTTGAAGTCGGGACGAACAGTCCTTTTGGGTCAGGGATGGGAGGTCATCCCGGTGGAGAACCTCCTGGCCCAGAACAAGGGCCGGCTGGGTCTGGAGATCCAGTCCAGGGAGCGGGCGGCACTGGCGGCCGGGATTCTGGAAAGAGGCGTGGATTTCCTGGTCGTCAACCCGGAAGGCAAGAGCGAACTCAAACAGATCGTCCAGGATTTCAAAATGTCCCAAGGCACACTGAAACTGGAAAAAGCCACCTTGACCGCCATTCGACCTGCAGGACTGGGGCATAGGGTATGCGTGGACACCTGCTCTATGCTCACCACCGGGCAGGGGCTTCTGGTGGGCAATTCCAGCAGCTTCACCTTCCTGGTTCATGGAGAGACAGAGGCCAACCCCTATGTGGCCGCCCGGCCATTCCGGATCAATGCCGGGGCAGTCCACGCCTACGTCATCGGCCCGGACGACAGGACCTCCTACCTGGAAGAGCTCGGGCCCGGGGATGCTGCACTCACTGTGCATGCCAACGGCCGGACAACGCTGGCCACAGTAGGCCGGATCAAGATCGAAGTCCGCCCGCTCCTGCTCATCACCGCCAGGATCGGTGATGTCCATGGCCGGATCTTTGTCCAGAATGCTGAAACCATCCGCCTGGTCCGTTCAGACGGCACACCGGCCAGTGTGGTCACTCTCAAGGAAGGCGACCAGGTTCTGTGCCACACGGATCAGGCCGGACGGCATTTCGGCATGCGCATAGCTGAACAGATCGAGGAAAAATAGATGAGCGACCCCCAAAAACTCGATTCTCTGCATGTCAAGGACATGGTTCAAGCCCGGGAAGCCATCAACCAGGTCGATAACCAGCTTGTGAACCTGCTCAACCAGAGAGCCCGGCTCAGCTTTGAAGTCGGCAGGTTGAAATCATGCTCCCAGGAGAGCATTTTCAAGCCATTCCGGGAAAAGGACGTCCTGCAGCGGCTGGTGGAGGTCAACCCCGGTCCCCTGCCCGAGGATCACCTGCGGGCCATTTACCGGGAGATCCTGTCTTCCTCAAGAAGCCTGCAACGCCCCCAGAAAGTGGTCTATCTCGGCCCTGAGGGCACTTTTTCCTATTTTGCCGGCTTGCACTACCTGGGGCACTCGGCTGAGTATCAACCCAGCCCAGGTCTTGACGACATCTTCCGGGAAGTCAGAAGCCAGGGCGCAGATCTGGGAATCATCCCCCTGGAAAACTCGCTCCAGGGGACTGTGGGCCAGAGTCTGGACCTCTTCCTGCACTATGACGTCTTCATTCAGGCGGAAATTTTCTGCAAGATCAGCCACAGTCTGCTCTCCGAAGCAGACACCCTGGATGAGATCACCGTTGTCTACTCCCATCCCCAAGCCCTGCAGCAATGCACAGCCTGGCTGAGGCACAACCTGCCCAAGGCGGCCGTCATCCCTGTGGAATCCACTGCCGCCGGGGCAACCCGGATCAGGGGCAACCCGGCTGAAGCCGCTATCGCCCATCCAGCCCTGGCCCGCAGCCTCGGACTCAAGGTTCTCTCGACCTCAATCGAGGACCTGCCCGAAAACTGGACCAGGTTCCTGGTCATCGGCCCCCATGAACCGCCCAGCGGGAACAGGGACAAGACCTCGCTCCTGTTCACTCTGCCGGACAAGCCGGGAGCCCTGGCCAGGGTGCTCGACCTCCTGGCCCGGGAAGGGGTGAACATGAAGAAGCTGGAATCCCGCCCCTTACGGGGAGAGAAGTGGCAGTACGTCTTCTTCGCCGACGTGGAGTGCGATCTGAGCCGGCAGGAGTATGGGGCCCTGATGAAAGACCTGGAAAACACCTGCCATAACCTGCGCATCCTGGGCAGCTACCCCAACGGGCCAGCCCTGGACGTGACCAGATTTGCCGGGCCGGTGGAGTGAGAGAACAGAAGTCAGCGCAGCCTCTGGCTGCGCTCGTATGAAACTTCATGAGGAAGAACCCCTCACCCCTCAGTCCTTCGGACAGCTCCCCTTGGAAAAGGGGAGCAGCTAGGGGAGCAGCTAGGGGAGCAGTAAGAGGAGCATCCTCAAAAGTTTCTGCCCTGATCAAACTGGCAGATTTAACCCCAAAGCTATCAATCATTGAAACCAGCTTTTATTAATTAAAATCAAAAAGGCACCAGCATTGCCGAATCACATGAGTCCCTTTATGGCTGTTGAGGTCAAGGCCCCTTCCAGCAAGTCCGTATCCCACAGGACAGCCCTGGCTGCAGCCATGGCCCCGGGAACGTCCCGCCTGTCCAATGTCCTCTCCAGCCAGGACATCGACAGAACCCTGTCCTGCCTGTCCGCGCTCGGGGCCGGTGTGGACATCGGTCAGGCAGAGATCACAGTCAACGGCCTGGACCTGAGCACCGATCAAGGTTGTGAGCCCAAAGAGCCAGCCGACCTCGATGTCGGCGAATCCGGCACCACCTGCAGGCTGATCACCCCTATTGCCGCGCTGACCGGCCGGGCCTGCACCATTCACGGCCGCGGCAGGATGCACGAACGGCCCATCGGCGCCCTGACCCGGGTCCTGGAGCAACTGGGAGTGAGCTTCACCTGGCACGGCCGTAAGGGGTATCCGCCCTTCACCCTGTCCTCATCCGGCATCACCGGCAAAGAGGTGGACATCAGTTTGGAAGACTCCAGCCAGTACCTGTCCGGACTCCTGCTGGCCGCGCCTCTGGCCAGTGGGCCGATGCGCATCGGCATCAGCGGAGACAAGGCCGTGTCCTGGCCCTATGTGGCCCTGACCCTGCAGGTGATGCAGGACTTTGGGATCACCCCCAGGGTGCAGACCCGGATGCAGAATCGGTGGCAGGACACGCCCTGGTCCGAAATCACGGCTGTCCGCCCAGGGCGGATCCGTTTTCTCATCGAACCAGGCCCCTACCGCCCCAGGTCGGTCAAGGTTGAGGGCGACTGGAGCAACGCCTCCTATCTCATCGCCTCCGGGCTGTTTCTGCCCCGGGGAATCCGGGTCGACAACCTGAACTGCGAATCCCTGCAGGGCGACAGAGCGTTTCTGGACATCCTCGCAGCCATGGGGGCCTCCCCCGCGTGCCTGAAGAACGGGGTGACCCTGTCTCCGGCCCGACTGAACGGAGCGGAGCTGGATATGGGCTCCTGCCCGGATCTGGTGCCCACCGTGGCCGTGCTGGCCAGCCTGGCCAGAGGCCAGAGCAGGGTCTGCAATGTGGCCCACTTGCGGCTCAAGGAGAGCGACCGGCTGCAGGCCCTGGCCTCTGAAATCGCCAAGACCGGGTGCCGGGTCGAACTCCTGGACGACGGGCTGGTCATTGACCCCGGGCCTGACCCTGCAGGCAGGGACATCGATTTTGCCACCTTTGGCGATCACCGCCTGGCCATGAGCCTGTCCCTGTACCAACTGGCCGGGGTCCAGGTCCGGCTGGACGACCCTGACTGCGTGGGCAAGTCCTTCCCGGCCTTCTGGAAGACCTGGGAAACGATCATTCAGGCCAGACATGAATCATAAGCGACCGCAGACCTCGACCCCATGACCATCAACACAGTGAACATCATCGGCGGCAAGGGAGCCATGGGACAATTTTTCCAGCATCGCCTGCAGTCCAGGGGAATCGAGACCCAGGCCCTGGACAAGCCTCTGAACAGGCAGGACCTGGCCCGAAATCTGTCCGGGACGGACCTGGTCCTGCTGGCTGTTCCCATCCAGGCCATGCAGGAGGTCCTGGCTTTGCTCACCCCTGTCCTCGAACCCCGGGCCATCCTGGCTGACATCTGTTCGGTCAAGGTCAAACCCCTGAGCATGATGCTCGCCGCCCACCAGGGGCCGGTTGTGGGCACCCACCCCCTGTTCGGTCCGGAACCGGACCAGACCTCCGAGCTCAGGGTCAGCCTGATTCCCGGAAGGGATGATCAGGCCCTGGAAATGGTCCGTGAGCTGCTTCAGAAACTGGGCCTTTGCCCGTTTTCCACCACAGCCCGCGAACATGACCGGGCTCTGGCCTATATTCAGGGGCTGAACTACGTGACCACGGTGTCCTATCTGGCTGCCTTCTCCCCGGACGAGGACACCGCCAAGTTCCTCACACCGTCCTTTCAGCGCCGCCTCCAGTCCGCCCGGAAGATGCTCACCCAGGACGGCGATCTGTTCACCAGCCTCTTTGAGGACAACCCCTACTGCCATGAGGCGGTTCGCCACTACCGTTCCTTTCTCAATCTGGCTGCTGCAGGCGAGCTGGATCTGCTCCGGGTCAAGGCCGGATGGTGGTGGCATCCTGAATTCAACCGGGGAGGAACCTAGGCCCGACGTCCAGACAGTGTTGACCCACAAGCCGCGTTCCTCCTCAGGGAACGCGGCTTTTTTTTTAACGTGCAGCCCACAAGGAAAGACATGTATGCCCACGATCAGCAGAACTCAGCACATCTCAGTGTATCCAGCCGATACGCAGACCCCGATCAGCCTCTATCTCCGGCTGGTGGGTCATCAGCCCGGAATCCTGCTCGAAAGCGCCGAGGTTGACGGCCGACTGGGGCGCTACAGCCTGATCGCCTGGGATTTCAGGCTTGTTTTGACCTGTCGGGAGGGAAAGCTCGTCTGCAGCGCCCAGGACCCTGATTTCGCATCCCTGGAGGCCCTTTCCGGGGCGGACTTTGTCCCGGGCCTGCGCGAGGTCCTGAACCAGGTGGACATCGTCCCCCAGTCCGGAGCCTCCGCCCAGCCGCCTCTGACCAGATCTTTGATCGGCTACTTCGGCTACGAGCTGGCCGGCCTGCTTGAGCCCGCCCTGGCCTCGTGCCTGTCCATGGAAGGCAGCCAGGCAGTCCTGGCCCTGCCCGGTCAGCAGATCCTCTTCGACCACCTCCACCATCGCTGCCTGTACCTCAGTCTGGACAGCAATGCCCTGCCAGAGACCCACCAGCCGGCAGGGGCGTTTTCAGAACCGTGCCTTGGGCCGGTTACGGTCCATCCGGACAGAGACCGCTACTGTGCAGGCGTGGCCGGAACCAGGGAGCTCATCAACCAGGGCGAGGCCATTCAGGTCGTGCTGTCCACCCGGTTCAGCTCCCCTTTTCAAGGGGATCCTTTCGGCCTCTACCGTCGGCTGAGGCAGGCCAACCCTTCACCTTACATGTTCTACCTCAACCTGTCGGAGCTGACCCTGATTGGATCCTCTCCTGAGCTGCTGGTCCGCTCCACTGACGGGCTGCTTCAGGAACGGCCCATTGCCGGGACCAGGCCGCGGGGGCAGGACGAGTCAGAAGATCAGCAGCATGCCCAGGACCTCCTTCATGACGACAAGGAAAAGGCCGAACATCTGATGCTCGTGGACCTGGGGCGCAACGACCTGGGGCGGATCGCCACACCCGGTTCCGTCCAGGTGGACAAGTTCATGCAGGTGGAGCGCTTTTCCCATGTCATGCACCTGACCTCCTACCTCCAGGCCCGTCTGCAGTCCGGGCTGGACGCCCTGGATGTCCTCAAAGCCACCTTTCCGGCCGGAACAGTCTCAGGAGCCCCCAAGATCAGGGCCATGGAGATCATCGCCGACCTGGAGCAGCAAAGGCGCGGGCCCTATGCCGGGGCTGTGGGCTGGCTGGGCCTGGACTCCCCTCAACTCAACCTGGATACCGGCATCACTATCCGCACCCTGTGGATTGAGGACGGACACATCAACTGGCAGGCCGGGGCCGGGATCGTCAGCGACTCGGTCCCGGAAAAGGAATGGGAGGAATGCTGCAACAAGGCCAAGATCATCAATCATATCCTGGAGCAACACGGAGGAAGCGATGTTTTTGCTCATCGATAACTATGACTCCTTTACCTACAACCTGGTCCAGACCTTTCAGCAATTGGGCCTGAACCCCCATGTGCTGCGCAACTCCGAGCCCGAGCTGCTCCAGCTGGCCGCCTTGGGGCACCTGGAAGCCGTGGTCATCTCCCCCGGCCCTGGACGGCCGGAAAATGCCGGGCTCTGCCCTGAGTTTCTGAACCGCCTGCCCCATCACGTTCCCTTGCTGGGGGTCTGCCTGGGGCATCAGCTCCTGGCCGTCCATGCCGAACACCGGGTCATCAGGGCCAAAAGGATCATGCACGGCAAGAGCTCTGCAATCCATCATGACCAGAGCCTCTTGTTTGCCGGTGTCCCCCAGCCCTTCAATGCCGTCAGGTACCACTCCCTGATCATGGAGCCCGAGCCCCAAATCAGCCCGTCTGGAGTCGCCATCTCCGCCTGGACTGAGGACAGGGAGCCCATGGGCTTGCGCTACCTGGACCGCCCCTGGATGGGCATCCAGTTCCACCCGGAATCAATCATGACCACAACCGGACCGCAAATTTTGACCAACTTCGTCAACTCCTGGGCCGCAACACCAGTCCATGCCCCGGCTCAGGCCCGTGTCGACGCGATTCCTGATCCATCCATCATGCAGATGTGAAACACAAGGAGAGCCATATGTCATTCGCAACAACTCTGGAGCACCTCGCCCTGGGACAGAACCTGACCAGATCCCAGGCCCTGGAGTCCTTCGACTCCCTGTTCAGCGGTCGCATGAGCCCGGCTCAGTCCGGGGCCCTGCTCCTGGGCCTGAGGGCCAAAGGTGAAACCGCCGACGAACTCAGCGCCGCGGTGCAGGCCGCTTTGAAGCAGGCCAGACACGTCCGCCATCAGAGACCCAAAAGCATCGACACCTGCGGGACCGGCGGAGACGGCAAGAAGAGCTTCAACTGCTCCACAGCAGTGGCCCTGTTTCTGGCCCAGATGGGCTACACCGTGGTCAAGCACGGCAACAAGGCCGTATCAGGGAACTGCGGCAGCGCAGACGTCATCGATCACTTCAACATCCCTTTTGTCCAGGACGGAGATGACGTTCCCGGACTCCTGGATCGTTCCAACTTTGTCTTCCTCTTTGCCCAGCACTTTCACCCGGCTTTCGGGTCCATCGCCCCCATCCGAAAGGAACTGGGAATCCCCACCCTGTTCAACCTCATGGGGCCCCTGCTCAATCCGGCCAGACCCACCCACCAGCTGCTGGGCGTGGGCCGGCGCAAGGCCATGGACATTGTTGCCCAGGCCCTGGCCATGTCCGAAATCGAACGCGGCGCAGTGGTCCATGGGGCTGAAGGCTTTGACGAGCTGACGCCCTGCGGCCCGGCCGAGGTCATCTATGTCCGTCAGGGGCGCTGCAGCCCGGCCCTGATCGATCCCGTAAGCCTGGGCATCAAGCCCTGTTCGTCACACGAGCTGTGCTTCCCGGACAAGGATCAGGCCCTGCAGGTCATGCGGACAGTGCTCACAGGTCAGGGACCTGAGCCGGTCCTGGACATGGTGGCCCTGAACCTGGCCCTGGCCGTGCATATTCTGGAAGACCAGCTCTCCCTGGACCAGTGCCTGGACCTGGCCAGATCGGCCATCCGCCAGGGTATCGACCTGGGGAGGTTCCATGCTTGAACGTTTCAGGCAATCCAAGCAGAAGGAGATCGCCCGTCTCCAAGACCTCGAGACGGCCGGGCGTTTCCCCAAAGCCCTGCACAATGCCAGGCCCGGGTTTGCCAGGGCCCTGAAGGCTCATGGGCCTGGCGCGGTCATTGCCGAGTTCAAGCCGGCCTCACCGTCCAGAGGCATGATCAACCCGGATCTGAAGGCTGGCCAGGCCGGAGCGGTCTTTCGAGCCGGAGGGGCTGCCGCGGTCTCGGTGCTCACAGAAGAGGAACACTTCATGTCCAGCCTGGACAACCTGGCTGCCCTGCAGCCTTGTGCCCTGCCCCTGCTGCGCAAGGACTTCATCATCGACCCGATCCAGGTCAGGCATACTGCGGCCACCCCGGCCTCGGCCCTGCTGGTCATCGTCAGGATGTTCCCCGGACAGGCGGATCGCCTCAGGTCTGTTTTTGACCTCTGTATCCAGATCGGGCTGGAGCCTGTGGTGGAAGTCTTTGACCCACCCGACCTGGAACAGGCCAAAGAGCTGGGGGCCAGGCTCATCCAGGTCAACAACCGGGACCTGTCCACCCTGAAGACCAATCTGGCCACCTCACGCACCCTGATACAGGACAAGGGCCCAGATGAGATCTGGATCTGCGCCAGCGGCATCCACGATCGCGATCAGATCCAGGAGATGTCTGAACTCGGTTTTGACGGGTTCCTGGTCGGGACCTCGATCATGGCCAGTGCCGACCCGCTCAGGACCCTGCGCATGCTGACCGGACAGGAGAACGCACCATGCTGATCAAGGTCTGCGGATTGACCAGAGCTGCCGATGTGACCGCCTGTCTCCAGCTGGGCATCGACTGGCTGGGCTTCATCTTTCATGCCCCGAGCCCCAGGAACATTAAGCCTGAGCTTGCGGCCGGAATGCCACAAGGCGGGGCCTTGCGGGTTGGAGTCTTTGTGCGCCAGTCAGCGCAAGAGGTGCTGCAGATCATGGACCAGTCCGGACTGGACCTGGCCCAGCTCCATGGCCCTTACAGTCTGAGCGATTGCCGGGACATCGGGCGGGAACGGGTCATCAAGACCTTCTGGCCCATGCGTCATTCCGGACCGGACACCTTCCAGCAGGAGCTGGAGAGCTATGCTCCAGCCTGCCGATACATGCTCCTGGACAGCGGAACCTCCGGGGGAGGCCACGGACGGAGCGCCCGGGTTCCCTGGCTGTCCAGGATCCTCTTCCCCCGCCCCTGGATTCTGGCCGGAGGGCTGAGCCCGGAGTCGGTCCTGGAAAAGACCCGGGAGCTCAAACCTGACGGTATCGATCTGAACTCGGGGGTGGAGAGCGCACCAGGAATCAAGGATGCCCGGCGAATTCGGCGGACACTGGAGAGCATCAATCCAGATGCTCAATGTGGGGGTAAAAAAAGTTGAGGAGGGTGATCAAGATGGAAGAATGTTGAGGAAGTTGAATAGTTTGAGAAGGTTGAAAAAGTTGAAAAAGTTGAGAAGGGGGGGGTTGGAACAAGACAAAACCTTCTCAACTCCCTCAACCATCTTGTTCAACCTCCTCAACCATCCTGTTCAACCTTCTTGTTCAACCTTTTCAACCTGATAAACGTTCTCAACTCTTACGTAAGGAGATCCTTGTATGACTCTTTTTCATCCCCAGCCATCGCTTCAAGAACCTGGAAACATCTCCAGGAAAGGCTACTTCGGCCATTTCGGGGGCCAGTTCGCCCCGGAGCTGCTCATGCCCCCTCTGCTGGAACTGGAAGAGGCCATGAGATCCATCATGGGGTCCCGGGCTTTTCAGGACCAGCTCAACCAGCTGCTCCAGGACTTCGTCGGCCGGCCCACTCCACTGACCCGCTGCACCACCCTGTCCCGCGACCTGGGGTTCAACCTGTGGCTGAAGAGGGAAGACCTGGCCCACACCGGGGCCCACAAGATCAACAACACCATTGGCCAGGCTTTGCTGGCCAAACACATGGGCAAGACCTGCCTCCTGGCCGAGACCGGGGCCGGCCAGCATGGCGTTGCTTCAGCTACAGCCGCGGCCCTGCTGGGTCTGGAGTGCATCGTCTACATGGGGGCCAGGGACGTCCAGCGTCAATCCACCAATGTCCAGCGGATGGAGCTCATGGGGGCCAGGGTGGTCCCGGTCCAGACCTCGACCCAGACCCTCAAGGACGCCATCAATGCCGCCCTGCGGCACTGGATCGCCGAGCAGGGAACCACCCACTACTGCCTGGGCTCAGTGGTCGGGCCGCACCCCTTCCCGACCCTGGTCAGGGACCTGCAGTCGGTCATCGGCCTGGAAGCCAGGGCCCAGTGCCTGGACAAGTTCGGTTCCCTGCCGGACCACATTCTGGCCTGCGTCGGGGGCGGCTCCAACGCCATGGGCATCTTCCATCCCTTTCTCGATGACCACCAGGTTTGCCTGACCGGAGTGGAGGCCGCCGGCGAGGGCACTCCGGACTGCACCCACTCGGCCACCTTGAACAAAGGCTCGGCCGGGGTGCTGCACGGCACGCTGACCTACCTGCTCCAAAGCTCGACCGGACAGATCCTGCCCTCCCACTCCGTGGCTCCAGGGCTCGATTATCCGGGTGTCGGGCCGGAGCACTCGTATCTCAAGGACTCCGGCCGGGTCGAGTACGTGGCTGTGGATGACAGGCAAGCCTTGGCGGCCTTCAAGCTCCTGAGTCAAAAGGAAGGCATCATACCAGCCCTGGAGAGCTCTCACGCCCTGGCCCAGGCTTTGAAGCTCGCAAACCGGATCCCCAAGCAGAGCCATGTCCTGGTCAACCTCTCCGGACGTGGGGACAAGGACCTGGCCATTGTCCTGGAGCACACACAAGCAGAGGAGTAACCAATGACCCACGCAGCACTGACAACCCGCATCCTGAACTGCAGGCCCAACGGCCGACCGGCCCTGATCCCCTTCCTCCCGGCCGGCTATCCAGACCCAGCCGCCTTCTGGGACCACATCCAGGAGTGCGACGACTCTGGAGCCGCGGTGATCGAAATCGGGGTTCCTTTCTCAGACCCCATGGCTGACGGCCCGGTTGTGGAAGAGGCCTCCCAGCAATGTCTGGCCCACAAGGTGAACCTGGACTGGATCCTGGAAGAGCTGGCCGGACACCGATCTCGCCTCCAGGCCGAGATCGTGCTCATGGGCTACTGCAACCCCTTTTTCCAGTACGGCTGGGACAGACTGGCAGTCCGGGCCTCTCAAGCCGGGGTCTGCGGACTGATCATTCCGGATCTCCCCCTGGAAGAGAGCCAAGCCATCAGTCAGACCCTGGCTGCCCGGGACATCCTGCTCATCCCGCTCATCGGGCTGAACACCACCAGGGAGCGCATGCAGGCCTATGCCGAGGTAGCCCGGGGCTTTGTCTACTTTGTCTCAGTCATGGGGACCACTGGAGCCCGGAGCACCCTGCCCAGCGAGCTCCTGGCCAGGCTGCAGGAGGCCAGGGCGATCTTCGACCAGCCTTTGGCCCTGGGTTTCGGCCTGCGCAGCCCGGAGCAGCTCCAGGAGCTCAACCAGGCAGTGGACGCCGTGGTCTTCGGCAGCGCCCTTATCGAACATATCCGGGCCGGCGGCCGGGCCGGGGAGTTCATGAAGAGATGGACGGAATGAAAAAAAGGTTGAGGGTGGTGGGTGGATGGTCGATGGAGGGAGGTTGAGGAAGAAGGATGAGAATCTCTCAGGGGCGACTGCCAGTCGCCCCTACAAGCCAGCACTCAACCATGGGGTTGTATTTCACGTAGTAGGGGCGAGCGGCGCTCGCCCTTGCCCTTCATGAGCGGCGCTCGCCCTTCAGGCAACAGTCAACAACCAGCTCACAAGTCAGCTTTGCCGCTGGCTGCGCTGACAGGTCGAGGGTTGAGGGTGGATGGTTGAGGGAAGAAAAGAT
>CAYOID010000020.1:0-43392 GCA_964403955.1 uncultured Desulfohalobiaceae bacterium | reverse complement strand
ACAGGGGAGCAGTAAGAGGAGCCATCCCGAAAGTTTCTGCCCCGATCAAACTGGCCGAGTTGAGTGTCATCTCGCGACAAGTCTGAGATCTTTTCTTCCCTCAACCATCTACCCTCGACCCTCGACCTTCAGTTAGGCCAGAGGCAGGGCTGACACCTGAAACCTTCTGGCCTTGCCTTCCCCAAAGTAACCGCCCAAAGAGACGGCTCGGATGCCGGCCTTTCCCAAGAACCCAGGCCTGGGTGTGAATGACAGGACGTTTTCAGGTCACTTTTTTAACATATATTGCAATATATTAAGGTATAATTATTTGAATATAAAATATTTTTTTATGTATTGTGTTGACTTCGATAGTTAAGGTCTATACTGTCTTTGTCTGAACAATGTCAGCCTTCATTAGTTTGTCGCAGGTTCAGACGCAGGCCCACAATGATCACCACCTCAAGAGCAGAGAAAATGCCATGACTCAATGGGTAGAATTGACCGCCGCTACCGTCCAGGAACTGGTTCGAGCTGTGGATATGCAAGCTCGACAATCACGAAAGACATATCAGCAATTCGGGATTACCGAAAATCAAGGGGCCATTCTCCGGTTCCTGCTCCAGGATGGTCCGCAATCAGCCATCGAACTCAGCAAGCGGCTCTATGTGACTCCGTCGAACATGACCGGAATCATCGATCGCCTGGAAACCAAAGGTCTTGTCAGCCGGACCAGGCAGAAAAAAGATCGTCGAATCATGGGTATTCAGGTCACCGAAAAAGGTAAGAGGCTGGTCCAGAATCTGCCGGACCCCTTGGAAGTCAAGCTGCGCTGGGCGGTGCAGGAGAGTGAGTCTGAGATTCCAATTCCCACCTTGTATGCCGGCCTCAAGTCCGTTTTGGACAAGATCAAGACACATCGATCCTGAGCTGCCCTTTTTTTTTGAAGAACATCAGCACACAGTGTGGAGAGAGGTATGGAACAGGAAAGCATCAAGAGCATTCTTGGGAAAGTGGAGGTTTGGAGTGCGGGCGATATCTCGTATGAGGTCTTGAGTGGCGGACTGACCAATAACAATTTTACAGTTTACGCCAACGGGACAACATACGTGCTCCGCATCCCGGGTCAGGGTTCGGAAGTCATGATCGACCGTGATCATGAGCTCTTCAATTCAAAAGCTGCAGCCAAGGCCGGGGTGTCCCCCGAGGTCATCTGCAGCGTGAAACCGGAGAACGCTCTGGTCCTGGAGTTTATCGAGGGCGAGGTCATGCACCCGGAGACAGTGGCCCAGAGCAACGCCAAGATTGCCGACATCGGGAAATCACTTGGCCAGCTTCACTCCAGGGCGGCCTTTCAGCCCGAAACCTATGTGTTCAATATGATCCAAAAGTACGTGTCCATGTGCAAGGACGTGAAAGCCTTTCTGCCCTACGACTTCGACTGGATGCTTTCGGTCATGGACGAGATCGAGAAAGCCATGGAAAGGAACAAGCCGGAGTTGGCGGCCTGCCACAACGATCTGCTTTCGGAAAATTTCATTCACGATCCGAACGGCAAGATGTGGATCATCGATTGGGAGTATGGGGGGATGAACGATCCATTTTTTGATCTTGGGGATGTGTGTGTTGAGCATCCATTGACCCCGGAACAGGAAGAGCTCTTCCTCAAGGCCTACTGCGGTGAGGTGGATCAGCCGCGGCTTTGCCGCATGCGGCTGCACAAGCTGACTGCTGATGTGTGGTGGGGGATGTGGGGCATGATTCAGGACAAAATTTCAAGTCTGGATTTTGATTTCTACACCTATGGTATCCGGCGGTTTGAACGCTTCCGCCGCAATTTTTACGAAGGCGACTACGCCACTCTGCTCGAACGTGTCTGAGAAGACGAACCAACAACCCAGGAGGCTGTTATGAGAATCAGCACAAGCATCTTTATTTCAGTCGTGAGCATTCTGCTTCTCTTGGGTGGTCCGTGGGCCCTTCAGGCTGAAGTCCCTGAGTCCAAGGATCCCATCAAGATCACCATCCACGACTGGACCGGACAGGTCATCAATTCGCACATCATGGGCTCTGTCCTTGAAGAAATGGGCTACAATGTGGACTACGTAGTGGCCGACTACCTGGCCCAGTTTGCCGGCCTGGAATCCGGGGACCTGCACGTGGCCATGGAAATGTGGGAGACCACGGGGAAAGATGCCCTGGAAGCTTCTGTGGCTACCGGAAATACCGAGGACATGGGTGAAACCGGGATGTTTGCCAAGGAAGAGTGGTGGTACCCCAGCTACATGAAGGAAAAGTGCCCTGACCTTCCCGACTGGCAGGCCCTGAACAAGTATGCCGAAGAGTTCGCCACCCCGATGACCTATCCCAAAGGCCGGTACCTGGGCGGTCCGGTGACCTGGGGCGGGCATGACGAAGAACGGATCGAAGCCCTGGGCCTGGATTACGAGGTGATCCACTCCGGGACCAACGCCGCCCTGTTTGCCGAGCTCAAGGCTGCCTACGAGCGGAAGGCTCCCATTTTGCTCTGGGTCTATACTCCGCACTGGGTGCCGATCAAATATGACGGGGAATGGGTTGAGTTCCCGGAATACACGGATGCCTGCTATACGGACCCCAAATGGGGAGTGAACCCGGACAAGCGCTTTGATTGCGGCAAGCCGGAAGGCTGGATCAAGAAGGTGGCCTGGGCAGGTCTGAAGGACAAGTGGCCCGGAGCCTACAAAGCGGTGAAAGCCTTTCGCATCACCAATGAACAGGTCGGTCACCTGATCGCCAAGGTCGATCTTGAAGGCGGCAAGGTCGAAGACGTGGTGGACGGGTGGATGGCTGACAACGAGGATATCTGGCGCGAGTGGACCAAATAGGACTCGGGCTTGGAAATACGACAGGCCAGAGCGGCCTTCAGAGCTGATTGCGCCGCCCTGGCCTGACAAACAATGTGTCTGCGAGACTGCAGGCCGGAACGTCCGGTTTCCGGACCCCACGCCGACTTGAGGAGGATACGCCATGAACACACAAAAACATGCATCACAGCAAGACCAGGACCCGAAGCTGGCTTGCCGGAATGTGTGGAAAGTGTTCGGCCCTCACCCCAAACGGTTCATGGCCAAGCACAAGTATGAACCATCGCCCCAGGACTTCCTGCGCTCGAAATATATCGGAGCGGTCAAAAACGTCGATCTTGAGGTCTATCCAGGTGAAATCTATGTGATCATGGGCCTTTCAGGCTCCGGGAAATCGACTGTCGTGCGCTGCATGTCCCGGCTGCATGAACCCACGTCCGGGGCGATCATTTTTGAGGGCCAGGATTTGTCAAAGGTCAACGAGCGGGAGCTGATTGAGCTGCGCCGACACAAGATGGGGATGGTCTTTCAGCACTTCGGCCTTCTTCCTCACCGCAATGTCTTGGAAAACGTGGCCTTCCCTCTGGAAGTTCAGGGGGTTCGTCGAACCGAGAGGGAGAAAAGGGCCCGCGAAGTCATCGAACTGGTTGGGCTCCATGATCGAGTCCATAACTTTCCTCCGGAGCTTTCCGGAGGTGAGCAGCAGCGCGTGGGGATTGCCCGCTCTCTGGCTGTGGAGCCCGAGGTCTGGTTCCTGGACGAGCCGTTCTCCGCTCTGGATCCGTTGATCAGGACCGAGATGCAGGACGAGTTTCTCAGGCTGCAGCGACTGTTGCACAAAACCATTGTCTTCATCACCCACGATTTTGACGAAGCCATTCGGCTGGCTGACCGGATCGCGATCATGAAAGACGGCGAGATCGTCCAGATCGGCACGGCTGAAGAATTGATCACCAAACCGGCCGACGACTATGTTTCTGACTTCACCAGCAAGATACCCCGCAGCAAGGTCATATCGGTCGGGGAGATCATGGACGGGGATTCCCGGCCCGGCGATGGGGCAATATCTTCGAGGACCCCGACTATTCACATGAGCTCCTGCATCGACGACTGCGCCCAACTGGTTCTGACTCACAGAAGGCCGGTGTGCGTGGTCGACGACAATGGGGCGGTCATCGGGACTCTGAGCAGAGACAAGGTCCTGGACATTCTCTTTGCCAACAACGGAAACGACGACGGACAGGACGATGACAACTCAAGCGGGAACTGAACAGGCCAGAACGCACACGCTCAACAGGACTGAATGGGAGATCGGAAAGAGAGTTTCCAGACTCACGTTTCCGGCCCTTGTTGTCGGATTGGTTCTTGTCCTGACCATGCTCAGCAGCAAGCTGCCCTTCATGTCCAGCTACCCTGAGCAGCTGATCATCCCTTTCAAGACCTGGCTGACACAGTTTGTGAAATGGCTGGTGAATGAGTGCACCTTTGGCTTGTTCACCTTCAAGGAGCTGACCCGCTTCCTGGCCTGGCTGGTCAGCTGGCCATTCGCCTTTGGAATGGGCCTCCTGGTCGAAGGGTTTGATGTCACCCTTCCTTTTCCCGTGTTCGGGGTCACAGAATTTCATATCCCGCATCTGTCCTGGGTAGCCGTTGTCGCCTGCGCGGGATTGGTCGGGCACGTTCTGCAGGGGTGGCGTTTGGCCCTGATCAGCTCAGCCTGCTTTCTTTATCTGGCCGTGTTCGGGCAATGGGCCAGTGCCATGGAGACGGTGTCCTCCATTCTCATCGCTGTACCCCTTGGGTTTCTGATTGGGCTTGCCCTGGGGATCATCTCCTACTGGAGCAGGCTGGCGGAGATCATCATCAGGCCTATCCTGGACATGATGCAGACCATTCCCATTTTTGCCTATCTGGTGCCGATCCTGTTTTTGTTCGGGTTCGGCCCGGTCTCTGCCATGCTGGGGACAGTCATTTATGCTGTGCCTCCCATGGTCCGCTGCACGCACCTGGGACTGAAAGCCGTGCCCAAAGATCAATTGGAGGCAGGGGTCATCAGTGGGTGCACGCGGCAGCAGCTCTTCTGGAAAATCAAGATACCCTCAGCCATGAGCCAGATCATGGTCGGCATGAACCAGGTCATCATGCTCACCCTGAACATGGTCATCATCGCTTCCATGATCGGGGCCGGAGGGCTGGGCTACGACGTGCTGACCGCCCTGCGGCGTCTGCATATCGGAGAAGGGCTGGAAGCCGGCCTGGCCATCGTGGTTCTGGCCATCGCCCTGGATCGGCTCAGTCAGGCCATGACCACCAGGAAGCCCCACAGGGAGGATGCCGGGACGTTGTGGCACCGCCGCAAGCATGTCCTGCTCGGCCTGGGCGTGATTGTTCTGACCACCTACCTCGGGGCACATATTGCAGCTGTCAAGCTCTACCCAGAGCAATGGTTCGTCACCACATCCTCTTTCTGGGACCAGCTGATGAGCTGGATCAACGTCAACCTTTACGATTTTTTGTATTCCCTGCGGACCATCCTGCTCATTTACATCCTCATGCCGTTCAAGAGATTTTTGTTTGGTCTTCCCTGGTTTGCCGTGGTGCTGATCCTGATCATGACTGGATATCGCCTGGGTGGATGGCGGCTGGCCCTGATCGTGGCTGTACCGTCCCTCTTTGTCGTGGTGACCGGGTATTGGGACAAGGCCATGTATACCGTCTACCTGTGCGGTATCGGGGTCATCATTTCCGCCCTTTTGGGCATACCGATCGCCATTCTGGCTGCGCAAAGCGACCGGGTCGCAAAGGTTCTCAATGTCGTTTTGGACACCTTGCAGACCCTCCCGGCGTTCGTCTATCTCATGCCCTGTGTCATGCTCTTCCGGGTGGGAGACGTTTCGGCCCTGGTGGCCATTGTGGCCTATGCCATTGTTCCGGCCATCCGCTACACCATGTACGGCATCAGGCAGGTTCCCACACCTGTCATTGAAGCCTCGACCATGTCCGGGGCTTTCAAGCGGCAGACCCTTTTCAAGGTTCAGTTGCCCCTGGCCCTTCCGGAAATCATGCTGGGCATCAACCAGACCATCATGATGGCCCTGTCCATGGTGGTCATCACCGCGCTCATCGGTACCCGGGATTTGGGTCAGGAAGTGTATATGGCCCTGACAAAGGCAGATATTGGAAGAGGGCTGATTGCAGGCCTTGGCGTTGCCTGCATCGCATCGGTCTCTGACAGGCTGATCCAGGCCTATGCCGAGATCAAGAGAGCAAAGCTCGGCCTGTCACAATAACGAAGCCCTTTTGGTGTTACGAATCGATCTTAGACCTCAGAAGGAGAATGTTATGGGAAACCAAGACATGTTCAAAGGATTATCGCAAGCCCTGGTGGATCTGAATGAAGAGGAAGTCCTGTCTCTGAGCAAAAAGGGGCTCCAGGACAATGTCGACCCGATTGAGTTGATTGAGCAGGGCTTGCTGCCCGGCATGCAGGCCGTGGGCGATCAATTTGAAAACGAAGAAAAGTTTTTGCCGGAGATGATGCAGGCAGCGAACATCTTCCAGAGCGCCATGGAGATCATCCAGCCCAAGATAGAAGAGCAGGGCGGTGCATCCAAAAAAAAGGGCACCGTGGTCATTGGAACCGTCAAAGGCGATATGCACTATATTGGAAAAAATATCGTCAAAATTCTCCTGGAGACTGCGGGCTTCACTGTCCACGATCTTGGAGTCGACGTGGATCCTTTCAGCTTCATCGACAAGGCCGACCAGGTGGGGGCCGATATCATCGCCATGTCCGCTCTGTTGACCACCACCCTGGTTGGGCAGCGCGATTTGATCGAAGCTTTGCAGGATCAGGGCAAACGGGACACCTACAAGGTAATGGTCGGCGGCGGAGCAGTGACCAAGGAATGGGCCCAGGAAATCAAAGCCGACTCCTTCACCGAAACTGCATTCGGGGCGGTCAAGGAGGCTCAGAGCCTTGTTCAATAATCAGCGCAGCCAGAGGCTGCGCTGACAGGTCGAGGGTCGAGGGTGGATGGTTGAGGGAAGAAAAGATCCTCAACTTTGGCAAATGATGATTCTCATTCTGCCAGTTCGATCAGGGCAGAAACTTTCGGATTTGCTCCTCTTGCTGCTCCCCTAACTGCTCCTCTTTTCCAAGGGGAGCTGGCCAACGGCCTGAGGGGTAGGGGAATTTGCCCGCATGGGCATGTTGGTTCATACGAGAGAACAGGCCCCAGGAATGATTTTCATACGAGCACTATGGCGGCTCGCGGCTGCACATCTAACCGACGGAGGTAGTCAGAATGCTGGATCTTATAGAAGTATTTGACCGGGCGGATCAAGGCCCGCTGACCAAGGACATGGATTACTTCATGAAGAGGTTTGTGCCCAAGATCCAAGAAGTGATCAAGCAGCATGAGGTCAAGTGGGACAAACAAACCATCGTGAACACGGATGACGAGCTCACCGACCGGGTCTTTGAGGCAGCTGTGGATCTCATCGCTGAAGCCGGGGCCTATTGTCCGGATACAAACCGGGTTATGGAGTTTTCCAAAGACGAGGTCCTGCGGGCGGCTGAGCAGGCCCCCAAGACGGCCTATTTCGGGGAAGGCCGGGAAGCCAAACCCATGACCGGCCGCAAGCTCGACGACACGGAGACCAGGCCCTGGATCCATGTGGGCGGAGGGATTTACACCACGGACGAGAGCATCTACATCGATATTGTGGAGGGCCTGGCCGGCATCGACATCGTTGATTCGGTCAGCGTGCCCTCCATCTTGCACATGCGGGGGCGGGACGCCAGAGTCAGATCCCCTCAGGAGCTGTTGTCCGCAGTCAAGACGGTCATCCTGGCCAAAGAGGCCATCCGCCGCTGCGGACGGGCCGGGCTGCCCATCATCAACGGCATTTCCGCAGCGTCCAATTCGGTGTCCATGATCGCTGCGGCATCGCCGTATTTCAGCCTCAAACGCAGCGACGGCTATCTGGTGGACTTCCTGGCGGAGATGATCGTCAACTACGAAGCCCTGCAAAAAGTGGCCTACTTCAACTCCATCAGCGCCAATGTCGGCTCGACCTCGACCCCGATGTTCGGGGGATATGCCGGTGGTGCCGAAGGCATCGCCGTACTGGCCACAAGCTACATCATCATGGGCTGTCTCATTTACCGGGGCAATTACCACTATAATGCGCCATTGCACCAGACTCTGCGCATGTCATCCACCAAACCGCTCCTCTGGGCTATAGGCATGTCCAACCAGGCCAATGCCCGGCACATGCAGCGGCCGATGGTCAATCTGCCGTATCTCGGCGGCGGGGCAGGAACCGAGATGTTCCACTATGAAATGGCGGCCTACATGCTCTCTGTTGTTCCGGCCGGCGGGCAGATCTTTTCCGGGCACCCGGCCAAGGCAGTGGTGCCGGATTCCCTTCTGCCCCACGACCATCGCTTTCATGCCGAAATGGGCCTGGCCGCGGCCAAGTTGACGCGCAAAGAGGCCGAGCCCCTGGCCCAGGCCTTTTTTGCCAAGTATGAGGACACGATCAAAGACCCCACGCCTGGCTACAACTTCTCCCAGGTCTATGACCTCAAGACCAAGAAGGCCGTCAACAGCGATTACCTCAAAACCCAGGACAAGGTCCGCACAGAGCTCAAGAAACAAGGATTGGACGTCCATCCCAGCTGAACGTCAAGCCAGCTCTCCCATTCAGCGCGGCCTCAGGCCGCGCTGAATGGGAGAGCTGTACGAGAGAGTATGGAAACACCTGCACAGAAGAGCACCTCGAGCCCTCAGAACCGGGTCATGGTTGGGCAAAGCGGTATTTGCATCCCTGACGGGGATACAGGTGCGTCCAATGATCTGACCCTGATGAACGAGCAACTGATTCTCAAATTTGCCACTGAAACCAGGCCCCCATGGGGCATGCCACCCGGGGGGGTCCTGGATATCGCAGCTGTGGTCCAGGGTCGACCCCAGCTGGACCTGGTCAACCTGTTCGACTTTCTGCCTGACAACTGGTGCAGCTGGCCGAACACCTATCATCGGGTTCAGGCGGTAGTGAGCGGACCGAAGCGCGGAGTGGTGCGTGTTGAAAGGGATTGGGGGGATGTTCACCTGGTGACGGCCTACACCCTGGTTCAAGGGGAGAATGCGGTCCATGTGGCCACGACGATGACCCATGCCGGAACACAGCCTTACGATGAAATTTTTCCAGGCTACACCCTGTACCTCAAGGGCGGGTACATGTTCACCCCCCCCGGCTTGAGCGGGATAAAGCAGGGCCCGGCCGATGGGGCCTTGACCTGGAGCTTCATCGGCTACGACGAACAGTGGGCCATTGCCCTGCATGCCCCATATGTTCAGTCCATTGATCACTTCGGACAGGACATGTTCGGCCGGATTTCTTTGCAGCCTGGTGAATCAAAGACGATCCAGGCCTGGCTGCAGCTGTGCCCGCACAGCAGCATTGCTGAGATTCTGCGCTTTGAGATGGAGCAGAGGAATCTCAGACCGGGCACGATTCAGGGCCGGGTGACCGATGATGCCGGCTCCCCTGTGGACCAGCCCTACATTGTTGTGGAGCAGCAGGGCCACCCCCTGACCTGGTGCCAGGGCTCTCAGGGTCGCTATGCCCTTCAGCTTCCTGAAGGCATCTATAGAATCCATGCCACAGCCAAGCACTTCGCCCAGAGCGCTTCCGAGGACGTGAGCATCAGCCCGGGGCAGATCCTGGAAAAGGATTTTTTCGGGCTGGAATCACCGGCCCAGATCTCTTTTCAGGCCAGGGACAGCCAGGATCAGACTCCGGTGGACGCCAGGATCTCCATAGAAAAAGGCCCTACCCCGGTGATTGGCTTTCTGGGGCAGTCGCGGTATTTCACGGACCTGGAACGGGTCGGCTTCAGCCGCTTTTCCCTGCCCCCCGGGAGCTACCTTTTTCATGTCTCTCATGGGGACGGCTTTATTTCTCTGCCAAAGGAGGTCCAGATCGACCTGCAGGCCAAGGAGAGCCGTGACCTGGACATTGATATCGAGCTCATGGTTCGTCCCTGGAAACAGGGGTGGTTTGCCGCTGATCTTCACCATCACGGCGATGTCCTGGACGGAGTCACCCCGCCCGACGGTGTTTTGCGCTCTGAGCTGGCTGCCGGGCTGGACTTCGCTTTCCTGAGCGACCATGATTCAACTGAAAAAAACGACCACATGGCCCTCCTGGCAGACAAAAGGGGCATGCCCTTTATCCCGGCCATGGAGATATCTCCTGCCTGGGGACACTTCAATGTCTACCCGGTGACCTCGGCAGCCGAATTGAGCATTGACCCCGGATCCAGCACAGCGGGGCAGATTTTTGCCGAAGCCCGGAAGCTGGGGGCTGAGGTCATTGTGGTCAATCATCCCTACAGCACCTATGGATATTTCCGCAGCCTGGACCTGGGAGTGGCCCCTGGCGGTTTTGCTCAGGATTTCGATCTCTTGGAGCTCAATTATCAGTACAGTGTCAAAGAAACAGTGCACAAGCTGTGGGAGCTCTGGAACCAGGGGGTGGCCTGCTACCTGACGGCTGGAACGGACACGCACAGCATATGGCAGGACAGAAGCGGTGCTGTCCGCATGTATGTGCATCTGGACTCCAAGCCCACGCCGGCCGGTTTCATTGCCGCGCTCAAATCAGGACATGCCTTTGCCACCTTCGGCCCCCTGGTGTTTCCTGAGATTGTCTTTGGCCGGGAAGTGAACACAAAGGCTGGGCAACCTTTCAGGCTGGCCTATGATATCGTGGCAGTGGAGGGCATCAAGACCGTGGACCTGATTCATAACGGTCAGGTTCAGGATTCCATCCAGGAAACCCAGGCCAGGACGTCCAGAGAGGCGAGCTTTTCAGTCTGTCCGGAACAGGACGGCTGGTATGCCCTCGTGGTCGCAGACCGCAAGAACAACCAGGCCTTTACCAATCCGGTCTGGGTCAAAGTCAACAGAGGATAGGATTATGTCTGAAGACCTCCAGCGCAGAATAGCTGCCTTGCCCTGCTGGAGCGGCCGAGTTGATCCGCGCCCTTTGGAGGGAGGCATCACCAACTTCAACTTCACAGTCACGGACAAGGGGAAGACGTATCTTGTCCGGCTTGGGGAAGATATTCCGCACCATCAAATCATGCGCTTCAACGAAGTGTCCGCCAGCCGGGCGGCCTTTGAGGCCGGCATCTCCCCCGAGGTCGTGTACGCTGGTCAGGGGGCCTTGGTGATTGCCTTTATCGAGGGCAAGACCTTGTCTAAAGAGGACATTCAAAAGCGTCAGATCCTGGACCGGATCATCCCGGTCATCAAGACCTGTCACACCAGGGTTAAGGATCATTTGCGGGGGCCTGTCCTGGCTTTTTGGGTTTTCCACGTCATCCGGGATTACGCGCACACCCTGGAAAACGGACAGAGCAGGAGGGCGCAGGATCTGCCGCGTCTGCTCCAGGCAGCCGAGGAGCTGGAAAAAGCAGTCTCCTCGATCAAGCTCGTTTTTGGGCACAATGACCTCCTGCCGGAAAATTTCATCGATGATGGAGACAAGATCTGGCTTGTGGACTGGGAATACGGCGGTTTCAACTCCCCGTTGTTCGATCTGGGCGGGGTGGCATCCAACTGCGAGCTCGGCTCAGAAGACGAAGAGCATCTGCTGGAAAGCTATTACCAGGACAGAATCAGCGATGAGCTCCGCAACCGATACCTGGCCATGAAATGCGCTTCACTGCTCAGAGAGTCGATGTGGAGCATGGTCTCTGAGCTCTATTCCCAGATCGATTTTGATTATCAGGCCTACACAGACTCGAACCTGGCCCATTTTGATGAACAATTCAAAAATTTCAAAGGATAAGCTCACATGGCAAACGATAAGCAGTATTCGTCAACCGGTATTTATCGCTATGAGTGGATCTTCGGCCCCGGATTCCTTGGGTATGGCGAACCCCAGGTCACCCGGCAGATCATCGATCACATGCAGTGGACACCCGGAACCCGGGTGCTCGATGTGGGCAGCGGGCTGGGGGGACCGGCTTTTCTCATGGCCAGTGAGTATGGGGCGGTTGTCACTGGGGTGGATCTGACCCAGGAGATCGTCGACATCGCCATGGAACGGCAGCAGGCCCAGAATATTGCCAACGTCTCCTTTCACCAGGGGGACATTCATGAAATGGGGTGGGACGAGCAATCCTTCGACGTGATCTGGAGCAGGGAGACGTTGCTCCATGTCCCGGACAAGGATGAGCTCTTCCAGAAGTTTCATCGTTGGCTCGTTCCTGGCGGAACGGTCATGATCACTGATTATGCCCGGCGCAGAGAGCAGGGGAGTGAGAAGTTCGAGAGCTATATTCGTGAATCCGGATATCCCCTGGTGGAGCTGGAAGAGTACGGCAACCACATCAGGCAGGCCGGATTTGACCACGTGGTCATCGACGATCAGACCCCATACCTGATCCAGATCCTGCAGGAGCAAATCGAAAAGCTGGATGGGCGCAAGGAGGAGTTTGTGCAGGATTTTTCAGACCAGGACTACACCTACCTCAGGTCGCGCTGGCAGCTCAAGCTCGATTGCTGCCTGGACGGGGACATGAAGTGGGGCTGGTTCTCGGCCCGCAGGCCGATCCAATAGCAACCGTTCACCATGGCACCGCCCAAGCAACGGATGCACGTTTTGACTGTGCATCCATACGACCTCGAAGTGCCTTTTGCACAGGGCCAGAGTATTGACCGCATTCTGCACAAGGCCGGGCTGGAGATCGATTCCCCCTGTGGAGGGCATGGTCTGTGCGGCCAATGCCTGGTCCAGGTGGAAGACCCGCTTGACGTCCCGGAGACACCCCACAGCTCCTTGACAGCAGAAAAGGCCCAACAGGGCTTTCGGCTGGCATGCCGGCTCAAGCCGGACACTGATATGACCATCCGTATCCCCGACGAGCTCAGGATCCTTGCAGGGGACTCAGGCGGAGTGCTTCAGGAACCGGACCTGTCTGCCCCTTCAGAACGGATCAACCCGGCTGTGCGTGTCTGGCAGGACGGCGGCCGCCATGTTGTTGGGTATTGCGATGTTCCTGAGACATGGTCCAGCCCCAGGACCCAAAAAGAACCGGCCCTGTATGGATTGGCCGTGGATCTGGGCACGACCTCCCTGGCTGCCAGCTTGATTTCGCTGCAGACCGGGGATGAGCTGGGGCTCGCCTCCAGGCTGAACCCTCAGGTCAGCTGCGGGCACGATGTGCTGACCCGAATCAGGCATTCGCATCAGGCCGAGGGGCTCACCGAGCTGGTTCAAGGCATCAGAAAAGCTCTGAATGGACTCGCCAGGGAGCTGTGCTCCCAGGCCGGCGTTGAGTCCCGGCAGATCCATGATGTCGTATTGGGCGGGAATACGACCATGCTGCAGATTTGCGCAGGGTTGGACCCATCTCCGCTGGGGCAGCTGCCCTTCCAGGTGGACCTTGAGGGGGGGAAGAGCTATCCGGCCGAGGTTTTTGGCTATCAGGTCCATCCCGGGGCCAGGGTGTACGTTCCCCCGATAAGCCACGCTTTCGTCGGTTCGGATGTCAGCGCCGGACTGTCCACGCTTGGGGATTTTTTCACAACAGCCCGGCCGCACCTGTTCATCGATGTGGGCACCAATGGTGAAATGGCCCTGAGCACCGGACAGGCACGGATCATGACCTCCACTGCGGCCGGACCGGCCTTTGAGGGAGCTGGTTTGTCCTGTGGGATGCGGGCGGCCCAAGGGGCGATCGAACGGGTTTCCACAGACGGAGATGACGTCTGTGTGCACGTGATCGGGGATGGTTCCAAGCCCAGGGGAATCTGCGGAAGCGGGCTGATCGACCTCTTGGAGGTGCTAGTGGCCATTGGGGTGGTGGACCCTTCAGGACGCATGCTCAAGCCTGGCGAAGCCGAAGGCTTGCCCGCACGGATCGCCGATCGGCTGGCTCTCAGAGATGGCAAGCCGGCTTTTCATGTGGCAGGCGATATCCTTGTCACCCAGAGTGACGTGCGCCAGCTTCAACTGGCCAAGGCCGCCATTCGCGCAGGTATCGAATGCCTGTTGCAAGAAGGTGGGCTGACGGCAGTTGAACTTGAGACAATAAGCATTGCCGGAGGCTTTGGGCGGAGCCTCCGGCCTCAAAGCCTGCAAGCCATCGGCATGGTCCCGCCCGGGACCGCCTCCAGACTCTCCTTTGTCGGCAACACCAGCAGGCTGGGCTGTATCCGGCTGCTTCTGGATGTCGACCGGCGCGCGGTGCTTGAAGACTGCATGGACTCGGTCACCTACCTGGCTGTTGCCGAGCAGCCGGTCTTCATGGATCACTTCGTTGGCTCTATCCCCTTCTCGGAGCCAGTGCCCTCCTGACGGTTTTCAGCTGGCCAGGATGTCTCAATTGTTGCTGAGATGAACATCTTCGCTGTCGCCAAGCACCCGCGGTTCGAACTGATCTGCATCCAATATGTTGAGAACCTTATAAAGTTCTTTGTATAATGTACTGATATTTTCTACATCCATATCGTGGAGTCCAGAAATGAGCTTGCCTTCAATAGAGGCAGGAAGTGACTGATAGAGCATGTGTCCTTTATCTGTCAAAGCAACCAGACTCACCCTTCTGTCTTCTGGTTTCCGTATTCTTTCTACAAGCTCTTTTTTTTCAAGACGATCAATGATACCTGTTATATTGGATGGAGTGACGTAGAGCTTTCTGCTCAGCTCAGCAGATGATATCGAACCTTCACTGTCGAGTATTCTCAGAGCTTCACTCTGTGGCCCAGTCAAACCATAATGTTTTTTTAACATTGCTGAATTGTGATGTATTGAGCTCACCAATTGGCGTATTGCAGTCACAATGTGTTGAATAGCTTGTTTCTTGCTTTTGTCCATCTGTTTCATCTCTTCAGACATACTGGCCTGCCGCCCTGAATCGAACACTTCGTTTGTCATATGTTTTTCCGGCCCATAACTTGTCATATGGGTGAGTCCCAGGTCAAGCCCTCTTAGGCGAAATATTGGCGGGCAGTGCTGACACCTGCAGGGTGCTGCTTGACTGTCTCAGTTCTCCAAGAACCTTCCCGTCTCGTTGGTACGCTGCAATCTCGCTTCTTTATTCAAAGCACCTCCCTTTTCTTTGCCCTGCCTGCTTGAGGCCTGTCACAGACAGAGTCTTTGATCTGGATCAAAGGTGAACTTGCCCATTGGAGTGGACATTCCGGTTGGGTATGATTACATTTTTATTCATCTTTCTGATCACCAGAGCATTGAACCGGAGTTGTCGTCATGCCACAAGAGCGGACTTTGACCATCAACGGCCAGAGCACGGCCTTCCAGGAAGGGGAGACCATCCTGGAACTGGCCCAGCGAATCGGAGTGTTCATTCCCACCTTGTGCCACATGCCAGGGTTGACGGCGAGCGGAGCCTGCCGGATCTGCGTGGTGGAGGATGAGTATTCCGGCAAGCTGCTTACGGCCTGTTCCACCCCGGCCCGTGGGAACATGATCCTGTCCACGGATTCAAGGCGGGTTCTGTCCTCCCGCAAAAACACTCTGGAACTCCTTCTGGCCTCCGGCAGCCACGACTGTCTCCTGTGCCCGGCTACCGGGGAATGCACTCTCCAGGATCTGGCCTACCGCTATCAGATTGCCGGGACGTCCTATCCAAGACAGGTCCCGCCGTATGACATGGAGGCTGTCAATCCGTTCATCCTCCGTGATTTCTCCAGGTGCATTCTGTGCGGCCGGTGCGTCCGGGCCTGTCAGGAGGTGCAGGTCAACAACGCCATCAGCATCGGCTACCGGGGCAAAGCCAGCAAGATCGTCGCTGCCGGGGACCGGCCGCTTAAGGATTCGGATTGCGTGTTCTGCGGAGAATGCGTCCAGGCCTGCCCCACTGGAGCGCTGGTACCCAAAGATGCCCGTTTTCGGCCCAGGCCCTGGCAGACCGAAAAAATCAGGACCACCTGCCCCTACTGCGGGGTGGGATGCCAAATGCATCTGCACGTCAGGGACAATCAGATCCATCGCGTGACCGGGGTGGAGAACGCCCTGCCCAATGAAGGCAGCCTGTGCGTCAAGGGCAGGTTCGGGTTCGAGTTCGTCAGCTCCCAGGAGCGGCTGCAGACACCGCTGATCAAGGAAAATGGACGCTTTCGCGAGGCTGGCTGGGATGAAGCCCTGGATGTCTGCGCGTCAGGGCTCAAAAGAGCCATCAGCCGGCACGGCCCGGACAGCATCGGGGTCTTGAGCTCGGCCAGGGCGACCAATGAGGAGAACTACCTGGTGCAGAAGTTCACCCGGGCAGTCCTGGGAACCAACAACATCGATCACTGCGCCAGGTTGTGTCACTCCTCCACAGTCTCCGGGCTGGGCCAGGTCTTTGGTAGCGGGGCCATGACCAATACCATTGCAGACCTGGAAAAGGCCGACGTCTTTCTGGTCACCGGGTCCAACACCACCGAGAGCCACCCGGTCCTGTCCATCCGGGTCAAGCGGGCGGTTGCTCAGCGAGGGGCCAAGCTGATTGTTGTCGATCCCAGGCGCATCCCGCTGGTTGATTTTGCTCATGTCTGGCTGCGGCAGAATCTGGGGACGGACATTGACTGGATCAACGGCATGATGAACGTGATTGTCGAAGAAGGCCTCTATGACCGCGATTTTGTTGCTCAGCGCACTCAAGGGTTTGAGGAGCTCAGGGCACACGTGGCCGGGTATACGCCTGAAGCTGTGCAGGAGAGCACAGGGATCGATCCGGAGGACCTGCGGGCGGCAGCCAGGCTCTATGCAGGGGCGGGGGCCGCCAGCATCCTCTATGCCATGGGCATCACCCAGCACGTCTGCGGCACGAACAATGTCAAGTCCCTGGCCAACCTGGCCATGCTCTGCGGGCACATCGGGATTGAAGGAGGGGGCGTGAACCCCTTGCGCGGCCAGAACAATGTTCAGGGGGCCTGTGACATGGGCGCACTGCCCAATGTGTACCCCGGGTATCAGCGGGTTTCCGACCCGGCTCTCCGGGAGAAGATGCAGACAAGGTGGGGTGTCTCTTCTTTGCCTGCGGTCGAAGGTCTCAAGGTCACTGAGATGATCCCCGGGGCCTTGGAGGGGGATGTGCGGGCCATGTACATCATAGGCGAAAACCCGGTCCTGTCGGATGCAGACAGCGGGCATGTCAGGCAGGCCCTGGACAGATTGGATTTTCTGGTGGTCCAGGATATTTTCCTGACCGAAACCGCCCAGTATGCGGATGTGGTCCTGCCGGCCTGCACCTTTGCTGAGAAGGAGGGCACCTTCACCAACACCGAACGCCGGGTCCAGAGGGTCAGAAAGGCTTTGAACCCCATTGGGGCCAGCCTGCCGGACAGCGAGATCATCCTCCGGCTGGCCAGAAGGTTCGGGGTGTCCTGGACCTACAACGACAGCTCGGAGATCATGGATGAGGTCGCGTCTCTGGCCCCGCAATACGGCGGGATCGAGTACTGCCGCCTGGAAAAGGAGGGGTTGCACTGGCCCTGCCGGGGGCCCCAGGACCCGGGGACGCCGATTCTGCACTGCGACATGTTCTCCTGCGGGCTGGGGCGATTTCAGCCCATCCACGCCTCTTTACCGGCAGAGGCATCTGATGCCGACTACCCCTTGTGGCTGACCACGGGACGGGTTCTGTATCAGTACCACACCGGGACCATGACCCGAAAATCGAAAGGGCTCAATGCCCTGGCCAGGGAGTGTCTGGTGGAGATGGCTCCAGAGGACGCTCAGGCCTACCATCTGGAAGATGGGGCAGGGGTGAGGGTTTCGTCCAGGCGCGGCGCCATTCAGGCCAAGGTCCGCATTTCCAGGGCTGCAGTGCCGGGGACTGTGTTCATCCCTTTTCATTTTGCCGAGGCAGCCGCCAACGTCCTGACCAATCCCCGGACCGACCCCGTATCCGGGATACCCGAATTCAAGGCCTGTGCAGTGCAATTGGCCAGGATAAAGGGCTGAGGGTTTGGAATATTGAATATTGAATTCAAAAGATAGAATTTTAGAAACATATGTCCGCGTTGCCTTTGGCAAAGCTGGAGGAGGGCCATCCATGCTCCAAAAGTATTTCCAGCCCGAGCACGACGACATCACCCAGGCCATGTGGGAGGAGATAGACAGGATCATTGATCGGTACAAAGGCTGTCCCGGGGCGGTCATTCCTGTCCTGCGGGAATGTCAGGATCAGGTCGGCTACCTGCCGCGGCCGCTCCTGGATTACATCGGGGACGGGCTGAAGATCCCCAAGAGCGAGGTTTTTGGGGTGGCCTCCTTTTACAGCTTGTTTTCCTTTGACCCAAAGGGCCGTCACCGGATCAAGGTCTGCAAAGGCACGGCCTGTTTCGTCAAAGGAGTCAATGAGGTCATCAGGCGGATCGAACACGAGTACCATGTTCCCAGCGGAGGCACAGACGAGGGCAGGCGATTTTCCCTGGAGCCGGTCCGCTGCCTCGGGGCCTGCGGGTTTGCTCCGGTCGTGGTAGTTGACGACGATACTCATGGCTGCGTTTCTGCGGACAGGGTCAGAGAATTGCTGGACCCGTACGAGTAGACTCAGCTAAACTGAGGTTCTTTCTTCGGTTCAAACCCAAATATTCAGCGCAGCCAGAGGCTGCGCTGACAAGGATTCACGCCATGACCAAATGCAGCTGTTTGGAAGATCTGCAAGCAATTAAGGAACGGGCTTCCAGGGAGATGTCGGCCCGGACCTCGGAAACATTTGATGCCCGCGTCCTGGTCCACATGGGAACCTGTGGGCTGGCGGCCGGGGCCCAGAAAGTGATGGACGTCCTGCGTGAGGAAGTGGCCAGGCAGGACCGGATGTCCATCAAAGTCATCGCCTGCGGGTGCGCGGGCATGTGCAGCAGCGAGCCCAATGTCACGGTCGAGCGCCCGGGGGAACCGGCCATCATGTATCAACACATGGACAGCGATAAAATGCGCCAGGTCTTCAAGCGGCACGTTCTCGGCGGAGAAGTGCAGACTGATTTCGCCCTGGCCAGAATCCAAGAGAGCAGCCATGACTGATCGTTTGCACGTCAAGGTCTTCAATGGTGAGGGCTGCCGGGCCAAAGGCAGCAGCGAAATCTTCCAGGCCCTGGTGGATGAGGTCCGCAAGCTGGGAGTGCAGGACCAGGTGGAGGTGCTTGATGTAGGTGAGGAGCACTGTCCGGGATACTGCGCCCTGGCCCCGAGTCTGCTGGTGGAACCGTGGGGCACGATGTATAAGGGCCTGAAGGTCAAAGATGTTCCTGAGCTTGTGCGCGGGCTGATGGAGCAAAGGGAGCCTTTGGGCGGGAAGGTGCACGCTCCAAAGCCCCTGGAAGAGGTTCCAGAGGAGAGTGAAACCGCCTTTTTCGGGCCGCAGCTTTTTTGGACCCTGCGCAACCGAGGCCGCATCGATCCCGAGTCCATTGAAGAGTACATCGCCATGGACGGCTATCAGGGGGCGGCCAAGGCCATACTGGAGATGGAGCCCAGCGAGATCATAGGGGAAGTCAAGGCCTCAGGCATTCGCGGCCGGGGCGGGGCAGGGTTTCCGGCCCACATCAAGTGGAAGGCAGGTGCCGACGCCCAGTCCGACATCAAGTATGTGGTCTGCAATGCCGACGAGGGCGATCCCGGGGCATTCATGGATCGGAGCATCCTGGAAGGCGACCCCCACGCCGTGCTGGAAGGGATGGTCATTGCAGCCAAAGCAATCGGGTCTCATCAGGGTTACATCTACTGCCGGACAGAATACCCCCTGGCTGTCAGGAGGTTGTCCCTGGCCATCGAACAGGCCGTGGATTACGGACTGCTGGGGGAGAACATTCTGGGCAGCGGTTTTGATTTTCATCTGCAAATCTACCAGGGAGCTGGGGCCTTTGTCTGCGGTGAAGGGACAGCCTTGCAGCATTCCATCGAAGGCAAACGGGGCATGCCCAGACCCAAGCCGCCGCGGTCCACTGACAAAGGGCTGTTCAACAGGCCCACTGTGCTCAACAACGTGGAAACCCTGGCCAACATCCCGCAGATCATAGTCAATGGCGGGGCATGGTATGCCGGCGTGGGCACGGAAAAGAGCACGGGCACCAAGGTTTTTGCCCTGTCTGGAGACGTGAAGAACATCGGCCTGGTGGAGGTCCCCATGGGCACACCCCTGCGGACCATCATCTTTGACATTGGCGGCGGAATTTCGGACAAGAAAAAGTTCAAGGCCGTGCAGCTCGGCGGCCCTTCAGGCGGATGCATCCCAGAGGCGTATCTGGACCTGCCTGTTGATTTCGAAGCCATTTCCCAGGCCAACGCCATTATGGGCTCTGGGGGGATGATCGTCATGGACGAGTCCACCTGCATGGTGGACATGGCCCACTACTTCATGGATTTCATCCAGGACGAGTCCTGCGGCAAGTGCCCCCCTTGCCGGGAAGGGACAAAGAGGCTGCTGGACATCCTGTCCAGGATCAAGCAAGGGCAGGGAGAAAAGGAAGACCTGGATCGCCTGGAGTCCCTGTCCGCCTACATCTCCGACACCTCCCTCTGTGGGCTGGGGCAGTCCGCTCCCACTCCTGTTCTGTCCGCCCTGCGATCCTTCCGGGACGAGTTCGAGGCCCACGTCATGGACAAGCGCTGTCCGGCCAAAAAGTGCCCGGCCCTGCTGCAGTTTGTCGTCGACCCTGAAAAGTGCACCAGCTGCGGCCAGTGCTATCGTTACTGCCCGGTGGACGCCATTTCCTGGCGGAAGAAAGAGCCAGCGGTCATTGACCGGGACAAGTGCATTCAGTGCATGACCTGTTTTGAAAAGTGCCGCTTCGATGCCATAGACTGAAGTGTCCTTCTGAGCCGGCCTAGGCCGGCTCAGAAGGACACTCAGGGCGTGATGCTGAAGCCTATTTGGCGGTCATCTTTTCAAGGGCCTGTTCGCATTGGTCGGCCATCTGTTCAGCACGGTCGGCTGATTGACTGGCCGATCTGGCAGCCCGTTCAGCCCGGATGGCGCTTTGCTCGGCCTGAGCACTGCTGTCAGCAGCCTCCTGGGCGTATTGCTGGCTCTCAACCTGAGTCGTCTCTGCCTGCTGCAGCGCATTGTCAGCTGTGTTTTCGATGTGATTGATCCTTTTTTCAAGGGCTTGCAACTGCTTGTGGCTTGCGCAGCCTGAGAAGATCAGACCGAACAACCCCAGGCTGACAATCACGAGGACAAGTTTGCCGGATGCCTTTTTCATAAGCTCATTCTCCTTTGGTTACAGGTTTACCCAGTACAGTTCCTACCCCTGCATGCTCCTTGCTGGATGATCACAACCAGCAGGGGCACCATTTCTTCAATGCTTGCAAGTATCAGATACCAGGCTCAAAAAATCAAGGTCCAAACGAAATTTCAGCCCTGCCTTGCACAGCCAGCCTTCACGGCTGAGCCTCCTTGACTGTATCACGACTTCAGGCGCTCTAGCAAAAGGCATTCTATGCCTTGATGATCAACCCGGGATCATCAGTCAGAATTATTCCATTCCGTTTTATGAATTCTGCCAATTGTTCGTTTTGGACCTGCGGGGCATTGTGAATTCACGTCTTGTATGATGCGGCTGCAAAAACTCACGATGCAGCCGCAGAAGTCAGAATTCAGAATCCAGATTAATCAATGGTTTGCATGCAGCAGTTGAGGTCTGAGAGGACATGAAGGCACATCATCCCAAGGAGGAGATATGAGTCTGATGAGGCATCAAGAAAGCCATGGAGAAAAGGACCATCAGGTCCGGGGTCGTCAGAAAACCCCTGCGCACCAAAATCCAGAAAGGAGGACTGATACGCGCACAACGCCGAGAGATAAGGGGCCGCAAGGAACATCCTCTCTTGACGTTGGGGCCATCCTGCTGGCGGAAGACAACGACATGGTTCGAAGCCTTATCGGGTCGATGCTGGAAGCTCTTGGCTATCAGGTGATCAGCGCACAAGACGGTCGTGAAGCATTAAACATATTTCAGGACAAGAAGGACGAAATCGGATTGGTGCTTTCAGATGTCGCCATGCCCAGAATGAACGGTTGGAAGATGATTACCGCGATCAGGGAGATAGAGCCCGGCATTCCGGTCATTCTGGCCAGCGGGTACACTGATACCCTGAAGCAGGCTGGACAGTATCCAGAGCAACCTCAGGCCATACTGCACAAGCCATTTAAAATGGCAGCGCTGCAAGAGACCATTGAATGGGTCCTGAAGGAGAGCAAAGCGTAAGGCATGAAAGGAAATCCGGGGGGGAAGAGCATGGAGGCGGCAATCCAGAAGCTGGCAAATTTGATTGATCATTTGAGGCTCGAGAGCCTGAGGGAACAAACGAGATGTTTCTATTGTGGAGGCCTGCATCGAACTGTGGATTGCGCTTCGCCAAGTCGAGACGCATTCATGATGAAGCTTGTTGAAAACATGAACGCTTCAAAACGGACAACGCAAGACTCATGCGCGCAGCAATCAGATTACACCCAGGACATGTGGACAGACCTTGAACCAGTGAACGCCTACCAGTTCCTCTCCAGGACTTGGAGCCGAAAATCTTTTATGGACTCCGGAATGTCGGACATCTTCCTGGTCAAGAAAAGCGGCCTCTGAAAAGAAGGCAGTTTATGACTCAGAGAAACTTGCGCCCTGAAAACACCGTTGGGAGCAATGTCTCGTATGAACCAGCATCATGAGGAAGAACCCCTCACTCAGTTCCGTGAAGTTGATCAGTTTGAGCTTCAAAACCCAGGCACATGGGCACATCGTTCATAGACAAAACTCTTCACTGAACTGAGTGAGGGGAGCAGTGAGGAGCCATCCCGAAAGTTTCTGCCATGATCAAACCTGCTCACTCATGAGAGTCGGCGGCGGGGCGAGAGCCTTTTCCCCGGCGTCCAAACCGCCGGGGAAAAGCCCTTTCTTCTTGGCGCTCTGCCTTGGCGCGCTTGGCGACCTTGGCGGTTCAAGACGCTTTCATTCACTGCAGGTTCCCGCCTTCACCCGGTCCTTGAACCGGCCGTTTCGGTACAGGATGATCAGCAAGACTCAGATGTGACCCTTGATCCTTTCGTTGAGGCAAGGTTTTGCTTGTCATGGCCGGGGCAGGCCTTGACACTGCATGCAAACAAGTTGCATGATGCAATTGAATTGAAAACGAACGTGCCTGCCTGGAGGGCTCCATGAAAAGGATCGGCCTGCTGTTTTGCCTCCTCCTTGGGAGTGGTTTCTTCCCTGTACACGCTTCAGCCAAGCCGCTTGTTTGTGTCAGCATCCTGCCGCAGCGTTCTTTTGTGGAACGCATCAGCGGCGGCCTTGTGGATGTTTCAGTCATGGTCATGCCCGGTGCCAGCCCTGCCACGTATGAACCAACCCCCAAGCAGATGACCGAGCTGGCGCAGGCCAAAGCCTATTTTTCAATCGGGGTCCCCTTTGAAAAGACCTGGCTGCCGCGCATCGCTGCGGTCAATCCGGACATGGAGGTCATAGCGACCGACGAGGGCATCGACAAACGATCCATGGCAGCCCATAAACACCGCGCGAGTCATATCCCTGATGACGGGCCAGGGGAGAACGGCGGTACACGGGGCGGGAGGGAGCAGCAAAACCAGAATGGGGCAGACGGAATCCGTGATCCGCATATCTGGCTTGCCCCGGATTTGGTTAAAAAACAGGCTCGGAACATCTACGACGGCTTGGTCCAGATGGATCCATCCAACCAGGCGGCCTATGCAGACAACCTGGGCATCTTTTTGAAAGACATCGACCGGCTGGATGATGAAATCCGCAGCATATTCGCTTCGCTTCCTGAAGATCAGCGGTCCTTCATGGTCTTCCATCCGGCCTGGGGGTACTTTGCCGAGCAGTACGATCTGCACCAGGTTTCCATTGAGTCTGAAGGCAAGGAGCCAAGCCCCGGCCAGCTTGCAGAGATAGTGAGACTCGGCCGGGAGCTTGGGGTGAAAGTGGTCTTTGTTCAGCCGCAGTTCTCCAACAGGAGTGCCAGGGTCATTGCCAAAGAAATGGGCGCCCGGGTCGTTGCCCTTGATCCACTGGCTCAAGGCTGGGCAGACAATCTGGTTCAGGCGGCCCGGGCTTTTGAGCAGGCTCTTGAGTGATCAAGGCCAAGGCGGTGTCTCATGACTGAGAAGGCCATTCAACTGGACAACGTCTCCTTTGCCTACGATGGAGAAGAGGTTCTGCAGGAGGTCAATCTCGAGCTGGACAAAGGGGCCTTTTTGGCCATTGTCGGGCCCAACGGCGGGGGCAAAACCACCCTGATCAAACTCCTGCTTGGAGTTTTGCGGCCCAGGCGGGGCAGGGTGCTTGTTTTGGGCCAGGACCCTGCTGAGGTCACCCCGAATGTCGGGTATGTGCCCCAGCATTCTCAATTCGAATCCAGCTTTCCAATCACGGTCAGGGATGTTGTCCTTCTGGGGCTGGCCCAGAGGAAACCGCAGGGCCACACGTCACCGACCGATTCAGTTGATCCGGCCATGTCAGCTCTCTCCAGCGTTGAGATGGCCGGATACGCCGAGCGCCGCTTCGATACCCTGTCCGGGGGGCAGCGGCAGAGGGTTCTTGTGGCCAGAGCCATGGTCTCCTCGCCCGAGCTCCTTTTGTTTGACGAACCCACGGCAAACATAGACCCGCAGGGCAAGATCTGCCTCTTCGACATCCTGGCCAGGCTGAGCGCATCGATCACTGTGGTCCTGGTCAGTCACGACCTGATTTCCGCCTCGGCTGGAGTGACCGACATGGCGGTGGTCAACAAACGGCTGATTCAAGGCCGGGAAATGACTCCAGAGATGCTGGAGCTGGTCTATGGGGTTCATGACAACTCCTGTCCCTTGGACAGCTACCTGAAGACCTTGTCTTCCCTTTTTCCGGAGAGTTCCCGTGATTGAAATACTCTCCATGTCCTTCTTTCAGAACGCCATCATGGCCGGCGCTCTGGCCAGCATAGCCTGCGGGGTCATCGGTTCGCTTGTGGTTGTCAACAGGCAGGTCTTCATGGCCGGCGGCGTGGCCCACGCTGCATACGGCGGGGTTGGCCTGGCTTTTTTCCTAGGACTGCCGGTTTTGCCCTGTGCCGTGGTCTTCACAGCCCTGGCTGCCCTGATCACGGCGCACTTCACCTTTGACCGGCGTGAGCGGACCGACAGCTTTGTGGGCGTCCTGTGGGCTTCGGGAATGGCCTTTGGAATCATTCTGATCGACCTCACACCCGGCTACAACGTGGACGTCATGAGCTACCTCTTCGGCAGCATCCTGACTGTGCCCCGCAGCGAAGTCTGGGCCATGCTCGGACTGGATGCGGTCATTGTGGTCTTGATCCGGCACTGGTACAGGGAATTTCTGTCCCTGTCCTTTGATATGGAGTTTGCCAGGTCCAGCGGCATACCGGTCAAGCGGCTCTACTGCCTGATGCTGGTCCTGGTGGCGGTGGCTGTGGTCATGGTCATTCAGGTCGTAGGGCTGATTCTGATCATCGCCCTGCTGACCATACCGTCCATGCTGGCTGAGCAGAAAGCCAGGTCTCTGGCCCACATGATGGTCCTGGCCACCCTGTACTGCTTTGTGTTCAGCATGCTCGGCCTCTGGGTGGCCTACCAATTCGATCTGGCCTCCGGGGCATCCATCATTGCTGTGTCCGCGGCAACGTTTTTTGGCACCCGCTGTGTCCAGTCCTGGAAGTCGAGCTGAGGCGATGACTCAAGACGACTCCTGTTCCACCCAGGCCATGCTGGAGCGATTCGGCATGGATCCAACCCTGAAACGCATCCTGGTCCTTTCGGCTCTGACCGGCAGCGACCACCCCCTGACCGCCAAGGAGGTCTATGAACAGGTCAAGCACGAGCACAAGCTCAACCGGGTCACGGTGTACAGGATTCTGGACCTGTTTGCGGAAAAGGGGGTGGTGAACAAAATCAGCTCAGGGGAGAGAAGCTTCTGCTACTGCGCCCGGCCAGGACGATGGCCACACGGGCACTGTCATTTTCACTGCAAATGCTGCGGCGAGGTCCAGTGCATCGACAGAAGCCTCCTGGTCATCGACGAGGTCGAGCTCAAAAAACGCCTGCCCATGGATATCCACAGCATCGAGCTTCGACTGGACGGGGTCTGCGCAGCATGCAGGGAAAAGGGCAAAACCTGATCCCGGAAACCTCAGACACTGGCCGAGCGTTGCCCCGTATGAAACTTCAGGCGTGAGTGATGGAGTATCTCAAGCTCCCCTGTGGTCACCTTCTGACATGATGGTGATGTTTGGAATGTCCTCCTGAGTGATGACCAGGTCCAGCTCGCGTTCCTTCAAGCTCTTGATTTTGTTTGTCATGTCCGCGATTCTTCCTGTGAAGACGGCAATGATCGAGTTTGGCCTGGCCTTGTGCAGGGCATGATCCACGGCATCGTCTTCGTCCGGGATGATATGGACTGACGCTTCTTTAGGGCTGCTTTGGGCCCCCTGAACAATGAGCTCCATGATTTCTTTGCTGTCGCGACCTCGGGCATAGTCCTGATCAACCCAGACAATGACCTCGTCGAAGTATTCGGCCGCAACGCGGCCGTAAGCTATGAGATCCTCATCACGCCTGTCCCCGGTTCCGGCCAGGATGGCCACGCTTGAGGCAACTCCCAGTGAGCCCACAAACCTGCCGATGGCCTCCATGCTGGGTGGGTTGTGGGCATAGTCGATGAGGACCTTGAATTTTTCGAACTCGAAAATGTTCATCCTCCCTGGGAGCTGGGCTGAAGAAGGCACAAAGGTCTGCAGCCCGATGCGGATGTCCTCCACCTTCACCTCCTGGACAAAAGCGGCCAGAGAGGCTGCCAGGACGTTCTGGATCTGAAAGGCTGCCTTCCCATAGTAGGTCAGCGGGATGTCGATGACCTTGTCCACCTGCATGGCCCAATCCCCTTTGCGCAGGATGATATTGCCGTCATCGTAGACTGCGGCTATACCTCCGGCAGCACAATGTTCGCCAATACGGGGATTTTCGGAGTCCATGCTGAAAAGTGCCGTTTGACAGGGGACATTGTCCTTCATGGAAAAGACGTTGATGTCATCGGCATTCAGGACGGCATAGCCATCAGGGTGCACATTCTCGGCAACAAGGGATTTCAGGCGGGTCAGCTGCTCCAAGGTATGAATGCCGCTGAGCCCCAGATGGTCCGAGGCCACATTGGTGACCACCCCCACATTACTCCAGTCATAGCCCAGTCCGGCCCGCATCATCCCTCCCCGGGCGGTCTCAAAGACCGCGTAATCCACTGTGGGATCGCGCAGGACAAAGCGGGCGCTTTCCGGGCCTGAACAGTCGCCTTTGTACATGAGGCTGTTCTGGATGTAGATCCCGTCGGTTGTCGTGGTCCCGACCTTCTTGCCGTTCATCTTCATGATATGGGAAATGAGCCGGGTGGTCGTGGTTTTGCCGTTGGTCCCGGTAATGGAAACGATGGGTATGCGGCCGGAGTGGGGGTGGGGGAAGAGCATGTCCAGGACAGGGGCGGCCACATTTCGGGGCTTGCCCACGGTGGGGGCCAGGTGCATGCGGAAGCCCGGTGCGCCGTTGACTTCAATGATGGCCCCGCCGGTGTCCATCATGGGCTCGGTCAGGTTCGGGGCCATGATGTCGATCCCGCAGATATCCAGGTCGATGATCCTGGCAACACGCTCGGCCATGAAGACATTGGAGGAATGCACGGTTTCGGTCACGTCTTCGGATACTCCGCCGGTGCTCAGGTTGGCCGTAGTCTTGAGGTAGAGGGTCCGCCCATCTGCCAGGACAGAGTCCAGGGAGAGGCCTTCCTGGTCCAGGAGACGCCGAGTCATGGAATCCACGGCGATCTCGGTGAGCATCTTTTCGTGTCCGTACCCCCTGCGCGGGTCCTGGTTGACCTCATGGATCAGCTCTTGGACGGTCGAATGCCCATTGCCGACAACATGGGCCGGAATACGCTTGGCTGCAGCCACAAAGGTGTAGTTGATGACCAGAAGCCTGAAGTCGGCCCCGCTGATGAATTGCTCGACAATGACCCGGCTGGAATGGTCCCAGGCGGTTTCAAAGGCTGCAAGACCCTCGTCCATTGTTCTGACATTGATGGTCGCCCCTTTTCCCTGATGGCCGTCAACCGGCTTGACAACAACAGGAAAGCCGATGCGGGAAACGGCTTTTTCAAATTCTTCCGGGGTGCTCACAACCAGGCCATAGGGTACCGGACAGGCATTGTTGAAGAGCATGTTTTTTGTCTCTTCTTTGTCGTAGGCGATTTCCAGGCCGATGCTGCTGGTCCTGCCGGTCACGGTAGCCTGGATCCTCTGCTGATGCACGCCCCAGCCCAGCTGGACCAGGGAGTAGTTGTTCAATCGAAGGACAGGGATATGCCGATTTTTTGCTTCTTCAATGATGGATCCTGTGCTCGGGCCGAAGCGCTCTTCTTCGCGTATTTCACGCAGGGCTTGAATGTCTTTATCAAGGTCATAGGGTTGATTGTCGATCATGGCCTCGACAATGCGATAGGCGGCTTCGGCGGCATAAAACCCTGCACGTTCTTCTTCATAGGAAAAAACGACGTTGTAAATGCCTGCCTCGCCATCCCATTCACATCGTCCAAAACCACAGGACATCCCTGCCAATATTTGCAGCTCCAGAGCAACATGCTCCATGATGTGGCCCATCCAGGTTCCTTCGCGCAACCTTTCCAGGAATCCTCCCTCATATCCTCTGGAACACCTGTGCTCATACAGTGAAGGAATCAGGTTTTGCAGCCGCTCAGGAAAACCTTTCACTGTATTTGATGGATATTCTTGCATTTCTTCTAGGTCAACCCGCATGACAATGAGGTGGTTCCGCCGGTTGGACCAGTAATTTGGGCCTCGAAGGGCACGAATGTTTAAGATCTTCATAATGTTACATTTCCTAGAAGTGTGTTTTTGATGTGTTTGATGATGACTTGTGGCAACAAAAAGAGCAGCTTGTGAGCGGAAGGTGAATTAAAAAAAATCCAATCTTGCACACAGTTATTGAAAAGATTATAATAAACATATGAAAAAAACAAAAGGAATTTTGATCATTATCGGCGGCGATGTGTCTCTGCCCTCCGAAGCCAATGACTCGGAAGCGGCGTCCAATGGCGTGATTCCGGAAACCGAGGCAGCAATCATCACCAGGTTCTGTGAGCTGCTCAAAGGCGATACCGGGAGAATCGAAATCATCCCCACAGCCTCGAGCGTGCCTGAAAAATCCAGCCGGCGCTATACTGAAGCTTTCAGGAACCTGGGCTTTGAAAACGTTGGCGTCCTGGACATCAGGAGCCGTGAAGAGGCCCAAAGCGAGGCTTTTGTCAAGCGGGTCCGGGAAGCTGAAGGGTTCTTGTTCACCGGCGGAGACCAGCTCAGGTTGACGACTTTGCTGGGGGGCACGGAATTCTTGAAGGTTCTTCTAGAGCGCTACCTCAAGGAGCCGGTGGTCATTGCCGGCACCAGCGCCGGGGCCATGTGCATGTCAGACACCATGATTTACGAGGGCAGCAGCCATGAAGCCCTGAAAAAAGGCGAGGTCAAGTTCAGCAGTGGATTCGGGCTGCTCGACAATGTGATCATCGACACCCATTTTGTGAAGCGGGGGCGGATCGGCCGGTTGTTCCAAGCCGTGGCCAGCAATCCATGCGCCCTGGGAATCGGTCTGGGTGAAGACACCGGACTGCTCATCTCCCATGGCGACGTTCAGGAAGCCATCGGGTCGGGCCTGATCATCCTTGTGGACGGGTCGACCATCCGACACACCAATATGGCCTCGATCTACGAGGGGGATCTGATTTCCATCGAGAACCTGAGCGTTCACGTCATGGTTCCCGGGGACAAGTTCGTCCTGTCGGAACGGAAATTCGTACCATCACATACCACATGAAGAAACCGATCGCACGATCGGTTTCTTCATCTGTGACTCAAAGCTGATTTTTCTCTTATGGAGGGGAGAAAATCATGAAAAAGAACATCTTCATCATTGGCCTGGACGATTTCAACTTGAGCATGATCCAGTCAGTAAAGAATGCTGACACGTACAACATCATAGGTTTATTGGATATTCATGAGCTCATCGACAGCGGCCAGTACCGTTTGAGCGACATGCTGGAGCTGGCTGAAAAAGAGCTTCGGGAGTTTAACGGCCCCATCGACGCCATTGTGGGCTACACGGATTTTCCGGTCAGCACCATGGTCCCGATTCTGTGTGAACGGTTCAATGTTCCTGGCCCTTCCCTGGAAAGCGTCCTCAAATGCGAACACAAGTATTGGAGCCGGCTGGAGCAGAAAGAGGTCATCGAAGATTTTATTCCGGCTTTCATGCCCTTTGACCCTTTTGATGACCAGGCTTTGGAACGCATCACCCTGAGATATCCCTTCTGGATCAAGCCGATCAAGTCCACGGCGTCTCAGCTCGGTTTTCGGATCAACAGCGCAAAGGACTTCAAACGGGCCATCGGCATTCTTCGGCAAAAAATCGGCCTGTTCAAACCCTTCGATACTTTGCTGGACATCGTCCAGCTGCCGGACGAGGTGGCCCGGGTGAACAGCTCCTTTTGTGTGGCTGAGCAGATCATCTCCGGGCGACAGTGCACCCTGGAGGGCTATGTGCACAACGGGCAGGTCCGGACTTACGGGATCATTGACTCCATCCGCGAACCCAATCGAACCACATTTGCCCGCTATCAATACCCCTCCAGCCTGCCCAAAAAAGTCCAGGAGGAGATGTCCAGAATCACCGAGAAGGTCATGCTCCAGATCGGTTTTGACCATTCAGCCTTCAATGTCGAGTTCTTCTGGAATGAGAAACGAAACAAGATCTGGTTTCTGGAAATCAACACCCGTATCCCCCAGTCGCACAGCGACCTGTTCGTCAAGGTGGACGGGGTGTCCAATCACCAGGTCATGGTCGACGTGGCCTTGAATCAGGATCCCTGGTTCCCCAGGCGTCAGGGCAAGTACCGTGTGGCCGGCAAGTTTTTCTTGAGGGAGTACCAGGACAAGCTGATCACCGGCATTCCGACCCGGGAAGACCTCGACGACATCAGCCGGGAGATCCCTGGAACGCTCATCGATCTTCAGGGCAAAGCCGGGATGAAGCTCTCGGACATTCCGGAGCAGGACAGCTACAGCTATGCCACGGCCTTTATCTATCTGGGAGCCGACAACCAGAAGGAGCTTCTCCAGAAGTACCAGAAGTGCCGGAAAATGCTCAGTTTCCACTATCAGGATCTGACCATTCCGGTTGTGTCTCCGGAGCTGGCCCAGGAACAGGTCCCGGAACCAGAGCCTCAGGTGGCCATTCAGGTCTTGACCTCGCCCATGGAGCTGCCGGTCCAGGAAGAGGCCCAGCCGCATTCTGGAGGGGTGCAGGATAGAATCCGGCCGTGAAAAAAACAGGCTCCTTCGCATGACCATGCGAGGGAGCCTGTTTTTTAGAGGTGGTCGCGGGGGAGTGTGTACTGCCAGCTGCGGGAAAAGACCCGCTCGTCCCCTTCATAGGCGTCCAGCTCTGCGTGGAGCCTGAAATGGCTCGGGTTTGACCTCAGAACCGTTCGAGTGATCGTCTCCACCGACCAGTCTCCCCGCTCAAAGCTCCGGAACCAGAGTGTTTCACCCCGCACCGAGTCGAAATCGTCATCGTGGTACGTGTACCATTCTGTGGTCCGGCTGGTCACGGTCCAGTCACTGTCATCAAAGCGGAACGTGCCCTCGTCTTTGAGGACTTCAAGTGTGGATTCGTCACCGGCCAGATCCCGAATGACCCGCCATGAGTTTGTACCAGGTTCCAGCCGGGTGGTTTCGATTGCCTGGGCGCCCTCTGGTTCTGGAAAAAGCCGGAGCCCGTAGTCGCTCTCCTTGATCTTTCGAACGGGCAGCTCCAATCTGGCGTGACCCAGGAGCAGGGTCAATCTCACTGGCTTGGGCGGGGGCCAGGCCAATGGCCAGTAGGATGTGGAGATGGAAACCCGCAGGCGGTTTCCGCGGGGAAAACGTTGGGCGATGTGGTTCAGCTGGACCTGCACTCTGTAGGTTTTGCCGGGTTCCAAGAGCTCCGGTTCCTCATGGCTGTCGCGATGGCAAAGATTGAGCAGGCCGTAGGTCACCCTTGTGGCCTTGTCATCCGGGGCTACATCGGACAGTCGGGCTGCAATCATGGCCACGGGCTGGTTTGAGGCCACATCCAGGGTCAACCTTGGCGGACCGAGAATTTCCAAATGTTCATCCAGGGGAGGGGTCTCAAAGATCAAGGCTCCGCCGTCCTCCTCCCGCTGGTCGTGGGGCAGATCCGGAGGAGCGGCATAGGAGCACCATTTTCCGGCGTAGAGTCCCACGCTCAATGGGGACTGGATAGTCAGTCCGCTTTCCTGGCCCGGGGGGGCTTCCAGCAGCATGTGACTGTCATGCAGGTACATGCTTTGGGTCTGCATGTGTTCCGAAGGCCAGCCCGGCTCAGCCACCCAGCGTCCCGGCCGTTTTTTATAGCGCGTTGTAGGAGGCACGCTGTCCTGCATCCAGACTCGAAGCATGGGTTCTTTCATGATGCCGGTGTCTTTTCCTTTGAGCCAGGTGTTCCACCAGAGAAGCGCTTCCTGCAGAAAGCCGATGGCAGGGCCCGGGATGCCGAAATGGGGGTACTTGTGGCTCCAGGGGCCGATCAAACCTTTTCGCGGGACCTTCAGTCCGGCCAGCAGGCGAAAGACAGTGTTGGAGTAGCCGTCCGCCCAGCCGCTGACAGCCATGACCGGACAGGTGATGGCTGAAAAGTCCTCGCAGACTGAACCATGTCGCCAGTACCCGTCCCTGCGTTGATGCTCAAGCCACTTTTTCAGCCACAGCCCGCTGCCCTCCAGGCGCTCCAGCCACATCTCCTTCCAGCTGTCCCCTGCCAGAACAGGGTCAGGAGGGCAGGCATTGTAGGCGAACATGGTTGAGGCCCAGGAAAGATTGTCCCCCAGCAGACACCCGCCCATGTAATGGACATCGTCGGAGTAGCGGTCATCAGTGGAGCAGACCGTGATCACGGCCTTGAGCTCTGGGGGCTGCAGAGCGGCGATCTGCAGTGAGTTGAATCCCCCCCAGGAAATGCCCATCATGCCGATGGACCCGTTGCACCAGGGTTGAGCTGCTATCCAGCCAAGGACCTCCAGGCCGTCCTGTTGTTCCTGTTCAAGATATTCATCCTTGAGAACGCCTTCCGACTCTCCGGCGCCGCGCAAATCCACCCGAACGCAGGCATAGCCGTAGCCGGCAAAGTAGCCGTGAGTGATGGAATCGGTCACGGCTTCGAAGTCGCGCTTACGATAGGGTATGAACTCCAGAATGGCCGGAACAGGGGTCTTATAGGCCGATTCAGGGATCCAGATCTTGGCGGCCAGACGAATCCCTTCCGCCAGAGGAATCCAGACATGTTCCAGCACTCTGACCGAGTTGGGAAAGTTGACGATTGTTTTCATGGGGGGAGTCCTCGAGGGGCAGAAGTGTTGAGGTCTTTTCATACATCTGGTGTCGACTGATTGATGAGCGGCTGCTCTCCACCCATCATGCTTATGATGATAGTGGAGGTCCGAAAATAAGGCAAGGACGGACGATTTCCAGCCCTGGATTTCCTGTTTCCAGCTTGATGGTGATGCCTTTGCACTGGTCGGCCGCACACGTCTTTTCAAGGTTTTCCTGAACTCCCGCAGTTGATTCAGGGTTTTTGCAGCTGCATCTGATATGAGCAGTTGTAAAGCCAGACCAGCCCATTGCATGGGGGCTTCTCTTTGTCCTTGATAGCATTCCCCTCTAGGCATGTTCTGTGCAAAATAAGAGGTCAGAAGGTGCGGCTGCAAAAACTCAAGATGCAGCCGTAGAAGTCTGAATCCAGAATTCAGAAGCCAGAATAATCAAGGAGTTGCATACAGCACTTGACGCCGGGAAATCGCTGCATGGGCTTTTTGCACTGGCGACTAAGAAGGGACGAGACACAACGGTTCTTGAGAGTTGCGGACAAGAGGGAGGCAGTTATGAGTGATGATATGAAATTGCTCTACGGCATTGATGATTCAGTTTTTTCCAGAGAGGCCCTGGAAGCACTCGGAAGCTTGCTCAAGGATCATCAAAAGATGAGCCTCACTCTCTATCACGGGTGTACGATCCCGACGATGGTTTTGACAAGGCTCCCTCTCAGCCAGGATCGTCTCAATGCGTACAAGGAAGCCTGGAGGCAGGAGACGAATACATTCATGAAGCAGGGCCGTGAGGCTCTGACCAAAGCCGGCTTCGATGATACGCGTGTCTCCGTAGTTGTTGATGAAAACTGTAAAGATCCTGCTGAAGGCATGGTGATTCAGGCTGAGTCAGAGGGCTTTGGAGCTGTAGCTCTGGGTCGATGGGGGACGGCAACGGTCGGACGTCATGTGATCGGATGTGCTACATACCGTCTTGCATGTATGTCTGATTTGTTTCCTCTCTGGATTGTGAATCCAAGGATTTACTCTCGACATATTTTAATATGCATTGTCGGTGCTTCAGGGAGTTATCGGGTTATTGATCATGTTGTTGATTCCTTCAGTCACTTGAGAGAGAGTAAGTTTACCCTTTTTCATATCGTTCCGCCCTTACCTATGCAAGACAATCAATTGGTCCAAGTCTTCAGCAAGCACCATTTTGAAGAGAAATCTTCTTTAATTACTCACAATATGGATGAGTATTCTGAAAAAGTAAAAAAAGTTATGGAGTATGGCACCAGAAAACTCATTGATGCTGGTGTGCCTGAGCAGCATGTTCTTCAGAAAATCCAATATCTCAGAGAGGGGATTGCCAGAGATATCATCTCTGAAATTGAAGAAGGAGATCACGGCATTCTGGTCATCGGGCGCAAAGGCTCAAAAGCTATCGACCTCTTTGGGCTTGGCAGCAAGGCATACAAGCTTCTCTGTACCGCGCCGACCTTCATCACCTGTCTGGTGGACTGAATTCTTACGGCTGCATCTTGAGTCTTTGCAGCCGCAAGAATTCAGTATTCATACGTGCCCAGCCTCTGGCAGAGCTTGGGGGATGGCAAAACTGGAGCCTTGGCACTTGGGTGAGAGCTCCATGCAACAAGCATTCTGGCCACTCAGGTTCAGGAGGCTGATCAAGGTGTCAAATTGCTTTACAGTTTGTAAAATCAGATTTTGCCTGAGCTATCGCTCGGTTCTTTCGGTTCCTGTCCACAACTGTAGCACTTGAGGGGGCTGTGATGATGGAAGTCCAGAACATCCTGGCTGCAATCGATTTGTCCGTGTACTCCAGCGACGTGATGCTCCTTGCCGGGGAAGTGGCGCGGCCACTGCGTTCCCATCTGATCATCGGCAATGTCATCAACCAGCGGGACATTGAAACCGTGAAATCCGTTTTCAAGCCGACTCAGGGGCACCACGCCTCACCCTACAGTGCGGTCCACTTTTCGGTGGATCAGCACATCGAGACCCTCAAGCAGGAAAGAACCAGGAAGATCGAAGAGCTGCAGAAAGAGGCCGGCTTGAAGGATATGCCTGCGGAGATTGTCTTCTCTATCGGCTATCCTTTTGAGGAGCTTTTACGAATGGTCCGGGACAGAAATGTCGATCTGGTGATCATGGGGCCCAAGGGAAGGAGCAACCTGGCCCACACCCTTTTGGGGACAACAGCGGAAAAGATGTTCCGCCATTGCCCGGTCCCAGTGCTCAGCGTGCGCAACAAGGACTTTCCAGAGTTTGGTCAAAGCAGAAGTGAGTTTGCACATTCTTAGATGCGAGCCTGCCGTTTTCTTTTCCGGCTTCCGGATGCAATCTCATTTGACCGGGAGGGCGTGCAATCGAGATTGACAGACCCGGGTTCAAACCAATCGTGGATCAATGTGCTCCGGACCGCCGCACTCGGGAATGTAACAGGTCACATTTGCGAACCCTTCTTTTTTGCCGCATTCCGGACATGAATCCGGAGGTGAGGATGCAGTCAGGATGAATTTGCAGCTCAGGCACTTCCAATAGCTCAAGCCGCATTTGGGGCAGATGTCGCCTTCGAAACGTCCTTCGGCCGTGTAGCCGCACAGAGCACACGTCATGTCTTGTTTACCCGCCATGTGAGACCCTCCTTTAACCTCCAGGCATTCACGGGTTCTCTGAAATATGATGCAGCAACAAGCATACCAAGATGCGTCTGCAACTGCTCCAGTGACTTCGAAGCCTGGTATGAGACGTTAGCTGAAGCCGCAGATCGAAGGCTTCGAATAAGCATGAGCAGCCAGGTTTTTCCTTTGTGACCTTGTGCATCAACGTCTATGGAGACGGAGCTCGGTACAGTGGCTCATCCTCTTGCGTTTTTCAGGTCTTTGCAGATATTCTGACAGTATGTTCAAAGGCCACTGAGATTTTGGGCATTTCTGGAGTAAGGCCCTATGCTGTTCAGATTGAGTCTTCGTTCGCGAATTCTTGTCATCATCGCCTGCATGACCATTCTGGCCGTGGGGGGCACGGCATTGCTCACATTGTATACCTTCCGGGCTAACAGACTGTACACGGAAATGACGTTCAAGGAGATCCTTGAATACAAGTCGGTCCAGGATATGGAACTGGCTTTGTCTCATCACAAGGGATTGCTGTCCGCGTATGTTTTGGAGCAGGGTCAATCGTGGCTGCAAGAGATGACGACCCATGAAAGAACCTTTCGCAGCACATTGAACGGAATCATTGATCAATGCGAAGATGCAGGATGCAGAGAAAAGTTGAGAGCAATAGAAACTGACTACAATGCCTATATTTACATCAAAAACAAAATCATTGACCAATTCAATTTCCATGATACAGCCACGTTGACTGACCTTATTAAAGAGCAGCAAACGATAGTTCTCGACATTTCAAGCAAATGCCAAGCGCTCAGAGAGAATTTGTGGGCAGGCATTCTTCAGAAAAGAGCTCAAAACACAAAGGACGCCCAGCGCCTCAGTATGATCGAAGCTGGAGCTGTTTTGTCCTATCTCATTCTCGTGATTGTCCTGGTGGTTGTCCTGATGCGGCAGGTTTTGCGTCCTGTCCGCATGATGGCCCGGGAGACAGGGAGCAACACTAACGAGAGCTCCATGAACGAGGTCAAGTCCTTGAGTTCCAGCCTGCATAGCTTTATTGCCAACTATGATCATACCCACCAGGAATTGGCCAGAAGCCGGGAACATTTGGAGCAGTCCGAAAAGATGGCCATGGTGGGCAAGCTGGCAGCCGGAGTGGCTCATAGCATTCGAAACCCTTTCACATCGATCAAGATGCGGCTCTTCTCGCTTTCACGCAATCTGGAGATGACTGAGGTCCAGAAGGAAGATTTTGAGGTTGTGTCCGAGGAAATAGGGCGAATCGACAATATAGTGCAAAACTTTCTCGAATTTGCAAGACCTTCGAAAATTCGAATGCAGTACTGCCAGAGCTCTGATGTTGTTGATTCGGTGCTTCAGATTCTCAAGCACCGTCTGCAGGCCTTCAACATCGAAGTCAAACACCATATTTACGGGGAGATTCCCCCGGTCAATGTCGATCCTGAAAGACTGAAGGAGGCCATAATCAACCTGGTGATCAATGCCTGCGAAGCCATGGAAACAGGCGGCCTGATAGAAATTTCAGAGAGCTTGCGACAGGAAGGGTATGTTCAGATGCTGGCCGTGGAGGTCCGTGACAGCGGTCCGGGAGTGAGCGAGACCATTCAGGACAAGATTCTGCAGCCTTTTTTCACGACCAAGGAAGAGGGAACCGGTCTGGGCCTTTCCATCGTGATTCAGATCATCGATGAACACCACGGGCGTCTGGATATGTCGTCAGTCCCAGGGAAAGGCTCCAGCTTCACCATCATCATCCCGGTGACCAGGAATGAAACAGCATGAGTTCAATATTGATCATTGACGACGACCAGCAACTCTCACGGAGCTTTGCCAAGCTGCTCACTCAGGAGGGGTTCGAGGTCAGGACTGCATCGTCTGGAGAGGAAGGAATCAAACAGGTCCAGGACCAGAGGCCGGATCTGGTTGTCCTGGATATTCGCCTGCCCGGCATGAATGGAATGGAAACCTTTCAGGTCATTCATGAGCTCCAGCCAAAGCTTCCGGTGATCATGATCACTGCTTACGGAAACACGGACACCACTATCGAAGCCATTCGCATGGGGGCTTTTGACTATATCCACAAGCCCTTCGATATCCCGGATATGCTCAGGCTCATTGAAAAGGGGCTGGAATCGAGCCGGTTCATGGTCCAGCATGTGGACATCGGGCCAGAAGTGGCCAAGACAGATCGTGATGCGATTATCGGTCGAAGCCAGGCCATGCTCGAGATCTACAAGACGATCGGACGGGTTGCCCCCACTGATGCCACTGTCCTGATACGGGGCGAATCCGGAACCGGAAAGGAACTCGCTGCTCGGGCTGTGTACCAGCATTCGTTACGCTCCGGCAACCATTTTGTGGTCATCAATTGTGCGGCCATTCCGGAAAATCTCTTGGAAAGCGAACTCTTTGGTTATGAAAAAGGGGCCTTCACAGGAGCTGTGCACCGCAGGCTGGGCAAGATCGAACAGGCCAACAAAGGAACGATATTCCTGGATGAGATCGGGGACATGCCGCTCTCGATCCAGGCCAAGATCCTGAGGCTGCTGCAGGACAAAAGCATTGAGCGTCTTGGAGGCCGGGAGGTCATTCCTGTTGATGTCCGGATCATTGCGGCAACCAACAGAGATCTTGAGCAGGCAGTGGGTGCCGGCATTTTTCGGGAGGACCTCTACTACCGATTGAATGTCGTCCTGGTTCGTTTGCCGCCAATGCGGGAAAGGGTCAGTGATGTTCCACTCCTGGTGGAATATTTTCTTTCCCGTTTCTCTCAGGAGTTGGGCATTGAAAATCCAGGCATCACCGAAGAGGCTCTGCAGCTCCTGCAGCAACAGCCATGGCCCGGCAACGTGAGAGAGTTGGCGAATGTATTGCAAAAGTCCCTCATTCTGCATTGCGGAGGGCCTGTCAGTAAAGACGATTTGGTCATCAAGAAATCGGAAACTCAGGAAGCTGCCTCGAAAATGCTCGTTGAAGACACCTTTGGAGACGAAGACAGGCTGAAACGATGGATCCGTACTTGCCTGACCCAAAAAGGTGATGCCAAAGTCTTTGACACCTGCCTGGACCAGTTTGCCAGCCTGCTGATCCAGGAGGCGCTGAAGATGTCCAACGGCAATAAGTCCAAGGCTGCCAAGCTCCTCGGTCTCTCCCGACCCACTCTCCATTACCGTATAGAAAAATACGGGATACGGATTCAATCCCAAGTCAGCGCAGCCTCTGACTGCGATGAATAATTGGCCGAATTTTTCATATTCACTCACCGATGGCACATTGATTGCTGCTTATTTATTGAGCGCCCTGGAAAAGTACCAACATTCATCAAACACGACGAGGGTGAAGCCATGAATGAACTCAAAAGAATAATGGCTGCAATCGATCTTTCAGACTACTCTCCATCTGTCTTAGAATACGCTGGAACTCTCTGTAAAAGCCTTGGTGCAGAGCTGGTGATTGTCAATGTGATCAACCAGCGTGAGCTGGACGCGATCAAAACCGTTCAGTTGTTTGCCCAATGCAAGCTCCTGGAAGAGGATGTGGTCAAAAGGCAAAAAGCCGAGCGAAAAGATAAGCTCAACATGCTCATCGACAGGTTCGAGCTGAAAGATCTGCCCTGCACCATTGTGTTTCGAGTCGGTATTCCCTATGAGCAGCTCATCCAGTCGGCCAAAGATGAGAATGTGCAGATGGTGGTCATGGGTCCCAAGGGTCGAGGAAATGTTCCTGGAGTGCGGTTCGGTTCCGCAGCAGAAAAGATGTTCAGGCATTGTCCAGTGCCCTTGCTGAGCATTCGCGGTAGTCTTCACGGTCAAGGCTAGTATCGAGTCCACGAATGAAGCCTACAATACCAAACCGGCATTGAAGCTCATGGCTGGTGAATTCGTTCTTCTGGTCTTTGACCGGAACAAATACATCCGGGATCTCGTGAAAAGGGAGCTCAAGCCTGAAGGGTATAACGTATACAGCGCCCAGACATTTCAGGAGTTCATGTTTTTGTTTAAAAGTAAGATGAGTTTTGATTTGGTGGTTTTGGATCTTGAGCTGCATGATATTCACAGGACTATTGATATGATTCGAGACACAATACATGAAAATCAGAAATTGACGGTTGTGGTGCACACTTTCAATGAAATGCCGGAGGTTCTGGCTGGATTACAGAATGTACGCTTTGTGGAAAAAAATGCCGGCAGCATTGAAGTGATCAAAGCACTGGCACGTGATATCAGGTCAAAAACAGGTAAAACTGGAGGGTGAGACCATGGAAATTCAGCAGACGACCTGCCCATTGACCAAGGGTGAGCACATGCTCGTTGCAATCGATGGCTCTCAGTGCAGCGATCATGCCCTGGATCAGGCCATCAGTCTGGGGGGGATGTGCAACAGCAAGATCTATCTCGTCAGCGTTATCGACATCTATCCGGAACACATCAGCGACGCTCCATATCTGGTGGATAAGCTGACCGAACAGGCCAAAGAGTATCTGGAGAGGGCCAAAGGCAAGGTGGAAAAAGCGAATATTCCATGTGAAACCATCATCCACACTGGAACCAAGCCTCACGAGTCAATCCTCAAGGAAGCCAGGGAAAAGAATGTCGATCTCATTGTCCTTGGAACCCATGGCCGAACAGGGGTCAAGCACTTTCTTCTCGGCAGCGTGGCCCAGAAAGTTGTCGGCTACGCTCCATGCCCGATCATGATCATTCCGCCGCGGGATTAGGTGCGGCTGCAAAAATTCAGGATGTAGCCGCAGAAGTCAGCTTTGCCGCTGGCAAAGCTGACTTCCATTGGGTTTGACCTGAAGAAACAGGCTTTTTTAAGCCCCATGTGTCGCTTCATATAGCCAGTTTGATCAGGGCAGAAACTTTCGGGATGGCTCCTCTTACTGCTCCCCTGTACTCAGGGGAGCTGCCCGTAGGGCTGAGGGGTTCTTTTTTCTGAAGTTTTTGCACTGGCATCTTTTTCATCAATCTCATTCTTTCTCCTCCTGCTGGTCATCATCGTCCTGCCTGTCGTCATCCAGAAATATCTTCCTGAGCAGTCAGCTCTCTTTTGTGTCTTGAGAGGCATGTCCTGTCATTTTTAAAATTGTGCGATGTTGAACTGTGTGATAGCATACTGTGGCAATGTTCCAAGAACCGTCACACAGCTACCGAAGCCTTCGATTGGGTCGTCTTTCCTTAGACGACTTATCACAGGCCAATGCCGTAAAATATGTGGTGCAGAAATGACCTATCAGCAACTTGTTGAAAACGCCATTGATGGGATCATACTGGCCGAACCGGTGACCAAAAGGTTGCTGACAGCAAACCCGGCGGCGTGCAAGATGTTGGGCTACTCTTTGGAAGAGATCATGGAGCTTGAAGTTGCGGATATTCATCCAGAAACCAGCCTGCCGCAGGTTATCGAGCAGTTTGAGGCGCAGGTCAGGGGTGAGCTGACACTGGTTCGGGATGTCCCGCTGAAGCATAAAGACGGCCGGGTGTTTTACGTCGACGTCAATGCCTTCCCGATCTTTGTCGGAGGAGAGCTTCGCCTGGCCGGCATCTTCCGGGACGTGACAGAACGCAGATGGTCTGAGATGATCCTGCGTCGCTCTGAAGAGAAATTTCGTTCCCTGGCCGAACAGTCGCCGAGCATGATCTTTATCCACCACGAGGGCTGCCTGGTCTATGCCAACACCACCTGCGAGAAGGTCCTGGGCTACACCCGTCAGGAATTGTGTGCACCTGATTTTGACTTTGCCAGCTTGATTGCTCCCGAGGCGAAAGGGGTTATGAAAAAAAGGTTCAGAGAGCACATTCAAGGAAATGAGGTGCTTCCTTGCGAGCTTTCGTTATGGACCAAAGGCGGGCAGTGCATTGATGTTATCCTCTCGACCCGGGTGATCGAATACGACGAAGGGGTGGCCATTCTGGGTATTTTGACCGATATCACGGCACGTAAAAAAGCAGAAAGGCTCAGCGACCTTCAACAGACGAGACTTCGGAAATTGGCCGCTAAACTGGCCGAGGCACAGGACAAGGAGCAGAAACGCATTGCCGAGGGCTTGCACGACGATGTGGCCCAACTCCTCACGGCTGCCAGCGTAAAACTGGTTCTGGTCCGCGGGAGCGACGACCCCAGGCAGTTGTCAGAATGGCTCCAGGATGTCGAGACCTTGGTCAGCGAAGCGAACGAGAAGGTTCATCTGCTCAGCTTTGAGTTGAGCTCGTCCACCTTGTCCAAACTGGGTTTGCGTGCGGCGATCGAAGAGCTGTGCGAGGGGATGGGGCAACGCTATGGGGTTCGTTTTGCCGTGCTGGGCAACGGTCAAACTGATGAACTGGACGAAGCCTCGGCAACCGTCCTCTTTAAGTCCGTGCGAGAGCTCTTGTTCAATGTGGTCAAGCATGCCGGGGTCATAGAAGCGACGGTCCACCTCTCTGGCGAGGACAACATGTTGAAGTTGACGGTTGAGGATCGAGGAACTGGATTTTCACATTATTTCCATAAACCAGATTACGATACCGGCAGGGGCTTAGGGTTGTTCGGCATCCGGGAACGCTTGCGGGACCTGGGCGGCAAGATGCAAGTCGATTCCGAACCTGATATCTGCACCCGGGTCACGCTCTGGGCTCCATTGGAGCACCGTGCATGATTGAAAAATGGAGGAATGAATGAAGACAATTCGTGTCCTTCTGGCTGATGATCACAAGATACTCCGGGAAGGGCTTCGGGCTTTGCTGGATCAACAGCCGGACCTGGAGGTTGTGGGTGAAGTTGACAATGGGCGGGATGCTGTCCGCCAGGTTTCCGAGCTGCTTCCGGATGTGGCCATCATGGATATCGGCATGCCGGACCTGAACGGTATTGTTGCCACCAGACAGATCAAGTCAGATGAAAATGAGGTCCAGGTGCTCTGTCTGTCAGTGCATCGCGAGACGCATCTGGTCACCTCCATGCTGGAGGCTGGGGCCTCCGGCTATCTGGTCAAAACGAGCGCGGCCCAGGAGCTCATTGAAGCGGTTCGGACTGTGGCATCAGGGCAGACCTATTTGAGCCCTTCAATCGCCAAGGATTTCGTGTCGCACCATGTGCGCGGGAAAAGTGATGAAGCTTCCAGCTCTTACACTGACCTGACAAAACGAGAGCGTGAAATTCTGCAGCTCATTGCTGAGGGGCTTCATACCGCGGCCATTGCCGACCGTCTCCACATCAGCCCCAAGACTGTTCTGGCCCATCGTCAGAACATCATGGACAAGCTTGGACTGGACTCCACTGTAGCCCTGGCCCGATATGCCCTGCGCGAAGGCATTGTCGAGCTCTAATGAGATGTCAATCCGTTGATGTCGCTTCAGTCATGACGTGAGTGTAAAAAGTCCAACTGGTCGTTTTCCGCTCCCAACACTATTTTGACGGCAGTGCAAAAAGTCTGATCCGTAACACTCAAATGAAAAATTATTTTTT
>CAYOID010000019.1:0-44052 GCA_964403955.1 uncultured Desulfohalobiaceae bacterium | reverse complement strand
GGAGCAGTAAGAGGAGCAACCTCGAAAATTTCTGCCATGATCAAACCGGCTCATGAGAGCCGGCGGCCTTGCTCGAATGGAGCTCGATCCCGGGGGATAGTTTTGTCCTCGATCAACCTGGCCGTCTTGAGCGACCATAGTTTGAGCGACCATAGTTTGCGACATGGCACCCCTTTTCTGCCCTCGACCCCCAATCCTCGACCATCGACATGTCAAAATTCGTCCTGGACGAAGACCAGTTCCTCGAAGCGCAGGATCTCTTCTCCGCTCTCAGTGAAGGAGATGACCAGATCGAGCTTTTTTAGAGTTTCAACAGGCGTGTTTTCGAATCTCAGCTCCCAGGACATGTCAGGGTTCTCTTCGAATCTGTCCTGGAAGGAGGCCACATTGTCCGGGCCCTGAGTTTTGATGTGAGCCAGCTGGGTGGTTCCGAGCCGAGCGGCCAGAGTCCTGGTGTTGGACCTGTTGAGAGCGTCCTGGACATGGGTTGTGGACTTGATGGCTGCGATGAGCCCTATGGCCAGGACAGTCAGGCTGACCAGGACTTCGATCAGAGTGAAGCCTTTGGACACCCCCTCAGTTCTTCGGTCAGCTCCCCGTGAACAGGGGAGCGGTACAGAGGCCATTGTGCTCCTGCATCTTGATAAAATTGTAAATTTCAGGCCCGCGTCTTTCGCGGACCTGAAATTCAAAGGAACTGCTCCGACTCCTCAATCTCGATCCGGCTGGAAAAAGCCTCGACACTCAGGGTGTACCGGGTGTCGCCGGCCATGACAAAGAGCTGGAAGGGCCTGATGAGACCCTGGGGGGTGAAGGTGATGGGAACCCCCTGGGATGTGGTCAGAATCTCGTCACCCAGCTTGATGCCCAGGACGGTGACTCCCTCGGAAAAGAGCGGCTTCGGGTCCTTCTCAGCATCTGGAGGTTCTTGAGCTTTCTTGGTCACATATGTCCCGGCCCTCATTTGCCCTGCAGATCCCAGGCTGAGGACGAGGCGAAGCTCTTTTTTCTTCAGCATGGCCTCCTGCCTGAGCTGATTGATCAGCCCCTGGAGCTGCCGGAGATCCTTTTTGAAGTCGTTCTGGAGAAAGGAAGCCCCCATGAAGTTGAGGGTCATCCCCAGGACAATGGTCAGAATGATCAGAACGACAGAGAGTTCAATCAGAGTGAAGCCGAACTGGTCACTGGATTTCCCAGCTCTTGATATCGGCATCAAAGCCTTCCCCTCCTTCCTCCCCGTCAGCCCCAAGAGACATGAGGTCGAATTCGTCGTGATCCCCGGGTGATATGTAGACGTAGTCATTGCCCCAGGGGTCTTCCGGGATTTGGCTCATGTACCCCCGTTCCGGATAATTGCGGGGCGTTTTCCCGATGGAGGGCTTTTCCACCAGAGCCTTGAGACCCTGTTCCGTACTCGGGTAGAACCCGTTGTCCAGCTTGAACTGCTTCAGGGCCATGGACAGGTTTTCAATCTGCATCTGGGCTTTGACCACTCTGGCCCTTTCCGGCTTGTCCGTGAGCCGGGGGACGATGAGCCCGGCCAGGATGCCCAGAATAACGATGACCACCATGAGCTCGATCAGGGTGAAGCCTTTGCGCTTCGCGCGGGTTGAACTGCTGCTGGTTGTGCTCAAGTGAAGAGGTTTCCTTTGAAAATTCATGATCAGCACCTGTTTGAAGTGAGTGTGAAAAGTTTTCATGCATAAAGAATTCTGACCGCCGCGGTCAGAATTCTTTATTGGACCAGCTGACTCATGTCAAAAATGGGCAGCAGCACGGCCAGGACGACAAAACCGACGATTCCGCCCAGGACCAGGATCATCACCGGCTCCAGCAGGGAGGTCAGCATGGCCAGCTTGCTGGTCACGTAATTCTCGCTGGAGTCGGCCACCTTGAGAAACATGGCATCGAGCCGGCTGGACTGCTCCCCGGCGGCAATGAGCTGAACCATGGTTGCCGGGAAAATCTCGCTCTTGCCCATGGGCAGGGCCATGGAGCTCCCTTCGCTGACATCCTTGATCAGGTCGTCCACGGCCTCATGGAGCAGGGAGTTGGAAACCACGTTGCGAACGATGCGCAATGACTGGAGCAGGGACACGTCGTTTTTGAGCAGAGTGCCCAGCGTATGACAGAATCGGCTGAGGACAATGTGATGGGCAATGGGCCCGATGAAGGGCAGCTTGAGAACCAGCCGGTCAAAGTGCTTCTTCCCTTTGCGTGTGGCATAGGCCCTTTTGAAGGCAAAAAAGAGGACGGCAAAGAGGATTGGAATGACCCACCAGTAGGCATGCAGGGCGTTGCTGACCGCCATGAGGATGACCGTGGGCAGAGGCAGGGCCTGTTCAAAGTCCAGAAAGATCTGACTGACCTTGGGGACCACATAGGTCATCAAAAAGAAGATGACCGCCAGACTGACCACAAGGATCAGGATCGGATAGGCCAGGCTTGATTGGACCTGTCGCCGCAAGGCCTGCTGCTGTTCGCCAAATTCGGCCAGCCGGTCCAGAACCAGCTCCAGGGTTCCAGAGCTCTCTCCAGCTCTGACCATGGCGGAAAAGGCCACAGGGAAGACATGACTGTGTTCTTCCATGGCCGCTGCCAGGCTGGAGCCTTCATGGACCCTTTCCCTGACCTGGGCAAAAACCCGGTAGAGCTTCCCCCGTTTCATCTGCTGCAGGACACTGTCCAGGCATTCTGCCAGGGGCAGTCCGGCCGAGAGCAGAGTGGCCAGCTGTCTGAGCCCGATGACCAGATCTCCCTGCTTGATCCGCGAGAGGCTGAGCCTGAAGCGTTTCCTGGCCGTTCCAGTCTTGGCCTCACTCTGAACCGGGGTGATGTTCCGGGGGAAGAGCTTCTGGCTTCGCAGCTGCTGCAGAGCCAGCCGGCTGCTTTCGGCATTGACGATGCCTTTGCGTTCCCGGCCTTTGTGATCCAGGGCTATGTATTCAAAAACAGGCATGGGGGGTATAGGTTATCAGTTATAAGGTGTAAGTTGTAAGCAAGAAGTTGAAGAAGTTGATGAGGTTGAGAAGGTTGAATAAGAAAATAAGCAGAAGGAGTGTGAGTGGTTTCCTTTGGAATTGCTATCTCCCGGTCCATCTATAAGGTGTGATCAAACTGTCTCCTGATGGGGAGCTGCCCTTCGATCCTGCTCGTATGAAACTTCCTTCCTGGAGTCTGTTCTATGCCGATAGACCTGGCCCCAGGGCCGGCCGCTTGGAAAGCGGCGGCCTACCCGGAACCCAGACTCCTTCCCAGGTAGGGCGGCCTTGTCCCTAAGGCCAGCCCCTTTTCGAAACTTCCAGCAGAGGCGCTGGTCACAGCACGTGATCCTGTGAAAGTTTCTGCCTTGATCAAACAGGCTGCATCTCGGTGACACACCCTGCTCAAATTGAGGTTCCTTCTTCAGTCCAAACCCAAATATTCAGCGCAGCCAGAGGCTGCGCTGACTCCTGAATTCTTGCGGCTGCTTGTTGATTTTTTGCAGCCGCATCTTTGACATCTGTCCCTTCTTGTTTCAACTTCTTCAACTCTCTCAACCTTTTCAACCTCCCACAACCTCCCTCTGCCTACACTTGCGTCACCCGGAGGACTTCATCAATGGTGGTCAGTCCTGACAGAACCATGCGCACCCCATCCTGGCGCAGGGTGCGCATGCCCTCTTGAATGGCCTGCTGACGCAGCTGGTGGGATTCGGAGGTTTTGAGCATCATCGACTGGATGTTGTCGGTCACGTTCAAAAACTCGAAAATCCCGCTGCGGCCTTTGTATCCGGTGTTCATGCACTTGGTGCACCCATTGGCCTTGAAGAGCTTCAGAGGGGGCTGGGTCTGTTCCAGACCGATTTCCCAGAGCTCGACATTTTCCGGGACGTAATCCTGCTTGCAGTCCGGGCACAGGGTCCGAATCAGTCTCTGAGCCAGGATGGCCTGCACAGACGAGGAGACCAGAAAGGGTTCGATGCCCATGTCGATCAGCCTGGTGATGGCCCCGGCTGCATCGTTGGTGTGCAGGGTGGAGAAGACCAGGTGGCCGGTGAGGGCAGCCTGAATGGCGATTTCTGCTGTCTCCAGGTCCCTGATTTCGCCGACCAGGATGACATCCGGGTCCTGACGGACCATGGACCGCAGGCCACTGGCAAACGTCAGTCCGATCTTGGCATTGACCTGCATCTGGCCGATCCCGTCCAGCTGGTACTCGATGGGGTCCTCAATGGTCAGGATGTTCTTTTCCGGAGTGTTGATCTCGCACAGGGCAGAGTAGAGGGTGGTGGTCTTGCCGCTCCCGGTGGGGCCTGTGACCAGGACGATCCCGTGGGAAGTCTTGATCAGCCGTTTCAATTGGTTCTGATGGTCTGGACTGAGCCCGATCTCATTGATGTTCAGGATGCGGATGTCTTTTTCCAGAAGACGCAGGACCAGCCGCTCCCCAAAGGCTGTGGGCAGTGACGAGACCCGAAGGTCCACTTCCCGGTTCCCGATCCTGATCTGGATCCGTCCGTCCTGTGGGGCCCTTTTTTCAGCAATGTTCAGCTGGGCCAGGATCTTGACCCGGGAGACCAGGGCGGGATGGATCTTTTTGGGCAGACTGTGGATGTTGTACAGGACTCCGTCCATTCGAAAGCGGATCTTGAGCTCGTTCTGATAGGGCTCGATGTGGATGTCGCTGGCCTTGAAGTGCACGGCCTGGGAAAGGATGTGGTTGACAAGCTTGATGATCGGGGCCTCGCTGGTTTCATCAAGCAGGTCCTCGCTGATCTTGTCTTCAAGCTCACTGAAAAAGGCATCGTCACTTTCCTGCAGGTCCTGGATGAACGAGTCGCTCTCTGGATTGACCTGGCCAAAAGCCTTGTTGATGGCTGAGATGATCTCGTTCCTCGGGGCCAGCTCCATTTTCAGATGGTCGCACTGGTAAAGGTGCAGGAGATGGTCCAGAGGGCCGGTGATCGTGGGATCGAAGACCACAATCCGCAGGGTGTCCCCGTGCTGGCTGAGAGGACAAAGATGGGCGTTTTTCAAGAAATGGATCGGGACCCTGGTCACCAGGTCGCTGTCGATGCTCTCATCCGGAATCGTCTGCTGCAGACTCAGATTGAGCTCGCTGGCCCAGAATTGGAGCAGAGATTCTTCAGTCATCAGGTCCTGCTCCAGGATGCGAACTCCCAGAGAGGCACTGGAATGGGAATCTTTGATTTGTGAGAGGATGTCCCGGGCCTGGGTGTCGATGAGTCCCTTCTCGGCCAGGGACTGAATTGGCGAATGTCTGGTCAGGAGATTCATACCACCTGTTTGCCCAGCCTCAGGCTGGGCTCATGATTTGGGTTTGAGCAGGGGCGTCATTGGACTGGTTGATGGAGAATGAAGCTGCTTGAGATCGGCTTGACATGACCGTCGATGTCGAACCGAAGCTTGTTCAACAGCTTTGATTTGTCAAGGGTCATTTTTCTGGCGGCCTCGAGAGAGTCGACAACATGGGGGGTGATAAAGATCATCAGGTTGGTCTTGGAGTCTTCTTTGGAGGTGTTCTTGAACAAGTGTCCGAAAATCGGAATATCCCCGAGCCCGGGGACCTTGCTTTCGGTATTGGAGTTCTTGTCTTCCATGAGGCCGGCAATGACCACGGTCTGACCATCCTTGACCCGGACCGTGGTTTCAGCGGTCCGCTTCCTGGTGATCGGGGTCTGGCTGGTGAATTCCACATTGGGGTCGATCCGGCTGACTTCCTGAAAGAGATTCAGCTTGATCCAGCCTTTGTTGTTGATCAGCGGCGTCACCTTGAGGGTCACCCCCACATCCTTGTATTCGAAGTTGGTGAAATCGTTCCCGGCAGTTGTTTCCTCCCGGCTGGTGATGAAAGGCCGGTTTTCGGCAATGACCACCTTGGCCTCCTCATTCTCCATGGTCATCAGCTGCGGGGTGGAAATGATCTGCACGGTGTTGTCGTTCTGGGAGGCGTTGATGAAGGCCCCCAGGCTGAAGAACTCTTCGCCTTGGAAGGTGAAAGGAAAAGACAGCACGCCAAAGGAGAGCCCGGCCGGATTTCGTGAGATGGCCGATGTGATGTCGTCCACGGTCGAGCCCACCAGACCGCTGGACGAACCGAACAGGACCCCTTCGGAGCTGCCGCTGCCGAAATCCGAGGCCCCCTGCCAGTTGATGCCCAGGTTGAGCGAGGTGTCTGTGCTGACCTCGACAATGGCCGCTTCCACGTAGACCTGCTTCCTGGGAGCATCGAGGCTCTTGATGATGGGCATCAGGGTCTGGAACTCTTTGGGCTCGGCAATGATCACCAGGCTGTTGGAGGGCTTGTCAGCCACAATGGAAACACTGCTGGAGATCACGGCTTCGCCTTTCTCAGTGCTCTTCTGACCGGACAGGGAGCTGAGCACAGTGGCCAGATCGTCCGCCTGGGCGTTTTCCAGGGCCACAACCTGGATGTTGCTCAGGTTTTCCGGGGTGGGCTGGTCCAGTTTTCTGATCATGGCCTCGATCTTTTGGCTCTGCTGCGGATCGGCCATAAAGATGATCGAGTTGGTCCGCTCGTCGGCTACAAAGGCCAGCTCTCCCTGCTGCAAGGCCTTCTTCCCTTCCTGGCCTGCGGTCAAAAGCTGGCTCAGCTTGCCGGTCAGGTCCGTTGCCGAGGCATTGCCCAGCTGGACCAGGGTGATGGTGCCCTGAAAGGTCTTGACGTCGACCATATCGATGATCTTCAGCAGCCTGTTCACGTTGGACTCGTAGTCGATGAGGATCAGGGTCTCGGTGGGGTTGTAGGAGACGATGAGCCCCTGCTTGGAGACCATGGGGACCAGGATTTTTCGCAGCTCGGCAGCGCTGGCGTGGGCAAGGGGAATGACCTGCGTGATGACCTGGTCCTGAGGCTCAGGCTCGATGGTCAGTCTGGAGCTGGTAGCCATGTTTTTCTGGCGGGATTCCACGGTGCGCACGATCTTGACCACATTTCCAGAAGGAATCGTGGTGAAGCCTTGAACTTCGAGCACTGAGAGAAAAACCTGGTAGGCCTCGTCCACAGTGATGGGAGTGGGGGAGAGAATGGTCACCTTGCCCCGGACCTTGTCGTCGACCACAAAGTTCTTGCCGGTCAGGTTGCTGATGAATTTGATGAAGACCTTCAGATCCACCTGGTCGAAATCCAGGGTGACGGTCTTTTGGGTCCGGTCCTGGGCCTGCAGGGAAGAGGGCAGCACGGAACAGCACAGGCTGAGCAGGAAAAGGCAGGCAGCAATCCTGATCAAGCGATTTTGCTTCAACACCGTTCGTGGGGCCTTGGTGGGCAAATTGTTGTGCATGTCAGATCCATATCTTTCAAAATGATCAAGGCTTCAAGAGGACTGCAGCTGGAGACTGTTTTATGCAAAAACTGAGCCGTGCCTGAGCACATATTGAGCATGCAAAACCGGGTAGTCAAAAGTCAAGACGCTTATTGCAAATTGTACTCCAACTCCATGTCTTTGTCGCCGCGTCTGACCTTGAGGGTGACCTGATTCTGGTCCTTGAGCTGTTCGGCCATCTGGAGCAGGCGCTGGGGCGAGGTCACAGGCTCACCGTCAGCTCCGAGAATGATGTCCCCGTTCTTGAGCTGGAGTTTGTCAAAGAAGCTGTTGCTGCGGATGGCGTTCAGGCGAAAGCCGATGGGGTCGCCATTCTCCAGGTAGGGGAGGATGCGGGCGCTGCGCATGACATCGTTGACATTGGCCAGGGAGGAGACCACGTAATTGCGGTCCAGGGTGACCACTGACTCGCCGCTGTCCGGAGTTGCTGCCGAAGCCGAGTCGGCAGTGTGCTCTTTCATCTGCTGTCTGGTCTTGTAGTCGATGGACAGGACCCTGTCTTCACCCCCGATATGGACGACAACGTTGTTGCGCAGGATTTTCTTGATCCTGGCCTCTTCGATTTGATCCCCTTCCCGGAGAAGCTCCTGCTTCCTCTTTTTCTTGTTCTCGATGATGGCCCAGCCAGGCTGATCCGAATGGACGATGGTCCCAAGGAGCTGAAGGTCTTTGAGGTTTTCCGCCAAAGGGATCTCATCCAGGGAGATGTCGTCTTCCTCTTCCGGGGCCGGCTCAGTGCTCCCCCCGAAGATGTTCCGGTCCACAATGGCCTGGGTCTGGATTCTGTCTCCAGAGACATCCTTTGACCCTGCATCAATCTGTGCTGTACTCTTTGAAGGCTGAAGGGCCTTGGTCTGGAGAGGCTTGAGCCGGAAATCCAGATAGGACTGGAGAGCTGAGGCCGCAAAAAAGGCGCACACCGCGATCACCCCGCAGTTCCGGATGATCAGATAGGGCCTGGAGGGCTTCTGGGGAAAAAGGATGTCTGTGAGTGCGCTCATTGTTCTGAATTCAAACGACAAAATCAAGGAGGAGCCGAATCCATGCCCTGGGGCAAAGGACATGTGCCCTGGATACACCTATGTTATACCAAACAGGACTTGATGACAACGAGCCAACACTTGAATATTCCTGAATCTTCTTATTTGGTGCGGACTGCAGGCGAACTCAACGTCCCCTTGAGGGTGAAGGCGATGTCTCGGCTGTTGAAATACTGCCTGACCATTGAGTAGAGCTGGGGCTGGGCCTGGGTGACGGTCAGTTTGCCTTCCAGGTCGATTCGGCTCCTGTCCAGCTGGGGATGCAAGCCGACTGAACCATGGATTCCCCCCTGGACACCCCTGCTCTGGAGGTCGCACCTGTTGATGCGCAGCTCCCCCTGCTGGAGCTTCCAGTGGGCCTTGCCGGCAACGTTTTCCAGCTTCACGGCGTCCACTCCGGGCAGGTCGAGCTCAGCAGCTGCCTGGTCCAGCTCGACCACCCCCGAGCCCTCGAGACTGGAGATCTGCGGGCCATCCACCGTGAGTGAGCTGTGGCCGGAGAGCTTGCCCTGCAGGTCGCTGATTGCAGGAACGAGGGCTAAGTGCTCGCTCAATTGGCTGATGTCAACTGACTCCCATGCTGTCTCCAGCCTGGCAGGCAGATGCGGGGCGCTGGCCCTGGCAGTGGTCCGGACCCTGATGCTTCCGTCCAGGACTTGGCCCTGCAGCCTGGCCTTCAGTCTGTTCACCGCCAGGGGGAATGGGTTCAGGGTGAGGCTGCCCTGATCGATGCGGATCGCGGCAGTGTTCTCGGCATTCCTGGGGGTGATGGACAGGGAATCGAAAGCCAGGCCAAGTGGGAAACCATAGTGGAGGTTGTGTATGTTCGCGGCCAGTCCTGTGTTGTCGGACAGCTCCTGTTCGATCCGAAGCTCAAGGCTGTGATAGGGAAAGAAAAGGACTGCAAAGACCAGGAGGCAGACCAGGGCAAAGACAGCATACCCCAGGCTGCGAAAGAGGAAGCGGCTGGAAAGGTTGAGCAGCTTTGGGGACATTCACGATTCCGTCCTATAGGTGACGATGACCAGGTCGGAGCGAAGCTGCCCCGGATCGGACCGGGGGGAGCGGATGGTCATCCTTTTGACAAAGATGGATTCAGGGGCATACTCGATGCTCTTCAGAAAGGCGACCAGATTGGGAAGGCGGACGTTTTCCAGCCGCATCTGGACCTGATCTTCAACCACCCCGGTGGACAGGCTTTCCGAGGATGGGCGCATGTAGGCGATCTGCTCTTTGATGCCGTTCCTGGTGGCCTGCTGTTCCAGAAAGGAGAAAAGGGTGAATCCAGGTCCTTTTTCTCCCATGGCCCGGGTGTTGCCGCTGCCTGCCTTGGCCTGTTCATACTCAGCTTTCAAGGCCTGCAGTTCCTCCAGTCTCTGTCGGGTCCGCTCCTGTTGGCTTTTGAGATCGGCCTTGTACTCGTAGGCTGGGACAAGGCCCCAGAATATGACGGCCAGGATGAGGCAAACGATCCCGGTTCCAAAGAGGATCTGCCGCTGCTGCAGTCTGGTCATGCTCAGCCTCCCTGCTCTTCGGCCAGGGTCAGGCGGAGACTGAAGCTGACCCCTTCGCCGCCCTGGTTCACATTGGCCCCCATGATTTCGACCTGGGAGAATTCATTCACCTGGACCAGGTTGTTCTTGATGCTGTCCACTGTCTTGAAGTCTCTGGCCTGTCCGTTCATGCGCAGGATGTTTCCGTCCAGGGCAAGCAGGTCGTTCTGGAGTTCCAGGTTGTCCGGCAGGGCGGTGCTGATCAGCCAGAGCAGCTCCACACCTTTCAGAGGCGGGACATCACCGGAAAATGATCCAGAGGACAGGGCACGGATCCTGGAGCGGATGATGCTTTGATACTGGACTGGTCGGATATTGGAATCAGTCTGGCCGACAATGGCCTCAAAGTTTTGGGTCAGGGAGTTTTCAAGCCTGCTCAACCGTTTTTTTTCCAGAAACAGATCGGTTCCAAAGGACAGGGCCCAGGTCAGGATGATGGCGGCTGCAGCTGCAAGTCCGAACCGAAGGTGGGGTTTCCAGAAGGCGGCCGTGTGCACAGGAGCCAAGTCTCCTTGCAGCAGATTCATGGCTTCCCGTCTCAGGTTCTCGAATCGGGCCATGGTCAAAGGCACAGCCATGGTATGAGCCTGGATGGTCGGGTCACCTGGATGACCGGGCAAGGACTCAAGGACAGCGGCAGGTATGTCCATGGCCTCTCCGATCACCGTTGCCAGTGCGTCTGAGGCTCCTTCTCCCAGGAGAGCAATCTCTTCGGGCGGTTCCGGTGATTCTGATGAGATGATGCTCAACTGGATGTGCTGAATGAGCTCATAAAAGGAGATCAGGTTGCCAACCCCGGCTTTTTCAGCCCAGAGCAACTCTTTGGCCCTCTGCGGGTCGACAGGGGGCTCGCTTTCCTCGATCAGTTCGAGGGCCAGATGCTTGATTCCCAAGGGAAGCGTCCGCATGGCATGCTGGGCGGGGCCGTGCATCCAGGCCAGGTTCGTCCTGTCCCAGCCGAGATCGAGAAAGAGGGTGTTCCTGCTTGTGTGCTTGGAAAGCTGTCTCCCCAGGCTGAAGAGGGCTGTGATGTCCAGATCAATCCTGTCCGGACTCAAACCGAGCTCACTTAAGGAATGAACCCATTGTTGAAGGACATCTTTGGGGTAGAGAGCGGCAATGATGGCAGCTTCTTTGGCCTTTGCCCCTTCTGTGTGCAAAAAATCCAGACTGTAGTCTGAGACCCGGGTGGGGAGCACGTTTTCCAGTTCAAAAGGCAGGACGGCACTGATTTTACCGGTGTCTGTGAAAGGGAAGGTCATGTGCTGCAGCAGGGCTTTTTTGGCGTTCAGCCCGAGCACCAAAGTGTCGTACTCCAGATTCGAGGCGAGAATGAGGTCTTGAATCTCTCTGGCCGCTGCATCAATGGTTGACCCAGGAAGCAGAGCGGCCTGGGTGTGATCAATGACGGATGCATGACGCAGGCCCTTTTCCAGGAGCAGCGCCCTGATGTCCGAGCCGCTGACATCGATTGCGAGAACCCTTTTGGTCATTGATGTGCGTCCTTACTGTATTTCTTGGGCCAGAGTGGAGAAAGTGACTGTCTCATCCTGCTTGTCCCGTTTGAGAACGGCATACAACGAGGTCAGGATACCATTCACGTCGGCCTGGACCTGAACCGAGAAAGTGTTGCTGCTCGTGGAGGCCATGTTTCCAGGGAGTTGAATGTCGTTGTACCCGGCCACCCGGTTTCGATACCAGTCAGGCTCAGCCAGATACTCAAAGTGTCGCGGATCCTGGCGGTAATCGATGGCTGCCTGGGCAAAGTCCATTGCTGTCTCCATGCGGACTGAGGGATTGACCATAGCCGCGAGAATGACTGGGCCGGCCGTGTTGATGTTCACGGAGTCCGCGGTATGAACGGTCAAAAGGTCTTTGAGTCCGGGTGCCTCCTCTCTACCGTAAAAGAGCTCTGGAGTCATTCCGCGGATCAGGAGCAGCTCTTTCAAGGACAGTAAGGGGCCGTTGCTGCAGGCGTAGGACTTGCCCTCAGTCTGATAAGAGGAGGTCTCTGCCCCGAACTCGCCTGCCGGGTCGTGGTCGGGGTCGAGCCAGTCCTTGAGGGCCTGCATGAGGGGCTCGATCTTCTCTTCCGCAAGACCAAGGTCAGGATGGGCCAAGAGACGCTCCAGAACCTGTCTGTATTGCGAGTTGAACTGGCCGTTGTCCCCGACCAGCGCATTGATTGGAAATTTGCCGTGTTCGTCACACAGGGTCCCGTTCAGCTGCCCGGTTGTCACATCCGGCAGGGGTGTCTCCTCCTGCTCGAGGAATTCTGACCAGATTTCTCCGGGATGGTCGGCCTTGCTCTCCTCATCCAGGGCGTCCTCGGCCAGGAGGGTTTTGGCAAAGGCCAAGCCTGACCTGGCCAGGGTCCTGCCTTGAAAGGAGCCGGCAAACAGAGCCGAGCTCGCTGACTCGACCTGCATCTGGCGCATGGACTCCATGACCGTGACCACCAGGATACTGATCAAGAGCAGGACCAGAATGAGTACGGACCCGGTGTGCTGTGTGCCAGCGCTGACAGCTCGACTTTGTCGGAAGTGGCTCCAAATCGATGGTGTTGCTTCAGGGTTGAATGTCATGAGTGCCGTTTTGAAGTGCTCGCGGAAACACACTGATGTGAGATGCTGTCACTTCGCATCTTGCACCTTTTGCAGCTGCATCATGTGTCCAGACGGTAGTGGCACCCCAGGCTCCTCGGATTTCGCAAGGCTGCGCTGGTGATGATCGTGGCCACCTGGCAGCCGTGGAAGAGTTCGATCAGGGGGCGGCTGATCGGGGTGTTGCTGTAAAACTCGTAGAGCCGTTTGTTCAGGTTCTGAAGGTCGTCATTAGCCCTTTTGAGCCTGGAGGTGGTCCGGACAATGCCCACGTAGTTCCACATGGTGTGCTTGATGGTTGACCAGTCCTGGGCGATCAGGGCCGGGTCCTCGTGGTCGTCGTTTCCGGGATTGGCCCAGTCCGCGACGGAATGCATGAGCTTTGGGCTCAGTTGATTCTGTTTTTTGACTTTTTTCTGAATGGACTGAGCTGCCATCCGACCCCACAGCAGGCCCTCCAGGAGCGAGGTGCTGGCCAGCCTGTTGGCTCCGTGCACTCCGGTGCAGCTGCACTCGCCAACAGCGTAGAGCCGGCTCAGAGTCGTCCTCCCCTCAAGATCCACCAGGACCCCGCCGCAGAAGAAATGGGCCGCAGGGACTACCGGAATGGGGTCTTTGCTGATATCAATGCCCAACCGCTGGCAGGTTTGGTTGATGGTTGGGAAACGCTGCTTCAGGTCTTCGGACACGTAGTGGGCTGCATCCAGATAGACAAAGTCGTCCCCTGTCTTGAGCATTTCCTCCACAATGGCCCGGGTGACCACGTCCCTGGGGGCCAGATCCCCTCTGGGGTCATACTCCTTCATGAAAGGCTTGCCGTCCATGCGAATGAAGCGGGCTCCCTCGCCGCGGACAGCCTCGGAAACCAGGAACTGCTGGCCGCCGCGCTGGTACAGGGCCGTGGGATGAAACTGGACGTACTCGCAGTTCATGACCTTGGCCCCGCTCCTGTAGGCCATAGTCAGTCCGGACCCGATAGAGGTCTTTGAATTCGTGGTGTGCAGGTAGATCTGACCAATGCCCCCGGTGGCCACGATGGTGAAGTCGGCCAGCATGACTTCGACCTGGCCTGTGTTCTGATTGAACACATAGGCCCCCACACATTGGTTGTTCAGTTGATAGTGGAACTCGAGCTTCCTGGTGTGATGATGGGTGGTCAAAAGATCGATGGCCGTTCTGCGGGTCAGGACGTTGATGTTTTGGTTCTGGTGGACCGCATGCATCAGTCCGTCCATGATGGCCCGGCCCGTAAAGTCGGCACAGAAGAGGATTCTGTTCAGGCCATGCCCCCCTTCGCGGGTCAGACGGCATTCATCCTGGGCATTGCGGGCAAAAGGAATGGCCAGTTTGTCCAGCAGGATCTCCCTGACGCTGTCCGGTCCTTTTTTGGTCAGGATCTGGACCGCACGACGGTAGTTCATGTTCCGTCCAGCCGTGAGGATGTCTTTGCGCAGGGCTTCAGGGGTGTCTTTTTCGCCTTTGAACACAATGCCTCCCTGGGCCAGAGGCGTGTTGCCGCTGTCAAGCTCAGGGCCGGAGGTGAGCAGGGTCACTTCGACCCCCTGTTCAGCCAGCTCGAGAGCGGCGGTGCATCCGGCAATGCCGGAGCCGATGATCAGAATTGTGGTCTTGATGCGTGGAGGATGTTCGAACATGGGTCAGGGGAGCCTTTTGGTTTGCAATAGGTTCTGCTGTTCGCGTATGAAACTCAGCTGCTGGGGAAGGCCAAACCGCTTCTCTTCGGCTTCAAATGGTTCAGTTTCTTTCCTGATCAAACTGGCTGCATCTTGAGTTTTAGCAGCTGCATCTACAGCAGGGTCATGCTCAGGTCTATGTTTCGGGCCGAGTTGGTCAGGGAGCCCACGGAGATGAAGTCAGCCCCGAGCCTGCCGAGCTCGGAGATGTTGGATGCATTGACGCCGCCGCTGATTTCAGTCTCGATCCAGTCGGGTATGATACTCAAGACCCTGGTGATCTGCTCCTGGCTCATGTTGTCGAGCATGATTCGATCGACCCTGGACAGGACCGCCTCCTGGACCTCGGAGTCGTTCCGGCATTCCACCTCAACAGGCGGACAGGGTGAGATCCTGTCCCGGATGGTCGCCACTGCGGCGGTGATGCTGCCGGCCCGGTCGATGTGATTGTCTTTGAGCATGATCATTTCAGCCAGGTCCAGGCGGTGATTGAACCCGCCCCCCACCCGGACAGCGTATTTGTCGGGGTAGCGCAGGCCGGGCAGGGTCTTGCGCGTATCCAAGAGGCGCGTCCGACTCGACCCGAGGAGGGTCACAAATTGACTGGTCAAGGTGGCGATTCCGGAGAGGTGGGCCAGGAAGTTGAGGATGACTCGTTCCGCTTTGAGCAGGGTCAGGGCCGGGCCTTCCAGCCTGACCACGACTGAAGACTTTTGAATCTGATCGCCTTCAGCAAAGAGAGGGCTGATGTCCACTCCGGCATCGCTGTGAGCGCATCTTTTCAGGACAGGCTCGATCAAGGGCAGCCCGGCAATCCTGCAGGGTTCCTTGGCCACAATCTTGGCCCGGAGCTGGTCGCCCGGGCTGAACAGGGCCTGTGAGGTCAGGTCCTGGCCATCCTCTTCCAGGGCCAGGTCCACAGCCCGGTGCATGAACTCAAGGGACCGGCCCTGAAAAAAGGACTGCAGCTGGGGATCGCTCACAATGCCTGTCCCTTATCGCTTTTTCTCAATCTCGATGCTTTGCCCGGGGTCAAGTGACACAAGGGTGGTCGAGGCCCCGATCTTCTGCAGCTCTGAGGCAAAGGTGTCTGTGCTCTGCTCCAGGACCGGAAAAGAGCCCCAGTGCATGGGCACGACCTGCCTGCAGTTCAGCAGGGTGCAGGCCAGGGCGGCCTGGGCGGGGTCCATGGTGAACACGCCGCCGATGGGGAGCAGAGCCAGATCGATGTCAAAGAGCTTCCCATAGATCTCCATGCTGGAGAAGATTCCGGTATCGCCGGCATGGTAGACTGTGGTCCCGTCCTCCAGGGTGATGATATAGCCGACAGGCGTTCCAGTCTGCGAGGAATGAAAAGCCTGGATCATGGTCGCTGTGATGCCTTTGAAGTCCGCAGATCCGCCGATGTTGAAACCGATGCCGTTCACGATCCGGTCCTGGGGGACCCCCAGGTCCATGAGCCTGTGGGCGGTTTCGACCACAGCCATGATGTGAGCCCCGGTTTTCTTGCAGATCTCGACGGTCTGGCCCACATGATCGTCATGATCATGGGTGACCAGGATGAGGTCGACCTGGCTGCAGGAATCAGATCCGACACAGGCTGATGGATTGCCTTCGAACCAGGGGTCGATGAGCATGGACAGGTTCGGGGTGGTGATCTGGAAGTTGGCGTGTCCGTTCCAGGTCAAGGTGTTCTGAGGCATAGCAGACCTCCTGTGGTTGAGTGCGCTTTGGCAAGATTGTGGCTGCAGGCGCAGATGTCAGACGACAGCCCCGCAGCCGGCTATCATGAGCCGGTTTGATCAAGGAAGAAACTTTCGGGGCTGCTCCTCTTGCTGCTCCCCTCATTGCTCCCCTTTTCCAAGGGGAGCTGTCCTAAGGGCTGAGGGGTTCTTCCTCATGAAGTTCATACGAGATTCTCTCGGCCACCGATTGGTCTGATCAAGGGTTCGTTCCCCAGCGGGGGAAAAGATCATGGTCCAGTCCGAACTGATCAAGGATACGTCCGACAAGGTGATTGATCAAGTCCTGGACATCGGCAGGCCGGTGATAAAAGCCGGGGCAGGCCGGGAGGACAGTCCCTCCGGCCCGGGTGACCTGGAGCATGTTCTGCAGATGGATTGCATTGAGCGGTGTTTCTCTGGGGACAAGGATCAGGGGACGGCGTTCCTTGAGGGCCACATCTGCCGCCCGGTGTACCAGGTTGCTGCCCAGTCCGTTGCTGATGGCAGCCAGAGAGGCCATGGAACACGGGCAGATGACCATTCCAGAGTGCTGCCAGGATCCGCTGGCCGGGGGAGCTCCGATATCATCCTCGGCGTAAGCGAAATCAGCCATGGCCATGAGCTCGTCCTGATCGACGTCGCTCTCCAGAGGGAGGATCTTCAGGGCAGCTCTGGAGACAATGAGGTGGGTTTCCAGAGCCGGCACTGCCTGCAAGCTCTTCAAGAGCTGGATGGCATAGCCTGTGCCGCTGGCTCCGGTCATAGCCATGACGATTCGCTGCATAGATGTGCCTCCAAAATGATGGTTGGCCCGTGTCATTATGTCAGCTTTGCCTCTGGCAAAGCTGACATCTAAGATATTGAATATCCCCTGCATTGACAAGGAGGCTTTTGTCTGCCTCATCGTGCATGAACACCAGACAGAGGTCCCGGCAAAAAGTCCGGCTGGCATGTTTTTCGGATCAAGGGCACAGAGGGGGTCACAGCTCTTTGAGTGAGTGCAGCCGCACCCTGAAATGTCGTGTGGATCTCTGTGCTTGACAAAGGGAATCTCTCCTGTTTAGGAAGAGATGTGCACGGGCAATTAGCTCAGTTGGATAGAGCGCCAGCCTCCGGAGCTGGAGGCCGCAGGTTCGAATCCTGCATTGCCCACCACGGTGGCTGAAAAGGGGTAGGTTGGCAGCAATCTACCCCTTTTTTCATGTCAGCGCAGCCTCTGGATTGGTCTTTACTCCTACAGAGGACAGTGGGGTTGAAGAAAGAGTTTCAAGAGGCTCTTCCCTGACGGGATGATGGAAAACCGGTTTCTTCACCCGCCGCTCAGGCGGGGCAAGAGCCTTTTCCCCGGCGTCCAACCCGCCGGGGAAAATTCCTCTCTTCTTGGCGCTCTGCCTTGGCGCGCTTGGCGACCTTGGCGGTTCAAGACTCTTTTCTCCCTGTGGTATGCATGTGCTCTGCTCATGCATCTGGCTGCGCTGAATATTTCTATTTGTGATCAGTGAAACCTCCTCTTTCTTGGCAGTCTCGCCTGGAGAGGACAACAGTGGAGCAGGCAGTCCCATGGTTGAGTTCATCAAAAAAAAGGTGGAGGTCGAGGAGCCCGACGCCAGGCAGGTCTGGCGGCGGGGCGAAGCCTGTCGGGACAGGTTTGACCTTGAGCGATCCAATATTTTCTTCATTGGCCTTCGCGGATCAGGAAAGACCACTCTGGCCAGAGAGGTGGCTGCCCGGCTGGGTGCAGAATACAGGGACACAGACCTTCTGGTTCAGGACAGGTCGGGGCAGACCATCACCGACCTGGTCCAGGGCAAAGGCTGGGATGCCTTCCGGGACCTTGAGCAGGAGGTCTTGGCAGAACTGTGCGGGCAGTCAGGCCAGGTTGTGGCCACTGGAGGGGGGATCGTTCTCCGGCCCGAGAACAGGGCGCTGCTCAAAGACAGGGGCCGGGTCTTCTATCTGATGGCCAGTCCACCTCTTCTGGCCTCCAGATTGAGGCAGCAGGACGCAGACCACCGCCCTGGCCTGACCAATCTTCCCCTGGAGCAAGAGCTGAGTCAGACCCTCCAGGAGAGGGAGCCCCTGTATTACGAGACTTTGCATTTCATCCTTCAGGCCGATACCTCAGTCGATGAATTGTGCGGCAGCGTGCTCACCGCTCTGGGGTTGAAGAGTCCGGCTGATTCCGGAAGTGACTCATGGTGACAGGCCTCCACAATCTGGCAGCAGCCATGGCTTCTGCCCGCTCCACATGGATGCACTGGCCCTTCGGGCCCAGCCTGACCGGCGGGTGGCTGGAAGCTCTGGCCAAGTTCGCATTCATAGGTTTGGTCCTGGCCCTGATTCTGGGGCTGCTGCGTTGGGCTTTCGGCCCGGGCGGCAGGTATCGGGACCAGGGCGATCAGGATCAGCAGGACCGGCAGAGCCGCCAGCAGGCACTGGACATCCTGCGCCGGCGTCTGGCAGAAGGTGAAATCTCTCCTGAAGAGTTCGCGGAGCGCAAAGAGCTGATCGAGTCTGACCATGATTGACATGCAAGCTCATCTGGACTGGTTCGAGCACTATGTGAACCGGTACAGAGAGATGGCCTCCAAGCAGGCGGACAACATTGACCTCAAAATCGATCATACGCACCGGGTTTTGAAGGAGGCCAGGCAGATCAGCCTGTCACTGAATGTGAACACGGCAGGGCACAGCCTGGTGGAGCTTGGTGCCCTGTATCACGATATCGGCCGCTTTCCCCAGCTGATCCGCTTTGGGACCTTTCAAGACCGTGAATCGGTCAACCATGGATTGCTGGGGTTCAAGACTTTGCGGACAGAGGCTGTTCTGGACAGCCTTTCCAGGCATGAGCGCAGAACTGTCCTGCAGGCCGTGAATCTGCACAACAGGGCCCGGGTTCCCGCGGGGCTGCCCCGGGACCTGGACCTGGTCCTCCGGGTGGTCCGGGATGCGGACAAACTGGATGTGATCTCTGTCCTGCTGTCCCGTTTTGACCCGGATGCAGAAATTGACCCCGTGGTGACCCTCGGGCTCAGGCACGATTCCGGCCGGTTTTCGAGCAAGGTCCTTGAGCAGGCTCTCCAGGGGCGAATCGTCAATTATCAGGACATGGTCTGGGTCAACGATTTTCGGCTTCTGCTCTGCTCCTGGGTCTATGATCTCAATTTCGACCTTTCCAGAACCAGGTTTCTGGAGCGAGGATACGTTCGGGCCCTGATCGGCGGGTTGCCGCAGAATGAGCATGTCTCCAGGCTGAAAGCACGGCTTATGGCTCATCTCAAGTCAGGGGAAACAGTTCCGGGGTGAGTGGGCGTCTGCAGGAGGGACGATGATGGACATGGACCAGGTCAAAAACACACTTGATCAGGTTCTTCAATCGGACAGGATCAAGCTGCCGGTCATGGATCGAACGGCTGTGTATGTTCAGCAGGAGGTCCAGAAGGACGAGCCGGAGATCAGGCAGATCGAAAAGCTGATCAAGTATGATCCCGCCTTGACTGGAGAGGTGCTCAGAGTGGCTAACAGCGCATTTTACAAAGGCTACTCCCAGATCAGGACCCTGCAGGAGGCCATTGTCAGGCTGGGCATGAACCAGCTGGCCCAGATCGTCTGGATTGTGTCCCTGGGCAGGATGTATTTGGCTTCAAACAGAGAGACCAAGGGACTTTTGCAGCAGCTCTGGAGCCATTCCATCGGGTGTGCCATCGGGGCCGGCTGGCTCATGAATCGCTTGAAGTACAGCGACCTGGCTCATGAAGCTTTTGTTTCCGGACTCTTGCATGATATGGGCAAGCTCTTTCTGCTTCGGGTCTTCGAGGATTCAGACGTTCCAGGGCTGCCGCAGGTGAGCCAGGAGCCTGAAGTCCTTGTGCCGGTTCTCAATGACCTGCATGCCGAATACGGGGCCCTGTGCATGCGAACCTGGAACTTTCCAGAGAATTATGCCCTGGTGGCTTTAAAACACCATGACTCCGAGGTCGATTCCCGGGACAGCTGTTTTCAGGTCGTGCGTCTGCTCAATATGATCTGCAACCTGAAGGGGTATGGCTTGAGAAACGATCTGGAAGCTGGGCAGCCGGAACAGACCCCTGAAGCCGGTCTTCTCAAGGTGGACCAGGATGTTCTGGAAGAGCTGCATACCTATTTGGACACCACCCTGCCTTTTTTTCAGGGGCTCTACTGCAAAAAATAAAGGGGCACAGCTGCTGTGCCCCTTTATTTTTTGTTTTGGTGGAGACGAGGAGGCTCGAACTCCCGACTTCAGCCTTGCGAAGGCTGCGCTCTCCCAACTGAGCTACGTCCCCGTTACCTGAATCAACTGTAGCTCCTCTGACTCTGTGCCGTCAAGACTGTCAACGCTTGAATGGATCCAGATATAGCGAGCCGAGACTGCATCAGCCTTGCCGGGCCCGGGCCTGAGTGGCCGGGTCCTGTTCTTGGCATCGAGCGGCTTTTAAGGTAAATTACCTGGTTACTGTCAGCGCAGCCTCTGGCTGCGCTGCATGATTGGGTGTGGACTGAAGAAGGAACCTCGCTTTTACAATGAAAAAATACCGCGATCATTACTTTCACAAGGCCAAGCAGGATCAGTATCCGGCCCGGTCGGTCTATAAGCTGCAGGACATGGACCGCCGCTTCAAGCTGTTCCGCAAGGGGCAGAATGTTTTGGATCTCGGTGCGGCCCCTGGTTCCTGGAGCTTGTACGCAGCAAAGAAGGCGGGGCCTCGGGGCCGGGTCCTGGCGGTGGACCTTGCCCATGTGGAGACCGCTTTTCCGGACAACGTCCTCTTTGTCCAGTCCGACATCCGGGACCCCAGCCAGGTGCTGCTGACCGAGCTCGAGCACAGGACGCCCTTTGACCTGGTGATCAGCGACATGGCTCCGCAAACAACAGGGATCAAGCTCAGAGACCAGGCCCAGTCCCTGGAGTTGGCCGTGCTGGCCATGGCCATGGCCCAGCAGCATATGGCCCCAGGGGGCGTCTTTGTGGCCAAGGTCTTTCAGGGCCCGGATGTCCCTGATTTTATTGTCAACCTGAGGCGGACCTTTCAGAAGGTCAAGACGTTTAAGCCAAAGAGCTCCAGGGCTGAGAGCAAGGAGTCGTTTGTGCTCGGTTTTGGACTCTAACTGTACATGGTGAGGAGGACATTGCATGGCAGGACACAGCAAATGGGCGAATATCAAATACCGCAAAGGGCGTCAGGACGCCAAGCGGGGGCAAATGTTCACCAAGGCCACCAAGGAGATCATGCTCTCGGCCAAGCTTGGAGGGTCGGACCTGGACATGAACTCCAGGCTCAGGATGGCCATTGAGGCGGCCAAGTCCATCAATATGCCCAAGGACAAGATCGAGACGGCTATCAAGAAAGGAACCGGAGAGATCTCGGCCGGGTCGATTGAAGAAGTGGTCTATGAAGGGTACGGTCCCGGCGGAGTGGCTGTCCTGGTGGAGGCGGCCACAGACAACAAGAATCGAACAGTGGCTGAAATCAGAAAGATTTTCAGCAAGGCCGGCGGAAACATGGGCGAGTCCGGATGCGTGGGCTGGATGTTCGACACCGCCGGCGTTTTGAGCTTCGACAAATCTGTTTACGATGAGGATCAGCTCCTTGAAGTCGGCCTGGAGGCCGGGGTCGAGGATGTGATTGACGACGGGCAGGCCTGGGAAGTGCGGACCTCACCCTCGGATTTCCCGCAGGTCAAATCCGCTTTTGAAGACGCCGGCATTGAATTTCAGAGCGCAGAAGTGACCAGGATTCCGCAAAATTACGTCGAGCTGGATCTGGAGACAGCCACAAAGGCGCTCAAGCTCTACGAACAGCTCGATGACCACGACGACGTGCAGCGGGTCCATGCCAACTTTGAGATCCCAGACGACCTCTATCAGCAGCTCAATGCCTGATCGTGTTCCAATCAAGCAGTCAATCCAACACCTCTGTGGTCCTGGGGCTCGACCCAGGCAGCAGATGTACAGGTTACGGCCTGGTCCTGGAGCGATCCGGCGTCCTGAAGTACCTGGAGGCCGGCACGATTCGTCCGGACACGTCGCAGCATCTCAGCGCCAGGTTGGGAGAGATCTTTCAAGAGCTTTCAATTATCATTGATCGGCATCAACCCACAGAAGCTGCTGTGGAAGACGTCTTTGTGGCCAACAACACGTCTTCGGCCCTCAAGCTGGGGCAGGCCAGGGGGGCCATCCTGGTGGCCTGTGCTGACAAGGGGCTGTCTGTGTCCACGTATGAGCCGACCCAGATCAAGAAGACCCTGGTGGGTGTGGGCAGGGCGGGCAAAGACCAGGTGGCCTTCATGGTCGGGCAGCTTCTCGGGGTGAAGCCCAACTGGTCCAGGGACAGCAGCGATGCCCTGGCTGTGGCCATCTGCCATTTGAACCAGAGACGTTTGAAGAGGCTGTGCGCTGGGGGTACGAACGGGGGATGAGCCGCAACAGGCACGGTGGACAATGATTGGCTATATCAAAGGGAACCTGCTTGATGTCCAGAACGAGTCCTGTACCATCCTGACCCCAGGAGGGCTGGGGTATGTCCTTCATGCTCCGGCTCCGCTCCTGGAGCGGCTGCCCGAGCTGGGGAACGAGCTGGCCCTGCACGTGCATACAGTGGTCCGGGAAGACAGCATCGACCTCTACGGCTTCGGGTCCAAAGAGGAGCAGAAGGCCTTCAGGCTGCTCATCGCTGTCTCCAAGCTGGGTCCAAAAACAGCCTTGGCCATCCTGTCCACTTTTGATCCTTCATCTTTGAGCCAGATCGTGGCCCAGGGGGACGACACGTCCTTGACCAGGGTCCCAGGCATCGGGCCCAAATCGGCCAAACGGATCATCTGGGAACTCAAGGACCGCTTCGATGCCGGGCTCATGGTCCCGAGTGCCGACAGCACCGGTCTGAAGGATGCCCCGCGGGGGTCGACCTTTGCAGACGCCTTGACCGGTTTGACCAATCTCGGCTACAGCGAATCAGAAATCAGACCGCTTTTGAACGAAATCCTCGCCCAGGAGCCGGAGCTCCTCGTGGCTGAGGCCATTCGAGCGGTATTGAAGAAAAAGTCTTTGGATGCACGATGAATGAGACCTTTGCCGGAAGGGTGGACGAACCCATCCGTCCCCTGAAGCTCGAGGACTTTGTCGGCCAGGACGACCTGCGGGGCAATCTCAAGGTCTTTCTCCAGTCCGCCTTGGAACGGGGTCAGGCCATGGATCACACCATCCTCTACGGGAACCCGGGCCTGGGAAAGACCACCCTGGCCCAGATCATCGCCTGTGAGCTCGGGGTCAACCTGGTCAGCACCTCGGGTCCGGTGCTGGAGCGCAGCGGGGATCTGGCGGCTATTCTGACCAACCTGCAGCGGCATGACGTCCTTTTTGTGGACGAGATCCACAGGCTGCCGGTCACAGTGGAAGAGATCCTCTACCCGGCCCTGGAGGACTTCAAGCTGGATCTGGTCATCGGGCAGGGTCCGGGAGCCAGAACGGTCAAGATCGACCTGGAGCCCTTCACCCTTGTGGGGGCCACAACCCGGATCGGATTGTTGAGCTCTCCTCTGCGGGACAGGTTCGGAGTCATTTTCCGCCTGGAGTTCTACACCCCGGAAGATCTGGCCAGGATCGTCACCCGCTCGGCCCGGATTCTGAACATTGGCCTGACTGACGGCGGAGCCCTGGAGATCGGCCAGCGATCCAGGGGGACCCCGAGGATCGCCAACCGGCTTCTGCGCCGGGTCCGGGATTTCGCCATGGTTCAGGCAGTGGAGACCATTGACCGGCAGCACGCCAGGGCGGCCCTGGACAGGCTGGATGTGGACGCAGTGGGTCTTGACCAGATGGACCGCAAGATCCTGATGGCCCTGATCAAGCACTTCGGAGGAGGGCCGGTGGGGGTGAAGACCATTGCCACGGCCTGTTCGGAAGAGGTCCGGACCCTGGAAGAAATCTATGAGCCTTACCTGATCCAGTCCGGCTTTCTGAAGCGAACATCCCGGGGACGGGTGGCCACGGGAAAGGCCTACCGGCACTTGAAGATCATCGAATAAAAAATCTTGCTGGAGCAGGGCTTTTTATATGAATGGACAAAGATTGAGGTTTGCAACGTGAGTTTGTGCAGCCGCATCTTCCCTGCAAACAACCACTGGAGGTGCCATGCGAGTCATCCCACCTTCCCATGAAATCCTCTTTGTGCCTTCCCCCGAGGAGGTCCTCCGGGTGATCGAGCTGGCGGGCCGGACCTGCTATAAGTCCGAAGACCGGATCACCGATGATTCTGCAGAAGGTTTCATTCAGCGCATCGTCCGTTCTGGCCATGAGAGCGTGATCGAGCACGGCAACTGCACGGTCAAGTTCATCTGCGACCGGGGGGTGAGTCATGAGCTGGTCCGACACCGGCTGGCCTCCTACTCCCAGGAGAGCACCCGGTACGCCAACTACTCCAAGGACAAGTTCGGAAGCGAGATCACCGTGATCAAGCCCTGCTTCTGGGAGGAGGATTCCCGGGCCTATCAGCTCTGGCTGGAGTCCATGCGCCAGGCGGAGAAGGCTTACCTGGATCTCTTGAACATGGGAGCCAGGCCCCAGGAAGCCCGCAGCGTCCTGCCGAACAGTTTGAAGACCGAGGTGGTCATGACCTGCAACCTCCGGGAATGGCGGCATGTGTTTTTGCTGCGCTGCTCCAGGCCGGCCCATCCGCAGATCCGGGAAATCATGCTCGGGCTGCTCCCGGAGATGGCCCAGCGCGTTCCAGTCATTTTCGACGATGTCCTGGACCAGTACAGGGACGCCTCACCCTGTGCCTGATCGGCTGCCGGCATGAACTTGGCACACACCTGAGACAGTGGGGTTGAAGAAAGAGTTTCGAGAGTTTTTTAACCGCCCGCTCCCGATGGTCGCTTGACAAAGAGGACCAGAGGGACGGGATAAGCCTTTTTGCCCCGGGCGACTCTCCCCGGGGCAAAGATGCCCGCCTGCGGCGCACACCTCAGCTTATCCCCATGTCGCTTTAGCGAGGCCGCCCTTTTGCCCTGATCAGCGTCGAGCAGGGCAAAGAGTCAACCCCCGTCCGCCCCTGGGTCTGCCTTGTCGTCAAGTGAGCGCAGCGAACGGGTGGTTCAAGATTTCTTTTCTTAAACACCCGCTCGATGACTTGATCGAGCCCACTGTGTTCTGTGTGTGCCAGGCTCATGCTGCCGGCCGGGCAGAAAATGTCTCTTCAATGTTTTCTTGGCTGGAAAAGTGAACCAGCTGCGCTTCTTCGCGCGGCTGGTTCATTTTTCCAGGGCGATCAAGTCCTCGTAGCTCTCCCGCCTGCGGACCAGTCTGGCCTGGCTGCCGTCCACCAGGACTTCGGCCGCTCTGGTGCGGGCGTTGTACTGCGAGGACATGGCAAAACCGTAGGCCCCGGCTGAAAACACGGCCAGGTACTCTCCAGATTCCACCCCCGGCAGATCCCTGTCCTGAGCCAGGAAATCCCCGGTCTCACAGATCGGACCCACAATGTCTGTTTTTTGCGCGGCCCTGTGCTGGGGCACGACCTCGGCGATGCGGTGGAAGGCCCCGTAGAGGGAAGGCCGGATCAGATCGTTCATGGCTCCATCCACGATCACGAAGTGCTTCAAGGGGGTGTCCTTGGTCCGCAAGACCCTGGTCACCAGGATGCCTGCATTTCCGGCAATGACCCGGCCGGGCTCCAGGATCAGGGTCAGGTCGGTACCTTTGAGAGACCTGGTCAGGGCCTGCCCGAACTCCTGGGGATGAGGCGGGTCCTCCTCGTTGTAGGTGATACCGAGACCGCCCCCGAGATCCAGGTAGGTGATCGCCAACCCCATCTCCTTGAGCTGTTCATAAAGCTTGAGCAATCGGTCCAGGGTCTCCAGAAAAGGAGAAATGTCGGTCAGCTGGGAGCCGATGTGGCAGTCGATGCCCACAGGATCGATAAAGGGCAGGTCTCGGGCCAGGGCGTAGATTTCCAGGGCCTGATCCATGCCGATCCCGAACTTGTTCTTCTGCAGACCTGTGGAGATGTAGGGGTGGGTTTTGGGGTCCACGTCAGGGTTGATCCGCAGGCTGATGCTGGCTGTCATGCCGGCTGCCTGAGCCACCTGGCTCAAGAGCTCCAGCTCGGGCCTGGACTCGACATTGAACATCAAAATCCCTGCCTCCAGGGCTTCCCGAAGCTCATGAGCCTGCTTGCCCACCCCGGAAAACACGATCTTCCCGGGGTCCATGCCTGCGGTCAGGCAGCGATGCAGCTCCCCTCCTGAGACGATGTCCGCTCCCGAGCCCAGACCGTGCAGCAGTCCAAGCACGCCCAGGTTGGGATTGCACTTGACCGAGAAGCAGGTCAGGTGGGGGATGTCGCCGAAGGCGGAGTCAAAGGCCTGATAGTGGCGGCGCAGGGTCGAGGCGGAGTAGACGTACAAAGGGGTGCCGTACTCTCTGGCCAGTTCTGTGACCGGGATCTCGTCGGCCATGAGGTGTCCGTCCCTGAGCTGAAAGTGATGCATGCCAGTCCCCTTGTGGGTCGTGTTGGTTGATTGGATTTCAGCGCTGCCTCTGGCTGCGCTGAAGAGTGACGTCGCCTGAAGAAACAGGAATGAGAGAACCGGTTGGAGTCCGGATGATCAGGGCCCCGGTGTGATCGATGTCTTCAGCCCGGCCATGGATGGCTTCCCCTGAAGGTCCACTGGCCTGAACATCCTGACCCAAAGTCAGGTTTGCTTTTTTCCAGGCCTGCCGGATGGTCTCGAAGCCCTGTTCCCGGAGGATCTGGTACAGGTCTTCCAGCTGGGCCAGGATGTGCTGCACCAGACGGACCCGGATGCAGGTGACGCCTGTTTCAGCCAGGATGGATGTGGCCGGCAGGGGCATTCCATGGGGCAAATCCCCTTCAGGTGTGTTCACGTTCAGCCCTATGCCCAGGAAGAGGTCCAGGATCCTGTCCGTTTCAGCGTTCATCTCAATGAGCACACCGCCGAGCTTTTTGCCCTGGCAGACAATGTCATTGGGCCATTTCAGGCCGCACCCAAGCCCGCTCACGTCCGAGATGGCCCTGGCCACCGCCACGCCTGCCAGCAGGGGGAACCCAAAGGCCCTCCCCGGAGCCATGGGCGGCCTGAAGAGGATGGACATGGCAATGCTGCCGGGTAAAGAAGTCCAGGTCCTCTGCAGCCGGCCTCGACCCAGGGACTGCTGCTCGGCCAAAGCCACAGTGCCTTCGGGAGCGCCATCAGCGGCCAGGGATTTCAGCAGCCGCTGGGTGGAATCCACCTCCTGCTCATGGACGATCCGGGAGCCGAGGAGTGTTGTCCGCAGACCGTTGCTGATCTCCTGAGGCAAGAGCTGGTCCGGAATGCTGTCCAGCCTGTAGCCGTGCCCGGAACCGGACCTGATCTGATAGCCCTCCTGGCGCAGGGATTTGATGTGCTTCCAGACCGCAGTCCGGCTCGTCCCGGTCAGTTCAGCAAGCTTTTGGCCCGAGACCCAGGTCCCGGGCTCGAGGGCCTTTCGAATGGTGTTACGCACAGAGAGCCCTGGTGAGCTGTGATGGTTTTGAACCTATGCGCTCAAAACGTGGATCGTCGCCCTTTTTTGCACCAATATTCGATGCTTGACTACCAGAGTTTTGAACTGAAGGCAATTCTAGCCCTGCAGGCCCTTGGCTTGCATTGTCAACCATATGTAAAAGCTGGTTGACAACCAGGGGCCAGCGGACGCATCCTGAAGCGGAGTTCCTGAGGGGAGAAGACTGTTGTTTTCAGCTTTGTGCCGTGAGTGAGCCGCGCCACAAGCGCGGCTCGCGCTCCAAGCGAGCGGAAATTCATTTCCTGTATTGCTGAGCGCAGCGCGCAAAAAGTGAACAACTTTTTGCCCTCATGTGTATGAGCCGGAATCACATGAGCAGATGGCCTTTGGGCCATCGGCACAGGAGAGACATGATGAGTGACCGCACCCTGTTTCAGCTGCACGGCCTGGTCTGGACCGCTCTGATGGCGGCCCTGATTGTGGTTGGTGCCTATGTCCATTTTCCACTGGGGCCAGTACCCATCAGCATGCAGGTCTGCTTTGTGCTCCTGTCCGGTTTTGTTCTCGGGCCCCTGGGAGGTATGCTGGCTGTTCTGCTCTACATCCTGGCCGGTCTGGCGGGGATGCCTGTGTTTTACGGCGGCACTTCAGGTTTTGCCCATCTCCTGGGGCCAACCGGCGGCTACATCATGGGCTTTGTCTTCACCCCCCTGCTCTGCGGTCTGTGGCGGAAGACAGGAACTAGGACCATGCCCTGGGCTCAAGGGGTGCTCTTTGGGGTATTGGGGTATATCCCGATTTATGCCCTGGGGCTGCTCTGGCTCAAAACCACGCTGTCCATCACCTGGGCCAAGGCAGTCAGCGTTGGCATGCTTCCATTTCTGCCTTCGGATGTCCTGCAGATCGCTGCCGGAGTGTTCGCGGCCCGGGCCTTGATCCGCCAGGGGCTTCTTCCCTCTCAGCCGGGCATGAACGGTGTCTGTGCGCTCGCCGGCCGGACCAGGGACCATGGGTGATGATTCAGGCCCGGGAAATTGGCTTCTCCTATGGGAGTACCCGGGTCCTTTCCGGGGTCACTTTCACAGTGGAAACAGGTCAGGCCGTGGCCTTGCTCGGGGCCAACGGCAGCGGTAAATCAACGCTGTTGACGATCCTCAGCGGATTGAACTCTCCAGGTTCGGGTCAGGTTCGGGTCCAGGACCTGATCTCGCCGGGCCAGGAGAAGAAGGTCCGCCAAGTGGTGGGACTGCTCCTGCAGGAAGCGGACATGCAAATCCTTGGGGCCACCGCAGGCGAGGATATCCTCCTGGGGCAAAAGGGCTCGGGGTTTGGCCGGGATGAGGCCGCGGCCAGAGAGCTGGCCCATCGCTTCGGCCTGCTCGATTCATGGAACACGTCTGTACACGCCTTGTCCGGAGGACAGAAACGCAAGCTGTGCCTGGCGGCCATGCTCGTCAGGCGACCGGAGATCCTGCTGTATGATGAACCCTTTTCCGGTCTGGACTATCCAGCGTCTCTTGAGCTGCGTCGGCACATCCAGGCCAACACGGAGCATGGCCTGACCCAAATCATTGCCGTTCATGATGTGGAACCGATTGTCGACCTGGTGCAGGGATTTCTGGTCCTCGATCACGGCCGCCTGGTCTTTGAGGGTCCAGGGGCTGAAATCATGGACAGCCTGCCCTCATATGGGGTCAGGCCGCCCTTCACATGGCAGCCGTGAAGGAGATGCGGCTTCACCTGGAGGGACATGAGGGCAAGAGAAAGAGGAGACAGACAATGAACCAGGAAGAGCCGGAAGGACATGAAGGCAAGACAAGCATGAGCAAACGTGCTTCCTGGTAAAAAATGATCTGGTCGCAAAGAAGGCTCACGTCCATGTCCAGAAAGCTCCATGACCTGGACCCGAGGTTGAAAGTTCTGGCCGGACTTGTCTTCGGGCTTTTGACCTGGCGGGCGGGACTGTTTGGCCTGACCCTCTACTGGGCAGGAGTTCTGCTTGTCCTCTGGAGCCTCAGGCATGCAGGAAGCCTGTCTCTGGGGATGGTTCGGTGGCTTGCCTTCGGAGTCCTGTTTTGGACTGGACTGAAGTTTGGTTTTGAGCTCATGAACCATGAGCCATTGTGGCCGGGGGCGGTCCAGGAGAGCCTTCTCCTGGGCGGCCGGCTCGGACTGTTGATTTTCATCGGACTTGCGGTCACAGCTTCGACGTCGACCCGTCAGCTGGGACTGGCTGTCCATGGTCTGATCAGGCCGATTCTGGGCAGACGTGCCTGGATGACCAGCCTGGGGCTGGCCCTGATGGTCCATTTTCTGCCTTTGACCTTGCGGACCATCGGCCAGGTCAGGCAGGCGGTTCTGTTGCGCTGCTCTCATCTTTGGTTTTGGACCCGGTACAGCCTGGTGATCAGCACGGTTATCCGGACTCTGGGGCAGAAAACCTGGGATCAGACCCTTGGCCTGGCTGCCCGGGGGCTGGACCAGGAGCAGGCCTGGCAGGAGAAGCTCCCTGTAGACCTCAGAGAATGGCTGGTGGGACTGACTGTCCTTGGCTGCGGCTTGGCCGCAGCCTGCATGGAGCCTTCTGTCAACTGGCGGGCATGGTATGGCTGGATGCTGTCCATCATCATCATTCCAGGATAGAGACACCAGTGAGCGCATCCTGGATTTGCCTGTACCTGTTGTGACCTGCCAGACGCCACCTGGTGAAGCCCGTCCCTTCAAGATTGCAGAATTTGACCTGGAGCTGTCCTTTGTCCTGAGTCACATTGGGAGCACTCATCGGCAGGTCAACAGACCGGGTGGGCTGGAAAGGGCAGCCTGGGCATGGCTCTGGCAGGGTTTCGATGTCCAACCGAAGAGAGGCCAGGTTCCAATAGGCCCCCTGCAGCTTGGCCTGGATGATCAGGCAATCCTTTTGCCGGGTCCCGTTGACCTCGGCCCAGGTGAAGCGGTCGTTCTCTGCCTGGGGCGAGGGCCAGTCCTTCTTGCCGCATCCGGCCAGGCCGATCAGGATGCAGAGCAGGAGGGCTGGTGCGGCATTGATCCATTTCTGTTGTTGACTCATTGATCGCTCCAGGTGTTTTTCCATTCCTGCAAAAGGTTCATGGCCTCCAGGGGAGTCATCTCTTCCAGTTTCAGGTTTTGCAGTTTCTGGACCAGGGGGTGGGGATCCTGGCCCTTGGGAGTGGCGGATTCCGACTCCTGCCTTTTCTGGAACAGACCGGGCAGGAGGGATTGGGAGGGTGCCCTGGACGAGTTTTTTGTGTGCAGGTTTTCGCTTTTGCGCTCCAGGTCTGAGAGCAGCTCTCTGGCCCGTTGAATGACCGGCTTGGGCACCCCTGCCAGTTTGGCCACCTCGATGCCGTAGCTCCGGTCTGCCGGGCCAGGTACCATGCGGCGCAGAAAAATGATGTCCCCTTTCCACTCTTTGACCGCTATGTTGAAGTTCCTGATTCCGGGAATGGAGGATTCCAGTTCAGTCAATTCGTGAAAGTGGGTGGCAAAGAGCGTCCGGACGCCCTGTTCCCCTTTGTGGGCCAGGTTTTCGATGACTGCCCAGGCCAGGGCCATGCCGTCGTAGGTGGAGGTGCCACGGCCGATTTCGTCCAGGATGATCAAGCTCCTTTTGCCGGCCTGCCTGAGAATGCGGGCGGTTTCAGTCATCTCGACCATGAAGGTTGAACGCCCCTGAGCCAGGTTGTCTGAGGCCCCTACCCGGGTGAAGATGCGGTCTGCAAGCCCCAGGGAGCATGATCTGGCCGGAACAAAGGAACCGATCTGGGCCAGAATGCAGATGATGGCTGCCTGGCGCAACACCGTGGATTTTCCGGCCATGTTCGGACCGGTGATGAGCAGGATGTTTCCCTGGCTGGTCAAGGAAAGGTCGTTGGGGATGTAGTCGGCCCGCCCCAGAGAGGCTTCCACCGCCGGGTGACGGCCCTGCTCGACGTGAATCTCAAGTCCGGTGTGCACCTCAGGGCGGTTCCATTCCCTGAAGCTTGCCGCCTGGGCCAATCCCTGCCAGACGTCGATCTGTCCCAGGATGTCGGCCATGGCAATGATTCTTGCCTGAAGGCCGTGGACCTCTTCCCGGAGGCGCTGAAAGAGCTCGTATTCCAGGTTCTTTCTTCTTTCCGAAGCGCTGAAGAGCTTCTCTTCCAGGTCTTTGAGCTCGTCGGTCACGTAACGTTCGGAGTTGACCAGGGTCTGACGGCGGTGGAAATGTTCAGGCACAGGTCCTTTGTGGGCCTTGCTCAGTTCGAAGTAGTAGCCGAAAACCCTGTTGAACCCGAGCTTGAGCTTGGGCAGGTCATGCCCGGTCTGTTCAGCGTGCAGCAGGTCCTTGAGCTTGCCCTCTCCATGCTCGGTCAGCTCCAAAAGCTCGTCGAGCTCATGGTCATAGCCGGATTGAAAGAGGCCGCCCTCGGTGATGAGCGTGGGCGGGTTGGCCACCAGGCTCTTCTGAAGCAGGGCATGCAGATCCTCCAGGTTGTCCCAGGTCCTGAGGACCTTCAGGATTTCTTTGGGGCTTTCCTGGTCCCTGGTGGCTGCACCGAGCTGGCGCTCCAGCTCCGGCAGGTGTTCCAGGCTGGCCCGCAAGGCCATGAAATCTTTCGGCGAGCATCGGTTCAAGGCGATCCGGGTTGAGAGGCGTTCCAGATCGTACACGGTCTCCAGAGCGGTTTGAATCGTCTTGCGCAGGTGGTCCTGGGCAAAAAAGAAGGCCACAGCCTCCTGATTGGCCTGGATGGGCTTGAGCTCCCTCCAGGGTTGCCTCAGCCTGGACTGCAGGAGCCGTCCGCCCATCGGGGTCCTGGTGAAGTCCAGGACATGCCAGAGGGTGCCTGGGCCTTTGCCTCCGTCCAGCCGCTGGAAGATTTCCAGATTGCGTTCCGTGACCTCGTCCAGAATGAGATGCTTGCTCAGGTTCAAGGGCCTGAAGGACTTGATGTGCGAGAGATCCTGTTTTTGGGTCTGGCGCAAGTAGATCAACAGGGCTCCGCAGGCCTGAGCCAGACCTGGTTTGTCCTCCAGGTCAAGAGGTTCGAGGTTGGTCACACCTTGAACAGAGCACAGGCTTTCAGTTGCCCTGGAAAGATCGAAGTAGGCTGAAAAGGGAAGCCAGGACATTCTCTCTTTGAGGTGGACGAAGGGGGCGGGTACAGTCATGCCTTCCGGACAGAGGATCTCGCTGGGGTTGAGCTTGTCCATCCATTGCCAGAGTTCCTGTTCGTGCCTGGAAACAAGACCGCTCCAGTGGCCGGTTGAAAAATCGATCCAGGCCAGGCCGCCCTCATTTCTGGAACCGGAAGAGGTCAAAGCGCAGAGGTAGTTGCTGGTCTTGGCCTGAAGGCTGGTGTCCTCCACCACGGTCCCGGGAGTCAAAACCCGGGTTACGGCCCTCTTGACCAGTCCCTTGGCCTGGCGGGGATCTTCAATCTGGTCGCAGATGGCGATCTTGAAGCGTTTTTCCAAGAGCTGGCGCAGGTACTCCTCCAAAGCATGGTAGGGAACCCCGCACATGGGGACTTTGTTGTCGTCATTGGGGTTTCTTGAGGTCAGAGCGATCTGCAGCTCTCTGGCCGCAAGCTCTGCATCCTGAAAGAAGAGCTCGTAGAAGTCCCCCATGCGGAAAAAAAGAAGCGCATCAGGGTAGTCTTCCTTGATGCGCAGGTACTGCTCCATCATCGGGGTCAGTTTGGTGGTCATAGGCGGCAGAGTCGATACTTCAATGTTGCTGGTAAAGTGGTGACACCGCACCGTTCATTGATGGAAAAACAGGAGTTGAGGAGGTTGAAAAGGTTGAGAAGGTTGATGAAGACAGAAGACGTTGAGAAAGTTGAGGGAGTTGAGACAGCCGAAGAGAGAAAAAAGGTGACCAGGCTGTTCTCTGACCTGAGTGCAAAAAGTCCAGTCGGCCGTTTTTCGCTGCCAACACTATCTTGTGAATCTTTGATCATACTCGTAACGTGATCCTGTGAAAGTTTCTGCCCTGATCAAACTGGCCAAGTTGAGTGTCATCCCGCGACAAGTCGAAGAGCTTTTCTTCCCTCAACCATCCACTCTCTTTTTCAACCAGTTCACCCTCCCTCAACCTTCTCAACTTTTTTTGTCAGTTCCCCAGGACCTTCAGAAAGCTGATCGTGTGCCAGCTCCGGCATCTGGGGCAGACAAAGAAGAGGTGCTCTCGCTTCAACCCGCAGCGGGTGCAGATGAATTTTCTTATCTGCCTGGCCCGCTTGAGGAAAAAAACCATTTGTTCCTTAAAGGTTTCATTCACGTCTTGCTGCTCCATACTCAGGGACAAGAGCTCCAAACGGGCCGGCCAGAACTCAGGATCGAGCTGGCTGCATTGATCCAGCCACAGGGCAGCCTGCTCGTGGTTGCCAAGCTGGAGCAGGATCCAGGACCCGTAGTAGGAGAGGACAAGGTCATCAGACTGTTTTTTCAGGACCTTGATCAGCTCGTTTCCGGCTTCTGTGTTCAAGAGCGGGGTAAAGATCTCTTGGTCTGTCCTGCCTTGAAACAGGTGCTGGATCAACCCTTCGAGCAGGATGAATTTGAGGTGCGGCTCCACCCGGCTCAACCCCCTGTCAAAATTGTCAGCCAGACTTTTCCAGTCCGCCAGGTCATAGGCCCGGGTCATTTTTTCCAGCCAGGCCTCCACTGATCCAGGGTAGACGCGCACGGCCTTGTTCAGCCAGTAGTCTCCTTTCCCGGCCTTTTTGTTCTTCAAGTCCTGCTTGGCCTGCTGAACAAGAAAGTGAGCCTGGTGTATGGGTTTGGAGAGCTGGGAGTAGTATTGGGCCGAGAGCTGGTAATCGTGTTCGGCTGCAGCCAGAGAGGCCAGCTCCTCAATGATGGCCGGATCGTCGCCGATGAGTTCTCTGGCCCGGGCAAAGGCGTTTTGCGCTCTGCCCAGGAAGCCGCCCCGCTTGTAGTCGATCCCGAGCTCGTACAGGGCCCTGGCCTTGAATTCAGGCATGAGGTTCGGTCTGACGATCAGGCTTTGCCTGATGGTGATGGCGTTTTCGATGTCTCCCTGGGCCCGGTACAGATTGCCCAGGGCCATGTAGGTCTCCACAGAGTCCTGATTGTTCTTGACGACCTGGCTGAGCTGGGAAATGGCCGTCATGGTGTCCTGGGAAAATGGCGGCGTGCCCTCGAGCTGGGAGGTGAGCCGCGACTCTTTTCGCCATGGAGAGGGAAGCCATTGTCGAAGGAAGTGGAACATGGATGGGGATCTCAAAAGCTGCTGTGGGACATGGTTTCAGAAGAATTCTGGTTTTCCACGGGAATGGTGCGCAGAGTGGAGAGCTCTTTTTCCAGATTGTTGATTTGCTGCTGTTTTTTCTTGATTACCCGGCGCTGGCGAAGTTTTTCCAAGAGGAAATAGGCCATGCTGACCACGACGCCGATGACAAAGGCCAGCAGGATGTACAGATAGACAGGGATAGGCGATGAGACCCAATGAACGCCAAAGACTTGAAAGGAAAGCTTCAACTCTGTGGACAAAACGCCGGTATTCTGCACAAAGAAGATCATGCACAGGAAAAAGAGAATGACCACTGCCAAGACCTTCACATAGCGCATTGGAAGCTCCTTTCTGTTATGAGGATGGTTGAAAGTGCGGCTTGAGACGTGTGTAGGCAGCTCGCAAATGTTCGGGGATGACCATGGTTTCTCCAAAGACGGCCATGAACGAATGGTCGCCTGTCCACCTGGGGACGAGATGAAAATGGAGATGGGCCTCGATCCCTGCCCCGGCTGCTTCCCCGATGTTCAAACCGATATTGATCCCGTCAGGGGCGAAGGCAGTGTTGAGCGCCGCTGTAGCAGTCTGAAGCAGTTCCATGAGATTCGAGGCTTCTTTGGGCTCCAGTTCGGTCAAGGAGGGGACATGCCTGTAGGGTGAGACCATGAGGTGTCCGTTATTGTAAGGAAAGGCATTCATGATCACAAATCCAAGCCGGTCTCGATGCAGTATCAGGCGCTCTTCATCCTGCTCAGGGCTCTCCGGGATGCAGAAGATGCATTCGTCAGGTTTTGGTCCAAGGATATACTCGATTCTCCACGGTGCCCACAGCCTGTCCATAGCTCTCCTTGAAGCCTCATTTCAGTTGTCTGGCTCTGGTCGGAATGTCTGCTCACACAGTGGCCAAGGCTTCCGATCCAAGGGGGGACGTGTGTTTCACAAGACCTCACGGTACTGTAAAAGTGCGGGCCTGGTCAAGAAAACCGCTGTTCAACGATCAGGTATCTGGAGATGCGGTTTTCGATCCGCTTGAAAACGAAGAGGACTCCATAGACAAGGATGAGATAGAGGACGGCCGCTGTGAGGAACAGCTCGTAAAAGGCAAAGCTCCTGGCTGCAATGACCCTGGCCACCCCGGTGATGTCCATGAGGGTGATGATGGACACCAGGGAGGAGGCCTGGAGAAGGAAGATGACCTCGTTGGTGTAAGCCGGCCAGGCTATGCGCAGGGCCTTGGGGATGATGATCCTTCGGTAGAGCAGAGATCCGGACATGCCGCAGGCCCGGGCGGCCTCAACCTCTCCAAAGGGGACGCCTTCGATCCCTCCCCTGAAGATTTCGGCTGAATACGCGGCCGTGTTCAGGGTCAGCGAGAGCACGGCACAGAAATAGGCCTCCTGGAACAGCGACCACATGCCGATCTGCGAGAGCAGACCCTGAAACTGGGCACTGCCGTAGTAGATGAGAAAGATCTGAACCAGCAGGGGAGTGCCCCGAAAGTAGAAGTTGAACCCGTACACCGGCATCCAGATCAGGGGATTGTTGGAGACCCGCATGATGGAGAGTGGAATGGCCAGGCAGAAGCCGATGGCCACGCTGAGGGCCGTGATTTCCACGGTGATGACGGTCCCGTTCAAAAGCCGGGGGAGGCTGTCCAGGATGATGTCCAGATTCATCTCAGGCCCTCCTGACCCCTCGGCTGGCTCTCTTTTCGGCCCACTGCTGGAGCACATTAGAGAAGATGGTGATGCACAGATAGATGATCGAGGCGGCGAAAAAGAAGGTGAACGGTTTTTTGGTGGCCCTGGCTGCGATATCGGCGTTGCGCATCAATTCCGGGAGCTGAATGATTGAGATCAGGGCTGTGGCCTTGATCAGGACCATCCAGACATTGCCCAGGCCAGGCAGGGCGAACCTCCACATCTGGGGCAGGGTTACCCTGCGAAAGGTCAGGCTCGGGCTCATGCCGCAGGCCCGGGCTGCTTCGATCTGGCCTTTGGGCACAGCCATGTAGGCCCCCCGAAAGACCTCGGTGGAAAATGCCCCGTAGATGAAGCCTATGGTGGCCACGCCAGCCACGAATGGATTGATGGAGATGTAGATGTCGAAACCGAGCAGGGAGCAGATGTCCTGGATGAGAGTCGGTGCCCCGTAGTACACCAGAAGGATGAGCACCAGCTCAGGGATGCCTCTGATGATGGTGGTGTACAGGTTGGCCAGAAAGGCAAGGAGCTTGACTCTGGAGATTTTGCACAGTGCCCCGATCAAGCCGAGAAAAATGGCGATGACCATGGCGCTCAAGCCAACGTAGACAGTGAGCTTGGCGCCCTTGAGCAGAAGCCAGCCATATCCTTGCAGGTCCAGCAAGACAGCGCTCTCCTTGTGTCAGCTTGGCTCCGGCCTGGCTGACATGTTGGTGCAGATCGGTCCTGGGGGCTCAGCGAAGAAGACCCCGATCATCAGCCCGGCCAGGGGCCGGAACGTGACCCACACCGGGTAGCGTGGGGCTGAAGAAAGAATTTTTTAACCACCCGCTCGATGACTCGCTCGAGCCCACAGAGCCCGCAGAGTGAAGAGTGCGAAGAAGGAGTGTTTGAATGCTTTCGACTGACGCCGAAACCATTCAAACGCTTCGCTGCCGCAAGGCGGCATGAAGAATGGATTGACCATCGCCGAAGGCGAGGCAGCCGGCAGGGCGTTTTTCCGATGGGAAAAACGCCCTGCCATCCAGCTCTGTGTTCTCTGTGCTCTCTGTGGTGAAAACTCTTCCTCTTCCACCCCCTGTGGGTGGTATGTGCCAAGCTCATGCCAGAGGCCGGGCTGATGGCAGCAACCCTCAGTCGCCGTAAACGTCGAAAGTGAAGTACTTGTCGTTGATTTTCTTGTAGGTGCCGTCTTCCCGAATAGTGTCGATGGCCTGGTTCAGTTCTTGCTTCAGGTCGTCATCGTTCTTGCGCACAGCAATGCCGATGCCTTCTCCAAACCATTCCTCGTCGGTGTAGCCGGGACCTACAAACTCGTAGTCCTGGCCTTGCTTGGTGTCCAGAAAGCCCTTGAGCAGGACCACGGAATCGGCAAAGACCAGGTCCAGGCGGCCTGCCACCAGGTCCATATTGGCCTCTTCCTGGGTGGCGTAGGACTTGATCTTCACGGTGTCCCCGAAATTATCCCGGATAAAGTTCTCACTCACAGTGGCCCTCTGAACGCCCACAGTCTTGCCGGAGAGACCGGCCGTTGAAATTTCAATGTCCACATCCTTGGGCTTCACGAAGCGGGCCGGGGTTTGATAGTACTTGTTCGTAAAATCAACAACTTGTTTACGCTCTTCAGTGATGCTCATGGAGGCGATGATGGCATCGTACTTTTTGGCCAGCAGGCCGGGAATGATGCCGTCCCAGTCCTGGGTCACGAAGGTGCAGTCAAGATTGGCCGCGTCGCACAGGGCTTTGGAGATCTCGATGTCAAATCCCTGGAGCTCACCGTTTTCATCGATGTAGTTGAAAGGGGGGTAGGCTCCTTCAGTGCCGATGCGGACCTTTTCCGCAGCCATGGACGTTCCCAGGCAGAGACTGAAGACAAAAATCAGGGTCAGGGCCAGTGTTCTCTTCATGTCCGTCCTCCTCATGCTTTGAGTGTTTGGGATGCACAACAGGAAATTGAATGCCTTAGGTATTTAAAGGTCATACGTGAATTCGGGTCTGGGGGCAAGGGCAATCTCATTTCCTGATAAGCCTGCACACAACCCGGTGGAAATGGGCAAAGGTTCACCTCTGAGCCGGCTTGAGCTCAGCGGATCAGGAACCCGGACAGAAACTGCCGGCACCTGGGCGATTCCGGGGCCTGAAAGATGGAGGCCGGGGGGCCCTCCTCCTCAATCACTCCCTGGTCCAGAAAAATGACATGGGAGGAAACATCTCTGGCAAATCCCATTTCATGGGTGGCCACGAGCATGGTTCGGCCTTCCTGGACCAGGTTCTGCATCACCCGGAGCACCTCACCCACCAGCTCCGGGTCCAGGGCCGAAGTCGGCTCGTCAAACAGGAGCACATCCGGTTCAATGGCCAGAGCCCTGGCTATGGCTGCCCGCTGCTGCTGTCCCCCGGAGAGCTGGGCCGGGTAGTAGTGGGACCTGTCGGCAATGCCGACTTTTTCCAGATTGGCCATGGCTTTGTCCCTGACTTCCTTTTTAGGTTGTTTCAGGACATGGACCGGGGCCTCCATGATGTTTTCCAGGACTGTCATGTGGGACCAGAGGTTGAAATGCTGAAAGACCATGCCCAGCCGGGTCCGGATCCTGTCCACCTGACGCCGGTTTTGAGGCTTGGTTTGACCACGCTTGTTGGTCTTGAGCAGGATCTGTTCGTTCCTGACCGAGATGGTTCCAGAAGTGGGCATCTCCAGAAGATTGATGCACCGCAGCAGGGTGCTCTTACCCGAGCCGCTGGAGCCGATCATGGTGATCACGTCTCCTTCATGGGCAGTCAGGGAGATCCCTTTGAGCACTTCCAGGGAGCCAAAACTCTTGTACAGGTTGTCAACCGCCAGGGCAATGTTCTTCATGGTCTTCTCACAGACTCGATGTGTACCAAAATTGGAGGTCTCTTACAGTATGAACTGCTTCATGGTCAATATTCAGCCCAGCCTCTGGCTGCGCTGAATATTGGGTTTGAACTGAAATTTCATACCAGTGGCGCACCTTCCGGATCGGCTCGGCCCTGCCGGCTCATCTCGTCCCGGATGAGCTTTTGGGCCAGGGCAAGCTGCGAAGAGCGGTCTTTGGTCCGCCCATCGAGCTTGTCTGTCAGAATGCGTTTCATGATCCGGTTGTAGGCCGGGCCGGGCGGAAGACCCATGGCCTTGAGGTCCTTGCCGCTGACCTCGATGGACTGGTTTCGGAGTTGACTCAGAAAGTGAGACACATGTTTTTTCAGCTCCTCGTTCTTGCTCGAGGCCATGATGAACAAAAGGCCTTCCAAAGGGAGATTGATCAGGGTGAAATAGAGCTGACTCATGCTCCCGGACTTGTTCTGCCAGAGATAGAGCCTGTCCCTGGTCTTTTTGATGTCAAAGCGAAGCTGGATCAGGTTTGTCTCCTGTTTGTCCGTCAGGTTGAAGCGCCTGGCCAGAATGCTGACCTGGTCGTTGTTGGAGCCGAAGCAGAGCCCCAGGAAGAAGACCTTCCATATCTCAGGCTTGGGCTCGATGTACAGCAGCTCAAACCAGTCAATGACCTTTTCGATCTTTTCCAGGACCTTTTCCTTGCCGGCTGTGAGCTTGAGCAAAGGATGGATGGACTGCAGGAGGTCGAGCTTCTCCATCCGCTTCAGACAGGTCAGGGGGGAGCGTTCTTCCAGGATCAGCCTGAGCTCCTGGAAGATTCGGCTGCCTGAAAGCTTGTGGAACATGTTCAAGTTGATGGCATTCTTGATCAGCCTTTCGGTTTGAGCCCCGATACGAAAATTGAACCGCTGTTCGAAGCGGATGGCCCGGAGGACCCGGGTGGGGTCTTCCACAAAACTCAAGGAATGCAGGACCCTGATGGTCCTTTCCTTGATGTCCCGCTGCCCCCCGAAGAAGTCCACCAGCCGTCCGAATTTTTTGGGGTTCAGCTCGATGGCCAGCGCATTGATGCTGAAATCGCGTCGAAAGAGATCCAGTTTGATCGAGGACAGCTCCACAGTGGGCAGGGCTGCAGGATGCTCGTAATACTCCAGTCGGGCTGTGGCCACATCGATACGCTGCTTGTCCGGCAGGATGACCACCGCCGTTCCGAATTTTCTGTGGGCCCGGAGACGTCCGTCAAGCTCCCGGGCAAAGGCGGTGGCAAAGGCAATCCCATCCCCTTCGACCACCAGATCAATGTCCAGGTTCGGGTGTTGCAGGAGAATGTCCCGGACAAAGCCGCCCACAGCGTAGACGTGGGTGCCCATCTTCTGAGCCAGGTCTCCGGCTTTTTGCAGCAGGCTGAAGATGGGGCTCGGGAGGCGGTTGCGCATCAGGGACTTGATGTTTCGTTCCTGGGTCCGCCCTGGGATGAGGGATTCAGGTATTCGGGCCGGCTCTTCCACCAGCCAGTGAATCAGGTCGGTCCTGGTGATGACTCCGATCAGGTCCTGGTTTTCCACTACCGGCACCAGTCGCTGGCCCTGGTCGATGATGATCTCCATGACCACATAGAGGCTCTCCTGCGGCTCCACCTGGGCAAAGTTGCGCCGCATGTATTCCTGGACTTCGAAGTCCCCCAGCCCGTGAGCCTGGGCCCTGTCTGCAAGCTGGTGCTCCAGGATGCCCACGCATCGTCCTGAGGCAGTGGAAGAGACCACTGGAATGGCCTTGAGCCCGTAACGGGTCATGACAGTGGAGGCCTGAGTGATGGAGGTGTGTTCCTGGATCATGATCGGAGGGCTGGACATGAGGGAACGGACCGTGATCTGGGGATTGATGTGCGAATAGAGCAGACCGAAGAGCTCGTCCTGGACCTGGGCCAGGGTCTTGTCTTTGATCGTGGCCGAGGCGGCATAGGTGTGACCGCCCCCGCCCAGGGAGGAACAGATTTTTCCGGCATCGACATTGGGGATCTGGCTTCTGGCCACAACATGAATTCTGTCCTGCATCCTGGCCAGGGCAAAGAGGACCTTGATGCTTTCGATCTCGATCATCTTGTGCACCAGGAGGGCAAAGTCGTGCACATAGCGGTCAGTGGTCACCTGGGTGATGCAGACCTCGATCCCGTTGATGGTATGGTTGGACGCGGACTCAAGCAGGCTGTTCAAGATGGCCACCTGTTCGGCGCTGAGCTCCCGGTTCAGGAAGTCGGCCACAAAACCGATGTCCATGCCCTTTTGCTTCAGCCAGAGCAGGGCCTTGAGGTCGTCTTCCGTGGTCGAGGCAAAGGTGAAGCAACCGGTGTCTTCATACAGGCCAAGGCCCATGATCGTGGCGTCTTCGGGGCTGACATCCAGCCCCCTGTCCCTGATGATCTCGATGATCACCGAGACTGTGGCCCCCCATGGTTTGACCACGGTCTGGGAGGCCTGCAGGTCGTCAGATGTTTCCGGGTGGTGATCATAGACATGAATTTCCAGGTCCTGGTTCTCCAGAATCGGCGTCAAATGGTGCAGCCGGGACTTTTGCCGGGTATCGCAGACAATGACTTTTTTCACGCTCTGGGGGTCGATGTCCCGCATGGAGTAAAAATTGTAGAGATAGGTGGCGCTTTGAATGAAGAAATCGCGCAGGCTCTGTTCCTGACTTCCGGGAAAGACCAGGAGGGCTTCCGGGTATAGCCGGCTGGCAGCCACCATGGAGGACAGGCAATCAAAATCAGCGTTGTTGTGGGCGGTGATGATGGTCGGAGCTGCACGTTTCTTGCTCATGCTTTGCCGCGTCCTGAAGATCGGGGATGGAAGTTGCGATGAATGTCCAGAAGCCGTTTGGACTGGATGTGGGTGTAGATCTCTGTTGCATTGATGTCTGCATGTCCCAGCAGAATCTGAACTGTGCGCAGGTCCGCCCCTCCTTCCAGGAGATGGGTGGCAAATGAGTGGCGCAGGGTATGCGGGGAGATCTCCCTGGTGATCCCGGCTTCACGGGCCCGGCGTTTGATCATTTTCCAGACCCCCTGTCTGGTCAGCCTCATCCCGGAGCGGTTCAAAAAGACGAAGTCCTGTTTGGGGGCAAAGTGCGAGCGCCAGGTGTCCAGGTAGGTGGACAGGATCGTCTGGGCTGTAGGGTGCAGAGGAACCAGCCGTTCTTTGCCGCCTTTGCCCCAGATGCGCAGGACCCCCATCTGGGGGTCGAAGTCCAGAGGTTTCAGGGAGCAGGCCTCTGAAACCCGCAAACCGGCTGCATAGATGACTTCGAGCAGAGTCCGGTCCCGAAAGCCCAGCTTGCTTGAACAGTCAGGCTGGGCCAGCAGGTCCTTGACCTCCTGAAAAGAGAGCAGTTGGGGCAGCTTCTGGGGCAGCTTGGGGCCGTCCAGGAGTCTGGCTGGATTGTTGGGCAGGTTGTGACGTTCGCACAGGTAGTCGAAAAAGGTCCGTAAAGCTGAGAGGTGCCTGGCCAGGGAACGGCTGGTCAGCCCTTTTTTGCGCAGGTTGAGAAAGTAGAGGAACAGTTCGTTGTCGTCCACATCCTCCAGGCTGCTCGAGGTATCCTTCAGAAAGGCCAGCAGGGTCTGCAGGTCCTGACTGTAGGAGGCGATGCTGTTTTCCGACAGCCCCTTGCTCACGATGAGGTGCTGGATGTAGCCGTCCACCCAGGGATGGGTCGAGAAGGAACGTGGTTCAGTACTCATGTCGGGTTTCCATCCCCATGCCCAACTCCGTGCGGGGTCGAGCTTAGTGCAGGGTGAGGTCGGGGATGCAGAGTGCACCAGGTGCGGCCTGCCTTGATTTTTCGAACAAGTTGTGCATAATGCCCTGGCGATGCGGAAACTGGTGCGATCCTGCCTGAGGCGTCTCAGCCAGAGGTGCGTCTGGTCCTGCAGTCGGAGAACTCAAAGCAATCGAGGGCCTTGGGTCTGGAGGACGGTCAGCAAGAGGTGTCAAACGATCGCGTGGCGTACATCAGTCTTGGTTCGAACCTGGGCCAACCTCAAGCCAACCTCGAATCTGCCAGGGAACACATCGCTCGCCTGCCAGGGGTCGAAATTGGCCCTGTCTCTGCTGTATACTATACTGAACCCCAGGGGGTCAAAGACCAGCCCTGGTTTGCCAACCAGGTTCTGGCTGTTGTCTGCGCCCCTGAAGTCAGCCCGTTGAGCCTGCTCACCTCTCTCCTGGACATTGAAGCGCGAATGGGCCGGCAGCGCAGGACGCGTTGGGGGCCTCGACTGATCGATCTCGATGTGTTGTGCTTTGGGAAAGAAGTCCTTCAGGATTCAGCGATCACCCTGCCCCATCCCAGGGTTAAGGAGCGGGCGTTCATCCTGGTCCCGCTTTTGGAAATCGCCCCTGGATTTGAATTTCCCGATGGTTCAAAGGCTGAGGCCCTGCTCAAGGATCTGGACTTCAGGGTTGAAGACACCTGCATCTGGCAGAGCTCTGGCGACAGTTGAAAAGGAAAGAGGTCAGCGCAGCCTCTGGCTGCGCTGAATATTTGGGTTTGAACTGAAGAAGGAATCTCTCTTTTGCGCAGGATGTGTCACTTTGATGCAGCCAGTTTGATCAGGGTAGAAACTTTGACGGTTGCTCCTCTGACTGCTCCCCTCACTCAGTTCAGTGAGGTTAATCAGTTTGAAATTCAAAAACCCGGTACATGGGCACATCGTTCATGAACAACACTCTTCACGGAACTGAGTGAGGGGT
>CAYOID010000018.1:0-44753 GCA_964403955.1 uncultured Desulfohalobiaceae bacterium | reverse complement strand
TTGCCCTGGACGCCGGCTCGGCGGCCAGGGCAATGTCCTCTCTCTTCCTCCTCTTAATCTTCTCCGTGCCTTCGCGCCTCGAGTGAGGAGCGACAGCGACGAACGGGCGAGAGACCAATCTTTTCTTCTCTTCCAACCTCACCCACTGTCTCAAGTGTGTGCCATGCTCATGTCGGCAGCCGGCTCAGACCAAAGCGCAAGGGGTGCAGCACCTTTGCAGAGGATGAGCCTCTTTCCCCAGCCACCTTGCTGCGAACCATTCCTATCACCAAAATCTGCACTGCTCAACAGCCTGTGATTTTTTCAGCAAAGCTGAAAAAAGGGTTGACATTTTTCTCGATTCAGCCGTAGCCTGCATTCAAACGCTCCAGCAAGGAAGAACACGAACATGGCGAACCGCTTTTCAGGCACCTGGTCCTCTTATTTTAGCTTTTTTTATTTTTATGGAGGGACTGGTCTGCCTGGAGTTCGCTGACAGAAAACAAAGAACAAAGCGAAAGCCGTGGGCAGACCAGAGCTCCCACGGCTTTTTTGATGCAAAGGCCGTGGGGGCGAAAGCCTGCACGGCCTTTTTGCTTCCAACCAGGAGGAGGAGATGACCATCTTCGAAGTTCCCGCAGGCGTCGCCGGGACCCGAAATGGCGGCACTTTTTTTCGAAAACTTCAACTCAAGGAGGCTCGGGACATGCCATCCACAGACGACTTACGGATTCAGGAATACAAGGAAATGATCACCCCCCGCCAGTTGAAAAGCCATCTTCCTGTCAGCCCGCAGGCAGCCGGGACAGTGCAGGAAGGACGCAAAGCCATTGAACGGATATTGGCCAAGGAGGACAGCCGGGTCCTGGTCATCACCGGACCATGCTCGATCCATGACGAGAAGGCAGCCCTGGACTATGCCCACAGGCTGGCCCGCCTTCAGGAGGAAGTCCGGGAGACTCTCCTTCTGGTCATGCGGGTCTACTTTGAAAAGCCCAGGACCACAGTGGGCTGGAAAGGGCTGATCAACGACCCCCACCTGGACGACAGCTACGACATGGAAACCGGCCTGCACAGGGCCAGACAGCTCCTGCTTCAGATCAACGAACTCGGCATCCCCGTAGCCACAGAAATGCTGGAGCCGGTCATCCCTCAGTACGTGGCCGACCTGGTCTGCTGGACAGCAATCGGAGCCAGGACCACCGAGTCTCAGACCCATCGCCAGATGGCCAGCGGTCTGTCCATGCCGGTGGGCTTCAAGAACACCACAGAGGGCAACCTGTCCACGGCCATCAATGCCATGGTTGCGGCTCGGGCCCCGCAGTCCTTTCTGGGCATCGACCACGACGGCAGGACCTGCATTGTCAACACCAGGGGCAACCTCAACGGGCATATCGTGCTCAGGGGTGGCCAGCGGCCCAACTACGACCCCATCAGCATTGAGGAAGCCCGGCTCAAACTGATTGAAAAGGGCTTGCCCGAAGCCGTGATTGTGGACTGCTCCCATGCCAACTCCCACAAAAAGCACCAGGGGCAGGCCAATGTCTTCAAGAACGTGATCGATCAGATCCTGGCCGGCAACCAGGCCATCTTCGGCCTGATGCTGGAGAGCAACATCGGCGAGGGGAACCAGAAGTTCAAAGGCGACGTGTCCGCCCTCAAATACGGGGTCTCGATCACTGACGAGTGCATTTCCTGGGAAACCACGGCCGACCTCCTGCGGGCCACGCACAAGAAGATCGTCAAGTCCGCACTCCAGGCTGCCTGAGAGGAGGACCCATGCAGCAGATCCAGATTCAAGGGTCCAGCGGGAACTCGGACATCCTGATCGGATATGGTCTCCAGGACCTTCAGGCCAGGCTGCCCACAGAAAAAGTGGCGGTCATCACCGACCGCACCGTGGCCGGCCTTTACTCCCATCTCTTCCCGCCGGGCCCGGTCATAACGACGTCTCCTGGAGAAGCCTTTAAGACCCTGGAAAGTGCAGCCACGATCTACCGGGAGCTCATTGCCGGCAATGCCGACCGCAGCACCATGCTGGTCGGGATCGGCGGAGGGGTGGTCTGCGATCTGACCGGTTTTGCAGCCTCGACCTACATGCGCGGGATCAGGTTCGCCTTTGCCCCCACCACTCTTCTGGCCCAGGTGGACGCCAGTGTCGGAGGCAAAAACGGGGTCAACCTGGACGGCTTCAAAAACATGGTCGGAGTCTTCAACCAGCCGGAGCTGGTCCTCTGCGACCTGGATGTCCTGGCCACCCTTCCGGCCAGGGAGATCGGGTGCGGGATGGCCGAAATCGTCAAGCACGCGGCCATTGCCGATGCAGAGCTCTTCGATTTTCTGGATGCCAATGCGGATCAGCTGAACAACCTTGATCGATCCGGCCTGGAAAGGGTTGTCTCTGACTCGGTCCGAATCAAGTCGGGCGTGGTCAACAGGGATGAGAAAGAGGTCGGGGAGCGGCGCAAACTCAATTTCGGGCACACCCTGGGCCATGCTGTGGAAAAATTGGCCGGCCTGCCCCATGGAGAAGCCGTGAGTGCAGGCATGGTCATGGCTGCCGCCCTATCGGTCAGGCGCGGCCTGCTGACCGAGGCCGAGCTCTTCAGGCTGACCCGGCTCCTGAACCGCTTTCAGCTCCCCACCCGACTGGACAGCCTCGGGCTCGACCCGCAGACCCTGTTCCAGGCCATATTCAAGGACAAGAAACGGGAAGGGGACAGCATCCATCTCGTGCTTCTGCATGGTTTGGGCAGAGCGGTGGTCGAACCCACGTCCATGGAGGAGCTCAAGGCAGCCCTGAACTCCCTTGGGTGAGGCCAGCCAGGGGACACTGCGCAATCCCCCGGTTCAGCCTGATGCAACATTCCGGTTCTGACGCGAAGTCACAGATGGGATGGCATGGGCTCACCTTGCAGCCATAGTCATGCCCGAGTCCAGCCGAATGGTCACCCCGTTCAGATAGGGGTTTTCAATGATCTGCCTGGCCAGCAGGGCAAACTCGAATGGCTTTCCCAGTCTCTTGGGGAAGTTGACCATATTGACCAGGGAAGTCCTGGCTTTTTCCGGAAGTCCGGCAATCATGGGGGTTTCAAAGAGTCCGGGAGCCACGGCCACCACCCGGATCCCGTATGCAGCGAATTCCCGGGCCACAGGCAGAGTCAGGCCAACCACCCCGGCCTTGGACGAGGCATAGGCGGCCTGCCCGATTTGACCTTCAAAAGCTGCAATCGAGGCGGTGTTGATGATCACCCCTTTCTCGCCGTCCTCATTGGGAGTGTTGGTCATCATCTTCTCCGCAGCCAGCCTGAGGACGTTCATGGTCCCCACCAGGTTGATCTGGACCACCTGATTGAAGACATCCAGTCCAATGGGCCCGTTCTTGCCGAGCACTTTGGCCGGTGTGACCACTCCAGCACAATTGACTGCAGCGTGGATGGCCCCAAAGGCCTCCATGGCTGCATGAACTGCATCCTGGACATCCTTGTCACTGGTCACATCGGCCTTGCAGAAAATGACCCCCTGACCAAGCTCGGACGCCAACTGCTCGCCCCTGTCCTGATCAAAATCCAGAATGGCCGCCCGGCCCCCTGCTTTGACCAGCATCCGGACAAAGGCTTCTCCAAGGCCTGAGGCACCTCCGCTGACAACAGCCACACTGCGTGCATAGTCCATCGCGTCCTCCCTGTCAGCGCAGCCTCCGGCTGCGCTGAATATTTGGGTTTGAACTGAAAAACGAGACACTCTTGCCCGCAGAGAGTGTCACCCGGATACAGCCAGTTTGGTCAAAGAAGAAACTTTCTGGGTTCTTCCGCATTCAGGTGTTTACACGAACATCAGGAGGAGCGACAAAGACAGGAGTCCCGGTCCTGTCCATGACCGCGGAAATGGTGCTTCGCCGCCCGGACTTGAGCCCCATGACGATCAGGTCGCAGCCCCTCTCCTCTGCAGCCGCCAGGATTTCCCCAGGCACATCGTCCCCCTTTCGGATGACGATGTCCTCAATCAAAGACGTCTGCCCGGGGTCTCCGGTTTGCCAAAGCTGATGCTGAAACCACTCCTCCAGGGCCGTCCTCAGCCTGAGAGCCTCTTTTTCCTTGCCGATGAGAACAGCCTTGGCCTGGTCCTCCTTCCTGGTCTGCACTGTGTGATAGTGCTCTCCCAGAAGCTCCCGCAGCAGGGGCCTGTGCCCCAGCCGCAGGGAGTCTTCGAGCACGTGGACGATGACGATGGGGGCCTGGAAACACGCCCCCAGGCCCAGGGCATACTCGAACCAGTGCCAGGCACCCTGAGACAGGTCTGTGCAAAAGAGGATACGTTCAAACCGCTTCATCATCGCTGCTCCATGATCGAACACGCTCGTCCTCATTGACGCCAGTGCAAAAAGTCCATGCAGCGGTTTCACGGCGTCAATTGCTGTATGCAACTCCTTGATTGTTCTGGCTTCTGAATTCTGTATTCTGACTTCTGCGGCTGCATCTTGAGTTTTTGCAACCGCATCCTCATGTGGACCGACGCAGCAGGAATCTCTGGATCTTGCCGCTGGGTGTCTTGGGGAGCTCGCTCACGAACTCGATTCCCCTGGGATACTCGTGTTTGGAGAGCTTCTCCTTGACCATGGTCTTCAGCTCCTCGGCCAGCTCCTCGCTTCCTGATCTGCCCTGCCGCAGGACCACGTAGGCCTTGACCACCTCACCCCTGAGCTGGTCAGGCACGCCGATGACCGCGGTTTCGATGACGTCCGGATGCTGCATGAGCACGCTCTCGACCTCGAACGGCCCGATCCGGTACCCTGCGCTGAGGATGATGTCGTCAGACCGGCCGCTGAAGAAGAAGTACCCTTCGGCATCGGTACTGACTGTATCCCCGGTCAAACAGTACCTGCCGTCCAGGGTGTAGCGCTCCATGGTTCTGGCTTTGTCTTTCCAGTACCCGCTGAACCAGTTCAGGGGGGAAGCATGGGTGTCGATGGCCAGCTGCCCCTCCAGCCCCGGACCCAGCTCCTGGCCGTCCTCACTCACCACCACAGCCCGAAAGCCAGGCATGGCCAGGCCCATGGACCCGGGCTTCAGCTCGTTCCGGATCTCGGGCAGGTGATGGTTGTTGATGATCATGCCCAGCTCGGTCTGCCCGTAGTGATCGTGAATCGGTACCCCGAACCGGGACTGAGCCCAGTTGATGACCTCGGGATTGAGGGGTTCGCCGGCACTGGACGTCACCCGAAGACTGGGACGGTGCTCCTGCAACGGCTCGTCTCCGGCCGCCATCAGGGCCCGGTAGGCTGTGGGGGCGGATGCGAAGTTGGTCACCTGCCAGTCGTGCATGATTCTGTAGGCATCCTGAGGAGTGAACGCACCCCCGTAAAAGAGGATGGCCTTGCCCAGCAGCAACGGCCCGATGAGATTGTAGTACAGGCCGTAGGCCCAGCCAGGATCGGCCATGTTCCAGTAAACGTCCTCGTCCCGCACATCCAGACCGAAGCGCATGTAGGCCTCAAACGAAGCCAGGCCCTTGATCGGGACCGGCACGCCTTTGGGGTTGCCAGTGGTCCCTGAGGTAAAAATGAGGATCATGGGGTCGTCCCCGGACACCCTGACCGGTTCTGAAACAGGCCTGGCCCGCTCCAGCTGGGTCCAGAAGCTGAAATCCCCGGGTTCCAGGCTGCTGTCCTCCCTGGTCGCGGTCACGATCTTCAGGTCCGGAACTGCATCTTGGGGAATGTCCGTGAGCTTGGGACGGTTGGCCTCGTCGGTGACGATGACCGTGGCTTCCCCGGCCCGCAGCCGGTACTCCACTCCCTGGGGGCCGAATGCGGTGAACAAGGGGATATAGATCGCTCCGAGCCTCCAGGCGGCCAGGGTGGTCAGCACCAGTTCCTCCCCCTTGGGGAGCAGCCCGGCCACCCGGCTGCCTTTGTTGACGCCGAGTTCCTGGAAAAAACCGGCCAGGGATGCGGACCGATCCCGCAGCTGCTGATAGCTGCGGGCGACCTGTTTCCCCTGACCGTCTTCGTAGATCAGGGCTGCCCTCTCCGGTCGATCCAGGTGGCGGTCGCAGAGAAAATCCGCCGCGGAAACAGACGCCCCGCCATAGGTCTCCAGCCAGTTCTGAACGCTTGCCTTCACATCCATGATGTTCTCCCGGTCATCGTTAATAGACAGATTTCCAGCCCCCAGGGCTTCATCCTCAAGACAACCCGGCCGCCGGCTCACATGAGCCGGTTTGATCATGCGAGAAACTTTCGGGCTGGCTCCTCTTACTGCTCCTCTAGCCGCTCCCCTTTTCCAAGGGGAGCTGTCCGCAGGACTGAGGGGTTCGGGGAACTGGCCAAAGGCCTGAGGGGTAGGGGGAGCTCCCCTCACTCAGTTCCATGAAGAGTGCTGCTGATGAACGTTGTGCCATGTACCTCCGTATGAACTCAGCTGCTGGGGAAGGCCAAACCCAAATATTCAGCGCAGTCAGAGGTTGCGCTGAATCGGGACAAAAGCCAGCGGCGTCTGGTCCTCGGAGCCGAAAGAGTGGAACACGGCCTCCATCGGGGTGCCGACCTCAATGGTTTCCGGCCTGGACGCGTCCACGTTCCCGATCCTGGCCACCACCCTGCCCCCGCCGTCGAGCTCGATCACCCCGGTGCAGTAGGGGTTGTTCCGGCCGAACCCCTGTGCCGCCATGGCCGGAGGCGGCACAGCCACACAGGTGAAGGCCGCCAATTTGCCCCTGTTGGGCATCTCCTGCCACTCCACGTCCGATCCGTGGCATTGGGAGCAGATCGGCCTGGGGGGCACGAAGCTGAGCTTGCAGCGGGTGCACCTGGACCCCATGAGCTTTCCCTGCTGCAGAAAATGCTTGAAGTTGAGATCGCTGATCACTGTGGCCTCCATGCTCACCTCCTCTCCAGAATGGTCAGGGTGCAGGTTCCTCCTGTTCCTCCCAGGTTGTGGGCCGCCCCGATGCGCAGGTTGTCCTTGGGCACCTGACGCGGTCCGGCTTCGCTCCTGAGCTGCTTCCAGACCTCGTAGATCTGGGACACGCCGGTGGCTCCCACCGGGTGGCCCTTGCACTTCAAGCCTCCAGAGGTGTTGATGGGCATCGGGCCGTCCAGGCGGGTCAGGCCCTCTGCCACAGCCCTGTACCCTTCTCCCGGAGAGAAGAAGCCCAGGTCTTCCATGTGCACGATCTCGGCGATGGAAAAGCAGTCGTGCACTTCGCAGAACTGGATGTCCTGAGGCGACAGCCCGGACATGTCATAGGCCTCATGGGCGGCGTACCTGGTGGCCTCAAACGAGGTCAGCTCCGGACAGGCGTGCAGCCCCCGGCCGCTGCCCTGGCCGATGCCGGCCACGCTGATCGGGTCGTCGGTCAGACTCCTGGCCACATCCTCGCCGGCCAGGAGCATGAGGCTGGCCCCGTCGCTGATGGGGCAGCAGTCATAGAGGTGCATGGGCCATGAGACCATGGGGTTGGCCTTGGGATCGCTGAGGAAAGCTTTCTCGTCCTCCCAGGAGGGCACAGGCTTGTTCTTTTTCCTGGCTGAGGCGGCCTTGGCCTGCATGATGTCGGAAACGGTCATCGGGAACTGGGCATTGGGATTGAGCGGGGCATTGGCGTGGCTCTTGATGGTCACGTTCATCAGATGCTCCCTGGAGGCGCCGTACCTGGCGAAGTAGGCCGTGGCCACGGTCCCGAAAACCCCGGGAAAGGTGTAGCCGGCCCGGCCTTCATAAGGTGTGGTGGCCAGGGCCAGTCCCTCGGCCACCTCTTCCGTGGTCCGCTTGGACATCTCCTCCACCCCGCCCACCAGGACCAGGTCGTACATGCCCGAGGCGATGGCCAGGAGCCCCTCGCGAAAGGCCAGAGCGCTGGAAGCGCAGGCTCCTTCGGTCCGGGTGGCCGGTTTTGGTGCAAGTCCAATCAGATCGGAAACGATCGGCCCCCAATGGGCCTGATGGACAAAAAAATCATTCGAAAAGTTGCCCAGATACAGGGCATCGATGTCCTTGGGGTCAACGCCCTTGTCCACAGACGAGAGCATCTCGGTAAAGGCTTCGACAAAGACGTCCTTGGAGTCCTTGTCCTGGAACATGCCGAACTTGGACATCCCCGCCCCGACCACACAAACATTGCGGTTGAGCGACCTCTTCTTTTTCACAGCGACTCTCCTTGGACTGAACTGTTACAAGGTGACACGGAGATAATGGGACCCCTCTGCCCTTTTCCAGTAAGTTGAACACCCCATACAGGAGCTGGCTGTTCCAAAAAGTGCGAGTGCGAGGCGCAAGAGAGAATCCGAGCCGGAGCGTATTCTGACATACGTGAGGCTCAGAATCTTTCGCAGCAACAAAGCAATCGGGCCTTATGGGACAGCCAGCAACTAGCCATAGGCCTTTGCCGGCAGCCACGTCACCAGTTCCGGCCAGAGCCCGACGATGAGCATGCCGATGAGCTGCAGGATGATGAATGGGATGACGCCCTTGTAGATGTCCGTGAGCTCGACCTCGGCAGGGGCCACACCCTTGAGATAGAACAGGGCAAAGCCCAGCGGCGGAGTCAGAAAGGACGTCTGCAGGGTGACGGCCATGAGCACCAGGAACCAGACCAGGGTGGGTTGATCCACAACCCCGAACCCCTGGACCGCAATATCCAGACTGCTGAGGATGGGGGCGATTAAGGGGAGTACGATCAGGGTGATCTCCACCCAGTCCAGAAAAAAACCCAGAAGAAAAATGCACAGCAGAATGAAGAAAAGCACGCCATAGGGCCCAAAAGGCAGCCCGGTCAGGGCCCGTTCGATGGTTTCATCCCCTCCAAGCCCGCGCAGAACCAGGGCAAAGCAGGTCGCGCCAATGAGTATACCAAAAATATAAGCATTTGTCTTGAACGTAGCCCCCAGAACATCCTTGATCACAGTCCAGTTCAGCTTGCGATTGGCCAGAGCCAGGATGGTTGCCCCCAGGGCCCCGACACCGCTAGCTTCGGTCACGGTGGCGATGCCCAGGAAGATCGAGCCGAGAACGGCCAGAATGAGCAGAGCCGGAGGGATGATGTTTTTGAGGACTTCAAGGATCGTTCTCCATGAGATAGGTCGCCGGTCCGGAGCCAACGGGGCCGCTCCAGGCCTGAAGTAGGCATAGATCAGCAAAAATGACACGTAGAGGGTGGCCAGGATCAAGCCCGGAATGACCGCTCCCAGGAAGAGGTCTCCCACGGAGACCGCCAGCTGGTCGGCCATGACCACGAGCATGATGCTTGGAGGGATCAGGATTCCCAGAGTTCCTGCCCCGGCCACTGTCCCCAGGGCCAGGGTCCGGGAGTAGCCCTGATGGAGCATGGCCGGCACGCTGAGCAGGCCGAGCAGGACCACCGAGGCCCCGATGATCCCGGTAGAGGCCGCCAGGAGGACCCCGATCAGGGTCACGGTGATGGCCAGACCGCCGTGAACCCGGCCGAAGAGCTCCTGGGCCGAGTGCATGAGCTTCTCGGCAATCCCGGAACGATCCAGCATCAAGCCCATGAAGATGAACATGGGCAGCGAGACCAGGACCCAGTTGGACATGTACTTGAAGATTCGGCTCACGGCCAGACCGAAGTAATTGAGGTCCACCCCTGTCCAGGTGCCCAGATAGATGTCGGACAAATAGCCCACCCCGGTAAAGATGATGGACGCCCCGGCCAGGCAGAAAGCCACAGGATACCCGGTCAGCAGGAGACCGATGAAGGTCAGAAACATGGCCAGGACGAGGTAATCGGTCAGTTCCATGATCACCTCTTCATGATCGCGGAGACGGCTTTGATGACTCTGGAGACGGCCGCCAGGGCCAGAAAGGTGAAGCTGACCGGGATGACCCCCTTGATGGCCCACCTGAAAGGCAGTCCTATGGCAGCCAGGGACTTTTCCTGATGCACCCAGGAATCATAGAAGAACTCGCATCCATAGTAGATGATCACCAGGGTGAAGGGCAGGAGCAGGAACACGGTTCCCAGAAGGTCGATCCACTCCCTGGCCCTGGGGGAGAGGCGGCCGGAGATGAGGTCCACCCGGACGTGGGCGTCAGTGACCAGGTCGTAGGACAGCCCGAACATGAAGGCCAGGGCGTAGAGATGCCATTGCAACTCCTCCAGGGCGACCATGCCGCTGCGGAATCCGTAGCGCAGGGTCACCTGGAGGACGATGATGATGACGAGGAGCCCGTTGGCCCAGCTCAGGGAGCGCCCGACAAAGAGGATGCAGCGGTCGATGACGCCGGACACTCCCCGGACAGTGTGTTCCTGGTCGTTCATATGGATGTCGTCTACTGGCTTTCCTCCCTGGGCAGGTACGCCACCCCGGCCCAGGGTCTGTAGTCGTCCATATAGGCCTGGTAGTCGTCCCAGACCTTTTTGAGCATGGCGTCCTTGGCGGCCTCTTCGTCAATGACCTCAAGCCAGGCCTCTTCAAAGGCCTGGAGCATGTCTTCGGACCACTCCTTGTTGTCCACCCCGTGCTTCTCGGCATTTTCCTTGAACGCCGGGCCCTGCAGCGCTGTGGACCTGGACAGGGTGTAGGTGTTCACGGCATAGGTGGCCATTGTCCAGACCGTCTTCTGCCGGTCGCTCATGGATTCCCAGACCTCCTTGTTCAAGATGAGCTCCAGATGGGTCACCGGCTGATGCCAGCCAGGGAAGTAGTTGTACTTGGCGATCTTGTGGAAGCCGAGCATGGCGTCGATGGCCGGGTTGGAAAACTCTGTGCCCTCGATAGCCCCTTTTTCCAGGGATGGGAAGATCTCGCCCCCTGGGACCATGGAAATGGATGCCCCGAGCTTCTGCAGGACCTTGCCGCCCATGCCCGGCCAGCGCAGCTTGAGACCCTTGAGGTCTTCGGTGGTGTTGATGGGTTTCTTGTACCAGCCCCCTGTTTCCGGGGCCAGAAAGGCAAAGGGAAAGACTTTGAGGTCGTACCCGGCCTGGTCATACGTCTGTTGATAGAGGTCGAGGCCGTTGCCGTGGTAGATCCAGCCCAGATAGGCCGGGGCGTCGCAGCCAAAGGGAATATAGGTGAAGAGCTCGGCCGCCGGCACCTTTCCGGCCACATAGACCGGGGCCAGATAGCCCGCATCCACCTTACCCGAGGATACGGCCTGATGGATCTCAAAGGTCGGGGCGAGCTTGCCCGGTTCATAGATCTTAACCTTCATGGTCTCAGGGCAGGCCGACTCCACAAAGTCCTTGAAAAAGGGCAGACATTCCCCAAGGGCCGGCAACGCCTGGGCATAGGCAGTCTGCAGCTTGATCATGATCCGCTCTTCCTTGGCCGAGGCCTGGCTGGCGCACATCACCAGCAAGGCCCCGACATACATGACCGCGGCAAAGCGTTTCCAGTTCGCAAACATCTCACACCTCCTTGGTTTGTCCTTGCAGATCACGGCTCTCCAGCTTTGCCAGCGGCAAAGCTGAACTCTTGATTTGTGCGCCCCCATGTTCTCATTTCCCCCCATAGGACTGCCTGAGCTCGCGCTTGAGGATCTTCCCGGCCACATTGCGCGGAAATTCGTTGAGCACGAGCACTTCCGAGACCCGCTGAAACTTGGCCCCCACACGCGCGTTGATCCAGGCCTTGAGCTCCTCTGCCGCAACCCCCCCGGCCTGGTTCAGGACCACGGCCGCCACCGGAGTTTCGCCCCACTTCTCGTTCGGGGCGCTGAACACGGCCACTTCCTGGACAGCGGGATGGTTGACCGCCACCTCTTCGATGTCCCGGGGATAGACATTCACCCCGCCGGACAGGATCATGTCCTTCTTGCGGTCCACCAGGTAGAGAAAGCCGTCTTCGTCCACGTAGCCCATGTCCCCGGTGTGAACCAGGCCTTGCCTCACAGTCTGGGCTGTGAGCTCAGGAAGCTTGTAGTAGCCCTGCATGTGAATGGGTCCGGTGCCGCAGATCTCCCCCACGGTTCCGGTCTCCACCTCCCTGTCCTCGTCGTCCAGGATCTTCATCTGAAAGAACTGCGGTGGCACGCCCACGGAATCAGGCTTACGCTCGAAATCGTCCCTGTCGAGCACGGTCACAAAGCCTTCGGTCACCCCGTAGAGCTCGTAGAACCTGCCCGGCAGCAGTCGGTGCAGTTCGTCCTTGTGCCGCCGGTGCAGGGGGGCGCCCAGGGAGAGGATCATCTCCAGGGACTCGAGCTTTTCCGGGGAAAAGTCGGGGGCGTTGAGCACGGCGATGATCTGAGCCGGAACCATCATCACGTGGGTCACCTTCTCCTGCTCCACGGTCTCGATGAACGACTGAGGCTCGAACTGGGGGGTCAGGACATAGGTCGCCCCCTGGAAGACCGTGGGCATCAGGTCCACAAAAGCGCCGTTGAAGACAATGGCCCCGGAGTGCATGGTCACGCTCTCGGGATGGATGCGAAAGGAAGAGGCAAAGCACAGCCCGTACATGCAGCGGATCTCATGGGTGTGCACAATTCCCTTGGGCAGGCCGGTGGTCCCGCTGCTGTACATGATGTTGAAAGGGTCCTCTGGAAAGGCCTCTTCGGCTTGGGGTTCAGCCGGGCTGCTGCTGTCTTTGAGCTGATGGTAGCTTTTGAACCCCGGCCTGCTGTGGTCGTCAATGAGGAGGCACCGCCCTTCAGGGATGGCCTTGAGATCGGGCTTGAGGGTTTCGATGGTCGAGGCAAACTGCGAGGTGGTGATCAGGGCCGCGCTGTCCGAATCCTGAATCAGGGTTCTCAGGGCATTCTCCATGAGCAGAATGCTCAGTGGAACGACCACAGCCCCGATCTTTCCGCAGGCCCAATAGGTCTCGTAGAGCTCCTGGGAGTTCGGCAGCAGGGTGGCCACCTTGTCTCCCTTTTTCACTCCCAGCTCCAGGAGCGCGTTGGCCACCCGATTGATGTGCTCGTTGAGCTCCTTGTAGGTCAGGCGGGTCTGATCAAAGACAAAAGCTGTCCGGTCGCCTCGATATCTGGCATGACGCTGAAACAGGGACCCCACATTCATGACCGTCTCCTTGCGCTTTGTCGAACAGACTCACAAACGCTGTTTGCATCACACGACTCACTTTATGAGAGCAAAACACATGCCGCGGAGAGGCGAAGTGGCTCCACACAGCTCGTCGCCTGGCAATACCTTGAAATTCATGAAAAATGAGAGGCAGGCTGACCTGGAAAATGGGTTGTCAGTCTGTTCAAAAAGAGGTACGGTTGTCTCAAACAAGAGATAATTGACTCAAATTTGAGACATAAGGACAGGTCCATGAGCTCTGTCAAACAGTCCAGAAGAAGGGGAAAGCTGGCTCGCTCTGCTGTCACCAGCAACTGCGCAGCAGAGCCTGACTATTTTCACAGTTTCGATTTTTTGAAGAACATCCTGGACAACATCCAGATCGGAATCATCATCTCAGATGCGGATGGGATCCTCATCTACATCAATGAGAAGTACGGCCAGCTCCTGTCCATCGATCCCGAGGCGAGCCTGGGCAAGCACGTCACCGAGGTCATCAAGACCTCCCGGCTGCATATTGTGGCCAAAACCGGCAGGGCGGAGATCAACTGGCCCCACGAGCTCTATGGCAAGACATATCTGGTGCAGAGAATTCCTTTGAAGCACAAAGGAAAGGTCGTGGCTGTGTTGGGAACTGTCCTGTTCAACGACCCCGGGGAAGTGAGCAAGGTCGCTGACCAGCTCTTCAAGCTGGAGTCAAAATTGAAGCTCTTCGAGGACAAGCTGAGCTCACTGCTCTCCACCAGGTTCTCCATCGACAGCATCATTGGAAAGAGCCAGGCCATCCAGGAGCTCAAAGACCTGGCTGTCAGGGCCATGGAGAAAGACTTTCCTGTCCTCATCACCGGCGAGTCCGGAACCGGCAAGGAGCTCTTTGCCCAGGCCATCCATGACGGCAGCCCGCGGCGCATTTCCCCTTTTGTCCACTTCAACTGTGCGGCCATCCCCAGGGATCTCTTTGAATCCGAGCTTTTCGGTTACGAACCGGGTGCTTTCACCGGGGCCCATCCCAAAGGCAAGATGGGCAAGTTCGAGCTGGCCGACCAAGGAACCATTTTTTTCGACGAGATCGGCGAACTCCCCCTGGAAATGCAGCCCAAGCTCCTTCGAGTCCTGGAAACCAAGCAGTTTGAACGAGTCGGCGGCAATGCGATCATCAACTCCGATTTCCGAATCATCGCCGCCACCAACCGCAATCTTGAGGACATGATAGAGGCTGGACAGTTTCGCCAAGACCTCTTCTACCGGCTGAAAGTCCTGTTCATCCATGTCCCTCCGCTTCGGCGCCGACCCGAGGACATACAGCCCATTGCCGAACACATCCTCCACCAGCACCAGAAGATGACCCCTTTTGAACGTATCAGCATTGATGCTTCAGCCCTGGAGATCATGACAGCCTATCCCTGGCCCGGGAATGCCAGGGAACTGGCCAACGTCCTGGAAAGGGTCCTCTGCAGCCTCAAACGCGACACCATTACAGCGGCGGACCTGCCCGCAGAGCTAGGGCAGGCTGCAAGCCCGGAGCGGACAGCAGTGTCCTTGAAATCCCATCTTTTCGAAGCGGAAAAGCAGGCCATCCAGGAGGCCCTGACCATGGCCGATCAGAACAAAACAAGGGCAGCCGATCTCCTGGGCATCCACCGCTCTCTGCTCTATAAAAAGATGGACAAGTTCGGAATGAAGTGACTTCTAAAACGGAGGCTTTGAAGATGAAGTTGCTCACCCCTCAGGTTCTTGGCTGGACAGCAGGGCTTATCGTGGCTGTGGTGCTGCTGAAAAAGGTCTGGGGAACGGCTCTTTGCCGACCTTGAATTTTGGCTGCTGCCGCCGGTGGAGCCGGCTTTTTGACCTATCTCCTGGCCAGGCACCTCATGCCCTGAACGTGTCTCTGCCTGTGGCTTTATACTTTTCATGATCCAGGGTGCACCGCTCCTTAAAGGCCGCAGGATGCATGTTCGGCTGGGATGGATGAACGCAAGACACCAGGAAGGATCCTCAGGGAGGCCTCATGGATACCAAGACAGCGCGACATTTTTTTTCCAGAGACCGTTATGCGGCCCTGAGCGGCATTGAGATCGTCGAGTCCGGCAAAGGATATTGCAAGACCCGCATGACCATCGAGGACAAGCACTTGAATGCCGCCAACGTGGTCCAGGGCGGGGCTCTGTTCACACTCGCCGACCTGGCCTTCGCCGTGGCTTCGAACAGTCACGGGCAGCTGGCCCTGGCTGTCAATGCCTCCATCTCCTTTTTGCAGGCCAGGTCCGCCGGCACCCTGTACGCCACAGCAACGGAAGTCGCACAACCCAAGAGGCTAGGGGCCTATGACGTCCTGATCACTGACGACCGCGGGGACATTGTGGCCAGGTTCAACGGTCTGGTGTACAGAAAACAGCAGCAGCTGCAGCTGTAGCCCGACTTCAGGAGGACGTGGTTAAAAAATTCTTGAAACTCTTTCTTCGACCCCACTGCCCTATGTGTGGGTAAAGATCAGGGCAGGGCATCGCCGCTTCTTATTTCAGCCTCGCGGACCAGAAAGACCGGATTGCGGACCGCGTCGATCAGGGTCTGCAGGTCCCCTTTGGAAAGGCTCGGAGCCTCGCAGGGGAGGAACAGCGGACCAGTCCCGTGGGCCCCGATCACCCTGACCAGCTGCTCGCAGCTCAGCTTAGGCAAGACCTGGAAGGTGGCCGCCCCACCCAGCAGACCCAGAATTTCGGCAGCCCTGTTCTGAAGCTCATTGCGTTCGTCAGGTCTGGCCGCCGGGATCAGGACCAGCAGGGGCATCTTCCAGGCTGCGGCCACGGCCGTGCTGACCTCCAGAGCCTTTTCAGACAGGGGCGATCCGGTGAACACCGTCTGTACAGGGGCTTTGAAGCGCACTCCATGCTGGACGATCAAAGTCATGCCCCGGCCCCTGGAAATGATCGTCCGCACAGTCGAGCCGGCCCTGGTCCGGCCGGGAATGGACGACCCGGCCTTGCCCAGGATGGTCAAATCGGCGGACTCGGTTGCCGCCAGAACCTGGGCCGGGACGCCTCCGCGAACGACCCTGAACGTCCAGGCGACCTGAGCGCGGTCAGCCAGCCTGGCCAGAGTCTGTCTCAGGCGCTGGGCCTGAATCCGGAGCTGCCGCTCCATGCTTCCTTTTTCGAGCTGGCGGGACATGGGACTGAAGAGGGAGACTTCCTGGGCGAAAGGAAATTCGGCAAGCTGCACAAGATTGATGTCTTCGACAAACAGCCCCTCCAGCTCGGCATTCAGGCTTGCGGCCAGCTCTACCGCGGCATTCAGGGCAGTCAAGCTGTGCTCCGAGGCATCCAGGGGCACCAGGATCCGCTGGACGGTCCACTTCTGTGTCACTGCTGCGCTCCTTGTTTGGACCCGGAGTCCAACTGTTCTCGCTTTTCTGCGAACTCATTGAGCCGTTTTTGAACCAGCCCGTTCACTGTCCCTTCCGGATAGTGCTGCTGCTCATCCATTTCCCCGGCCTGCATGCCGGTCAGGATTTCCAGGCCCTGGTCAATGTCCTGAACCGGGTAGACGTGAAAGAGGCCCTGGGCGACCGCCTGGATCACATCATCCCGCAGCATGAGATGCTGGACATTGGCCTGAGGGATAAGGACGCCCTGGTCGCCGCTCAGCCCCCTCTGTTTGCAGATATCGAAGAATCCCTCGATCTTCTCGTTCACTCCGCCTATGGCCTGAACCCGGCCATGCTGGTTCACGGACCCGGTAACGGCCAGGCTTTGCTTGATCGGCACCCCGGAAATGGACGACAGCAGGGCATAGAGCTCTGCCGACGAGGCACTGTCTCCCTCTATCCCTCCATAGGACTGTTCGAACACCAGGCTGGCCGAGAGTGAGAGCGGCCGGTCACAGGCATACCGGCCCCCGAGAAAGCCGGACAGGATGAGCACCCCTTTGGAGTGGATCGGCCCGCTCAACTTGGCTTCCCGTTCGATATCCACAACTTCTCCCTTGCCCAGCCTGATCCTGGCCGAGATCCGGTTGGGCCGGCCAAACATGAACTCCCCGAGCTGAATGACCGACAGGCCATTGACCTGCCCGACCGAAGCCCCTTGAGTGTCGATGAGCAGGATGTCGCGACGGATCCCTTCCTGAACCTTTTCCCGAAGCAGGTCGGACCGGTATGCACAAGCATCGATGGCTTTCTGGACATCATCTGCATTGACCGCGTCCCGGCCGTTTTCACCAGCCCAAAAATCCGCTTCCTGAATCAAATCGGACAGGCTTCGGAGCCTGGTGGACATTTTCTGCTGATCCTGGACCCTCCTGGCGCAGTGTTCAATAACCCGCGACACTCCGAAGCGGTCAAAGGGCTTGAGCCCCTCATGCTCGATCATGCCGGCCAGGAGCCTGGCAAACATGTCCTGATGCTCTGGGCTCCAGTCCATCTGGGTGTCGAAATCGGCCGCTACCTTGAAGAGCTTCGGAAACTCAGGGTCCAACTGGTTGAGCAGGTAGTAGATGAGGGGACTGCCCACCAGGACGACCTTCACGTCCAGGGGGATCGGTTCCGGCTGAAGAGTGATGGTGCTGATCAGGCTGAACATCTCGGCCAGGGATTCGATTTTGATCTCCCTGGAATTCAGGGCCCGCTTCAGCCCGTCCCAGGCTCCAGGCTGCATGAGGACCTTGTGGGCGTCCAGGATGAGTGCCCCTCCGTTGGCCCTGTGCAAGGCCCCAGGCTTGATGAGATGAAAATCCGTGACCAGGGCACCCATCATGGGCTGATGCTCGACCCGGCCCACCAGGTTGGCGTTGGTGGGGTTGTCCTCGTAGACCACCGGAGCGCCCTGGGTCTGACTGTTGTCCACAGCCACATTGACCTTGTACTTGCGCAGGTGCCGGCTGCCCTCCATTCCCTGACCGCCTTCGGCCCCCATGCCCGATGCGGTCTGCTGCTCCGATCCCTGCGGGGTTTCTGCGGAGAGAATGGTCTGCACATTGTCCACAATGTCTTTCTTGACCGCCTCCAGAAAATCGGACACAGCCTGAACATCCTTGAATTTCTCCCCGATCTCATTGATGAGCGGGTCCACGGCATAGCTGGCCACTTCCTGATTGAGATCCCTGACCTTCTGGCGCAGCTCCCGCTGCCAGCCGGGAAACTTCTTAAAAACCCGTTCCGACTCTTTCTGCATGTCCTGGATGTCCTGCTCGAACTGCTGCCGCTCGCTCTCAGGAAGCTTCTGAAAGTCGTCCGGAGATATCACCTCATTGTCCTTGACCGGGGCAAAGGCGAACCCGCTCGGGGTCCTGATCAGGGTCAGCCCCCTCTCTTCAGCCTTTTTCTGCAGGTCCTCGAACACCCTCTGCTGCTGCTCCTTGTATTCCTGCTCCTGGCTCTGGAGCCGGTTCTGGTACTCCTCACTCTCAAAAGCCGCCTTGAGGGTCCTGGGGAGTTCCTCGGAAAACTGCTCCATGTTCTGAGCCAGGTCTTTGCCTCGGCCCTGAGGCAGGTTCAAGGCTTTGGGCTTGCCCCAGTCCTTGAAATTATTCACATAGCACCAGTCAGAGGGTGGAGTTGTGTCTTCAAGCTGATGAGCCAGGTACTGCCTGACAATGGTGTGCTTTCCAGCTCCCGGCGGACCAAGGGCAAAGATGTTGTAGCCTGTTTTCTGAATGCCGACTCCGAACCTGAGCGCCTCTACAGCCCTGGGTTGCCCGATGCCCTGGCTCAAATCCCTCAGCGGCTCGAGATCAGACGTTGTCTCAAAGGAGAAAGCGGCTGGATCGCATTTCCTGGTCAGCTCCCGCGGGCTGAGCGGTGTGATGTCCATAGGGGTCCCCCTTGCAATAATCCACAATGATTATGAATTTATACTGCAGATCGGCCTGGAATGTCAAAAGCCAGCCCTGCCGATGGCAGCGCTGGCTTTTGTGCTCTGGTGCGGACAGAAGGGTCCTGGGTCGACGACCCGGACTTCCTCAGGCCAGGACCTTGTAGACGCACATCTTGGCCCGGACCTTGTCCTTGTAGTACTCCTCGTCCCGCATTTCCAAAAGCTCCCAAACGCCTTTCGCTTCCAGGCGGACCATCTCCTGCCGGTACCCGTAGTCCTCATAGGACCCTTCACGGATGGTGAAACAGATCTTGCCTCCAGGCTTGGTGATCCGCACCAGCTCTCCAAAGGCTTCGGATTGAACATGTCCGTAAGTGAACGTCCCGGCGCAGACCACAGCGTCGTAGGCCTGATCCTCTATATCCAGGGGACGGCTCAGATCGGCCTGGATGAGCCTGGTGTACAAACCTTTCTTGTCTGCCTCATCGAGCATCTCCTGAGAGTAGTCCAGGCCGTCCATATTTCGATAGCCAAGGGACTGCAGGACTTCGGCCACCAGGCCGGTGCCGCAGCCGGCATCCAGGATGCGCAGGGATGATTTGCCGCCCAGATAGGCATCCAGGAGCTCTGCGCAGACCTGATATCCCACGTACCCGAAATCCTGGACCGTGTTCTGGTCGTACTCCTCGGCCCAATCCTTGTAGGCGTCCATGAGTTCTTCATGATTGCTGGCATTGTAGACTTGATTCAAGACTTCTTGATTCACGCTCATTTTTCCTCCTAATAGTTCGCAATGCTGGCGCAAAGACGATTTGAGAGACAGCATGTCATCCTGAAAAGGAAGGACGCAGATGGGGAGAACATCTTCAAAAGATTCACAAAGCCTGCAGTCTGCTATCTGTATGAAGACAGAAAAAGAAGACCAGAACCACATTCAGGCTTCCAATTTCCCCTCAGCTGTCAACAAAGGTATTTTTATATAGCAAACAATGGTCTGGAGATCAAATCTATGAAACATAGGGTCAAAAACAAAAGATTTCAGTACATTTTGCTCCACCTTCAAAGAAAGGCCCCATCAAACCCAAAGAGTCAGCCCTGGCCTCAGCCAGGGCTGACTCTTTGGGTTTGATCTGAAGAAGGAACCGCACTTTTGATTTGAAGCCGACACGTTCACTGCCCAAAAGTGAGAAAATGCGGTTCTTCATTTCAAAACCAATGATTCAGCGCAGCCTCTGGCTGCGCTGAATATGGACATTCCTGTTCAAGCGTCATACCTTGTCCCGACTTCTGTGTTGTTCATCCCCCTTCCCAGACGCCAGTGCAACAAGTCCGAGCAGCGGTTTCCCGGCGTCAAATTTTGTTTGTAACTCTTTGATTATTCTGGCTTCTAATTCTGTATTCTGACTTCTACGGCTGTATCTTGAGCTTTTGCAGCCGCACCTTTCCATACCCTCGACCTGTCAGGAGGCGAGCAGCCATGGTTGTATTTCTCCTTGCCTACTTCCTGATTTACTCCGGCATGCATGCAGTTGTCGCCTTCCGGATCCTGCCCCTGGTGCCCCAGGGCCTTCCTGTCCGACTGGTTTTCTTCGCCTTTCTTCTCCTGATGATCACCTGCCCCATCTTGACCCATCAGCTGGACAGGACCGGTCATCACTCCCTGGCCACCATCCTGGCCTGGACTGGCTATACCTGGATGGGCTTTATTTTTGTGGCTTTTTGCCTGGCAGTGGCCTTCATCATTCTGGAACTTCCGGCCACTGGCCTTCGATCTTTTCTTCAGGGTCGGAGCCCCCTGCTGTCTGCTGAAACCAAGGCCGTCTTGTTGATTGGAATGGTGCTGGCTATCATGGTTGTTGGGGCCTTTGAAGCCCGTTCCATTGCGCTTGAACACGTCCTTCTCACTTCGCCAAAGCTCAAAAACACATTCACTCTGGTCCAGATCAGTGATGTCCATCTGGGACTCCTGGCAGGCGAAAAGAGGGTCAGAGCCATCCGCGCCGAACTGGAGAGGATCAAGCCGGACATCCTTGTCTGCACCGGGGACCTGATTGACAGCAATCCGGAGTCTCTGGCCCACGTCAGCCGTGAGCTGAAGAGTTTCCAGGCCCCAGGGGGCAAGTTTGCCGTGACCGGGAACCACGAGGTCTATGCAGGCCTGGAGAGATCCAGGCTGTTCTTGCGGGATTCCGGATTCACGGTCCTGGACGGTCAGGTCTGGAACGGGAAGGGCATCACTTTGGCAGGGACATCATTTCGCCATGAACCGGCGTGCAGTCAGGAAGAGAAGCTCTGGAGCAGGATAAAACCGGAAAACGTCGTCGTATTGCTCAAGCACAGCCCCACAGTCTGCCCCGAAAGCACGAAGCATTTCGATCTGCAGCTCTCCGGGCACACCCACAAGGGACAGATCTTTCCCTTTGGCTTGGCGGTCAAGGCCTTTTTTTCGTATCTGGCCGGGACCTACCCCCTCCTCAACGAGGCCACTCTGCATGTCAACCGGGGCACAGGGACCTGGGGGCCGCAGGTGCGTTTCCTGGCTCCTCCGGAATTGACAGTCGTGACCATCCAGGGTGACAGGCAGACCTGACCTTCGTCTACTGCAAGAACAGATCTCTGGATGACAACGGCCAGGCCTCAGTGCGGAGTGGGCTTGATAACCAGGACCGGGCAGGATGAAAGGCGCAGGACTCTTTCTGCCACTGAGCCGATCATGTGCTTTTTGCCTCCCTGCCTGCCGTGAGAGGTCATCACGATGAGCTCCGCGCCTATCCTGTCGGCATAAGCAGTTATCTCCTGGCCCGGATCACCAACCGCAACGGTGATTCGAATCCCCTCATACCTGGTGTTCAAATGGTGTTTCAGGACCTGACTGCACACCTGGTGCCGCTCATCAGCAAACTCTTTGACGTTGCACTCACCCATAACATAGGGGTTGAGCTCCCTGAGCACATGAACGACATGGACGCATCCGCAATCAAGCACATAATCCATGGCCACATTGATGGCCGTGTAGGAAAAAAGGGACAGATCCACCGGCACGACCACCCTTTCTTTGTATGTCCATGCCATGCTGCACCTTCCTTATCTGCTGCTGCCAAAGACGGTCTGCAGGAGCTTGGTCGTTCTCTTGGCTGGATTGGCTCTGATTGCCGCCTCTTCCCGGGCCAGAATCGTGAACAGGCCTTCCAGGGTCTTGTCCAGGGTGTGGCTGACCAGATCAGCCTTGACATCCGGGACAAAAGGGATGGCTGTGTAGCGATTCATGACCCGATCATAGCTCTGCACAGCCCCGACCTGGGACAGAGTGTCTTCGATCACCGGCTGCATTTCCTGAGCCAGCGGATCGGACATTGAGCCCTGGAAGTACCGGGTGGCTGCATCCTGTGGACCATTGTAGATCGAACGAGCATCTTCAAGGGTCATTTCAGTGATGGACTCCCAAAAGAGGGCCTTGGCCCTGGGGGTGGCCTGTTCAGCTGCCCGGTTCAGCTTCAGCTCGAGATCATCGAGCAACGCCGACGCCCCGACCCTGTCCAGAGCTGTCTGGACTTTGCCCAGTGACCCTGGAAGGGGGATGTGAATATCCGGGTGTTTGTTGAAGCCGTCGGTTTGGCCGAGCTGCTGAACCACATTGGCGGTTCCCACTCTGAGGGCCTCTTTCAGCCCGTCAGCAATGGTTTCCGTGCTCAACCCCTGAGCAGAGCTGTCTGTGCTCAACTGCTCAAGGGCCTCCTTGCCCTTTTCCAGCCAGGACTGCCCGCGCACATCCGGGACGAGCGCCCCGAAGGCGCATGTCACGGCCAGCCCAACCATACAGGTCATTCTGATGATCATGAGGACCTCCTTGTCAGCTTTGCCGCTGGCAAATTTGACATATTTGGGTTTGGACTGAAGAAGGAACCTCACTTTTAGCAGGGTGTGTCACCTTGATGCAGCCAGTTTGATCAGGAGAGAAACTTTCTGGGCTGAGTGAGAGGTGAGGGGTTCTTCCTTATGTTTGAAGTTTCATAACCGCATTCAGACAGCTGCAGCTCCTGGTCTGTCGATCATCCAGGCACGCCGGTGCAGCACAAAGTCTCCGGTCATGGAGGTCCGCAGACTTGCAATGCCTCAGCTCTTGGTTTCAACGTCCTCGGCATCGAGAAAGAGAGTTCGGAAATAATCCAGTTCATCTTTGGTCAGGAGCTGGACCGATCTCCTGGAATGCTTCCAGGCCCCGCGGGATTGCCGCCGGTCGGCTTTTCTGCGCTCGCTTCTCCGGCGGTCTCCTTTCCGCCGGTCAGCTTTTCTGCGCTCATGGTATCTCCTGTCTTCAGGAATGACCCCGAGCTTGAGCAGATCCCGTTCAGGGTTTGCTGACCGGCGTTCCTGCTGGCGTCTCTCGTGCTTGCGCCTGTCTTCTTTCCTGCGATTCTCTCTTTGTCGCCGGGCAAAAGGGCTTCTGGCCATGGTGTCTCGATCAGTCAGGGTTGATCAGGTGCACAGGAACCGGGGATTGCTCCGCAACCTTCATGGCCACGCTGCCAAATCCGCTGTCCTGCCTGCCAGCGGTTTCAAGGCCCTGCCCCCTGGTGGTCATCACGATCATGTCCACATCTTCACCCCCAGCCATCTCCAGAATCTTTTTGACCGCGTCTCCGCGGACGATGCGCACCTCCACATTGGGGCAGCCTTCAAGCTGACCCGAGCAGATGGACTTCAGATCCTTCTTGGATTTCTCCAGCTCCCAGTCCTGAAACTTCTCGATGACCTCAGGGCTGGGATAATTGCCGTAGGCCGGAAACATGGAACACAGGTCGGGGGCGACATAGAGGGCGATCACCCTGGACTGGTATTTCTCGGACAGGGAGTTGATATGGGGTATGGCCTTAAGGGAGGTCTTGGAGAGCTCAGTGGGCCAGAGGATGGTGTGCGGCATTGTGCTTTCTCCTTGTTTTCGGTAGGTTCATGGCAACCTGATTCTGTCTTTACTATAACGATTTTCCCTGAAACGTCAATTTGACCCGGAGTGAAGAATGCAGGCCGACAAAGTGATCGACTTTATTGTTGAATGGCTGAAGGGCTATTGCCATCGTGCTGGAATGCAAGGGTTTGTGGTCGGAGTTTCCGGAGGCATCGACTCGGCAGTCACATCCACCCTCTGCGCCAGGACAGGGCTCAAGGTGTTCATCCTGAACATGCCCATCCTGCAGCACATGGAACAGCAGTCACTGGCAGAGGATCACATCGCCTGGCTGGAGAAAAAGTTCGATCGGGTCACAGGGACTACAGTCGACCTGACTCCCTGTTTTCAGGCCTTTGAAGCCTCACTGCCCGGCGAGATCCAGGACGGGCTGACCATGGCCAACACTCGCTCCCGGCTGCGGATGGTCACCCTGTATGCCTTTGCCTCTCACCACTCCCTGCTGGTGGCTGGGACCGGGAACAAGGTCGAGGACTTCGGCGTCGGCTTCTTCACCAAATACGGAGACGGCGGCGTGGACATCGCTCCCATTGCCGACCTGATGAAATCCGAGGTCTATGAGCTCGGGCGGACCCTGGGGATAAGCCGGAACATCCTGGACACACCCCCAGCCGACGGTTTGTGGGCCGACAACCGCAGTGACGAGGACCAGATCGGAGCCACGTACCCTGAGCTGGAGTGGGCCATGGACTTCGACCGCCTGGGAGGGGACGAGTCAGGCCTGAGCCGGAGGCAGAGGAAGGTCCTGGCCATCTATCGCAAATTTCACCAGGCCAACCTGCACAAGATGGTCCCCATCCCTGTGGCCGAGATCCCTGATCATATGAAATGAAAGCAGGTCCTGTCCGGTGATGTCCATGGGCCGGGTCTGGACCTGCCATTCCCGGGCTTTTGGCCCCAGGAGTGGATGACTCCGGAGGACCTCCAGGGTCCCGGCCGCCTTGCTCTTGTGAACCGGGATCTGGATCCCGTAGGCCTCGAGACTGGCCGTGTCCTCTGCGTCGTACAGAATCATGACCTCAATGATCCCGGCTCTTCGTGCAGGAGCTTGCCTTCACCGTACACCGCCAGCGGAAAGGCCGAAAGTTCGAAAGGGTCCTGGCTCCAGCAGACAAAGGAGGCCCATTTGGATACCTCCAGGGTCCCCAGCCACTGATCCAGCCCCAGGAGCTGACTGTTTCTGCGGGTCACCAGCTCCACTGCCTGCTGTTTGGTCATGCCGAAACGCAGGAACCATCGGGTCTGGAGCAGAAGCTGCCTGGCAGGTGTGACCGGGTGGTCGGACATCAAGCCGAAGTCCACTCCAGCCTCAATGAGGTGTTCGATGTTCCTCCAGGTCTCATGCTTGAGCTCCACCTTATAGGCAAAGGCATCCAGCGGGCCGTAGGTGACCGGGATAGCCCTCTTCTTGAGTTCGCGGAAAATGTCCGGGCTGCGCACCCCCATGGCGTGCTCAACCGTGACCCGGATTCCGAAATCGTCAACCAGGCGCAGCAGGGCGGCGATGTCGTCCGTCTTGTGCACATGGACCCGCAATGCGAGCCTGCCGGAGAGCACATCCCTGATAACGTCCTCTTCAGCCGAAAAGGTGATCTCGTCTTTCTTTTCCCCGTCAGCCTCCAAAAAGCGCTGCTCCTTGCGCCGGACTTCCTCCAATCTTTTGCGCAGAATGGCCAGGGAGCCCATCCTGGTGGTGGCCCGGGTACCCTCCCAGGAGCTGGTGGACATGGGGTTGTAGCCCAGAGCCGCCTTGAGGCCCGCCCTGCAGATCAAGGCCTGGTTGCTGTCCGCTCCGTAGTTGCGGATCACGGCTGAGAGCCCCCCGAGGATGTTCCCGCTTCCCGGTACGATGCAGGAGTAGAGGACCCCTGTTTCCACGGCGTCTTTCAAGGCTGGGTCATCCATCTGCAGGGAATCAAGGGCATCGGCCATGACCATCAGCGAATCCTGGTGATCGTTGGCTTCGGCTTCGGATTCCGGCTCACCTGCCCGAACCATGCCGATATGGCTGTGCGGGTCGATCATGGCCGGGGTGACGACCGGGTATGCTCCAAGCGGCTCGCCGCAGGGCTCATGGAACACTCCGGTCACCACCCCCTGCTCAAACCCCAGGTACACACCCTCCACCACAGAATGTCCGGTGTACAGGGTGTCGGCTTTGACGCATTCCATGATCGTGATTCCTTTCCAAGGTGATGCGCTCTACTCGAAAGTGAGCTTTCTCTTGATTTCAAACCCATAGTATCAGTTTTGCCAGAGGCTGCGCTGACTACTGGACCAGGACCCAGCGCCCGTTTTCCCGGTAGGCTTGAGCTTCCACCGTCTCCGGACGGCCGTCCACCCTGGCCTCAAGCTCGATGTTCCTGTATATCCGGCCGCCCTGGGCATAAGCCGGACCAGGCGTTGCCGAGTAGCGGTTTCCGGTGTCCGGGTTGACCCAGGTGTTGGTCTGATTGGAAGGCTGGTACTCCAGGGTCTGCTGAACCTGTCTCTGATCGTACTTGTCCATCTCGTTGCCGACGATGTACCCGGCCATGAAGCCGAGCCCGGCCCCGATCAGGGCATTCTCTCCCCGATTGTCCGCCGGACCAAGCTGGCTTCCAAGCAGTCCACCGGCCAGGGCCCCGAAAACGCTGCCCTGCTGGGCCTTGTTCATCTGGTACGTGCCGCATCCGCCTGCGCACATGAGCAGAGCGACACCCAAACCCAACGTAAACCAGCATCGAAGACTCATGACATCCTCCGTTGTCTCATCATCAAAGGCACCATGCTTCAATGCAGCTTTGCCTCTGGCAGAGCTGAAGTATCTTGCCTTGAATTCAAAAGGGATCTAACTTTTGGGGGTTTCGCCATGTGTTTGAGCATCAAGGCTGCCAGTTTGAACACGGTAGAAACTTTCTGGGCTGTTCTCCTGTACTCTGGGGAGCAGTAAGAGGAGCAACCATGAAAGTTTCTGCCCTGATCAAACTGGCCAAGTTGACTGTCCTCTAGCGACAAGTCTGGGGTCTGTTCTACCCTCAACCATCCACCCACAACCGTCGACCTTCATCAGTCTACAGCACCCTGAGGTCCTTCATGGAGAACGTGGTTCCATTGCGCTCCTCAGGGATGTGCAGGGCCAGAGCCAGGGCCAGCTCAGCCACCTCGGCCGGATTGCGAAGCTGGTTCTCGTCCTTCAAGCCCGAGAACTGCTCCCAGAGTTTGGCCCCCAGCTTCTCCGGTCCCCGACTGCGGATATCGACCTGCATGGACGTGTCCATGACCCCAGGGTCCAGACAGGCCACCCGCAGGCCCTGGGATCCGAGCTCCTCGGCCAGGCACCTGGAGAGCTGCTCCAGTCCTGCCTTGGAGGCGCAATAGGCCGAAAATCTGGGAAAAGCCATTCTGGCCAGCCCGGAGCTGATGTTGATGACCGTCCCTGCTGCCTGACCAGGCATCAAAGGCAGCACCTCCTGGATGCAGCAGGCCGCCCCGAGCAGGTTGACCTCCAGGGTCCGCCGCCAGGACTGGCTGTCTTCCAGGAATTGCGCCGGCCCGATGATGGCGGCGTTGTTGACCAGGATATCAATCCGTTCAAGATTCTGAGAGACCTGTTCAACTATCCGCCGGATGTCCTCAGCCCGGGACACGTCCCCGGCCAGAGGCAGGCACCGACCTTCTTGGGATTCGATGTCCCGGGCCAGGCCCTGCAGTTCTTCCTGATGCCGGCTGACAACAGCCACGGCCGAGCCTTCCCTGGCATAACGTTCTGCAATGGCCCGGCCCAGTCCCCGGCCGGCCCCGGTGATCAGGGCTACTTTGCCTTGGAGCCGCATCACTGACCTCCTTTTCAAGTGCAGGCCGGCCGCCTGCTTTGACACGCCCCTTTACTCCGCACCGGGTTCAGGATCTGCCGCGTCGGTGTCATGGATCTCCTTCCAGCGGGAAACATGAATGGGGTTGTCCCTGAGATCAAACCAGTCCTGTCCTGAACGGTAGCCCTTCATCAGTCCCCAGTACTCGAGCACATCGCAAATAACCACCCGCCCCTCTTCCGGAAGCACCATTTCAGGATCCATCCAGCTCACGACGTCCTCCTCCGCTTCATGGCCTCAGATGAAAGAATATCGGTCACGTCCATGTCAATGGAAGCCATGGACATGGCGGCCACCGGGCAGGCCAGTTCGCACTGACCGCAGCTCACGCACTTCTCCGGGTCAAAGAGGACCTCCATGGTCTGGTGATCGAGACTCAAGGCCCCGGTCTTGCAAACCCCGGTGCAGGCCCCGCAGTGCACGCATCTGTCAGCATCCCTCTTGATCCGGTCCGCCAGGACCTCAACTTTGACCTTCTCAGACTGCATGAAGGCAAGGGCCTTGTCCAGCTGATCCCGCTCACCTTCCAGCTGCAGGATGAGCCTGCCCTCCTGCTTGGGCAGGATCCTGGCCTCCAGGACATTGAACATGACCTCATACTTCTTGATCGTCCAGTAGATGACCGGGTTATACATGATCTCCTTTTCAAAGATCAGCAGAACGTTCTTGGACACTGTGTCTTCACTCATAGGGCAGCCTCTGAATATCCGTTTGTAACGATGAATGGGCACACTCGGAAGCGGAGTGCGCCGGTCAGCCGCTGTGGGGTGGGTCAGGTTTTCTCCAACTGGACGTCACCCTTTGCGCCCAGCTTGTCCCCAAGGATCACCACCGCTCCAAGAACTCCTTCAATGGACATGGCGTAGTCAAGGGCTTCTTCAAAATACTCTTCAGAGCGGACCAGGTTGGCAGCCCCAGTGGCCACGGCATCCGCCAACCAGACATGAGTGGCCAGAATGGTCGCCGCATCCGCCTGTCCCCGGCTGTAGGAATGCCCCACCCTTCCAGATGAGGTGCACACCCCCAGGGGTGTTTGGCCAGGCTCAACCCGGATGCCGATCCGGCCTGAAAAAGGCGACCCCCCGGCAAAGATCGAATTCCGTCCAGATTCCTTGAGCTGCAGATAAACATCACCGCCGTTTTCTACAATGACCTCTTCGGACAGCAGCCCCAGCTTCTGGCCCACACATTCGGCCACGGCTCCGGCCACTGCAGCCATGGGCCCCACCCTGGCCTTCTCTGCAGCCCTGTACATCAGGTCCACGATATGCGGCACCCCAGGCAGCGACCTGACCGGTTCCAGAGAGCTGGCAAAGCTCGGCTGGCGCTGGATGTGCCTCTGCAAGTCCGATCTGAGCTGGACCACCTGCTGCTGGACCGCAAAGGCATGGTTCTCCCGGGTCCGGATGAAGAGGTCCGTGGTCTCCACCTTGACCCTGTAGCTCTGCCATCTGCTGGTGGAGCAGAAGTCCCGGTAAAATCTCTGGGTATGCATCGGACTGAACCAGAAGCACTCGCCGCAATGGGGTGTCTGTTTCTTCAGGTCAAACCCAATGGAAGTCAGCTTTGCCAGCGGCAAAGCTGACTTAGGGCTCAGGAATCCTCGGATACCTGGACCGGTCGAACTCCACGCTCGGCAGCCGGATCTGCGCCTCGCCAAGGGTGAAGGACCCTATTTGGATCCAGTCCTTGAGGGTCGCGGCGATCCTCGAGGCCATGGGGATGCTGGCCACAGGGGCTGTGGGCACGGCCTTGCCCTGAACTTCTATCTGTCCGGACTTCAGCTCCGCGTAGCTGGCCTCCCCGATGGATCGGCTGATATTGTTCGGATAATCGATGCCGTAGTCGATGATCTGGTAGAAGATGTCCCTGTTCCCGATCCCGGTAAAGAAGGCCATGTCTTCATTGATGATCGGAATCGGCACCCCCAGTCCGACCATGAGAGAGCATCCGTAGCCCACCAGCGAGGCCCCGCGAATGAACTCGGCTGACATCTGCTTCATGTCACCGGTCACAGCTAGCGTGCCGGCTCCCTCCTTGACCTGTCCGTTGTCGCTGCGCATGGCCCCGGGGTCGTGCTGGGTGCCCTGCCAGGTCACAGCCCCAACTGCGCCTCCGAGGAATATCTTGGTTCCCACCCCGATGGTCCAGTAAAAGGGATCGTTCAGCAGAGGGCTGAGCTGACCTGCGGTGGAGTAGGTCACATTGCCCAGGTGGGGCCGCAGAATGCCCATGTAGGTGTAGATCGTCCGCTCGGAGAGGTTGGCGGCACAATTGTAGTTCTGGTAGCTGTTTCTGGGATTGTACAGAAAGGCGTTGCGCAGGTCGCTGATGGTGATCTCTTTCTGGTATTCCCGCAAAGGGTAGCAGTCGGTCCCATACCCCTTGGCCTGAAAAGCGATCTCCCGCCCTGCGATGAGGTCCTCGATCACGTGGCCGCCCCCATAGGCGAAACGGCCGGGGTGGACCTTGTTCAGAGGATCGTCCTCCTTGACCTGAGCCGCCCCGAGAAAACAGTCCACGGCAGCGATTCCGGCATAGGCCTCCACCTCGTTGAACCAGGCCTTGGAGGCCTTGATCTTGGGGGTGGTGTGGCCGAAGTTGATGAAGGCCCCGGAGGAGCACATGGTTCCGAAGGTCCCGGTCGTGACCACGTCAACACTGTCAAAAGCCTTTTTAGGGCCCTGGTCGGCAACGATGTCCACCATTTCGTCCGCAGTCACCACCACTGCAGATCCTTGACGAATCTTGGCATTGATTTCCTGAATGCTCTTCTTGACCTTGATCTCGGACATCAGCTCTCCCTTACGGTTTCTTCTTGTCTTTGGCCTGCTTGATCTTCTGATGGTGTTCAGAGCCCTCGCGGACCATGGTCGACCCGCAGGAGGGACATTTGCGCTCAATGCAGCGCCCGCCGCTCTGATGCGGGACCCGTTCGGAGCACTTGGGGCAGATGCAGTGCCCGCCGGACCCCATTTGATGCTTGCGATCCACAGCCATGGTCAATTCTCCTCATAATCGGAAAGCTTCAGGCTCACCACCTCAAGGCAAAAGTCCTGGACAATGTTCTTAACGCCATGGAAATATTCAATTTCGTCAGTCTTCCTGACGAAATTGAGCTAGAGGACCTTGCTCAGAAAGGCCTTGGTCCGCTCATGCCTGGGCCGGAAAAAGATCTCTTCCGGGTTGTTCTGCTCAATGATCACCCCTTCGTCCATGAAAATGACCCGCTCGGCCACCTCCCGGGCAAAGCCCATTTCATGGGTGACCACAGCCATGGTCATCCCTTCTCTGCCCAACTGCTTCATGACCTCCAGGACCTCTCCCACCAGCTCCGGGTCCAGGGCGCTGGTCGGTTCGTCAAAGAGCATGACCTTGGGTTTCAGGGCCAGAGACCGGGCTATGGCCACCCTTTGCTTCTGGCCGCCGCTGAGGTGGTCCGGATAGACGTGGGCCTTGTCCCCGAGACCGACCTTGGCCAAGAGCTCCAGGCCGAGCTCATTGGCCTGGATGCGGTTCATCCCCCGGACCTTCATCGGCCCCAGGGTCACGTTGGCCAGGGTGGTCATGTGCGGAAAGAGATTGAACTGCTGAAAGACCATCCCGGCTTCGGTGCGCACAAAATTGATGTCCGTCTTCCGGTCCATGACATCATGTCCGTCCACAACCACGGTTCCAGAGGTGATGTCCTCCAGGCGGTTGATGCATCTGAGCAGGGTGGACTTGCCGGACCCGCTCGGCCCCATGATGACCACCACCTCCCCTGCGGAGATGTGCAGGTCGATCCCCTTGAGGACTGCGAGATCGCCAAAGCTCTTGTACAGGTTCTTGATTTCAATCATGGGGAGATTTCCAGCCTGCGCTCAATGTAATTGAGGAACTTGGCAATGGACATGGTCATGACAAAGTACATCACGGCCACAGTGAGCCAGACTTCGAAGGCCCGAAAGTTGGAGGCGATGACCTCCTGTCCGGTCCTGGTCAGCTCTCCGACCCCGACCACCACCAGGAGGGAGGTGTCTTTGAGGCTGATGATGAACTGGTTCCCCAGGGGCGGGATCATGCGCTTGAAGGCCTGGGGCCAGATCACGTAGTACATGGCCTGAAAATGATTCAGGCCGATGGACCGCCCGGCTTCCATCTGGCCCCGCTCGATGGACTGAAAGGCCCCGCGGACAATCTCGGCGATGTAGGCCCCTGAATTGATGCCGATGGCCGTCACACCGGCCATCATGGGAGGGACCCGCATGCCCAGGGCCATAGGCAGGCCAAAGTAGATGAACATGACCTGGACCATGATCGGGGTCCCTCTGATGCTCTCGATGTAGGCCCCGGCTATCTTTCTTAAAAAAACATTCCTGGAGATCTTCATCAGCCCTGAGGACGCACCAAGAACAAAGCCCAGCAACAGCCCCAAAACAGTGATGATGATGGTCAGTTTGACTCCGGTGAGCAGGATGGGGACGGACTCCCACATCACGCTGACTTTGAATTCAAATCCGGTGGCCATGAGTCAGATGCCCTTTGCTGTACAGGTGAAAAACTTTTGGAATGAAGAAAGCAGGGCTCAAGGCCCTGCTTGTGCGACCGACGGGAAGGCCGGCCCCGGGGGCTATTTGGGGGCTGTGCCGAACCACTTTTCGTAGAGCTCGTTATAGGTGCCGTCTTCCATAAACTTCAGGAGGGTGATGGTCACTTTTTCCCTGAGATCGCTGCCCTGGGGGAAGGCTATCCCGTAAGACTGCCCCTGATACAGGGGGCCCACTGTCTTCACTTTGCCTTTGCCCTGATTCTGGGCATAGTACAAAAGGGGCGGGGAGTCGAAGAAGACCGCATCCGCCCCCCCGGACAAAAGCTCCATGAACAGGTTGTCGGTATTGGGCAGGAGCTTGACATCCTTGGTGGGCACGGTCTTTAAAAAGTCGGCGCTGGTTGTGCCCAGCTTGGTGGCCACGACCTTGTCCTCAAAGTCCTCAATGGAGGAAATGTCCTCGTTGTCCGCCCGGACCAGGATGATCAAACCAGCGTCATAGTAGGGATAGGAAAAGTCGACCACCTTTTCCCTCTCGGACTTGACCGTGATTCCGGCTATGGCTGCATCGATGCTCCGCGACTGCAGGGCGGGAATGATCCCGTTGAAATCCATGGTCTGCCACTTGTAATCCAGGCCCAGGTCTTTGGCGATGGCGTCCCAGAGCTCAACGTCGAACCCGGTCAGCTTGCCGTTGACCTTGAACTCGAAAGGCATGAAGTTGGCATCCACTCCTACCACCAGCTGCTTGGCCATTGCATTGGCCGATACACAGAACATCAAGGCCCAGACCAAAATCAATACCTTACGCAGCATACCCATCGCACGCCTCCTTTCTTTGCTGAGGTCAACTGTCCTGTTCCACACTGAACCACGAGTAGTCTACCAATTTTAGGAACATACTGAAGCGGCTCGTAAAAGTCAATGCGAGCTCCGCGGGTCCAGGGCTGGAGCATTGACCGCAAGCCCTCTTTGAGGTGAAATGAAGCAGTCCAACCTTCAACAGAACCGCGTGGCCCAGGGCCGCGCTGATGAGGTGATGAACATGAGCATTCTCTTTCAAGCCCTGAGCATCAAGAGCCTGACCATGCCGAACCGGTTCGCCCGGTCCGCCACCTGGGAAGGCCTGGCCACAGACACCGGCCTGGTGACCCCGCAACTGATCACGACCATGACCGACCTGGCCGACGGCGGTCTGGGGCTGATCATTTCCGGGCATGCCTATGTCAGCCCGGAAGGCCAGGCCGGACCCTGGCAGCTGGGGGTGCATTCGGACGAGTGCCTGCCCGGGCTCAGGCAGATGACCCAGGCCGTCCATGACCATGGGGGCCGGATCGTGATGCAGCTGGCCCATGCCGGAAACTTCACCTCGGAAAAGCTGACCAAGACCCCTCCCCTGGTGGTCTCCGACTTCGAAGGCCTGGCAGATTCCCCCCGCCGGGAGGCCACTGCCAAGGACATCCAGAATCTGGTTCAGGCCTTTGCCCGGGCCGCTGCCAGGGCCTGGGAGAGCGGCTTTGACGGAGTCCAGATCCATTCGGCCCACGGCTACCTGCTCAGCCAGTTCCTTTCCCCGGCCTTCAACCATCGAACGGACGACTATGGGGGGAGCATCGAGAACAGGTCCAGAATCCATCGCGAGATCCTTGAAGCCGTCAGAGACCGGGTCGGGCCGGACTATCCAATCCTGATCAAGATCAACTGCCGCGATTTTGCAGAGAATGGGCTCAGCCTTGAGGACTCCGTCCAGGTCGCCCGGGACCTGGCCGGACATGGCCTGGATGCGGTCGAGGTCAGCGGCGGGCTGCTGACCGGAAAGAAGCTCTCCCCCAGCCGGCCCGGGATCGACTCTCAGGACAAGGAGGCCTATTTCCGGGAGGAGGCCGGAGAATTTTCCAAACACCTGGACATCCCGGTCATCATGGTCGGCGGGGTGCGCTCCTTTGACCTGGCCGAGCGGCTCGTTCAGGACAAGGTGGCCGATGCCCTGTCCATGAGCCGCCCCCTGATCAGGGAGCCGCATCTCATCTCCCGCTGGAAGAACGGCGACCGGGCCCCGGCGGCCTGCGTCTCGGACAATCTCTGCTTCAGACCGGCCATGAAAGGTAAGGGAATCTGCTGCGTCAGCGCAGCCTCTGGCTGCGCTGAATCATAAAGAGAGGTTCTTTCTTCAGTCCAAACCCAAATATTCAATTTCATCCGTTCATGCGGATGAAATTGAGCGGATGAATTTCAATCGAAGGCGGCGGGTCGAGAGGGATCCTTGAGATGAGCCCGGACCTCCTCCAGGTGCCGGGTGCTGGTTCGGTTGGGGGACAGCTCGGGCAGCTGGTCAAAGTCGAAAAAATCCACCCCCTGAGTCTCGATGCTCGTTCTGGGCTTTCCGGACAGGATGTCGCACAAAAAGACGATCTTGTAGGCATGGAAAAACTCCATGGGCCGGCCTTCCCGGTTGGCGTCAAAGACCCCGGCGACCTTGGTCGGCCTGACCGTGAACCCGCTCTCTTCGAGGACCTCCCTGGCCACCATGGCTGAAGGGACCTCCCCCACGTCGGCCCAGCCGCCGGGCATGCACCACCGCTGGTCGGTCCGCTCCTGGACCAGGAGGATCTTCCCCTCCCGGACCACGGCCCCCCGGACGTCGATCTTGGCCGTGGCGTACCCGGGCTGGGCTGCGAAGCGCTCCAGGAGCTCTGCGCTGTCGTACCCGGTCCGGGCCTGGACCATTTCCGCGGCGATTTCAGCCAGCCGCTGAAAGTTCTTGACCTCATGCTCGTTCTTGGAAAAGGTCAGGCCGATCTGGCTCAGGGCCTGCAGCTCCCTGGCCCATTTCAGCCATTGCGGGTCTGTCGAGTCCATCATCCCTCCTGGGCTTGGAATTGTACATTTCGCGTCAAGCGCGAAATGTAAAGGCTGCCTCTCACTCAGGGCTGCCGCCGTTGGGCCTGAGATAGCCTTTGGCTACAGCCTGGTCGATGATCTCCCGGGCCAGCTCCCCCAGAGCTTTTGACCCCTTGTGCACCGGGGCCATTCTGTCCCGGACCTCATCCCGGCTGATGGAGTGCTCCAGCCAGCTCCGCCCCTGGGTGTGATAGTTGTGCAGCAGGGGCATGAGCCGGTCCACAGCGTGAGCGAACCGTGCCTCCGGGGTCTGGCCGGCCTCGAACTCCTCCCACAGCGATTTCAGCCACTGATCCTGGTCCTGGGGCAGCAGACCGAAAATCCTCACCGCAGCCCCCTCCTCCCGCTCCGCCTTGTCCTCTGCCCCGGCCTGGTCGTAGCAGTAGGTGTCCCCGGCATCGATCTCCACCACGTCATGCACCAGGAGCATGGCCAGAACCCGGCACAGGTCCAGGCCCTGAGGCCCGTGCTCGGCCAGGACCATGGCCATGACCGCGATATGCCAGGAGTGCTCGGAGCTGTTCTCCCTGCGCTGGGAGGTGAGCAGGTAGGATCTGCGCCGTATCTCCTTGAGCTTGTCGATCTCCAGTACGAACCTGATCTGGCGTTCCAGGCGGTCCTGCTCACTGATCATAATGCGTCCTCATCTTGTTTGAATCCTGAATGCGTCTTTCCCTGCGCACTTTTCCGTGCCCTATAAGGCGTTGAACCTCCTGCATCAGCAGGACACCGGTCTCATTCATACCTGTTGAAACAGCTCATGTCCCGGGCCGGCTTGCGGATCTTGTCCCGCAGCGGGGTCTCGGAGTAGCCCACAGTGATCAGCAGGCCCACGCCGGTCCCTTTTGGGATGTGCAGCAGGTCCTTGATTCTCTGCTCCTGGAACCATCCGATCATGCAGGTTCCCAGACCCAGCTCCGCGGCCTGGAGGCAAAAGTGGGCCGCAGCCACCCCGATGTCGATCAGGGGGTACTCCTTGTCCTTGATCCGTCCGCCGATCTGGGTGATGACCTTCGGCCTTTCCTGGGTCAAAACAGCAATGACCGGGGCCTGGAGGACAAAGGAGTTGAAGGAGAGCGCTTTGCTGAATGTGGCCCTGGCCACCTGGCCTCTGAGCTGCGGCTCGTCCACAAAGATCACCTTCCAGGGCTGGGAGTTGCTGGCCGAAGGGGCCAGACGGACCGCTTCGACAAGCGCATCCAGCTTGTCCCGCTCCACAGGCCTGTCCGAGTATTCCCGGACGCTCTGTCGCTGTCTGATCAGCTCTGCAAAATCCATTGGGCACCGTTTCGCCTCTTCTTGTCCCCTCTGGGTCCAACCAAAATCCTGCCGGCAATCATGTCTTGCTCAACCGGCTGACCTTGGACATACTTGGCATGAAAAAGCCTGCTCCGCTGTGTCCACAGTCCAGAACCACCGGGAAGGTCGCCATGCCGTTGAAACCATTTTCCCTGAAAGTCAATCTCCTTCACCTCGCTCTCAGCCGTTCCATTGTTGCAGAGGCCCCGGTAGTCTGGGACATTGTCACCGACACCAGACGCTGGCCTGAATGGGGCCCTACCGTGAAGGCTGTCGACCACCCGACCACCCACATTCATGCCGACTCCACAGGCTGGGTCAAAACTGCCGTAGGGGCCTGGCTGTTCTTCAGGGTCACCAGCTTCGAGCTTGGCCGATACTGGAAATGGAGGGTTTCCGGGATTCCGGCCACCGGGCACAGGGTGGAACCACTGGCCCCTCAGGCCTGTCTTCTGACCTTTGAGGTCCCGTCTGTGGCCGCACCCTACCTGACCGTGTGCAAAAAAGCAGCAGACCGGATCGCAGCCATAGCCGAAGTCGATTTTCCAGACTAAATTTTTGAATCCCTTCTTTCAAGAAAAACACTATCGTGCTGAATGCCGGACTCGAGGGGGGCCTTGCTCGAACGGCCATGCTTTGGCGGATGGCAGGTCTTGCATAATACCTGAAGAGGCATTAACTTGGACAATGATCTGAAAAGGGCGATCCAGCAGGGTCACAGCCTGCTGGAAAAATTGAAACAGCAGCAACACAAGGAGGAGTTATGAACAGAGGACACGTCGGCCTTTGTCTGGCCCTGCTGGGCTTTTTCGTTTTCGGCGCGGCCCTGTCAGCCGGAGCCCACTGCCAGATCCCCTGCGGGATCTATGACGATGCAACGAGAATCACCCTGCTCAAAGAGCATGTGATCACCATTCAGAAGTCCATGCGCGAAATCCAGAGGCTGGAAAAAGAGGGACTCCAGAATTCAAACCAGCTCATTCGCTGGGTCATGAACAAGGAAGACCATGCCAACAAGTTCCAGGACATCGTGACCGACTACTTCATGGCCCAGCGCATCAAGCTGGATGCAGACAAGTACGAACAAAAGATCACTGTGCTGCACAAGCTCCTGGTCAAGGCCATGGAGTGCAAGCAAACGACTGACCTGAGCCTGACCCAGGACCTTCTGGACCTGATCCACGACTTTGAGCACCTGTACATGGGCTCAAAGTAGAGAGCTTCATGCCCCTTTTGGGACATGAGCATCAATAGGTGAGGACCATTCCCCCGTCAAAGAGCAGGTCTCCGCCCACCAGATGCCTGCCGTGCCTGGACATGCCCAACAGGAAGAGGTTGGCCACCTCCACCGGGTTCATCATCTCCTTGACCCTCGAGGTCCCCAGCATGACATCCCGGACCACCTCTTCCTGGCTGATGTTCCGCTGCCGGGCCGTATCCGGGATCTGATTCAAGGCCAGGGGGGTTTTGACATACCCGGTGCTCACGGTGAAGGACCGGATCCTGCCCTCCCCCTCGGCAGAAATGGACTGGCTCAGCCCCCGCAGCCCGAACTTAGTGATATTGTACACCGGCTTATTTCTGGTCGTGATGTGGGCATGGGCGGAGGCCATGTTGCCGATGGCCCCGGTCCCGTTCTCAGAGGCCCGCATGTGCGGTATGGTCAGCTTGGAGAGCAGAAAAGGGGCCCGCAGCATAAGCCCCATCATCAGATCGTACTTCTCCATGGGGAAGGACTCCACCGGATCGATGTGCTGGATCCCGGCAATGTTCAGCACATACTTGATCGCCCCTTTCTGAGCTGCCTGCTCCACTGCAGAGACCACCTGCTCGTCCTTGGTCAGATCACACTGCACAAAGCTCATGGCCCCGCCCATGTCTTCAGCCATGCTGACCGTGGCCTCGCCTTCCCGCTGATTGATGTCCAGCCCGACCACGTTCAACCCGCTGGCAGCGGCAGCCACAGCCGAAGCCCGGCCTATCCCGGTGCCCGCCCCGGTGACAATGCACACGTTTCCGGAATGAAAATCAGGATCCTGAACATTGAGAATCTCTTCTTTTCGAATCTGCGGTTCCTTGATTTCCATGGCTCCTCCTTTGCTGATGTGACGTCCTGCAGGCAACCACCCCTGTTGGTTGCAAGACCTCAGGACAAGGGAACTTTTTCACCTTCCCTGTGCATACACCCGGAGGGTATGGGAATCAAGGACAGATCCGAAAAGCATACTCCATGACTCTGGAATGAATCCCCGGCTGGAACTTGGCGCACCACAGACCACAGTGGGAAAAGAGTGCGGTTAAAAAAATTCTTAGAACTCTTTCTTCGACCCCACTGTCCTCTGTGTGGGTAAAAAACCAGGCCTGCCGGAAAGATTCAAAAAACACCCTCCCGGGGCGGCTCGTCCGGCCTGAACCTTGACCCCCCCCAGCCGAGCTGAGTGTAACATTGGCTACACACATCACCTTCCAGCTGTGCTAAGCTGGGTCAGGTCGAACAGCCGGGTCCCTCCGGCTGGACAAACCTGCACACCTCTGGAGCCTCACTGGCCGGGCCAGGGCCTCCTCGGGGTTGAACACGGCGCAAGGACAGCATTGCCACAACAAGCTCCAGCAGGAAGGAGGATGTATGCACTTATCTGAAATCTATACCAAAGGGGAAGACTTTTTCGCCGATCAGGAGTACGGACGTCTCCTGGGCTACGTCGAAACCGGCTTTGTAGAGGACAACGACCGGCTGGTGCTTGACCGGACCACCATCAGGCAGCGGTGCATCGACGCCGTCCCGGCTTCCACCAGCTGCCGGGTGCTCGGGGTTGAGCTGGCCACTCCGGTGGTCATGTCGGCCATGACCATGCCCATCCCGGCCATTGCCGAGGACGGGCTGTTCCAGGTGGCCAGGGGGCTCAAGGCTGCCGGGAGCCTGATGTGGACCGGCACCCCCCTTCCCAAGAAGCTTGCTGAGCTGGCCGCCACCGGCGTACCGCTGGTGGCCAATGTCAAACCTCTCAGGGACCGGGCTCAGATGCACCAGGAAATCGAGTCTATCCTTGAGGGCGGCGCCGCCTGGCTGGGCCTGGAGATCGATTCCGGGCAGGGCACCAAGGTCCAGGACAGGGAAATGGGCTTTGACTGCACCCCTTTTCAGCAGTCCGAGATCGAGGCCATCAAGAAAAAGAGCCCGATCCCTGTGGTCTGCAAGGGTATCCTCAGCCGGGAAGATGCCCAAAAGTGCGCGGACAGCGGCGCGGACATGATCGTCCTCTCCAACCATGGCGGCCATACCCTGGACTATCTGCCCCATCCCTTTCAGGTCATGGAGGAGATCGTCTCTGCAGTGGGCGGACAGTTGGAGATCATGGTTGACGGGGGTTTCAGGCGGGGCAGCGACATCTTCAAGGGGCTGGCCATGGGGGCCTCGCTGACCGGTATCGGCAGGCCGGTCCTGCTGGGCCTGGCCGCGGACGGGGAGGCCGGTGTGACTGCAGTGGTCCAGGCCATCACCAGGGAACTGGCCCGGGTCATGACCATGGCCGGAGCGGCCGCCCCCACAGAGGCCAGCCCGGATATGCTCATCAGCTTTTGAAAATATTCAGCGCAGCCAGAGGCTGCGCTGAACCATCAAAGAAGCATCAAGGCTGAACGGCCCACAGGAAGGCCAGTCACCCCTGCCACCACCGGACACTTGATCTTCAGGGCGTAGAAGAGGCCGGAGCACTCGTCGGCCAGGGCCTCCAGGTTGCCCTGGCCCTTGCTCAGAACGACCGGGCTGTGCGTGAACATCTCCAAAAACTCTTGGGTGCACCTGGACAAGACCGTGCCCGGGGTGTCCACCCCAGAGGAGACCACCCGGCAGAGCCCTGTCATCCCCACCTCGTGCGCATCGTCCATGGTGGCGTCATTGATGATCGGACTGCCCCGGACCACATAGGTCACCGCGCAGCCCCGCTCCTGCAGCTGACGCACCAGGATGGTGTCCAGGGCGATCTCCCCGGCATTGTCCCCCAGGATCATGATCTCCTTGTGGGCCGCAAAGGCCTGGCAAAACCTGGCATAGACCTCCTGGTCCAGGTCCCGGGCCTCATGTTCGAGCTCCTCTTCCCAGGGAAACTCTGCAGCCACTCCGCTGTCGATATAGTTGCCGATGATCGAGATCTCCAGAGACCTGGCCAGGGGATCAATGCTGGACGTGACGATGTTCTCCAGCCGGGGCAGGAGTTCCCTGACCCTGGCGTTAGCCCTCTTCTTGTCCGCCTGAAACGGGTCGCCGTTACCGAGCATGGCCTCTACATCCCGGTAGAGCTCACCGGCAATGGCCGGGGGGGAACGGCTGATGTCCATGTCTGCCAGGCGGGCAGCCCAGGTCTGCAGGAGCCTGCGGTGCAAGTCTTTGTCGTCAGGCACACACAGCCTGGCAGCTTTCAGGCCCTGGGTCAGAAAACAGGGCAGGCAGTCCAGATCGGCCTTCATCGCCGACCCGTCCCATGAAAAGCATCGTGCATCATCATATCTCTCCCTTGTACTTTTGCTGTATCACCCACAGTCAATGTGAGGCGGCTTTGAACCCGGATTGCATGTCCTTCATCTCGGTCAAGGTCTGCTTCATTTTGCTCCATCCGTACCACAGGGCGTAGTCTGGATTGGCGTGGAACACGCCCTGAAAAGCCCGCATCCGGTACTCCTGGAACATGCGGAAGAGCTTCTGCTCGATGGTGCTCGGGGCGTCGTGAAAGGCCAGCAGGTCTGGAAAGGCCTCCTGATACCCCTCGGGCTTGTCCAGCAGCCCCTGCTCGTAGAGATCGGCCACCAGCTCTATGGCTTCGGCCATGAGCTCATCCGCCTGGCGGATCATGTCGTCGCCCTTGGTCAGCTCCCCCCGGGCAAAGTTTTCAGAATGACACTGGCTGCAGACCTGGATCATGGCCTGACGCTCCTGCTGCCACTCGGCTTCGCTCTGCCTGATGAAATCCAGCTCTGCGACCGTCTTCAGCCTGGGAGTCGGCTCCCCTTCCTGGTTGATGAGCCCCAGGGCCCTGACAATGGTGGCCCTGTCCTTTGCCCACTGCGCATCATCGGGCATGGGCAGCCGGAGTCCGAGGAACCCCCAGGCCGTCCTGACCTCGTGGTTCCCGGCGGTCATATGGCAGGTCTGGCAGGTCGGGGCAGCGGCATTGTCGTCCAAAATCCCGAGCTGCTTGAGCTCATTCCGCGTCCCGTGTTTCGAGCCGTGGTACATCTCCCACTGGGGATGGTCAAACCCGGTGTGGCAGGTCCGGCAGGCCTGGGGCTGACGGGCTTCGCGAACCGAAAAGGTGTGCCGGGTATGGCAGGCATCGCAGGAGGCCAGGCCGAATCCGCCTCCTTCCTGCTTCAGGGAGGCGATCTGCTCCTGTGTCTTCAGCCCGATCTTGTGGCAGCCCCCGCAGCCTTTCATCCCGCTGGTCATGGCCATGGGCTGCCAGTGCATGGTCGGCATGGCCCGCATGGCCTCCCAGGCCATGGCATGCTTGCCTCGGGAAAACTGGGACCACTGCTGTTCATGACAGGTCCTGCAGACCTTCGGGGTGACCGGCTCTGCCTTGTGGGCATCATCTGCGGACATGTGCTCGTCCCCATGGCAGACCGAGCAGGACACATCGTTGATCTCCAGGCTGTGCTTGCTCTGCCTCCAGTCCTGGACGATCCTGGGGGTGACCGCCTCGTGGCACTCTACACATTTGACAATGGACACCGGTTTTGCCTCCACCGGATACCCGGCCTGCAGCCAGGCCTGGAAGCCGCCCTTCAGGGCATAGACCTCTTGAAAGCCCTGGTCCATGAGTTCACGCCCGGCCCGGGCGCTTGAGCTCTCGTTGGGTCAGGCGCAGTAGAGGACCATGGTGGCGTTTGTGTTGTAGGCCCGGGACCATTCGTCAGCCTCAAACGAGCTGTGGTGCACAGCTCCAGGGATTTTTTCCGAGCTGACCTTCCACTGCTGGTCCGCCCGGGTGTCGATGAGCACCACCTCCGGGCTGCCCAGCACCTCTTTCAGCTCCTGGACGGCAATCCGGGGCACCCCGTCGGCATCCACCGACTCGATGTCCATCTGCCTGGCCGTTTGGGTGGCCACGCAGGAAGCGATCCAGACAACCAGGCTCAGAAGCAGGAGATGGGGCAGAATGCGTCGCATGGGCTCTCCTTGTCGTTGGCGTTGGGAAAAGAAAATTGTGCCCGCATGGACCTGTGCGCATCCCAATCAAGTCTGGCCTGAGTATGCCCTGTCTTTTCCTTTGCGTCCAGAATGATTGGCTGTCAGTCACTGGAAGAGCCGCCCCGCAGCCTTGCTCACCACCAGCATGGGCAGCTCGTATTCCCTGGCCGTGTTTCTAAAGCCCTGCAGGAGCTGATAGGCTCTGGTCTCGCTCATCATCATTGATTTCCAGAGCTTTGATCAGCACATCTGCGGTTTTGATGCAGCGCTCCGCTGTGGCGTCGCCCAGGATGTCCACCGGGTTTCCTCAGCTCCAGTGGACTGGCAGCAGCTGATCAAGGGCGGCCAATGTTTCCGGACTCAGAGCCACCGGATCGATCCCGCAGTCCGACAGGGCGTCTAGGGCGATGCGCCCAAGCCCCCCGGCATTGGTCACGATCCCCAGATTCGGGCCTGGCGGGCGGGACTGTTTGGCCAAATACCGGCGCAGGCAAAGAACTCCTCAAAGGAACTCCGACTGCCACCAGGAGAGAGACATGTTTGAGTGCCCTGAGGGGACAAAGCCGAGGCTGAGACCCTTTCCAGAGGTCGGCTTTGCCTTTGGCTGCGCTGAAGCCTTGCAGCTGAAGCGTGATGTGCGACTGCCGTCCTCTTCATGCCGGTCCTGCTTCCGGCCACCCGGCAGAGATCCTGCCGGAGCTGCCTGGAAAACCTGGCTGCCAGCTCGTTCATGGCCTCAACAAAGGCAAAGGGGCTGGCCGCGGGCACCGCCGGGCTGCGGTACTGGTAAGTCTTATGAAACAGGACATCCTGTCCAGGACTTCCAGGATGAAGGCTGACCTCGACCTTGAGCACGGCCCGGTCTTTGCCCTCTGCCCGCTGGCAGCCAAAGGTCAGGACCCGGCCGCTGAGCTCGTAGTCTGTATCCAGATCCGGCATTTCCGCCACCACCGCCTGGAAGAGACCGTCCCGGCTCAAGTCCTGCTGCACCCCCCGGGCGATCATGACCCCGGGGAGGGCCGTCCATTGATGTCCGTGGGAATAGACAAGCGTTCCGTTTGATTCCAGGACCGCCATGCGGTTTTGGGCAAAAGGCGCAGCTGTGCTGAAGTCCCAGACCCTCAGGCTGCCCCCGAAGGCATGCCTGCAGGGCAAGGGGCGGGGCGCCGGCTCCAGGCGGTGAAACTGCGGCTGCGGCTTCTGGGGCCGGATGGCCGACGAGCAGCCCAGGGCAGACAGGAACAGCCCCAGGAGAATGGCCGCAGTCAGGCGTCGACGGGTCACTTGTCGAACGGCTCCCTTGTTTTGGTTCGATCCAACACCCTTCCAGGTTCAGTCTGCAGGGACCGGACCAGGTTCCTGAGGTTGGCCAGGACCTGGTTCAGCCGGACCGCACTCTGCTCGAGGCGTCTCAGCAGGTCTGCGGTTTCAGCTCTGAGCTCTTGCACTGCGGCATCCACATTCCCCAGGGTTTGATCGGTACGAGCGGCCAGGCCGGCTGCAGTGCCCGTGTCGAGCCTGTCCAGCTCCCGCTCCAGGGAGGCGGCGATCTCCCTGAGGGAAGAACTGGCGGCAGACAGGTCGGCAAAAGCCTGTTTCGCCCCCTCGCGGGTCTCGGTTCCGGCCAGGGGCCCGGTCACCTCCTCCAGCCTGGAAGTCACTTTCTTCATGTCCTGGATGACCGTGCGGGCATCCTTCAGGGTTGCGCCGAGCTGACCTTTGCGTATGGATTCTCTGGCCGCATGGGCCAGACTGGCCCACTCCCCGAGCAAGCCGTCAAGATCCATGTCCTTGACTTTGGCATACAGCCTGGCCAGGGCATTCTCCACCTGCTCAATCCGCCCCGGTATGCCGGGAATCACAGGGGATTCGACAGGGAAATCGATCTCCGGGGTGAGCTCCTGGACAGTGTCCGGAGCCTGAGTGACGGCCAGATAGGACTGACCGGAGATGCCCTGCATGGCTGGTTGAACCACCATGGAATCCTTGAGCTTGAACTCGGAATCCAGGCTCAAGAGCACCCGGATGAGATTGTCTCGCCCGGGAACGAGCTCCAGGCTCTGAACAGTGCCCACTTTCAGGCCATGGTAGCTGACAGTGGAGCCTGTGGCCAGCCCCTGCACCGAGCTGTCGAAGTAGCTGACATAGGTGGTGCTGTCCTGAAAGGTGCCTGTTGTGCCGACCCAGAAAAGGCCGCCCACGATAAGGACAACAGAGGCCAGGAAGAACAGGCCGGTTT
>CAYOID010000017.1:10963-45029 GCA_964403955.1 uncultured Desulfohalobiaceae bacterium | reverse complement strand
AGGGCAAAAGAGAGATTCCTTCTTCAGTTCAAACACAAATATTCAGCGCAGCCAGGGGCTGCGCTGACCTCTGTCAAAGAGTTCCCTTCTGAAGTCAGTGGCCTTGGGTCTTGTATGACAAGCATAAAAGCATGTTTGTATCTTGACATACAAAAAAAATGATGGCAAGGTTCATCATCATGAATCAAGAATCGTCCTTTGGATCCAAGCTTCAGCAGCCTGTTCGCCTGGCTGACCAGGTGGCCGACCTCCTCCGGCAGGAAATCGACAAGGGCACCTTTCAGGTCGGGGACAAAATCCCCTCTGAAAGCAGCCTGGCCAAGACATTCGGGGTCAGCCGGACCGTGATCAGAGAGGCCCTGGGCAGACTGAAATACGATGGGATCCTCGATTCCAGGCAAGGCCTCGGGGTGACGGTTGTGGGAGAGACTGAGCGGAAAACCTTTCGATTCCGGGACCAATGGCAATTCGACACGCAAAACCTGTGTCACCTCTTCGAGCTTCGAGCCATCCTTGAAGGGGATGCCGCTTCTCTGGCCGCCCTCAGGAGATCCCAGGACGATCTGGATGATCTGCAGGCCAGTCTCAAGCACATGGCGGCCTCCATTGACGCCAATACTGACGGGGCAGACTTTGATTTCGACTTCCACCGGCTGGTGGCCCGGGCCAGCGGCAATTCCTACCTTTTGGACCTGATGCATTTTTTGAACACCAAAATCAAAGGGGTGATCAAGACCGCTCGGGAAAACTCGAGCTTGCAGCCCGGTTTGCCCCCAGTTGTTCAAAAGGAGCATGAAGCCATTTATCAAGCCCTGGCCAACCAGAAGCCGGACAGTGCCCGCCAGGCCATGCTCAGCCATATCAACCAGGCCAGTCGTCGTTTGGGGCTCAAGGTTCTGGGCGACTTCAACCCCTCTACAATGTAAGGGTGTACAAACGCAAATGTTTGAGAAATGCAATGTGTTCAAGCACAAAAACAGCGGCCACACATTCGATCTTTCATGAATTGCAAGGACTCTGTTCATAACAACTTTCAAAGCGAGGAGGTACCATGTTGAAAAAACTGATGACCCTGATCATCGCGGTCGGTCTGGTCTTCTGTGTCCAGACCCAAAAAACGGAAGCAGCGGAGAGCTTGATCATCACCACGGCCACAACCGGTGGAACCTATTATCCTGTCGGAGTGGCCCTGGGGACACTGATCAGCATCAAATTGGCCAAGCAGCACGGGATTACTGCCACTGCCATCAACTCAGCCGGCTCTGGCGAAAACGTCCAGATGCTCAAGAACAAGGAAGCCCAGATGGGCATCCTGCAATCCCTGTTCGGGCTGAATGCCTATGAAGGGAAAGGCCCTTACGAGGGCAAGCCGGTCAAGGGCTTCAGGTCCGTATCCATGCTCTGGGAAAATGTCGAACATTTCTCGATGCTCAAAAAACACGCCAAGACCGGGACCATCATGGATCTCGAAGGTTTTGACAAAAAGTTCTCTATCGGGAAACGAGGCAGCGGGACCGAAGGGTCAGGACGGACCATCCTCACGGCCCTGGGGATCGACCCTGAGAGCTTGAGGCTGGAGTATCTGGGGTACAACCCCTCTGCTCAGGCCATGATGGATGGGCGGGTCGCCGCCATGAACACCCCGGCCGGCCCGCCGGTAGCTGCCGTGACCCAGCTCTTTGCCCAGCTCGGCAGCAACAAGGTCGATGTCCTGGACTTCACCGACGAGCAACTGGCTACCATCCAGTCCGAGTACCCGATTTGGAACCGGTTCGTGGTCAAGGCCGGCACTTACCCGGGCCAGAAAGAAGACATCCAGACCATCTCCCAGCCGAACTTCCTGGCCGTGACCCCGGACGTGTCTGAAGAGACCGTGTACTTGATCACCAAGACCATCTACGAAAACCTGCCCTTCCTGCACAACATTCATAAGGCGACCACGGCCATGTCCCTGGAAAGGGCCGTCAGCGGCCTGCCGGCTCCTCTTCACCCTGGAGCTCTGAAATACTACCAAGAACAGGGTCTGGAGATCCCGAGCCAGCTGATCGAAGATGGCGATTCAGAATAACAAGCTGTTCAGCCTCAACCTGACCCGGCCGCCTCTTCCCCCTGACAGGGCCGGCCGGGTCAGCATTCGAAGAACAGAGTCCTTGTTTTTTCATCATTTTCAGGCTGACTGATCCCCCTCTGCAATCCTGGTGCGGGGATCCCCGAGTTACCAATCACATCTTCATGTCTGCATACCGGCTTGAAACCCAGCAGCTCCAGGCGATCGCATATGACTGAAAAGCCTTCACCTCCTCATTCAGAACCCGAAGACAGCGGGGAGGTCATTGTCACCCGGCGCTCCCTGACCGGAATCCATGCCCAGGTGGTCTACTGGATGGGCGTTCTCATGTCCCTGTACCACCTGTGGATCAACACCGTCGGGATCATGCCCAACATCCAGCGCAATGCCATGCACTTCGCTTTTGTCTGCTTCCTGGGCTACCTGATCTATCCGGCAGGAAAGCGGATCGCGGACAAGACCCTCAAGCTGGACACCTGCCTGGCCCTGCTGTCCCTGGCCGCCGGCCTGTACCTCATTTTTTTCGAAGACGCCCTGCACGCCAGGAATGAGGTCCCCATCCTGACAGACCTGGTGGCTGCAGGTCTGGCCATCTTTCTGATCATCGAGCTGACCCGCAGAGTGGCCGGGTACATCATTCCTCTTCTGGCCGGTGGATTTCTGGCCTATGCCCTGGGGATGGGCAAGCTGTTCACCGGGCTGTGGACCTTTCCCGGAGTGACCCTGGAGCGGATGCTCTACCGGATGTATTTTGCCCCGGACGGCATCTTCGGCAAGATCGCCACCATTTCCTCAACCTTTGTCTTTCTCTTTGTCCTCTTTGCCGCGTTCCTCCTTCAGTCTGGGGCCGGGAACTTCATCATCCGCCTTTCCCTGGCCCTGATGGGCCGCTTGACCGGCGGCCCGGCCAAGATGGCCATCTTCGCCAGCGGACTCATGGGCTCCATTTCCGGAAGCGCGGTGGCCAACACCGTGGGCACCGGGTCGATCACCATTCCCCTGATGAAAAAAATCGGGCTCAAGCCCCAGTTCGCCGGCGGCGTGGAGGCCGCCGCCTCCACCGGGGGGCAGCTCCTGCCCCCGATCATGGGGGCCGGGGCCTTCATCATGAGCCAGTGGACCCAGATCCCCTATCTGACTATCGTTGGCGTGGCCGCCATCCCGGCTCTGATGTACTTTCTGTCCATCGCCTTCTTCATCCACCTCCGGGCCAAAAAGAGGCGGCTGGAGGTCTTGAGCTACGAGAACATGCCTGCCCTGAAGCAGGTCCTCAAAGAAGGCTGGAACTTTTTCATCCCCATAGGTGTGCTCATGGGCCTGCTCCTCAAGGGCTTCACCCCGACCTTTGCAGCCTCCGGGGGCATCCTGGCCATTGTGATCTCCAGCTGGATCAACCCCCACACCAGGATGGGCTTTCGGGACATCCTGGACGCCCTGGCCAAGGGAGCGAACAACATGGTCACCACCGGGGTCATCCTGCTCTGCTCCGGAATCGTGGTCGGCATTGTGCTCATGGTCGGAGCCGGCATGAAGTTCTCCATGCTCATCACCAGCATTGCCGGAGGCAGCCTGTTCGTGACCATCGTCCTGGTGGCCCTGGCCTCGCTCATTCTGGGCATGGGCCTGCCGGTGACCGCTTCCTACATTGTCCTGGCCGTCCTGGCTGCGCCGTCCATGTCCATGCTCGGGACTTCGGTCCTGGCCGCGCACATGCTCATCTTCTGGTACTCCCAGGACGCCAACGTCACCCCGCCGGTGTGCCTGGCCGCCTATGCCGCATCCGGGATAGCCGGGAGCAAGCCTCTGGCCACGGGCTTCGAGTCCTGGAAGCTGGCCAAAGGCCTGTACATCATTCCCTTGCTCTTTGTGTACAGCCCGCTCCTGTTTCAAGGACCGACCTGGATGGTCCTCGAGACGGCCATCCTGGCCACAGTAGGCCTCTATTGCATAGCCGCTTTTTTCGAAGCCTATCATCTCTATGATCTGAACTGGTTCATGCGCCTGGCCATGCTCGGCATCGGCGGGCTTCTGCTCTGGCCCAAAATCCCCCTGCACGGTGCAGGACTGGCCCTTCTGGTCTGCGCCTCTGTAGTGCAGCTCATTGTCAAGCGCAGGCACCAGCATGAGCAGATAAGCCATGAATGATCTCACCTTTCCCCGCATGGCCCTGGTCCGGCAATCATTCCCTGCCCAGGCCGTAAACGACCTGGACTCCGATATTGCCCGGGAAATGAGCTCCCTGCCCCTGCAGGACCGCATCCGGGCCGGCCAGACCGTGGCCGTCACAGCCGGCAGCCGGGGCATCCACCAGATCGACCGCGCCCTGCGCTCGGTCTGCGACCACCTCAAGACTCTGGACCTCAAGCCTTTCATCGTCCCGGCCATGGGCAGCCACGGCGGAGCCACACCTCAAGGACAACTCCAGGTCCTGGCATCCTACGGGATCACAGAGCAGACCATGGGCGTCCCGATCCGATCCAGCATGGACACGGTCCGCATGGGCCAGACAAGCCTGGGGACCCCTGTTCATATGGACCGATTCGCCCACGAAGCCGATCACATCGTGGTCGTGAACCGAGTCAAGGCCCACACCAAGTTCAAAGCCCAGATCGAAAGCGGCTTGATGAAGATGCTCACTGTGGGACTCGGCAAACACACAGGAGCCAGCCTGGTGCACAAGCTGGCCGTGGAGCATACGCTGTATGCTTTGATTCGGGAGACAGCCAGGTTCATCCTGGACAATGGCCATGTCCTCTTCGGACTGGGGCTTGTGGAAAATGCCTCTGGCCGGACCGCCAGGCTCCAGGCAATGCTTCCGGAAGACCTGGAACCTGCCGAAGAAGAGCTCCTGACTCACGCCAAAGAGATTTCGGCCAAGATCCCTTTCCCGGAGCTTGACCTGCTCATCGTGGACCGCATTGGCAAGGACATCAGCGGCACAGGCATGGACACCAATGTCACCGGCCGCAACCGGGACATCCTGGGAGATTTTACTGTTTCCCCGCGCATCAAGAGGATCGTGGTCCGGGGCCTGACCGAGGCCACAGAGGGCAACGCCCTGGGAATTGGGTTCGCCGATTTCTGCACCCAGCAGGTCGTTGATCGCATGGACCTGAAAAAGACCTACACCAATGCCCTGACCGGGGTCAGCCCCGAAAAGGCGGCTGTCCCCATGCATCTGACCACAGATCGCCAGACTCTCTCTGCTGCTCTGGAGTCTTTGGGGAATTGGGCTCCTGAGACCGTGAAAGTGGTTCGAATCCAGGACACTCTGCACCTGGAGCTGATCCATGTCTCTTCAGCCCTGATTCCAGAACTGCCCAGGCACTGCTCTTTGATTTCCGAACCTGAGGGCATGGTTTTCACCCCAGAAGGAGGCCTTGTGCAGGGAAAAGGAGAAAGGTGAAACCATGCGCCGTAAAGACAAGCTGATCAGCAACCGGAACGAGATCGACCAGATCATCAACTCCTGCGAAGTCTGCCATCTGGGCCTGGCCAAAGGGAACATCCCTTATGTCGTTCCTGTTTCTTTTGGATACGACGGACAAGCCCTGTACCTGCACACTGCCCGGGAAGGCCGCAAAATAGAATACTTCCTGGCCAACCCTGCAGTCTGCATCCAGTTCGAGCGCAGACACAGGGTCAAGGACCACCCTGACCTGGCCTGTAAATGGACAGCAGAGTACGAGAGCGTGATCGGCTTCGGCCGGATAGAGGAGCTGACCGACCCGGAGGGCAAACGCAACGGCTTGGTCCAGATCATGGCCCACTACTCCGGACGGGACGACTGGAGCTTTGATCAGGCGGGAATAGAAAAGGCAAGGGTCTGGAATATCGAGATCACAAGCCTGACCGGCAAACGTTCAGGCTTATGAAACGCAAAGCGCCTGCAAATGCTCACATTGCAGGCGCACATGGCATGAGTCATACCCCCGGGCTCTCGTCCTCCGGCAGCAGCTTTTTCAAACGCATCAAATGCTTGCGCTCCTCATCGATGCACTGCTGCACGTGCTGCTGCTCCCCTTTGGGTACAAAGTCCTTCATCTCCTTGAAGAACAGGAGGGAGTCCCGTTCGAATGTCATGGCCAGCTTCAAGGCCTCGCGCTCATTGGCCACCTGATCCAGAAGGAATTCCCCCCAGCCGCATGAAAAGAGCATGTGGGAATTGATCAGGGCGTCAAAATAGGCCTGATATTCGTCGCTGTCGCTGTAGGCCGGGACATCCACCGGCTCCAGCCTGTCCAGCAGGGCTTGGAAAATCTCCCGGTGCTTGACCTCTTCCTGGGCCAAATCCTTGAAGAGCTGTTGCACTTTGTCATTCTTGACCCTGCCCGCCAGGCAATTGTAAAAATCTTCGCCCTTCTTTTCAGCTTCCACTGCAGCCCGGACGATGTCGTTGGCCTTGAAGATCCCCGCCATAATGTGTCTCCCTATTCAGCTTTGCCAGAGGCAAAGCTGAATATTTGAAGTGTAAGAGAATCTGGCAGTGTACCCGATGATCCCGGCAAAAACAAAAAGAAGATCAGCTGCTGCCCTCATACCCGAAATCTTCCAGGAGTTGCTGATACTCGTACTTGACCCGCTGATAGATTTGAGCCTTGTTGATGGCACAGGCGCACTGGTGGCCGATGGCGTCGGCAAAGTCGATCTCATCTTCGGAAAATGAACGGTCGCCACTGATGAACATGGTCAGCTCACCTATATTCTTTTCCGCTATGTTCAGAGGGATGGTCAGCATCTTGGTGATGCCCTCGGCCAGGACCTCGTCTTTGTACTGCAGCCTGCTGTCGCTGGACACATCGTCAATGACCACGATCTTGTCCATCTCAGCCCCTTCCTGACGCCTCCTGGCCGCTACCGGCCCGATGTTTGTGAACCGCTCGCTCAGCCCAAAGGAGGCCGCCAGCTTGAGCTTCTGGGTCTTGGAATCCAGAAGGCGGATCTGAGTGCCTTTGATGCCCAGGACATTGGTGACCATCCTGGCTGCAAATTCCAGGACCTTGTTGATGTTCAAGGTGGAGTTGACCGCATCGCTGACCTCCTGAAAGCTGCGCAGAAAGAGACGCTGTCTTTGCAGGAGACGGTCCAGGTCCCGTATGCGAATGAACGCGCTCACCCCGCGGCTGCTGATGGCTCTGGCAAACTTGACATCCTCCCTGGTCAAGTCGCCGATTTTGGTGTCAAACAAGGCCACATAGGCCACCTTCTCATTGTCCACCTCCACGGGGAACAAAAGCGTGGCCCTGACTCCTTCAGCCTTGAGCACATCCAGATCCTTCTGGTCCAGGTTCACGTCCCCGGCCTGCAAATCCTGAACAAAAATGGTCTCTTCAGGTATGCGCCCAAGGATGCTTTCCGGGGAGGAGCAGCGATCGGAGTAAATAAAATCCGGACTGAGTCCGAAGCTGGAGAGCAGCTCCAGCTTCTTGCCCTGTGAAAACTTGACCTTGAAGCTGCTGCGGCCCAATCCCAGGCCCTCGCTCTGGGCAAAGGGCTCGCCCTCCGGGGATCGGATCTTGATGAAGCTCCCCTTGATGTTCATGGTTTCTGTCATGTACCTGGTGATCAGATTCAAGACTTTCCGCTCGTCAGCACCGTCGCAGATGGCCCGGTTGGTCTCGGCAAACGGAGTCAGATAGTCACGGGCACTCATACCGACACCTCCTCTGTTAGGACAATCGCGGTGAATCCTGGATCTTGACGTCATATTACTCTATTCCCCCCCTGTGGCTAAGTCAAGTTGAAGATGATAATTTACTCAAGAGATTGACTATTCCCAACATGCCAACTTTCTTCCAGCCGTATGAGTGCAAGGCAGCCCAGGGCCTGAAACGAAAAAAATCCTGCCCGGCAACCACGCCCTGGCAGGATCTTTCAAGTCAGCTTTGCCGCTGGCAAAGCTGACTTATATTCATACGAGATTGCTCTTCCGTTCAAAGCTCTGAGGGCAGCTCCTTGAGCTGGGCATACGAAAACACAGGGCCGTCAACACAGACGTAATGGGTGCCGATATTGCACCGGCCGCAAAGGCCGACACCGCATTTCATGCGTTTCTCCAGGGTGGTGATGATCTGCTCGTCTTCAAAATCGAGCTCCTTGAGCCCCTTGAGCACAAACTTGATCATGATCGGGGGCCCGCAGGTGACGGCCACGGTATTGTGCGGGCTCGGGGCCTCCTCGGCCAGGACGGCTGGGACAAAGCCCACCCGGCCGTTCCAGTCCGGGAACTCGCGGTCCACAGTCAGGATCAGATTGGCCCCCAGCTTTCGCCACTCCTCGAACTCATAGGTAAAGCACAGATCCTGGGGTGATCGGGCCCCATAAATAATGGTGATCTCTCCAAAGTCATCCCGGTTGTCCAGCATGTACAAAAGCAGGGTCCGCAAAGGGGCCATCCCAATCCCTCCGCCGACAAAGAGGATATCCTTGCCCTTCATCTCATCAAGGGGAAAGGAGTTGCCCAGCGGAGCCCGGACCCCGATCTGGTCCCCGGCCTGGAGGGAATGGAGTTTGGTGGTCACTTCGCCGACCTGCATCACGCTGAACTGCAGAAAGTCCAGCCGAGTGGGCGGAGAGTTGATGACAAAGGTGGATTCCCCTGCCCCAAAGACAGAGAGTTGCCCCACTTGCCCGGGCTTGAATGAAAAGTCGGCCATTCTGCTCTGGTTGTTGAACACCACTTTGAAGGTCTTGATATTGTTTGTTTCCTGAATGATCTCTTCAATCGTGGCAATTTCCGGCAGGTACGGGTTACTCATGAACAGGCTCCTTGGCGCGGAGAACGATTTCCCGGATATCCACCGACACTGGACAGCTCTTGATGCAGCGGCCGCATCCGCAGCAGGCCATGATGCCCTCGTGCAGCTCGGGATAGTAACTGAACTTGTGACCCACCCGGTTGCGCAGCCGATGGGCCTTGGTCATTCGCGGGTTATGCCCGCTGCCCTCCAGGGTGAACTGATAGGACATACAGTTGTCCCAGGTCCTGACACGCTTGCCGCTGAGTCCTGCCGCCTCATCCGTGATGTTGAAGCAGTAGCAGGTCGGGCAGAGATAGGTGCAGGCTCCGCAGCTGATGCATTTGGCCGAAACGTCTTCCCAGAACTCCATGTTGTCGAACAGGTCCAGAAGTTTGCCCGGCACATCACTCAGGTCCGGTGGTTGGTCAAGGTTCTTCAAGGATTGGGCCTTGAGCTCTTCAGCCTGGCTGGTCTGGCTGTCCGAGACCTGGTCCAGGTTTTGGGACGACAGCAGCTCCCGGCCGCGGTCAGAATGGGCCTCGACCAGATATCCGTCGCTGATCGGCAGCAGGAGGAGATCTGAACCTGTGGGATCCACAGGGCTGCCTCCGACCCAGTGGCAGAAGCAGGAGTTGTCGGGTTCCCGACAGGCCAGGGAAATGAAAAGGGTCTGCTCCCGTCTGGTCTTGTAGTAGGGATCGCTGACCTGATTGGAATCATAGACAGGATCAAAGATGGCAAACCCTTTTGCCCCGCAGGGCCGACAGCCGAATACGATGTTCGCCTCCTCCTCCCGGGGCAGAGTCGCCTTGAGACGGATCTGTTGGCTCTCGGGATTGTCTGGATCCTTCTCGTATCGAAACTTCAACAGGGTCTCTGTCTGGGGAAAGACCACCTTTTTGGGAGGGGCGGTCGGCTGCTCCTGGAGCTCGATCTCGGCTTCCGATGAGTAGACTTGAAATTCAGTGGCCTCGCCGGCTTTGACCGGAACGTGCACTGTGGCCCATCTGCTCAGCTCCTGCAGCCAGTTTGCAAGTTTGTCGTTGTTCAGGAACATGCTCCCAGCCATCACCATCCCCTCTCGTTGATATTCTCCTCCTCAACTTTGAACGTCATCAAAGGAGGAACAGCTTCCGGATCCATCCCCGCCTGGTAGTCGAACACATCCTTGATCTCTCTGTTCAGTTTCTGCCGGAGGGTCAAGATGGGAATATCCATCGGGCAGGCCCGCTCACACTCACCGCACTCAGTGCACCGCCCAGCCAGATGCATGACGTGGATGAGCTGAAACATCCATTTCTGCTGCAGATCGGTTTCCTGGCTCAGCCAGTGGGGATCCCGGGTATCGGCAATGCAGTGGTCCCGGCAGACGCACATGGGGCAGGCATTCCGGCAGGCATAGCAGCGAATACAGCGGTCCATGTGATGATTCCAGTGGGCAAAACGCTCCTCCAGACTCATGTCTTCCAGCTCATCCAGGCCGGACCGCTCGCCGCTGCCGCAGAGATCCAGGCCTTCCGCATCCTTGAAATGATGGTCGCTGATCACCGGCTCCGGGGTCTGCTCGGCTCTGCATTTGTCAAGCAGGTAGTCTTTCAGAGTGAAGCTGCGTTCTTCCCGGCTGGTCTGGATCACGATCTGCCCGTTCTCGAAGCGCACCTCACGAACACGGCCGAGGGATCCAAGCTCGGCCTTGAGCTTGACCAGATCCACGGCCCCGGAGCAGGTCACCCCGAACACAGTGATGCTGTCTCTGGAAATCAGCTTTTCCTGGAGAAGCTCCACCACTGAGCGGCTGTCGCAGCCTTTGACCACCACTCCAACCTTCTTGGACTTCAGGCCGGTCAGGTAGGTGGCCAGATTTTGAACACAGAGCGGATTCCAGATCAACTGGTCCACATCCTCTTCAGTGCGCATGAAATGCGGAGTCGCGTGCAATGGGTCAAAACCCTGCTTCCACCCGATGACCACATCAAGATTGGCCAGCTCACCCTTGATTGCGGCCTTGAGTTCGTCCAACGCGCTCACGAGTCTTTCCTCCTCAGGTTTGCCTCTGGCAAAATCACCATATATCTTAGTGATCTTTTAAAAGAGTCAGTTTCGTCAGTTCGAACCTAATGATTCAGGGCAGCCAGGGGCTGCCCTGACACCTTTGGCGCCGGCCCCAGCTCGTGGATCTGGTCGGTAAAGACAGTCACGACATGCTGCCAGCGCTGGCCCTCGGACGCCGAAACCCAGGTGTACTCGAACCTTCTGGAATCAAACCCCAGCAGTGGCAGGAGCCGCTTGGCCAGCTCCAGTCTTCGCCTTGCGTAGAAGTTGCCTTCCGAATAGTGGCAGTCCCGGGGATGACAGCCGGAGACCAGAACCCCGTCAGCACCGGAGAGCAGGGCCTTGAACATGAAGAGCGGGTCCATCCGGCCGGTGCAGGGCAAGCGGATGATCCGCAGATCCGTAGGCTGATTCAGCCTGGATACCCCGGCCGTATCCGCTCCCCCATAGGAACACCAGTTACAGAGAAACCCGACTATTCGAAGCTCTCTTCCATCGCTGGCTGACATAGGGCATTGACCTCCGCAAGTATCTGATTGTCCGTAAAGTGCTGGAGCTGAATCGCCTTCTGGGGACAGGTCACTGAACACAGGCCGCATCCCTGACAGATGGTTTCGATGACCTCGGCCTTGGTGTTGCCCGCCCGGTCCTGGACTTCCTGAATAGCCCCGAACGGACAGGTCTGAATGCACTTCCCGCAGCCCACGCAGCGGTTGACGCTGACCTCTGCCACCTGGGGATCGGACTCCAGCTGATCCCGGGAGAACAGGGCCAGCACCTTGGCTGCAGCCGCACTGCCCTGCCCCACTGATGCCGGGATATCCTTGGGCCCCTGGCAGGCCCCGGCCAGGTAGATCCCGGCCGTGTTCGTCTCCACCGGCTTGAGCTTAGGGTGGCTTTCCAGGTAAAACCCGTAGGCGTCATACGAGATGCGCAGCTTTTCCGCCAACCCCCGGGCCCCTTGGGCACACTCGGCTCCCACGGCCAGGACCACCAGGTCGGCCTCGATCTCGACCTGGGTGCCCATCAGGGTGTCCACGCCGCGAACAATCAGGGCATCGCCATGGGGATAAATCTGCGAGACCCTGCCCCGGATGTACTGCGCCCCGTAGACCTCTATGGCCCGCCTGGTGAACTCGTCGTACTGCTTCCCCGGAGCCCTGATGTCCATGTAGAAGACATAGGATTCGGAATCCGGAATGTGGTCTTTGGTCAGGATGGTCTGCTTGGCCGTGTACATGCAGCAGAATCCGGAACAGTAGGGGCGGTCCACAGACTTGTCCCTGGAGCCCACGCACTGGACAAAGACCACTTTTTTGGGTTCTTTGCCGTCCGAGGGTCGCTTGATGTGCCCAGCTGTGGGTCCGGAGGCATTGAGCAGCCGCTCGTACTGCATGGAGGTGATCACGTCCTTGTAGCGTCCTCCCCCGTACTCCCCGTACTTGGAATGATCAAAGAGGTCGTAGCCAGTGGCCACGATGACCGCCCCGACCTCTTCGGTCAAAAACTCGTCTTTCATCTCGTAATCGATGGCCTCGGTGGGGCAGACCTTGGCGCAGACCCCGCATTTGCCTTTGGTGAACTGCAGGCAGTACTCGGGGTCGATGGCCGCTCGCTTGGGAATGGCCTGGGGGAAGGGGATGTTGATGGCTGTCGTCGTCGCAATCCCTTCGTTGAACTTGTCAAAGCTCTTCTTGCTGGGGCACTTCTCCATGCAGTGGCCGCAGCCGGTGCATTTGTCCCAGTCAACATAGGTCGCCTTTTTGCGCAGCTGAACGGAAAAGTTGCCCACATACCCGGCCACGTCTTCAATCTCGGTGGAGGCGTACAGGGTGATGTTCGGATGCATGGACACGTCCACCATCTTCGGGCCCAGGATGCAGGAGGAGCAGTCCACAGTCGGAAAGGTCTTGTCCAGCTTGGCCATCTTGCCGCCGATGGTCGTCTCCTTCTCCACCAGGAGAACTTCCAGCCCGCCCTCGGCGCAGTCAAGAGCGGCCTGGATTCCGGCCACGCCCCCGCCCAGAATCATGACCCGTTTGTTGATGTCAAAGGATTTGGCGTGCAGCGGCTTGTCAAACCGGAGCTTCTCAACGGCCTGCTTGACAAGGTCGGCCGCTTTGGCCGTGTTGGCTTCCTTGTCCTTGCCGATCCAGGACACGTGTTCCCGAATGTTGGCCATTTCAAACATGTACCGGTTCAGGCCGGCCCGCTCCACTGCCCGCCGAAAGGTGGGCTCGTGCATTCTGGGGGTGCAGGAGGCCACCACCACGCCGTCCAGGTGATGATCCTTGACAGCCTGGACAATACCTTCCTGACCGGGTTCGGAACAGGCATAGAGGGTATCCGAGGCATAGACCACCTCCGGGTACCCTTTGGCCTGCTCTGCCACACTGGCCACGTCCACAGTTCCGGCAATATTACTCCCGCAGTGACACACGAAAACGCCTATTCTCATGTTGCCCTCGCTACTCGTTGACCGCTTTGTCTTCCTGGGGGACCTGAATCTTGTCCAGGGCCGTGTCGGGGTCGACCACGAGCTTGTTCATCATGACATCTTTCTGGCTCAAGCCCAGGGCCAGGCCCATGAGCTGGGTGAAATAAAAGACCGGGATATGGTAGTTGGTGTTTTTGGCAGCGTTGATCTGGCCCTGGCGCAGATCGAGGTTCATCTGGCACAGGGGGCAGGCGGTTACGATGGCGTCAGCTCCGACGTCCTGGGCCAGCTGCAGGTGCTTGCCGGAGAGGTGCATGACGATGTCCTTTCTGGCCACGCCATACGAACCACCGCAACACTCAACCTTGAGGGGAAAATCCAGGACTTCCACACCCAGGGCCTCCAGAATCCGGTCCATGGCCACAGGGTTTTCCGGGTCGTCGAAGTCCATGACTTCCGGCGGCCTGTTCATGATGCATCCGTAATAGGGGGCCACCTTCAGCCCGGACAGGGGTTTGACCACCCTGTCTCTGATCGCCTTCACCCCAAGATCCTCGAACAGGACCTGCAGGACTGACTTTGTGACCGCAGTATTCTGGCAGGGCCTGTCCAGGAGTTGATTGACCTGATCGCGAAAGGAGGCCTTGGTCATCCGATGCCCGGCCACTTTGAGATTGGTCAGGCAGCTCGGACACGGGGTGATGACAGTCGAGTGCTGCATGCGTTCTGCAATTTCCAGATTCCTGGCCGACAGGGCAGCCGAAAACACGTGGTCAACCGTGTGCGCCGGTGTGGAACCGCAACAGCTCCAGTCTTCAAGGTCCTCAAGCTCAATCCCCAAGGCCTTGCACACGGCCCTGGTCGATTCGTCATAGTCCTTGGAGGTGCTCAGGCCTGAACACCCTGGGTAATAAGCATAGCGCAGTTGTGAACTCATTCCTTTCGATCTCCCAGATAACGGTTGATGATCTTGGTCACTTCATCCTTACCCTGGATAGTGTGAGGTCTGGGGTCGATCTTCCCTTTGGCCAGCACCTTCGGGCCCAGGTCGACATCGGTCATGAACCGTCCGGAACGGGTCACATACGAAATCAGGGTTCCCAGTTCAAAGACCCGCCCGTGCCGCTTGACCGATTTCAGAAAGCAGTCGTTGAACTGCTTGACCTGTTTTTCGGACACAAACCCTTCTCGCCTGGCCATGTGCCGAAGGACATCCATGATCCTGGCCACATCGATATTGTTCGGGCAGCGGGTTGTGCAGGATTCGCACGTGGCACAAAGCCAGAGCGAACGGGACTTGAGGATGGTTTCTTTCTGTCCGGCCTGCAAAAGGCGCATGATCTGATGGACAGGGATGTCGTAGACAAAGGTGTAGGGGCATCCTGCTGTGCAATTCCCGCACTGGTAGCAGAGCATGGGATCCTGCTCGCTCTCTTCGGCCACCTGCTTCATGAAATCCCGATCACAACTGGATGTGAGACGAACGCATTCCATAGTCTTCACTCTTGGTTGCAGATACACCTGGTCGCAATTGTCGCTGAAAATGTTGATAAGAGGTAATGGCCTCAAGTTGCCTTGTCAAGTGGAATGATCATTGTCAACCCCAGAGTCCCTGTTCGGGACCAGGGACGCTGGTTGTCTCTTTTGAGCTCTGCGCAGACCCTGAGTGGACACTTAAGTGAACACATGTCTAGACAATCGTTCAGGATGACTCGACACTGAACATCTTGAGCGTTCAACTCTGATCAGTCCTCTTTCCGGCTTGTCCCACATCAAGCCGGGCGAGCTGCGGCTTGACCATCCAGACAAGAGCGGCATGCATATTGCTTCACGTTAAAATATTCAGCGCAGCCAGAGGCAGGGCTGGCATTTGACTCCGGGAAGCAGTTCCACTACATTCTCATAGAGTGTGATGCGTCCGGACATCATGACTCATGACCCCGGGTTTGTTGGCAAACGTTAAGGAGGCCAGAATGGTTCAAACACGTCACAAGCAATCGCTCCTCTTCAGGGCTGTCCTGGGCCTGACCCTGTGGTCCCTGCTCGCGCCCGGGGTCTGCCTCGGGGCGGTGGAGCCCGACAGCGACCAGGACTACGGGGCAGCGGAGGCCCGAAAAGTGGTCCAGTCCCCGAAACGCTGGATTACAGCTGACCATTCCAGGCACGAAGCTTTGAAACAGGACTTTGAGTCCGGACCTGAAGTCACCGAGGCCTGCCTGAGCTGCCACAATGAAGCTGCCGAGCAGGTTCACCAGACCATTCACTGGACCTGGCTCTGTCCGGCTGATCCGAACAAAGTCATGGGCAAGAACGGTCTGACCATGAACAACTTCTGAATGTTCATCCAGAGCAACGAGGCTCGTTGCACATCCTGCCACGCCGGATACGGCTGGGACGACAAATCCTTTGACTTTTCTTCGGAAAAAAACGTGGACTGCCTGGTCTGTCACGATCAGACAGGGACCTATGAAAAGTTCCCCACTGGTGCCGGACATCCGGTTTCCGAACCCACAAAATTCGGGGGCAAGACCTATTATCCGCCCAACTGGAACAAGGTGGCCCAGTCTGTCGGCCGCCCGCACCGGGATAACTGCGGAGCCTGCCACTTTTACGGCGGGGGTGGCGACGGAGTCAAACACGGGGATCTGGACTCCTCCCTGCTCAACCCCAGCAGAGAGCTGGACGTGCACATGTCCCCTGAAGGCGCCGACTTCGACTGTGTCCGCTGCCACACCACCCAGGCCCACAAAATCGCTGGACGGTGCTACAAGCAGCCGGCCTTTGAAGAGCGCAAGAGCCTTCTGGACGACGATCTTGTGGAGCGGATAGCCTGTGTGTCCTGCCACACGGAAAAGCCGCACCAGCAGGGGCACAAGGCCAATGACCACACCGACAAGGTGGCCTGCCAGACCTGTCACATCCCGGCCTTTGCCAGGAAGCACCCGACCAAGATGTGGTGGGACTGGACCGATGCCGGAAAGCTGGACGAAAAGGGCAAGCCGGTGGTCAAGCAGGGTGACCTGGGCAGGCCCACCTACCATGGCAAGAAAGGTGACTTCAGGTGGGCCAAGAACGTGACCCCGGATTATCAGTGGTTCAACGGCAGGATGGAGTACCACCTGATCACCGATGAACTGGACCCGAACCAGGCCCCGCTCGAAGTCAACCACCCTCTGGGCAGCCGGGAGGACCCCAGGTCATTGATCTACCCCTTCAAGACCCATCGGGGCAAGCAGCCCTACGACACGGAAAACAATGTGCTCCTGAACATCCACCTCTTCGGCTCCAAAGAGTCCGGGGCCTTCTGGAAGAACTACGACTGGAAGCTGGCCCTGGAAACCGGCATGGAGTACATGGACCTTCCCTTCAGCGGCGAGTTCGACTTTATTGAAACCGCCTATTATTTCCCCATCACGCACATGGTGGCCCCCAAGGAAGACTCTCTGTCCTGCGTGTCCTGCCATCGGCAAAACGGCCGCCTGGCCGCCCTGAGCGGATTTTACATGCCGGGCCGGGACAAGAGTGCGCCTCTGGACGCCCTGGGATGGATCGTTGTTCTGGGCTCCATTGGCGGCGTGGGTGTTCACGGCCTTCTACGGGCCATCTCCAGAAACGGCCGCCGAAACAACGGTCATTGATCACAGGAGACCGCCATGAGCGAAAAAAGCATCTACCTCTACACCCGTTTCGAGCGGTTCTGGCACTGGGCCCAGGGGCTTCTGATCATCCTCCTGCTGCTCACAGGATTCGAGATCCATTCCACATACACTCTGTTCGGGTTTGAAACCGCCTTCACCATCCACAACTTCTGCGCCTGGACCTGGCTGGTCCTGTACGCCTTCATCGTCTTCTGGATGTTCACCACTGGTGAATGGAAGCAGTACTCGCCAACCTACAGGAAGCTTTTTCAGGTCATGCGCTTTTACGGATACGGCATCTTCCGGGGCGAAGCCCATCCGGTGCCCAAGACCAAAGGGGCCAAGCACAACCCCCTGCAGCGCCTGACCTACTTGGGGATCGTCTCTTTTCTGGTCCCATTTCAGATCATCACCGGCTTTCTGTACTACACCTACAACTCCTGGCCGGCCATGGGCCTGGACTGGTCCCTGTCCACCCTGGCCTTTCTGCACACAGCCGGCGGGTTTGCCATGCTGGCCTTCCTGATCGTCCATGTGTACATGACCACCACGGGCCATACTGTCTTTGCCCACATCAAGGCCATGTTCACCGGATGGGAAGAGATCCACGACCCGGCCACCGTGCCCGACTGGGAACGGAAAAAACGCTGAATCTCCCCCTCCTGACAAAAAGAGAGGCCCCGCCGTGATGCACGGCGGGGCCTCTCTTTTTGTCCATTGAGCGCCGGAAACGCCGGCATATTGAGCTCAGGGTCGAAAGGCCCCCCGAACCAAGAGCAGTCCGAGACTGAGGATCATCGCAGCTCCGAGGTAGAACGGGGCCTCAAGTCCTGCGACATCCACAATCCAGCCCATGAGCAGCGGGCTGAAGACCGTGGCCGCGGTGATCGTGGTGAACCTGACCCCCATGGCCAGTCCCGATCCGCTGTGATCGGAGACCATGACCATGGTCAGGGGCTGGGAGATCCCGAACCCGAGGCCGCCGCACATCAGGGCCGCCCCCAGCCATGTCGGAGCAGACAGAAAGGGCAGCAGGCCATGCCCCACAGCGAGCAAGAGCAGGGTCGCACCGAGCAGTCGCTCCCTGCTCATCGTGCCCATGAGCCTTCCAATCACCAGCCGGACTGCGGTCATGGCCACGGCAAAGACTCCGTAGAGCACACCGATGGTCATTTCATCCAGATGCTTGTCTTTCAGGAGCACGGGCAGAAAGGAGTTGCGCAGGCTGACCACAAAGACCACGGTAAAGGAAACCATGAGCACGCTGACCAGGCTGGACTTGGCAAACATGGTCCGCAATTGGGGCAGCATCCTGGTCCCTTCTCTGCCTGAACCATCTGCCTGCCCGGAGGGCTCCTGGCGCAGGGCAAAGGCAGCCAGTCCAATCGCAGCCAGGATTCCGGAAAGCATGAAAACAGCCCGGTAACTGAACCCCACACTCAGGGCCCCGCCCAATGGCGGACCGAGCATGAAACCAAAGGCCGCTGTCAGGGCCAGAAAGCCAAAGCCCCTTTCCCGAAGACGATCCTCTGACAGGTGAGAGACATAGGTCTGACTGGAGACGATCAGAAACAAAAATCCCAGCCCTCCGAAGAACTGGGCCATGACCAGCATGGCCAGGCTCGATGCTGCGGCCAGAAGGAAACTGTAGAGCAGGTTGCTGGCTACCCCGCAGAGGAGCACGGTCTTCATGCCTGCCCGTTCGATGATTCCCCCGATGGGAATGGCCAGAAACATGGCCAGCAGATTGAAGGAGCTGGCCACCAGACCGATTTCCGTGGCCCCGGCCCCAAGCTTCTGGGCAAAGAGCGGAACCAGGGGAAAGACCATCCCATGGCGAATGAAATGAAAAAGATACACCAGACCAAGAATCCGGAAGTTCATGGCCCGGGACCGGCTCTGCACGGTGCAGCCTCCTTGGTTATCCAGCTCCAGAGCCCACTCTCTGTCTCCATGCTGTCACTCTTGACCATGTGACAAACAAGCTCCATACGATGCGCTGAAAAACCGTCCTGGTCAATCCGATCTATCACCCCCAGGATTCCTGGAAAGCCCGGAGCAGCCAGACCCTTTTCAAGGCCCTTTCAGAAGGCCTTTCAGCGACTCCATTGCCATTTTGCACGTCTTGATTACAATCATGGTTCCAGCCCTGAGTTCAGTTTCACCCAAGGAGCGTGCTCATGCCTTCATTGAATCAACAAACAGTGACCGTTGGATCCTGCGAGCTGAACTGTCTGCATGTCCCGGGGGGATCCAGAAAATCGATCATTCTCCTCCACGGGGCCAGCTTTTCAGCGGCTACCTGGGATGAGCTGGGGACCATCGACCTTCTGGGACGGCACGGTTTCGACGCTCATGCCCTGGACATGCCCGGCTTCGGGGCATCGCCGAAGTGCCCGACCCCGAAGACAGAGCTTTTGACAGAGTACATCACAACCTTTGACCTGGACAGCCCGATCCTTGTCGGGCCGTCCAGGGGGGGGCGCTACAGCCAGGAATTTGCCTTCACCCGCCCGGACCTTGTGGGCGGCCTGGTTCTGATCGGCTCTGTGGGCATCGAAGAGAACAAGGACCGATTCAGGGCACTCGACGTTCCCTGCCTGCTGGTCTGGGGCAGCGACGACGCGGTCTCCCCGGTCCAGAACGCCGAACTCCTGAACGAGCTCATTCCCGACTCCAGACTGGTCATCGTGGAGGAGGGGTCCCATCCCTGCTACCTGAACAAGCCCGATGTCTGGCACAGGGAGCTGCTGGCCTTTCTGGACGCCCGCTGGCCGGCAGATGGCGGCGAATGAGGACGAACATGCAAACCAGAGCCCCCCGCTCCATGTCAGACTGGAACGCCACTGTCTTCGACCAGGGGATCAGGTTCGCCTGCCTCCAGTGTGGGACGTGCTGCACCGGAGAGCCTGGGACCGTCTACGTGGCTCCCAACGAGCTCCAACCCCTGGCAGCTTTTCTCGGCCTTTCGGTCTCCAGGCTGATCGAGGTGTGCCTCTACCCTTTCAGGGACAGCTTCAGCATCAGGGAAGAGCCGGGCGGAGACTGCCTGTTCTATGACCGCGGCTGCACCGTCTATCCTGTCCGCCCGTCCCAGTGCCGGACCTTTCCATTCTGGGTCAAGAACCTGCGCAACGAATCCTCCTGGAGGCAGGTCTGTCTGGAATGCCCGGGGATAGGGCAGGGGCGCTTGTTTTCCCGGGAAGAGATTTTGGACATCCTGGAGGAAGCGGTGTTGTGAAGTTTCCAGGTGTCAGCGCAGCCGCTGACTACGCTCGTATGAGACTCAGCTGCTGGGGAAGGCCAAACCGCTTCTCTTCGGCTTCAAGCTGAAATGAACACCTGGAGTCCACCATGTCCACCCGCTACTGGCTCTTCAAATCCGATCCGGAAGTCTTTTCCTGGGCTGACCTCCTGGCCGGCCCGGATCAGGCCACCTACTGGGTTGGAGGCTTTATGGTCAGAGCCACGATGTGGCCTGTTGTCTGGCTTTTCCTGTTAGCCGGGCTGTGGCTCTGCTTCCCGGAAAACCAGGCAGAGGCCGGGCAGGTCCGCCAGCCCGTCTGGGCCGGAAAATTCTATCCCCAAGACCCTGACAAACTGAAGGCGATGATTGCAGACCTGACGGCCAAGGCCAGAACCACAGAGATCAACCTTCCAGCCGACCGTCCGCTCAAGGCATTGATCATGCCCCATGCCGGCCTGATCTACTCGGGATTCACTGCCGCCCATGCAGTGCATGCCCTGGAGAACAGGTCTTTTGAAAAAGTTCTGCTCCTGGGCCCGGATCACCGCATCGGCTTTTCACACGGGGCAGTGACCTCGGCCAGTGCCTACGCCACCCCACTGGGCCTGGTCCATGTCCATGAGACAGCCCGGGGGCTGAAAACGTCCTCACCCCTGTTTCGCTCCATTCCAGAAGCTGACCAGCAGGAACACAGCCTGGAGGTGGTCCTGCCCTTCCTGCAGACCTATCTGCCTGCTTTTGAGATCGTGCCCATCATCTTCGGCCCAACCCGGATCTCCCAGTGTGCCAGAGCATTGGAACCCCTGCTCGGTCCGAACGACCTGGTCGTGGTCAGCACCGACCTCTCCCATTACCTGGATCAGGAGCAGGCCTGCAAACGGGACCAGGAAACCATCCGCATGATCCTGAACAAAGAGCCAGAAAAGCTGGCCCGGGGTTCCAACAGGGCCTGCGGCTTGACACCGCTGCGCATCCTGCTCACCCTGGCCAGAGAGCGTCATTGGGAATCGGTGCTCGTCCACGCTTCCACAAGTGGTGACACGGCCGGCCCGAAGGACTCGGTCGTGGGCTATGCCACAATCGCCTTGTATGGAGAAAAGATCATGCCACACACTTCATCATCACAACTCAATCCGGATCAGGGGCAGACCCTGGTCGAGCTGGCCAGACTGGCTATTGCCCAGGAGCTGGGCCTTGATTCGGATTCCGCCTCCAGCTCCGACATTCAGGCCAGACTGGAGGACCCTGTTTTTGACCAGCAAAGAGGCACGTTCGTCACCCTGCACATCCAGGATCAGCTCCGGGGCTGCATCGGCAGCCTGGTGGAAACCGAACCTTTGCGGACAAGCATCCGAACCAATGCCGTCAATGCCGCCTTTCGCGATCCCAGGTTTCCCCCGCTGGGCAGAAACGAGTTCCCTGAAATCACGATCGAGGTTTCCATCCTGACCGAACCACAGCCTCTGGAGTATGCCGACCCCCAGGACCTGGTGAACAAGCTCAGGCCCAACATCGACGGCGTGATTCTGTCCAAGGGACCGGCCAGGTCCACTTTTCTTCCCCAGGTCTGGGAGCAGCTTTCAAAACCAGAGGATTTTTTGACCCACTTGTGCCTCAAGGCAGGTCTGCCCAAAGATGCCTGGAAAAAGGAGCATCTCGAGATCCAGACCTACCAGGTCCAATACTTTGAAGAACAGAGCTGACCTCCGGATCCTGCTGGTGATTGCGGTCACCGGCATTGCTTCCGTGGTCACTCAACTGCTCTCTGTCCGCGAGCTCCTGGCCCAGTTTTCCGGCAATGAGTTCGTCATTGCCATGATCCTGACCGTCTGGCTGATCATGGGCGGGGCAGGAACTCTGCTGGCCAGAGAAGTCGCGGGAAGATGCCCGGCCACCTGCAGCGGGCTCGGGGTCCTGACCCTGATCCTGGCCGCCTGCTCCCCCCTCCAGATTCTGGCCATCAGAACCTTGCGGGATTTCTTTTTTCTGCCCGGAAGCGGCGTGGGCTTCACCTCGACCCTGCTCTTCACCCTGGGCACGATCACCCCCTATGCCCTGCTCATAGGATTTGCCCTGCCCTACAGCCTCTATGCCATCAGACGGTCCAGGCCTGAGTATCCCGGGACAACAATCTATCTGACCGACAATGTCGGGGACGTGACCGGCGGCCTGCTCTTTTCCTTTGTCCTGGTTTTCGTTCTCCTGCCCTTTCAGGCCCTGCTGATCCTGAACTGCATTTTGATCGTCCTGGCCCTGACCCTGTTTCCAAAAGCCCGGCGCTGGAGCCTGCCCATCCTCCTCGGCAGCCTTGCCGCTCTGGGCCCCGGCCTGCTGGGCCTGGGGCTGGAAAAGCGGAGCCTGCATCCTGAAAACGGTCAGCTCGCGGCCTATGAGGAATCAAAGTTCGGCCGCATACAGGTCATCGAACACCAGGAGCAGTTCACCCTGATCCTGGACGGAGACCCGATCACCGCCAGCCAGAATCGCTACCTGGCCCAGGAGCTGGTGCACATTCCACTTTCCCAGGGCCAGACCCCGGGCCGGATCCTGCTCATCGGGGCCCAGGCCGGAATGATGCATGAAATCGCCAAACACTCCCCCGGCCGGGTTGACTACCTGGAGATCGATCCCAGACTCACCGCCCTGCAGTTCAGGTACGGGCTGCTGGAGCGCATCCCAAACCTGAATGTGGTCCACATGGACGGCCGGGCCTATCTCCGCAAGCATTCGGACCTCTTTGAGGCCATACTTGTCACTCTTCCGGAACCAGAAACCTTCAAGACCAACCGCTTCTTCACCAGGGACTTCTTCGACCTGGCCAGGTCCAGGCTCGCTCCAGGAGGCGTGCTCTGCTTCTCGGTCCAATCCGTGGGCAACTACATCGGAGACTCAGAGCTGAAAAAAATCTCCTCGCTGCACAACACGGCCAGGGACGTCTTCGCCCATGTCCTCCTCCTGCCCGCTCAAAAGCTTTTTTTTCTGTGCAGCGACACTCCGTTGACCGCCGACATCCCAGCCAGGCTCCGGGCCAGACAGGTCCAGGCCGACTACATCCAGAACTGGTTTTCAGGGGAGGTCACTCCGGAGCGCATGGAGCACATCAAACAGGCCCTTGACCCGAAGACTCCGAAAAACCTCGATGTGACACCCAAACTCATGCACATCATGTTCTCTCAGTGGTTCACCATGTTTTCCTCGTCCCCCCTGGTCTTCTACCTGGTCCTGACCGGGCTGGCCCTGCTCTATCTGTTCAGGATCAGCCTGGAGGAGTTTGTCCTCTTCTCTACCGGCTTTTGCACCATGGGCACTGAAATCCTGGTCATCTTTACAGTCCAGATCTTTTTCGGGTATGTGTATACGTTGATCGGGATCATTGTGACCGTCTTCCTGGCCGGCCTTTTCCCAGGGGCCATCCTGGGAGAACGGCTGCGTTCCAGGGGCCGGGCCCTGCTCTCGGTCACAGATGGCTTGCTGATTCTGCTCCTTGGCGGCTACATCCTGGCAGTCCATCATGGGGGCGGAGCCCTTCCGGTCGGTCTGTTCCTGGTCTTTGGCTTTGCCGTGGCCCTGTGCTGCGGATTCCAGTTTCCGGTGGCTCTTCACGTCCGCGGAGGGAGCAACAGGGCTGTGGCCGGAACCTTTTCAGCCGATCTCATCGGAGCCGCCCTCGGCACCATGGTCACCAGCGTGGGAGGCATCCCCCTGACCGGCCTGATCTGGACCGCTGCCGGCCTGATCGGTTTGAAAACATTGAGCTTGACGGCACTGTGGATCAAGACATGAGACAGTCCATTTCAAGACGAACCTTCCTCTGCTCCGGGGCGGTCTTCCTCTGTTCGACCCGCCTGGGCCTGGCCGGCTGGCCCTGGACAGGAAAAACATCCAGCGGGTCGGCCCAGGGCAGGATCTTTCCTGGGGACGCTCCGGAATCCCCCTGGAAGTGGTCAAAAGAAGCTGCCTTTTATCAGCGCCTGGACAACAAGAAGGTGCTCTGCACCACCTGCCCCAACGCCTGCATGCTCGAACCCGGCGACCGCAGCATCTGCCGCTCCAAGATCAACCATGACGGCACCCTGATCTCTCTGACCTACGGCAACCCATGCGCCGTGCACATCGACCCGGTGGAGAAAAAACCCCTCTTTCATTTCCAGCCTCAATCCACAACCTTTTCCATTGCCGCTGCCGGCTGCAACCTGCGCTGCCTGAACTGCCAGAACTGGGAGATATCCCAGGTCAAGCCCGAGGAGGTCAAAACCAATGAGCTCTTCCCGGATCAGGTGGTCCGGCAAGCCAAACAGAGCGGGGCATCCTCCATCGCCTACACCTATTCTGAGCCGGTCACCTTTATCGAATACATGCTGGATACAGCCAGGGCAGCCAGAGACCAGGGCCTGTCCAACCTGCTCATCTCCAACGGCTACGTGAACACGCGGCCTCTCAAGGAGCTCTGCCGACACATCCATGGAGCGAACATCAATCTCAAGGCCTACAGTGAGGAGGTGTACCAAAAGCTCAACGGCGGCCGGCTGGACCCTGTGCTGAAGACTTTCAGGACCTTGCACGACCAGGGAGTCCATGTGGAGATCACCAACCTGGTGGTCCCGGGCTACACTGACGATCTGGAGATGGTCAAACGTATGGGCGACTGGATTCTGAACGCTCTGGGTCCTGGATATCCTCTGCACTTCCTGCGGTTTTTTCCCATGTACAAGCTGCACCGCCTGTCCCCGACCCCGGTCGCTTTTCTCCAGCAGTGCCGGGACACGGCCAAAGAGCAGGGCCTGCACTTTGTCTACATCGGCAACGCCCCGGTCCCTGGCGGACAGGACACCGTCTGTCCCGGATGCTCTGAGCTGCTCGTTCAGCGACAGGGGTACCACATCCCGATCATGAAAATCGAAAATGGATGCTGCCCTTCCTGCCAGACCCCAATAACCGGAATTTGGACCTGAAATCAGAGCCTATGCCCCATTTCACACCCGACTCAAACGACAAGTACATCCGGGCCCTGATGGACATCAGCCGGGCCATCACCTCGGACATCTTCCTGGAGGACCTCCTGAAGCTGATCGTCATGGTCACGGCCAAAGTCATGGATGTGGACATCTGTTCCCTGTGGCTGATTGATGAAGATGAAAACCCACCCCTGATCCGCCTCAAAGCCACCCAGGCCATTGCCCCTGAATATGTCAAGGATCGTTCCCTGCGCATGGACGAAGGGGTGGTCGGCCACATAGCCAGCACTCAACACCCCCTGATCATCAAGGATGTGCTGGATAACGAGCTCTTCAAGGAAAAAGAGATGGCCCGCAGGCTCGGGCTGGTGTCGATGGTGGGCGTGCCTCTGCAGGTCAAGAACGGCAAGGTGGTCGGAGTCTTGAATTCATTCACCTCCGAGCCCCACGACTTCACGGAAACCCAGATCAACCTCCTGACCACGGTGGCCAATCAGGCGGCTGTGGCCATCATGAATACCGAGCTCATGGTCCAGACCAGGGTCATTCAGGAGGAGCTGGAGACCCGCAAGCTCGTGGAGCAGGCCAAGGAAGTGCTCATGCACAAGCGGAACATGGGAGGGAAAGAGGCCCACCGCTGGATTCAGAAAAGGAGCATGGACACCCGCAAATCCATGCGCCAGGTGGCAGAAGCCATCCTGTTGTCCGAAGAGCTCTATTCAGACTGAACTCATCTCATCCACGAAAAAACAGGGCCCGGGCGTTCATGAACCTCGGGCCCTGTTTTGTGTCTTGACAAAAACCCTTGATTCAGTATATATGAATTTTTTAGCACAAATTTCATTGTGAGCACTGTGGACTGAACCCGCACAAAGGCGTGCCGGTTCCAGCCAGCGAATACGATCAAGACAAAGGCGTCTCTTGCCCCCATGCTCGACAGGGTGGGCTGAGACGCCTTTTTTCATGTCCTGCAAAAAAGCCGGGCCAATCATTCATACGCTCAAACCCAATTCTTCACCTTTGCCAAAAGCAGAGCTGAAAGGAGGCCACATCCATGAACACCATGCGCTTTGCAAAGAACAATGACGTGCTTGGCACCGTCAATCGCGGCAATCCGGCCGAATCCAGCCTGTGCACCCTGTGCCGGGCCGACTGCCAGGGCAAGTGCGAGACCTGGCTCTCCAGCCTGGTCGGGCGAAAGCTGCTCTATCCCAGAGACTTCGGGCTGGTCACTGCCGGGGCCAACAACACCTCCCATACAGGGGTGTCCTACAACTCCCTGCGCATCCAGGGCTACGCCTACGGAGCTCACGGCATCAACGGCGATGTGGTCGCCGATTCCGACCACTGCATCTTTCCCAATGTGGACCTGACCTCCGAGTTCGGCAGCTCTGTCAAGACTACGTCCCGGCTGCCGTTCATGACCGGGGCCCTGGGCTCCACGTTCATCGCCGCCAAGTACTGGGACTCTTTTGCCATTGGCGGGGCCCTGGTGGGCATTCCGGTTGTGGTCGGAGAAAATGTCGTCGGCGTGGACAGAGACTCGGAAATCAAGAACGGCAGAGTGGTCAAGGCCCCGGAACTGGATCGCAGAATCAAAACCTATTTGCGATACTTTGACGGACATGGGGCCATCATTGTCCAGCTCAATGTGGAGGACACCAGAAACGGTGTGGCCGAATACGTGGCTGAGCACTACGGCGACACCTGTATCATCGAGCTCAAATGGGGGCAGGGGGCCAAGGACATCGGGGGCGAGATCCAGGTCACCAGCCTGGACTACGCCCTGTTCCTGAAGAAGCGGGGCTACATCGTTGATCCTGATCCGGAGAGTCTGGAGGTCCAGGAGGCCTTCGAGCATGGAGCCATCACCTCCTTTGCCCGGCACAGCCGCCTCGGGGCCACGCACACCAGTTCAGTGGAGCTGGTCCGGGAGGAGTTCATGAAGACTGTGGACTACCTCCGCTCCCTGGGATTCAAGCGCATCTCCCTCAAAACAGGGTCCTACGGCATGGAAGAGCTGGCCATGGCCATCAAGTTCGCCTCCCAGGCCGGGCTTGACCTGTTGACCATCGACGGCTCGGGCGGCGGCACCGGCATGAGCCCCTGGAACATGATGCAGAGCTGGGGGGTCCCCTCCATCAATCTCCACGCCAAGGCCCATGAGTACGCCAATCTCCTGGCCTCGCAAGGGGAATCCGTTGTTGACCTGTCCTTTGCCGGCGGCTTTGCCCTGGAGGACTCCATCTTCAAAGGCCTGGCCCTGGGGGCACCTTACACCAAGCTGATCTGCATGGGACGGTCCCTGATGATCCCAGGATTCCTGGGAGCCAACATCGAAGGGGTCCTCCACCCTGAAAACAGGGAGGCCCGCAATGGGAACTGGGATGCTCTGCCCAAGACCATCAAGGATCTGGGCGGTTCGGCAGACCAGATCTTCGCTTCCTATTTCGATGTCCAGAAAAAGGTGGGCAGAGAGGAGATGAAGACTATCCCTTACGGGGCCATTGCTATGTGGACCCTGGCGGACAAGCTCTCCTGCGGCCTGCAGCAGCTCATGGCCGGAGCCCGGAAGTTCAAGATGCAGAACATCTCCAGAAACGACATCTTTTCCGCCAACCGGGAGACGGCTCAGGAGACCGGCATACGGCATGTCTCGGACTGCAACAACGAGACGGCCAGAAAAATCCTCCTCTCTTGAAGCGCTCTGAGCGCTTCAGGAGACTCGCCGCTTTCCCCGCCGGCCTTTGAAAAGGCCGGCGGGGAAAGCGATCATTTGATCTTCAGCCAGAGCAGCCTGGCCGGCTCGGTACCAGGGTTTCTCCATCGGCCGGGATTTTCGCTGGTCAGATGGAGTGTGTCGCCAGGTCCAAGCTGATGATCGGTGTGCCCGATCTGCACCTCCAAATGCCCGGAAATCAGAAATCCCATTTCTTCACCCTTGTGCTGGCTAAAATGAGTTGGAACCGTCTGTCCAGGTGGCACATCCACCAGCAGAGGCTCTACCCTGGACTCCACATCAAGGGGCATCAGCATCTGCCCGTGGATGCACCCCTGAGGCACCTCCTTGAAGGCCATCTCCCTGGCATCCCTCAGAGGATAGACCGGCCCCCTGACCTTTCCCGGCCAGCCGGCGAAAAAGGACTCCACCCCCACGGACAGGGCTTCGGCCAGCTTGAACAGCACAGGCAGTGAAGGTGACATGGTGCCGCTCTCCACCTGGGAGACCGTGCTCGGGGTGACCCCGGCCAGATGAGCCAGCTCCTTCTGGGAGACGCCCTGCCTGGTTCGAAAGTCACGAACCCTGTGGCCCACATCCTTCAAACCGGGAACGCTCCTGTCAAACTCAAAACGCAGGCCGGTCCCATGGCTCCAGAATCGGTAAGGCCTGTTCAGGTTCTCCATCAAACGGTTTTCAGCCTTGAGAATGCTCAAGGCCGACCGCTCTCTCTGCAATGACAGCTCAATGACCACCTGAGCGATCTGATTGATGGACGCCTTGAGCCTGGAAGAATGGGCGCCTTTCTCCAGAAACCAGTAGGCAATGGTTTCCAGCTCGTAGAGACGGGGACAGGTTCGGGTATAGAATCTGGCCACGGCCTCCTCGCCGCCCCAGAGGTCCTGCATTCCGGTCAGACTTTCAAAAATGAACCGGACGTCTCCGGACAAAGGCCGGTGCAGGCCGTAGACAGCTTCCGCCACCTGGTCCGGGTCTCCGGGGTTCTTGACCCTGACGATCTGAAAAGGCCTCTGCAGGCCGTCCTGGTCATAAAAGTCGGCAAAGACTTCTGAACCGTTGCCTTTGCCGTTGGTGAAGCAATCCAGAATGGTCAGGTGCGGGGTTTGGGCCAGAGGCCCGAGCTGGTCCAGGAGGTTGCGCGGGGAACGGTCAAAGCTGATAAAGACGACCGCTTTCTTCCTGGAGAGCGATTCCCGAATCAGGGCCGCACCAAAGAGCAGGGCCAGGCTTCCGGCTTCATCGTACCAGACCACGTTGTCCCCGATGAAGAGGTTGCCCAGCAGGCGGTCAAGCTGGGGAACACCGGAGGAGATGCGTTTCTTCCTGAATGCCATGACCTTGATCTAGCATGTTCGATACAGCCGGGCAACACGCCGGGATTGAGGCTCAAGGTCAAACAGGTTCAGCGCAATTCCCTATGGTTCCTGTTCAGTCAAAACCAGATTTGCCGGCTTTGCCGGGGGCAAGGCTGACCAGGGCTTTCAGGTGCTCGCTTGTGGTCCCGCAGCACCCGCCCAGGATCTTGATCCCGAAACGCTGATTCAAGGCCATCATTCGCCCGGCCCAGTCTGAGAGATCGTCCGCAAGCATCCCGTCGGCGTTGTCCAGCTCGGCATGGTCAAGGGAAGAGCCGTTGGCCTGATAGCCGATGAGCCTGGAAAAGACGTTCTGCGGCTCGGAATCGGCCTGAATGAATGAAGGGTAGGCGCAGTTGACCATGTAACCCAGTGGCTGGGGCCTGCAGCCCTCATCGATGATCTGGAATGCCTCTGCCAGAGTATGCCCATCCAGAATGCAACCCTGTCTGTTGATGACAAAGCTGACGATGAAATCCACTCCTGTAGCTGCCATGGCCCTGGCCAGGCCAAGAGCTTCGGACACTGCCGGCAGAGTGGCTGCCATGAGGTACTCCGCCCCGGCCGCGGCCAGACGTTCGGCCTGCCAGGAGTGAAACTTCTCGGCCTGATCCGGGCTCAGCCCCTGCTCCGGCTTATAGGCGTCGTTCTTGCAGCCCAGCAGACCGCCGACTGATATCATGGAAGCAGAGTCCCCGGCCTGATCGCGGATGGACTTGATGAAATCCACCCCGTGACGATTGATCTCCGGGTTGACTCCGGCCTCGGCCACCCTTTCCAGGTTGGTCCGCCAGGTCGGGGCCGTGACCAGGAGCGGCAAACCGCCCTGCCTGGCAACATTGATGAAACCCTGGTAGAGCTCCTTCAGGACCTCTTGGCCCACAGGGTCGTAGAGGCACGGAGCCGCCCCCAGTCGGGGATGAACAGCAACATCCTTCCTCTGATCCATGATTTCTGAGACCGCTGCCTCCATGAGCAGGAGATCGAAACCTTGCAAAGTGAGACGCAGATTCACGATTCTCTCCTTTTGGCTGTGCTTCCGGCAAGCTGTATGAACCAAGCCCCGACAAAGGGCCCGGATATTGCAAAAAAACAGAATTCGAATCGTTTTTTCCCTGTTCAGCCTGATCGTCGTGACGGTCAAGCACAGGGTGAAACATCCGGGAGTTGAATCCTCTTCAATTCAAACCGAATATATGTCAGCTTTGCCAGAGGCAAAGCTGACATCAACCCTGAGGAACGAACTGGACCATGAGCGATCATCAAGCCGCAGCAACCCGATCAGACCATGCCGGCCTGGACCCTGCCTGTCAGCGGGAAGCAGGGCGTCTCCTCTCTGAAGAGCTCCAGCCCTATGCCACAACGATTGACTGCGCCCCAAACGACAGGATCGTCCTCAAAGGCCAGGATTCCAGGCACCTCTACTACATACGAAAAGGGGCCATCGAAGTGTCCTACTCTGCCCGCGAGACCAGGATCATCGTGGCCATCATCGGGGCTCACAGCTTTGTCGGGGAGATAGGCTTTTTTGACGGCATCTCCCGGGTCCGGGACATCCGGGCTATCGAGCCGACCCAGATCCTTGTTTTCGACCTCCAGTCCATTGAAAGGCTCAAAGCCGAAGAGCCATTGATCCATGGCCGGTTCATGGAGTTCATGGCCCGAAACATCTGCCTCAAGTTCAGGAGGATCCTGGAGGAGAGAGAGCCGCTCACAGCTTTTGCCGCGTCCCTGACCACAGGCCGCAGGAGCTATCACCAGTCCGTTCCCCTGCCCAACTCCTTTTTCCGGACCTCTGCCTGGGAAATGGTCAACCCCATGGTCGAACGGTTCAAGGCCAGCTTTTTCGACCTCACCCACCAGTTGCAGAAAGACCCTGAGCCGACTGTTCCGCCGTCACTCCAGCGTTCCTGCAATCACATCCTGAACGAATTCATCTCGGATATGGGCCGGCTGGACCGGGATCTCCAGGACCGAAGCGACAGAGACCATGTCTGGGGGTACGTGTTCAAGGAGATTTACCCCTATTTTCTCCGCTCCAGGTTTGCCGAACGGGCCTACTACAAGCCCAAAGGCTATGCCGGCGACTACCTGATGATGGAGATGATCTACGAGAACACCCCCCAGGGCGACGGCAAGCTGGGGCTCCTGGTTGACCGCTACTGCCTGGACTCCGCAGCTTCCAGGGCTGTCCGGGGAAGGCGGCTGCTGCTCAAGGAGCAGCTGATGAGGCTTTACAAAGACCATACCGGGAACGGTCAGCCATTTCAAATCCTGAACCTGGCCTGCGGACCCTGCCGGGAGCTGGCCGACTTCCTCAAGGATTGTCCGCGTCCGGAGAGGGTCCGCGCCCTGTGCGTGGACGCCGATCCTCAAGCCCTTGAGCACGCCAGTCGGATCATCAGGAGCTTCAGCCATGGAGCCGCCGTCAAGTACATGGCCGAAAACCTGGTCAAATGGTCCCTGGGACGGGTGGACCATGAGTTTGGAGCCCAGGATTTCATTTACTCCGCCGGTCTGACGGACTATCTGGACAAGCGGCTCTTCCAGACCCTGATCTCCAAGTGCCACAACCAGCTCAAGCCGGGCGGCACCCTGATCATCGGGAACTTCGGCCCCAGAAATCCCGACAAGACCTTTATGGATCACATTTTGCAGTGGAAGCTCATTCACAGGAATGAGGACGAGCTCCAGGGCCTTTTCAGGGCCAGCGGCTCCTGGAGCAGAGTCGAGGTTTTGAGCGAAGAGCAGGGCGTCAACCTGTTCGTCAAGGCCAGAAAATGACCTCCAGGATCTCGAATCGACCCGGCTCAAGACTGAAATGGGCCGGTGAACCTGTCCAGGACACGAAAAAGCCCCCGGAAACGGGGGCTTTTTCGTTGCAGGCTGTCAGAGGGGTGCCGACGAATCGGGCTGCTGACGGTGGGACTGATTTCAGGCAGCCTTGCCTTCGTCCGGGGGCTCGAATCCATGACCGGCCGCCTGCGCGGTCTCCATGACCACAGCAGATTCAGCCAACTCTGGAAGCTTCTTCAATTTCCTGTGCACCACGACAGAGAGAGAGCCGGCCCCGGCCAGAATTCCCAGGGACCAGACCACATGCTCCCACGTCAGGGCTGTACGTCCAGATGCTTGAAGAGGCTCGGCCAGAAACGCCAGACCCATGGCCCCGAATCCGATCACTGCCGGGATGTACACAGACCCGATGGCAAAATCCCCTGACAGAACGGTTCTCTTTCGGGACCTGGTACCGACAAGAGCGGCATACAAGAAGAGAACGCTCAATGAAAGGCAGGCTGCAGAGATAATGAGAAACATGGCTTCCTCCTGAGAGGTCATGCAGGACGTCACCCTGCGTGCTGGCCGAAAGGGTCGGCACCGCCCCCGCGTTGGGGGTGAGCTGGATCAATCGTGCCATGCTCCCCATTGCGAAAGAACTTGTATCAGCATTCATATTATCGTGCCTGCCGGGGACAAAGTCAAGACGGCCCTGTCAATAAAATGAAAAAAGCTCACCCACGGTTCAGCCCTTGTCCTGTACCGCTGCCCACTCCACTGCATCAGGCCTCTCTTCCGCTCAAAATCTGCCTATCGATGCCCAGGGCAGCCATACGTTCAGTCCATTTCTTTCGGGCCAGATCCTGCATGTTTTCCACCGTGTCCTGCTCATCGATGATTTCCAATCCGATCAAGGTTTCCATGACATCCTCCAGGGTGACTACGCCCTGAAAGTCTGCATACTCGTCAATGACCAGAAGGATATGGCTCCGTTCGTGAACCAGGCGATCAAAGACCTGGAAGGCTGAAATCATGTCCGGGATAACCGGAAACTGCCGGATAAAATCAAGCAAAGGCCGGTCAAACTCATCCCTGGCCTGGGCCATGAGCAGGTCGTTCTTCAGGACGTATCCGGATATGTTGTCCTGACTGCCGCTGTAAATCGGTATTCGGGAGAATGGCTGATTTGCGTGGGCCTGAAAAAAGCTGCGGACGGTCACCTCCTCAGGAACGGCAAATATCACTGAGCGAGGGGTCATGATGTCCCGCACAGTGAGGCGATGCAGCCGCATCAAGTTTTTGACCACCCTGAGCTCTTTCACGTGCAGGTTGCCCTCCTCCACACCGATCTCGGCCATGGCTTCCAGTTCATCCCGGCTGAAGTTCCAGACGCTTTTTTCCGGGGCTGCAAAAAGCCTGGTGATCCTTTCTGAAAGCCAGACCAGAGGGGTCAAAAGACGGGTCAGCCACACGATCGAGACCGCCAGGGATGGGGCCAGGGCTTTCCAGTAACTGGCCCCCAGGGTCTTGGGAATGATCTCGGAAAAGACGAGGATGAGCAGGGTCAAAACCGCTGAGGTCAGCCCGACAAACTGGTTGCCGAACACGATGGCAGCCTGGGCCCCTACCCCGGCCGCGCCAATGGTGTGGGCCACTGTGTTCAGGCTCAGTATGGCTGCCAGAGGGCGGTCCAGACTGGCGTGCAGCTCCTGCAGCGCCTTGGCTCCAGGCCCCGGGCTGTTTTTCATCGCCCCGACATAGGCGGAGTTGACCGACAGGAGGACCGCCTCTGCAAGGGAGCAGAAAAAGGATACCAGAATTGCCAGGAGAAGATACAAAATCAAGGTGATCATAAGACTTCGCAGATACCGGCTTTGCCTGAGGCAAAGCTGACATATGGGGTTTGAATTCAGTTTTGCCTCAGGCAAGACTGAACCCGTGGATTTTACATCATGGCGGCTGCTCCTTGAACTTTTGCAGCCGCATCAGAGTTGAGTATCTTATAAGAGCCCTGAATGAGGCCGGCCGGTCACTTTTTCACCGCAAAGCAGCCTGA
>CAYOID010000017.1:9466-10863 GCA_964403955.1 uncultured Desulfohalobiaceae bacterium | reverse complement strand
TTTTCCGGAAGGAACCACCTGGCCTTGATCTCTTCCGGGACCTCCCGCAGGGTCGAGCGGTGATACCAGGCCTCCCCGGCTCGAGCCAAGGATGGAGAGTCCAGATCCATGGCGGTTATGGCCAGGGAGTACTCGGGAAATGCAGGCTGGATATGCTCCGCCCAGATCAGGGCCAGGGAGTAGGGCTCTTCCCCTCCGCAGGCACCAATGCTCAAAGCCTGCAGGGTCGTGTCCCGGCTTTGGGATATGAGCCCTGGAATGACCTGTTCGGCCAACTCCTGCCAGCACTCCCGGTCCCGGAAAAACCGGCTCACCGTGACCCGAAGCAGGTTGGGCAGCCGGGCCGCCTCCTCCGGGTGCGTGTCCAGGTGCTGGAGGTAGTCTTCGTACCCCCTCAGGTCCAGGGCGTGGATGCGGTCCAGGACCCTTTTTCGGCTGGCCCGCCTGTACTTGCGCCATTCAAGGTCCCGTCCTGAACAGGCGGCTCTGATGAAATGATCGAAGTGCATGACCGCACTGTCAATCACTGTCCCCGGCTTCGTCTTTCGGTCACCGACTCGCCGCCTATGCCCCAGTTGTCGGTCTCGACCTCGTCGATGACCACCACGGTTGTAGCCGGGTTCTTGTCCAGGACCCTGACCAGCAGATCGGTCACCCCCTTGATGAGCTCGGACTTCTGGTCAGCGGTTGCTCCATCCCTGGTGATCTTGATGTTCACAAACGGCATGACGCCTCCGAGGGTTGAATGGTTTGAGGGGATAGAAAATACAATTCTGGCGATCCATATCCAACGCAAAAAGTTATCAGAATCGCTGTTACCCCTTCCTGCGGGACTGTATCCGCCTCTGATACATTCTTTCGGTGAAACCTCCTTCTTGCTCAAAGGACTCAGCTTGAGCGACAAGCTGTCGGTCTAAGAGGCTGCACGCAACTGCAATCAATGTTAAAGCTCCATTTGCAGCTATTTCTGAATATCTGGACCGAGTGGACTCTATGGACTTCATGGACTCTCCAGGATGACGATCTTGTCCCCGCTGTCCAATCCTGTCATGGACCCCACGAACCCAGGCCGCAACCTCATCCACAGTCGCACATCGTCGATCAATGAGTTCAACACGGCGCGGATCGTTTTTCTCCCAACGGACCATTCCTCGCTGGCGAAGATAATCCTCATAGTCGAGCCGAAGCTCTTCAAGACTGGCCCGGGCTACGTTGGTCAACTTGAGCTCGGTCTTCCTGGAGGTCCCTGAGGCCTTGCTGCCCTCGGCAATGTTCTGCACCCCTGATCGAGCCGCCTGGACCATTTGATCGTGAGTGCGGCTCCTCTTGTTGATGTAGCGGTCGCAGAACCGGACTGTCACGTCGTAGACCAGTTGAGCAACCTGAAAGCTTTTCAG
>CAYOID010000017.1:0-9366 GCA_964403955.1 uncultured Desulfohalobiaceae bacterium | reverse complement strand
GCCAGCTTGTTCGTGGGGTCGCCCTCGGACACCATGTCTTCCATGACCCGTCTTTCTTCATTGCCGGGCAAAATGCCGCTGATCCGGCACTCCATGACGGGTGTCCCCTCCTCTGTGGTGAACACCGCCTCGGCCTTGGCCCGTCCCCTTTCGTCGATGTCGGTGATGGTGAACCGGCAGTGCACTGTCTGCCCCATGTAGACCGGTTTTTTGAACTTGAAGTCCATGCCCGAAGCCAGCCAGCCGATCTGGCCGCCAATTTCCGTGACCAGGCTGGCCACCAGCAGGCCATGGCAGATGCGGTTCTCAAGGTTCTTCACCCTGGCAAAGCGGTCGTCAAAATGGACAGGATTGTAGTCAAGGGACATGTCGGCAAACCTCAGCACGTCCTGCTGGCTGAAGGTCCGGGAGACCGTGAAGGTGTCCCCGATGCAAAGCCCCTCTATGGCTCTTTTTCGAATCTTGGACATCCCGTGGCCACCTCCGGAGGACAAGACGTATCTTGGAGATGAAAGACGTGTATGAACTGTGGTTGTTTCTGCTGTTCAACTTGCATTGTTCAGCCCGGTCAGAGGCTGCGTTGAACACGGCTAGCGCTTGAAGATGTTGATGATCAGGGTCAGCAGGATGCTCAGCAGGACCATGGAGGTGATGGGAATGAAGACTTGAGTTCTCCCGGACTCGATGCGGATGTCGCCAGGCAGCTTCCCGAACCAATTGAGCATCCAGGGGGTAAAGTGCAGGATCGCCCCGACAACCACCAGGATGAATCCAGCCGTGATGAACCACCGTCCCATGTGATCAGCACCCGCTGTTGTTCTTCGTATAGGTGACGTAGGACCAGTAATCGGCATTCAGTATGCCCGGCCCCCTCCAGCCGGCATCCGCAAGCTCCTTGCGGATATAGGTGTTCATGTACCCGTGTCCAACCAGCAGGACATGGCCGTAATGCTCGGAGTACCTGATCAGCTCCCGGGCACAGGCTTTGGCCCTGCCCCGGGCCTCCTGAAAGGAGCTCAAGCGGTCCATCACTCCCAGCAGCCAGAGGGCAATGAACAGATAGACCCATGACTTGGGCCGGAGCCGGACAAAGGGAACGTGCAAGTAAGGCCGGTCAACCTCGCGAAACAGCGGATTGACAATCATGGGTTTTTGCTTTGTAAAGACAGTAGCAGACTCCAGTGAGCGCTTGAGATTGCTGGCCACAACCGCTTTGCAGCCCTGGAACCTGCCCAGGATGGTGCCAGCTGGACGCGACAGCGTTGACAGGCCGCTTTGATTATAAAGCTCCCAAAACTCCTGAAATTGATGAGAAGTTATCTTCTGGGAAGCTGAAGGAAAATCCGGCTCCCCGTGACGCATGAGGGATATGCTCATCTCACTCAAAAAGTTAAACATGTCTGGGCAGCCCCTGGCCGGGCATACTGATCGAACTTTGCCCCTTGATTCGGCTCCATGTATGGAGTCGTGGAGTTTTTTCTTACATACTTTGAAAAACATGTAAAAGCAAGGGGTTCTTGGAAAAGCTCCAACCCGACGTTTTCTCAGTCGACCAGTTCGTCCAGCAAAGACAAACTGGCCTTGAGCATCGAGGCTAAGTACCAGAAGCTGATCGAACTGGAGTTGAAGTCCAACCCGGGCAGAACAGAAGGCAGGATGGATCTGGACAGGATTGAAACCCAAGAGCGGGAATCGGAGTGAATCGGCCTGCTCAACTCCGGGCGTGATGTCCGTTCCTACTATGAACTGACGCGTTTCATCCAGTCGTAAAAAAAAACCGCCCCGGAGCGGCGTGGGAACTCCGGGACGGCCAAGGGAGTGTGGGGCTCATGTGAGCCCGGGCTATGGGAAGGAAAAGATTCTCAGGCTGGGATCATCAGCCGCACAGACGAAGCTCTCGTCCGGTCAGTCGCAGACCCTGATCCCCCTTCTCGGCCAAAAGACAGGTGATGTTCTTCATGCCTTGCACGGTAAGCTCAAACCAGCGATCGACGACCTCTTCGATATCGACTGCCAGGCAAAGCTTCCCGGATAGAGGCAAACGGCCGACCTCTGCCTTAAGACCGGAGGTGTCCAGATCCGAACTCTGGCTCAGGACATAGACAATTGTGCCACTCTTCATCGTCATCTCCTCCTGTTCAAAAAAAAAAACCCTGAATCGATACATCATCGATTCAGGGTTGTCCCTTTTTTGACCCTCAATCACACGGACACCTCACCTCCGCGAAGGTTCTGTCCCATCATCCAGGCAGGTCTTCTGACTCTCGGATCTCCCTACTTGCCGCGCCTTCCCGCCAGTTTCCCGGCAGTGGCTCTCTGCGGCTTTCGTCCCCGATCACAGCGGCGGGCCCGTCCCTGATTCGCACAGGGTTCCCTTTTCAGTCCGCAACACGATGTGCGGAGCACCTGAACGTGAAAAGAGGCTAGACAAAAGATAGGTCCATGTCAACAATTCAATTTGACGAGGGGTCAAAGACCCCTCGTCAAATTGATTATGTGCCTTCTTCCCAGGAATTGAGGTACTTTTCCTGTTCCTTGGTCAGGGTGTCGATTTCCACGCCCATGGCCTTGAGCTGCAGGCCGGCGATCTCGTCGTCCAGCTCCACTGGGAGCTGCAGGACCTTTGTTTCCATCTTGCCCCGGTTCTTGACCCCGAATTCGCAGGCCAGGGCCTGTCCACAGAATGAAGTGGACATGACTTCGCTGGGATGCCCTTCGGCAGCAGCCAGGTTGACCAGCCGCCCTTCACCCAGGACAAAGAGCTTTTTCCCGTCCAGGACGTACTCTTCCATTGAAGGCCGGACCTGGCGTTTGGAGCTGGCCTTTTCGTTCAATGTCTTCAGTTCGATTTCATTGTCGAAATGCCCTGAGTTGGCCAGGATGGCTCCGTGCTTCATGAGCTTCATGTGCTCAAAGCTGAGAACGTGCTTGTTCCCGGTCACCGTGCAGAACACATCCCCGATTTTGGCCGCTTCCTCGATTGGCATGACCCGGTAGCCGTCGTAGGCGGCCTGCAGGGCCCGGAAGCTGTCCACTTCGGTGACCACCACATTGGCCCCCAGCCCTTCAGCCTTCAGGGCCACACCGCGGCCGCAGCTTCCATAGCCGCTGACCACAAGCGTCTTACCGGCCCAGAGCAGGTTGGTGGCCCGGGTGATCCCGTCAATGGAGGACTGGCCTGTGCCGTAGTAGTTGTCCAGGAGGTGCTTGGTTTTGTTGTCGTTGACCGCGATCATCGGGTACTTCAGGGCATTGTCGTTTTCCATGGCCTTGAGGCGGATGATGCCTGTCGTGGTTTCCTCGCAGCCGCAGATGATCTCCGGGATGAGCTGGGCATGCTTCTTGTGGATCTCCGAAACCAGGTCGCACCCGTCGTCAATGGTGATCTGGGGCTTGAACTTGATCACGTTTTCAATGTAGCGATAGTAGTCTTCACCGCTCTCGCCCTTGTAGGCCCAGACCTTGACGCCTTCTTCGGCCAGGGCGGCTGCCACGTCGTCCTGAGTGGACAGCGGATTGCAGCCGGTAATGGCCACGTCTGCCCCACCGGCCATGAGCGTCCGGACCAGGATCGCTGTTTCCTTGGTCACATGCAGGGCCAATCCTACCCGGATGCCCTGTAAAGGCTTTTCCTTCTCAAAGCGCTTGCGCACCTCGAGCAAGGCTCCCATATTCAGCTCAGCCAGCTCAAGATTGTTCTTGCCCTGAGGGGCCAGAGACATATCTCTGACTTCATAGTGTTGTCCAACGTCCATTGAATCTTACTCCTTCTTAATGGTTACAGGGACAGGGTCCCCGGAAAAAACTCATTCCTGCCTGACAGCCACAAAGAGGTTGATCCCCAGCCTGTTCTTGACCTGGAGGGTCTCTTGTTCCAGAAGATGAAAGCCGGCATCCTTGAGCCACTGTTCAATATCGTCTGGAAGGAACCCCATCCAAGGGCCTCCGAACTTGTCCAGAACCCACTCCTGATTGTGCTTGTCAAAATCTACAATGATGAACCTGCCATCCGGCTTGAGGACTCTATAGGCCTCCCTGATGCCTGAAGCTGGAACAGAGAGGTGGTGCAGGACCATGTTCACAACAGCGGTGTCGGCTGCATTGTCCCCCATGGGCAAGTGTTCCAGCTCCCCCAGCCTGAGCTCCACATTGCGGCCGTTGCTGCGCAGCTTGCCGGCAGCCCGTTCGAGCATATGCGGTGAGCTGTCGATGCCGATAACCTTCTCGGCCTTGTGGTGCAGAGCCATGATCAGCTCGCCAGTGCCGCAGCCTAGATCCACCAGGACCTTACCCGGTTCTGCTTTGTCAGCGATCAAGCTGTTGATGTCCAGGTCGCCGAAGATGGACTCCCTGAGCTGTTCCCAGTATCCGGCCACTCGGCTGAAGAATCGAGCGGTTTGGTTTTTTCGCTCCAGGAAGATAGTCTCAGCCCGATCCAGGTCTTTCTGAATCTCGGCATCGACATCGATATGCTGCTGGATAAAGTCAATGAGCTGCTTGTTGTCCTCGTTGATCACACCGTGATAGTAGACAAAGCTCCCGTCCCGTCTCGAGGATATCTGACCGCTCTCGGACAGGATCTTCAGATGCCTGGAGATTCTTGACTGTCCCATGTCCATGGCCTGAACCATCTCGTTGACATTGAACTCGTGGTGCAGCAGGAGGCAGAAGATCCTGAGCCGGGTTTCATCTGCCAGGGCTTTGAAGATTTTTACGATATTCATTTTATGTTCATATGAAGATATTTTGATATCCCCTGCAGCTCCATCATTTACCCATCCGAGTATCCGTTGTCAAGCCTTTCCTGGAAAAAAAATCCTGAATGGCCTACTGGTTTTTTTCAACGATCAAACAAAGCTTCTTCAGTCAGGCCTGCGAAGCCGCCTGAAACCTCACCCAGACACCCCTCCTTGGCCAAACTGCTTGAGGTACCGTCCGGGTATGGTGGTGATCCTGGGCAGCCCGTCCAGCGGACTCTGGTCCACCAGCATCACGCATCCAAAAGCCTTTTCCAGGATGTCAAAGGTCAGCACATCCTGAGGGGGTCCCAGGGCTGTCATGCCGCCTTCACTGAGCAGAAGGATCCTGTCGGCGTAGAGCGAGGCCGTATTCAGGTCATGGACCACCATGACCACTGTCAGCTCGTTGTCACGGTTCAGCCTTTCCAGCAGATCCATGATCCTGACCTGATGAGCCAGGTCAAGAGCGGATATGGGCTCGTCCAGAACCAGAATCTCGGGTTCCTGGCACAAAGCCCTGGCTATGAGCACCCGCTGCTGCTCACCGCCGCTGAGCTGACTCATGTTCCGATCTTTGAGGTGTCCAATCCCGGTCACTTCCATGGACCTGTCCGCAAGCTCCCGATCCTCTCTGCTCTCCATGCCCAGCAGTCCCTGAAAAGGATACCGGCCCATGAGCACGGTCTCAAAGATGGAGAACTCGGTCTGCAGGTTGACCTGCTGCGGAACCACAGCCATTTTCATGGCCAGGCTGCGCCGGTTGAATGAGGTGATGTCCCGGCCGAGGATCTCCACCCTCCCCGTTCTGGGCTTTTCCAGACCGGAAAGGCACTTGACCAGGCTCGTCTTTCCCGAACCATTCGGCCCGATGATGATGAAGAACTCCCCCTTGGAGACAGAAAAGTTCAGGTTCTCAAAGACCTTGACCTGGTCGTAGGCAAAAGCCAGCTGGTGGATGCAGAGGGCTGAATCAGTCATGAGGATCGCGACAGGAGATAGACGAACAAGGGGGCCCCGATCAGGGCTGTGACAACGCCCACCGGCATCTCCCCCTGGGCAGGCAGGGTCCTGGCCAGAAGGTCGCAGCCGGTCATGAAAGCCGCCCCGCCCAGGATGCAGCCCGGAACCAGGGCCCGGTGATCCGGGCCCATGATCAGGCGCAGGATGTGGGGGATGACCAGGCCGACAAACCCCACCAGCCCCACCAGGCAGACCGTCGCGCTGACCAGCAGGGAGCTCACCCCGAGCAGGGTCAGGCTGACAGCCCGGACATTGACTCCCAGGCTGGAGGCGGTGTCCTTGCCCATCTGAAGGAGATTCATGGGCCTTGAAAAGATTCCGATGAGCACCAGGCTCGGAATCAGCAGGACCACAAGGCCCAGCACATGACCTCTTTGGGTGTTGGACAAATCCCCCATCAGCCAGAACAGGGCCTGCTGGAGCTTGGTGTGGGAGGAGATGGACAGGAGGAAGACAATGATCGCTGAACAAAAGGCATTGACCATGACCCCGGCCAAAAGCAGGCTGTTTTCCCGCAACAGGCGGCGGCCGGAGGACAGGACGATCACCAGCCCCAGGGTGGACATGCTCCCGGCAAAGGACAAGAGGGTGACCCCGGGAAAGAAGGCCAGACCGAGCATCATGCCCAGGACAGCCCCCACCGAGGCCCCACCGGAGATGCCCAGGATGTAGGGTTCGGCCAGGGGGTTGCGCAGCAGGGCCTGAAAGACAAGACCGGAGACGCTCAGGGCCGCGCCCACGCAGGCGGCGAGCACCACCCGCGGGAACCGGATCTCCCAGATGATGGTTTTTAAGACCCCATCAGCGGCAGCCGGGCTCATCAAGGTAGCGAACACGTCTTGAAGCTGAAAACCTGTGGAACCGGCCCCGATCCCCAGGAACATGAGCCCAGCCAGAAGCAGGAAGAGGGCCAGGACCATGGTCGCCATTCTGATCAATCCGCTCCTGTCCATTCACTCTTCCCTGGAGGTTCGGGTGGCACCGGCCGGCCTCAGAAGCAGGTCGGCCAGGATTCTCAACCCGTTCACCAGTCTCGGGGAGGCCCGGTTGAAGACATCGGAATTGACAGTGAAGACCCGATTGTGCTTGACCGCCCGAATCTGCGGGTACTGCTTCCACATGGCCATGGTTTCCTGCAGCAGGGCACTATCCTTAGTCATGGAATTGATGACCATGATGTCCGGATCCAGGACCAGGACCTCTTCCAGGGAATAGCGCGGGTAGTCCTTGGCCCCGGCAGCCAGGTTCACACCTCCGGCCAGCGTGATCAGCTCATGGACAAAGGTGTTGCTGCCCACAGACACGATTGGCGAAATGCCGATCTGGAAAAAGACCCGCGGCCTGTTCGTTGAAGCCTGGACCCGGTCCTGGACGGCTTCTATCTCTTGCTGCATATCGGCCACGACCCGGGAGGCCTTCTGCTCGCACTGAAGCATCCAGCCCAGCTTGACCAGGGTCTGCATGACCGCCTCAAGATCCCTGGGGTCCAGGGCATACACTGAAACCCCCAGACCCTCAAGCTGACGGATGACCCTGATCGGGTTGCCGTCCTTGGTGGCCAGGCACAAGTCTGGCTGGAGCCCGACGATGCGCTCCAGGTCGAGATTGACATAAGAGCCGACCCTGGGCAGAGACTGGGCCTGGTCGGGATGATTGCTGAACGTGGTCACCCCCACAACCCGGTCCCCCTGGCCCAGGGCGAACACACACTCGGTCAGGCTGGGGGCCAGGGCCACGATTCTTTCCGGATGCTCGGGAACCTCAACCTCCCGGCCGAGCTCGTCCATGATAGTCCTGGCTTGGATTGGCTGGACCCAAACCAGGGCGGTGAGGGTCGCAAGAAGTGCTGTCAACACCAGTGCGATCTCCAAATGGGGACTGTCTGGACAAAAAGAGCTTTGTGGAAAGGGCATTGTCTTCTCATCACCCAAATACGTTGATACCTCTTCAGTCACATTCCCATGATCCAGTCTTGCCAAAGGCAGGGCTCGTATGAAAATCAATTTGCACGCTGCCCTCAGCTGCGAGGGATATAAAATCCCGCTTGCTTCATGCGCGAATCAGTCCACATCGCGTCTTGACTTAGTCATGAGCTTAGTCCATATTTGTTTGAGGAGGACTTTATGCCGACGATTATCAATGTCCACGAAGCCAAAACCCATCTTTCCAAGTTATTGAAAAGGGCTCATGAAGGGGAAGAGATCATCTTAGCCAAGGGCGGCAAACCTTATGCGCGACTTCTCCCCCTGGAAGACATGCAACCCCGGGTTCCAGGCCTTATAGACGGATGGATAGATGATTCTTTTTTTGAGTCTCTTCCAAAAGACGAGCTGAATGCATGGGATCAATAATCGGACACAACTCAGCGTATCTTTTGGATACCCATACCCTTTGACCGTATGCTTATCGCCCAGGGTCAGATTGAGGACCTGCCTATCGTCACCTCTGATCAGGCCTTTGCCCACTACTCTGTAAGGCTGGTCTGGTAAACAAGGCAACACCCTTGTCATTCAGCACCGATTTTCGCGTGAGTCATGCACATCATCAAATAGGCTGTCATCGCTCGGCCGAAGAATTAAACAGACCGGTTCCCCAAAAGGCTGCTACTCGTCCACCCGATCCGGGATCACATCCAGGGCTTCCTGGATATGGCGGCAGTAAATATCCCAGGTGCCAGGCAACTCCCCCAAGCCCCGGGATTCCAGCCGGACCTCCAGCCCGTGGCTCTCAAACATGGACTTCCAGGAGCCTTCTTCGTCCGCGCACAAGTCTTCCTGAAAATGAATCCCGGCCACCAGCATAAATGGCACCAGGCAGACTCGGGCAAATCCGTCCCGAACCACGTCCTGGACCACCTCTTCCGCCTCAGGGCAGCCTTCCACTGTACCCACAAAGACCTGACCATGAAAATGCTTCCGGGCCAAGCTTTCCAGGGCCGGATAGGCGGCCCAGATGGCATGGTCCGTTCCATGGCCAACCAGAACAAGGGCTTCATCCTCTGCTGCGTGCACTTCGTCCAACAGGGCCTTGAGCCCGGCCAGATAGTCATCCGGCGAATCCAGGAGGGGCAGGCCGATGGAGGTCCGAACAGGGCAAGCCTTGACCTCCTCCACGAGGCGATCGAACTCGTGCCCGCAGACCAGGTGCAGGGACTGGACTACCGCCCACTCATGCCCGGCCCGGGCAAGCTCCTCCAAAACCTGATGCGTATGCCTGTAGCTCTGCCCTTGGTTGCTCTCGATCCGGTCCCGGACCATGCGGGAGGTAAAGGCCCATTGTACCGAGTGATCCGGAAAGGTCTCTTTGACCTTTGCATTCAGAAGATCATAGGTCCGCCTGGCCCGGGTAGTGGTCCCGAATGCGGCCATGACAATAGGGATATGCTTCATATTCTTCCCTTGATTGTGATGTATTCGCGGGGGTGCGCAGCACCTTGTAATGATGCGGCTGCAAAAACTCAAGATGCAACCGCACCTTCATAGATGTGTTTCCACTTGACCTGATCATTTGCCTGGGGAGTCGTCACCTGCCAGCCCCACATGTACTCCACGAACTTGGCTATCTTCCCGCCCCGGCGTAATCCCCCTCTTTCATGCCCTGGATCCAT
>CAYOID010000016.1:0-47061 GCA_964403955.1 uncultured Desulfohalobiaceae bacterium | reverse complement strand
CAGGAACTTGAATACCTGATCGATCACGGCCGTGTCCTTGAAATCGATCTGAAGAAGAACAAATGGCAGCCGCTGACCTTTGCCGACATCGGAAAGGAATGCGAAAAGATCTGGCTCAAGAAGGCTGGGGCGAAGCAGCTCAGCCAAAAGACCGTCGATGATTACTTGGCGAATTTGAAGGCTGTGAACCGGGAGTTCGGCGAGACGCTCGCCTTGAAGATCACCAAAGAACAGATCGATGACTACCGGTATGACCTTGCCGCAACGCTTTCAAATGCCTCGGCAAATCGGCGGCTGTTCATCATCAAGCAGGTCTTCCAAAGGGCTGTGGAAATGAAAGCTGTTCCGGAGAACCCGACAGCGAAGATGGGGTACTTTTCCGAAAAGCACCACGAGCGGAACCGGTTCCTGCAGCCTGACGAGATCGTCAAGCTGGTGAAGAACGCCCAGAAGACTCGGGGCAAGTATTACCTGCCGGCGATTATCCTTCTCGGCGCGGACACCGGGTCAGCCATTCAGGAACTGCTGGATCTGTCCTGGAAAAATGTCGACTTCAAGCGAATGACCATCCGCTTCTATCGAACCAAAAACAAGATGGAACGGACGATGCCCATTCTCGAACGGGATGCTGAAGCCTTGAAGGCTTGGTGGGCGCATCTGGAAGAAGCCCGGCGTCGGAAACGGATCACGGACTTCAAGGTGGACAAGGTCTTTTGCCACTTGAATGGCGAAGGGATAAAGGAAATCAGGAATTCATGGAAAAAGGCCTGCAAGCTGGCCAACATCCATGACTTTCGGATCCATGACTTAAGGCACACGTATTGTACGAACCTACTCGAATCCGGTGCCAGCCTGGCGGAAGTGATGGAACTGATCGGGCACAACGACATCCGGATGACCAAGCGCTACACCCACGTGAGCGGCGCGCGAAAAAAGACCCTGCAGGGCAGGCTTCAGGATCACTACAACAGGGTCTGATTGTGCTACCTATTTGCTACCTTTTTTGAAAAAAAGGGCATATATGAAGAAAATCGGGCACGTTGGCTTTAAGCTAACGTGCCCGATTTATTGCAGATAAGTGGTGGAGCTGGACGGAATTGAACCGACGACCTCCTGAATGCCATTCAGGCGCTCTCCCAACTGAGCTACAGCCCCACTGGAACTAGGGAACATATCCAAAGACCCAGGCTGTTGTCAACCACGAATTGCCGTCTGGTCGCCTTTGCAATCTTTTTTCTTTACCTCTCTCATTTTTTTACTTTTTTGAGATCGTGTCTTTTTTCACAATCTCTTTCCGCCAGCTCTGGCCTCTTCTTTTTTTTCTTGGTACAGTTCGCCCAACCCAATTGGCCGATACAGGACATCAATCAGCATCCCTCTGAGTTGGAGGGTTGATGCGCGTCTTTCTTGATTTCAAAAACCAAACAGTGTGGCCAATGTGCTTCTCCTATGCTTGAATTCCTGCGCATCCGAAACCTGGCCCTGATACAGGACATGGAGCTCGAGTTCTCCCCCGGGCTGAATGTCCTGACCGGGGAGAGCGGAGCCGGTAAATCGTTCATCCTCCGGGCCCTGGACTTCATCCTGGGGGACAAGCTCCGCCCGGACATGGTCCGCCCGGGCCAGGACAAGGCCCAGGTGGAAGCCCTGTTCGTCCTCCCTGAAGGGGACATGGCCCTGCGCCGTGAGCTCATGGCCGACAGCGGCCGGAGCAGGCTGTCCATCAACGATTCCCTGAGCTCCCAGGACAAAATCCGCGAGCTGCGCTCCAGGCTGGTCATCCACACCAGCCAGCACGCTCAGCAGCGCCTGCTCAAGCCGGCCACCCACACCCAGATTGTGGACAGTGCCGTTGACATGTCCATCAAACAGGCCTGGTCCGAGGCCCTGTCCGAGTTCAAACAGCTGAGCAGGGAAAAGGACGAGCTCGAGGACAAGACCAGACAGCTCTCGGAAAAACGGGACTTTCTGGAGTACCAGAAGGCCGAGATCGACAAGGTCGGCCCCAGGGAAGGCGAAATGGACGAGCTTGAGTCCCACAAGCAGCTCCTCCAGGACCAGGCCAAAAACATGGAAGGCGTGCAGCGCTGCCTTGACCTGCTCCATGGCGAAGGCAGCCAGGTGCTCAACTCGGTCCGCGACCTGCAGCGGGAAGCGGCCCGCCTTGGGGAGTCAGACCCGGAGATAACCCCCTTTGCCGAACAGCTGGAGGATTTTCGCCACCTCCTGTCCGATTTCGACCTGGCCCTGCGGCAAAAGCCCCTGCCCCATGAAAGCGACACCGAGCTGGAGCGCATCGAGTCCAGGCTCTGGGAGCTCAGCCAGCTGCAGCGCAAGATGAACAAGCCATTTTCAGCCATCCTGTCCATGCACAGGGAGATCGAGGACAACCTGTCCTTTCTGGACCAGTGCCAGCTCGACCTACAGCAGCTGGAGCGCAGGATCGGGCAGGTTGGGCAGCGGCTGGAGCAGGCCTCCAGGGAGCTGACCCAGGCCAGGCATGAGGCTGCCGCAAGCCTGCAGCAACGGCTGGAAACAGGGCTGAAGAACCTCGGATTTTCCGATCAGGTCCAGGTGGTCTTCGAGTTCACGTCCCAGGAGGTCGTGCCGGGAATCTTTGAAGAACGGCCCAGGCTGATGTGGGTACCCAATCCCGGCCAGTCCCCTCAGCCTCTGGACCAGATCGCCTCCGGAGGCGAGCTGTCCAGGTTCCTTCTGGCCCTGGTGGGCCTTATGGCTGAAGAGGACCTGCCCACCCTGATCTTTGACGAGGTGGACGCCGGCATCGGAGGGATGATCCTCGGCCAGGTCGGAAGGCGCATTCAGGAGCTGGCCGAAAAGCAGCAGGTCCTGCTCATCTCCCACTGGCCTCAGCTGGCCTGCCTGGCAGACCGGCACTTCCAGGTCAAAAAAATGGTCCAGAACAACGAGACCTTCACCCAGTGCATGAGGCTCTCTTCCCCTGAAATCTTTGCCGAGCTGGCCAGAATGGCCGGGGGAGGGGAGCAGGGCCAGGTTCTGGCCCAGCAACTCCTTGAAGGACAGCCCTCATGAACACGGCAGCAACCTCTGGTCCGGCCTGCACCACCCTCAAGGTCCTGGCCCTGACCTCTTCCAAAGACTCTCGCTTTCACACCCTCAAGCTGAGCCCCCCCGGCTGGAGCTGGACTCCGGGGCAATTCGTCATGATCAGGCCCGCTCACTGGGATCACGACCCTCTGGGGGGACGGCCCCTGTCCATCGGCGACCTGGACGACCAGGCCCTGCACCTCTACTTTCAGGTCGTGGGCAAAGGGACCTCTCTTTTGGCCAGGCTCAAGCCCGGAGACGAGGTTGTGGTCTGGGGTCCCCTGGGACGAGGCTTTGACATCAATCCCAACCTGCCGACCATGCTCCTGGCCGGAGGCATGGGCATCGTCCCTTTTGTCGGGCTGGCCAGGCACCACCAACGGCCTGAAAACATCGAGATCCTTTTCGGACACCAGTACGACGTCCGCAGCTACCCCTTTCAAGGGATAGAGAAGCGGATCCTGGCCTGGAACATCCAGGACCGGACGGAAAAAGACCTGGAAAAAATGAAGCGGGCCCTGGAAATCAAGATCAAGGGCTACTCTCCTGACGGGGCGATCCTGGCCTGCGGTCCCAGGCCCTTTCTGGAAAAGATCCAGGCTGAGGCCGCCCGGCATGGGGCCAGGGCCCAGATTTCCCTGGAGACCTTCATGGCCTGCGGCATGGGGGCCTGCCTGGGCTGCTCGATCCTGACCACCTCCGGGGAGTACCGCCAGGCCTGTCAGGACGGACCGGTCTTCTGGTCCAGCGACATTGTGCTCTCCGAGACCAGGGGGGGACGGCCATGAACCTCAAGGTGCACTGCGGGGCCCTGACCCTGAAAAACCCTGTCATGACCGCCTCCGGGACCTTTGGCTACGGGCTGGAGTTCGCCCCGTACGGGGACTTGAAAAACCTAGGGGCCATCGTGGTCAAAGGGCTGTCACTGCAGCCCCGCCAGGGCAATCCACCGCCCAGAATCGTCGAGACCTCCTGCGGCTTCCTGAACGCCATAGGCTTGCAGAACATCGGAGTGCAGGCCTTTGTCCGGGACAAGCTCCCCCGGCTGCCCTTTGCCGAGACCCCGATCATCGCCAACCTCTATGCCCAGTCCAGCCAGGAGTTCGGGGAGCTGGCCGCGATCTTGTCGGACACAGAAGGCATCAGCGCCCTGGAGGTGAACATCTCCTGCCCCAACGTCCGATCCGGCGGCGTCCAGTTCGGCCAGAACCCGCACATGGCGGCCGAGGTCTGCCAGGCCGTCAAGGCCCGGGCCGGTGACCTGCCGGTCATCCTCAAGCTCAGCCCCAACGTGACCGACATCACCGAGATCGCCAGGGCTGTGGAAGATCACGGTGCGGACATGGTCTCTTTGATCAACACCCTGACCGGGACGGCCCTGGACATCAGGACCAGACGCTTTCGGCTGGCCAATCGGACCGGGGGCCTGTCCGGACCGGCCATCAAGCCGGTGGCCCTGCGCATGGTCTATGAGACCTGCCGGGCAGTGACCATCCCGGTCATCGGCATCGGGGGGATCGCCTCGGCCGAGGACGCCCTGGAGTTCATCCTGGCCGGGGCTCATGCCGTGCAGGTTGGCTCGGGGAGCTTCACCCGCCCGGATGCCGCGTTCTGGATCGTCGACCGGCTGGCCGCCCTGACCAAAGAGCTGAAGATCAGGTCCTGGGAGGAGTTTCGGGGGCAGGTGGGTAAGTCCGTACCGAGCTTGGGGTGAAATAGAGAGCATTCAGCTTTGCCGGTGGCCGTATCTGGAGTTAATAAAGAAAACCGAACAGCCAAAGCGGGATTTTCCGCCCGGAGCCGACCTCCAGGTCATCTGCAGCTACAAAGGACTCCTGGACCCGGGAAACCTGGGAAAGGCCTTTAGAACGTCCGCCGACCTCAACGGTCCAGCGGTTGTTGATGATGAAGTCGCCTTTTGAGGCCAGGGCAAGAGGGTTTTTCCCCAGAAGCGGGTGGAGGGCGGTACTGTTGGAGACCTGGTTGACAAAAAAGGTTTCCCGAATGGAACCGGGGTTGACTCTTTCAGCAAGTGTGTGGGCCAGATTCGTGTTTTCCAGATACATTTTTCCCGGCTTGGCCAAAACCTTTTGCCCTCTGCCTTGATGATTGACGCTGTTGAGCAAACGGGCTCCCTCGAGATGGTTCAAGTACTCATAAAGGGAGGGCCTTGATATTTCAGTGGTCGAGGAGAGTTTCTGAATATTCAGCTTGGTAGGAATATTGGCGGCCAGCATAAGCAAGAGCTTTTTCAATTTTGCGATTTGGCCGATGTCTGTCCGTTTAACAAATGGCAGGTCTGTTTCCAGGACCTGCCTGATGACTTCGTTGAGCTTGAGAAGATACGTATCCAAGCCTTCAAGGAAGAAAGGGTAGTAGCCGGAGCGAAGGTAGGTGTCGAAATAGGCCAAGGGCTTGAAATGTGCTGTCAGCTCAGCTGCAAGAGAAGCATGATTGTCAAAAATGGCTTCCAGATCCAGGCTGGGCAAATCCAATTGGGCACTCAGGTTCAAAAATTCGCGAAAAGAAAGCCCGTGGAGCAGATAGATCACAGCCCTCCTGCTCAGGTCGGCATCCTGTTCCTGGAGCTTGAGCAGGCTTGATCCGGAAAAGACGATGTGCAGGTCAGGGCAGGAATCGTAAAGCGTTTTGATGTGCACGGACCAATCTGGATACTTGTGGACCTCGTCAAGCAAGAGTGTGTGGCCGCCGTGCCGGACGAACCTCTGCCCAAATTCGAGAAGGGACTCTTTCTGAAATTTGGGGTGATCCAGAGAAATATACAGGGCTGTTTCCATCCCGAGAAAGTGCTCCCTGAGGTGTTGCAGCATCAAGGTCGTCTTCCCAGTTCCACGAGCTCCCAATATGCCCACGCAGCGACCTGACCAGTCAATGGAGTGATAAAGAAATCGCTTTGTGGTCGGGAGATGCCGAATCCTTGCCTGCTGCTCCTGAAACCAGTACTCCATGAAGCCCCTCAAAAAACAATGTAAATTGAATTTTACATTATTTAGCTTTTACGTCAATGGAGGTTTACAAAAAAATTCAGAACCGAAGCGTATTGAACTACGTGAGGTTCTGAATCTTTTGCAGCATCAAAGCAATCGGGCCTTTTGAGCAGCCAGCTAAAACCCCACTGCCTGCCCGTCCTTGCGCGGCTCGGACGCAGCGCAGTAGCCATGCTCCAGCCTGGAAATGATCTGGGCGCCCCCGAACACCGATTGGGGCTCCTGGAGAAGGACTCTGTGCCCCAGGCTCTTGAGCCCCTGGACGGTCTGATCCGGAAAGCCCGGCTCCAGGGCCAGCTCACAATCCGGGGTCAGGCACCACCTTGGGGCGTCGCAGGCGGCCTGGGGATTGAGCCCGTAGTCGAACATCCGGACCATGACCTGGACGTGCCCCTGGGGCTGCATGTGGGCCCCCATGACCCCAAAACTCATGACCGGCTCTCCCCGGGCGGTCACGAAGCCCGGGATGATGGTGTGAAAGGGGCGCTTGCCTCCCTGGACGCAGTTGGGGTGCCCGGGGTCGAGGACAAAGCCCCGCCCCCTGGACTGCAGGCTGATTCCAGTATCCTTGATGACAATCCCGGAGCCGAAGTCAAAGTAGTTGGACTGAATCAGGGAGACCATCATGCCTGCCTCATCGGCTGCCGTGAGAGTGACGGTCCCGCCGCTGTGATTGACAGCCTGCCCTGCAGGGCCGGCCCGGTCCGGACTGATCCTGTCCGCCATTTGGGTCAGCCGGTCCTCGTCCAAAAGCTCTTCAGCTCCAATAGTCATGGTCTGCGGATCGGCCACCTGGGCGTGAATCTGGGCAAAGGCCATCTTCATGGCCTCGACCTGAAGGTGAAGGCTGGCCGCCGAATCGGCCGGATGCCTGGCCAGATCGAAGTGCTTGAGTATCCCCAGGGCTATCAGAGCTGCGATGCCCTGCCCGTTGGGGGGTATCTCGTGCAGCTCCAGCCCCCGGTAGCCCTGACTGATGGGCTTGACCCAGGTCGAAGTGTGCCCGTCCAGATCCTCCAGGCTCAAAGCGCCGCCTTCAGCCCCGGCCTGGGCGGCGATCATCTCGGCCAGCTCACCGCGATACATGGCCTCGCCTTGCGTTTGAGCCAGCTTTTCCAGGGTCGCGGCCTGATCAGGGTTTCTGAACAACTCGCCAGCATAGGGAGCTCGGCCATGGGGCAAAAAGGTCCCGGCCAAACCTGAAAACCCCTCGTACTTGGGGGCCACCCTCTGCCACAGCCCGGCGATCCTGGGTGTCACCAGGAAGCCGTTCCTGGCGTAGTGCACCGCCGGGGCAAAAAGGTCGGCAAAGTCCAGGGAGCCGAATCTCTTCCAGAGCTGAGCCCAGGCGTCAACCGCACCGGGAACCGTGACCGTATCCCAGCCCAGGGCCGGCATGGCATCCAGCCCTTTAAAGTCATCAAGGTTCCAGGCTTTCGGGGCCCGCCCCGAACCGTTCAGGCCATGCAGCTCGCCTCCGTCCCAGACCAGGGCAAAGGCGTCGCTGCCGAGGCCGTTGCCTGTGGGCTCGACCACAGTCAGGGCCATGGCCGCAGCCAGGGCCGCGTCCACGGCATTGCCCCCCTTATGGAGCATGGACAGCCCGGCCTGGGCTGCCAGGGGGTGGGAGGCGGCCACCACGTTCCCGGCCAGGACCGGCATCCGCTGTGAGGGATAGGGAAAGGCCCAGTGGGAGGACAACACTGCATTCATGGCTGCCTGCCTGCTCGATTTTGTGTGCCAGCCCCTGTCCTGGAGGCGCAGGAAAGGCTGCAATCCCGGTCCATTGACGGCTCCTGTCTTGTGGAGTAATCATCATGTACCACACTTGCATCCCTGTGTGAACTGGACAGCACATGGCCACCAGGCACCCATTCAAGCCAATAATTCAGCTTTGCCCCTGGCAAAGCTGAATTGAGAATGAGCTATGCACATATCGGCCCCTTCAGGGTCAGATCCTGAACTTCCTTTTCCATTCTCAGCCATCGTCGACCATGAGCGGGCCAAGGAGGCCCTGCTCCTGGCTGTCCTCAACCCGGCCGTCCACGGCGTTCTCTTCCTGGGGCCCAAAGGAACCGGGAAGACAACCCTGGTCCGCAGCCTGAACTCCATCCTGGACAACAAGACCATCATCGAGCTGCCCATCGGCAGCGACGAAGACATGGTCCTTGGCAGCGTGGATGCCGAGAGGACTCTGGCCACGGGACAGCTGTGCACCAGGCCGGGAATTCTCTCCCGGGCTGACGGGGCCGTGCTCTACATCGACGAGGTCAACCTGCTGCCGGATCATCTGGTGGATGTCATCCTTGATGCTGCAGCCATGGGCCGCTATCATCTGGAGCGAGAGGGGATTTCGGCTTGTTTCCGGTCCAGGTTCACTTTGACCGGGTCCATGAATCCTGAAGAGGGCTGGCTCAGACCTCAGCTCCTGGACAGGTTCGGTCTGGCCGTGCACTTCGCACCCCTGCGGCGGGTGGAGGAACGCCGGGAAGTCTTTGGGCGCACCCGCCGCTTCAAGGCCGACCCGCAGGCCTTGTGGCGTGATTTCGCGTCTGCTGAAGAGGACATTCGCACAAATCTCCGCCAGGCGGCTGAGAACCTGCACAACGTGGTCATCCCTGAGGAGATCACCACGTCCTGCATCGAGATCGTCCTGGAGCTGGGCATCGACACCCACAGGGCCGAGCTCTCCGCCCTTCAGGCCGCCGCAGCCAGGGCCGCCCTGCATGGGCGGTCCGAGGTGGCTTTCGACGATCTGCGCCTGACCCTGCCCATGGCCCTGCAGCACAGGCTCGGCGATGAGGAGACCCAGCAGGACCTGGACTGGGAAAAACTGGAAAAACGGATCATCGAAGGGCGAAAAGAGACCGAATCCTCAGGCAGGGGGTGGTTCCCAACCCCGTTCTTCCGGAAAAAAAAAGCCGAGAAGCCCGAACCCTGGCCCAGATAAAGACGGGCTCGCAGCAGAGCTCAAAGCAGACCACAGGAGAACATCTCCTGCTCGATCCACGAGATCGAAACCCGGGCTTTCCAGCCTTTGCCCGGGAAACGCCCGGCAGCGGGCGCAGGCAGGCCAGGTTCAGGCGTCCTTCCCTGGCCCGGCATGGGAAAAGAATCGGGTTCAAGCCCTTGAAAAGGCCGGATAAGGCCGATATTTCCAGGAGCCTGCGCACAGCCTGGACAGCAGGCCGGATCAGGCCTGTTTCCAGAGACCTGGTGAGCTCCATCTGCTGCTCGCCCGCAGCCAGACTGTCCATCTTTGTCCTGGACGTCAGCGACTCCATGGCCCCGGCCCTGGACCTGATGCGCTCCTGGCTGGAAGCCAGAACCCGGGAGGCTTATTTCCGCAGGGACCCCCTGGCCCTGATCACGGTTCAGGGCAAAAAAGCCAGGATCCTGGCCCAGCCCACAACCAGTCTCGGCCTGGTTCTGAACAGACTGCAGACCGTTCGGGTGGGCGGAGGGACTCCACTCGGGCATGGCCTGATTCTAGTCCGGAAAATGATTGTCCAGTGGCGAAACCAGTATCCGGAGATCGACCTCTGGCTGATCACCGACGGGCGCTCAACAACATCGCTGAGCACACCCGCCGTCCGTCAGGCAGCGGCCATGACCGCCACACAGGTCCGCAGCACGACGATCATCCACTCCACAGAAAACAGTCACCTTCAGTCCCTGGCCCGGCTCTTGAAGGCCAGTCTGGTGACCTCAAGCACCACATCAGGAGGAAAGACATGAATGAGGGCAGAAAAGTGAGCATCATCGGCGCCGGAGCCCTGGGCTCGTACTACGCCTCAAAGTTTGCGGCTGTTAACCAGATCCAGCTTTCGTTCATCGCCGGGGGCGAACGCTATGAATGCCTGACCAGGGAGGGGGTGACGGTCAACGGGCAAAGCTATCATCCCCAGGTCCTGCGGCCTGAGGACAGCTCCGCCCAGGACCTGATCATCGTCGCGGTCAAGCATCACCATCTGGACCAGGCCATCGAGGACATCAAGAACCATGTGTCCAGCCACACCCAGGTCCTCTCGGCCATGAACGGGATTGACAGCGAAGAGCGGCTGGCCCAGGTCTTTGGCTGGGACCGGGTACTCTTCGGGTCGGCCCTGGGCATCGACGCCCTGCGCCATGACCATGAGGTGACCTACACCAAGGAAGGGGTCCTCTATGTGGGGGAGGCCCGCTACAGGCCTGGAAGCCAGCGTGTGGAAAGGGTCTTCAAGCTCCTGGACCAGGCCGGGATCCCCATAGATGTCCCCGAGGACATGATGCGGCTGCTGTGGTGGAAGTTCATGATCAATGTGGGCATCAACCAGGTCTCGGCCGTGCTCAAGGCCCCTTACGGGGTCTTCCAGGAGAGCCGGGAAGCCAGGGATCTCATGTTCTCTGCCATGAGCGAGGTCCTGGCCCTGGCCAAAGTCCAGGACATCGACGTCCGGGAGGACGACCTTGACGAGTGGGATTCCGTGCTCCAGGGCCTCTCGCCCCAGGGGCAGACCTCCATGTGCCAGGACATCGTGGCCCGGCGCAAGACAGAGGTGGACATGTTTGCCGGCAAGGTCGTCGAGCTGGGGCGGAAGCTGGGGGTGGACACTCCGGTCAACCTTTGCCTGTGGCGGTTTTTGACAGTCATGGAAAACCACTCCGTCAACCTGTGCACCTTTGAAGCCTCTTGAGGCAGAACCCCTCCGCCCTGCGGGCAAGGGATTGACCTCACGAGCGGTAGCGAGTGGAGCTGGGCGGGCAAAACCCCGGCTCGGGGGTTTGCCCGCAGAAAACTCTCCCCCCTCCCTCTGAACTCTGCGCGCTCTGCGCCTCGAGCGAGTCTGCGAGCGGGCGTGAGAAATCTCTTTTCTTTGTGCTCCTGCTTCTGGCCGGTTCCCCATTGTCCTATGTGTGGGTAAAGACCAGGCCAGAGGCAGGGCTGACTTCTGAATTCTGTATTCTGACTTCTGCGGCTGCATCTTGAGTTTTTGCAGCCGCACCATACAAGTCTGGAATCCACTCATCCAACAACAAGGCCCCGGGCGGCAGATGCCGCCCGGGGCCTTGTTGTTGGATGGCTTGCAGGAGAGGTCAGGCACCGGCCTCGCGAGCCTGGGCATAGGGTCCCTTGAAGTAGATGATGGCCTCAATGATCATCCAGATCTCCAGAATGAAGATGATCCCCCCGATAAAGACCAGAAGCCAGTTCTGGGAGGTGTAGAAGTTCTGCAGGTTGAGGATCATGGCCCACCCGGTCATGAAGATCATGAAGATCATCGGGATCACGGCAAAGACAGCCGGGGCCTGCTTGCGCACCAGATAGATGGTGATCACCAGCAGGGCCAGTCCGGCCAGGAGCTGGTTGGCCGTGCCGAACAGGGGCCACAGGTTCAGGGCCCCTTTGCCCGAGCCGTTGTAGAAGGACAGGATAAAGGCCGAAATCACGGCGATCAGAGTGGCCGGGGTGGCGTTGCCCAGCTGGGGGACCTTCACCGCGCGGGCGATCTCGCCCACGATGTAGCGCTGCAGTCTGGTGGCCGTGTCCAGGGTGGTGGCGGCAAAGGACACGATGAACACCCCCATGATGGTCACGGTGATGTCCGCCGGGATGCCTAAGGCCTTGATCATGTTGGCCGAACCTTCGACAAAGGCCCCGATCTTGGCCCCCAGGCCGGAGATGGCCCCCCAGGAGGCGTAGAGGTGGCCGTAGGCCGCGGCCCCGAACAGGGTCCCGTTGTCCTGGGTGGCGATGCCCAGCCCGATCCCGGCGGCGCAGGCCACAATGACCAGGGTGGACAGGGAGCCTTCCATGAGCATGGACCCGTAGCCCACAAAGCGGGCGTCCTCCTCGGAGTAGCACTGCTTGGAGGAGGTCCCGGAGCTGACCAGGGAGTGGAAGCCGGAGATGGCCCCGCAGGCGATGACCACGAACAGGAAGGGCCAGACCGGGGGAGCCCCGGCCGGGGAGGCGTTGTAGCCCGGGGCCACGATTGTGGGATGAGCCAGCAGCAGGCCCAGGATGAGCAGGCCAAAGGCGACGAACAGCTGGTGGGAGTTGATGTAGTCCCTGGGCTGGAGGAGGGTCTGGACCGGGAGTCGGGAGGCGATGAAGGCGTACACGTAGAGGATGACCATCCAGGTCACCAGGGCCCCCTGGCCGCTGAGTCCGAAGGAGGTCAGGTCAATGGGCACATAGGACCCGATGACCACGGTCACGTACAGGGCGATGACCGCAAAGATCCCCAGAGTGACGTGGCTGGCCCCTTTTTTGTAGATCTGATAGCCCAGCCAGACGGCAATGGGGATCTCCAGCCAGACCGGGATGACCGCCTGGGGGTACATGGTGAACAGGATGGCGATGACCAGGGCAAAGACGGCAATGACGATGAGCAGGAGAAAGAAAATGATCAGCAGGAACAGGAGCCTGACCCTGGGGCTGATCAGGTCGCCGGAGATGTCCCCGATGGACCTCCCCTGGTGCCGCAGGGAGACGATCAGGGCCCCGAAGTCGTGGACCGCCCCCATGAAGATGGCCCCGACAAAGACCCAGATCGCCGCCGGCAGCCATCCCCAGATCAGGGCCACGGCCGGACCGACAATGGGCCCCAGGCCGGCGATGGAGGTGAAGTGGTGCCCGAACAGGATGTGCTTGTTCGTGGGCACGAAGTCGAGGTAGTCTTCGAGCTCATGGGAAGGACAGACGTTGTCGGCTGCCAGCTTGAAGATTTTTCTGCCCAGAAAGCGCCCGTAGGTGTGATACGCGATGAGGAAGCCGACCAGCATGATCGCAGCCAAGACCAGAGAGTTCATACCCACCTCCTTTGCCCGGGACCGGGAGCCCCGAGGTACCAGTTTTCGGCGGAACGCATCCCGCCTCCCGAATCCGCTTGGCACAACACCGACTGTCTGCCGGGCCGTCAGATCGGAACCTGCACCCCGTCTGCATAGAGGGAGGAGAACTTCCAGAAGCCCTGTTTCTTGATGGCCACCGGTCCAACCACTCTCAGCTTTCGGTCCACATAGACATCGATCCCCTGGACCTGGCACCAGCGAAAATGCCTCGAATCCCGCGGAGGTGCGAAGCCGAACGCGACATCCCTGGCCGCGCCCACGCTTCCGCCGGTCTCAATATCCACCAGCCCAAGGACCAGGCACGAAGCTCCGCGTTCCTGCAGATACTTCATGGCTCGGGGGGAGATTGTGACCTCCATCCGGCTCCCTCTTGAATCTGATCGTCAGGCCGAGGTGACAGAATAAACTCTTTTGTGATCTCCTTTAACCCCTTGAAACCGAAAAATCAAGGCATTGGCGCAGATTTTCATGAACATCCTCAACCTTCCAGCCACAGCGCACTCTCTGACCTTCAGTCCGATTTCGTCATCCTGGACGTGCTCCAGGAATCATTTTTATCTGCCTTCCCCCCTCGACCGGTCATCAACAGGCCACAAGGCGCTCATTCCTGGCCTGGATCTGGTCCTGGATCATCTGGATATCTTCCTGACTGAGGCTTTTGAACCGTTTCTGGGCCTGAAGATAGTCCTGAACCGGGACCGGCCGCTCAGGGGCGTAGGTCTGCCTGAGCCTTCCTTCACGGTCCAGCTCGAGCAGGGGGAACATCCCGGACTCCACGGCCAGGCGGCTGACTTTGAGGGCGTCCTGGGAGTCGATCTTCCATCCAGGCGGGCAGACCGAGTGCAGGTGCAGGAATCGAAACCCCCTGCTGATCCTGGCCTTTTCAAACTTGGCGTAAAAATCTTCGGGGTAGGCCACTGAAGCCGTGGCCAGATAGGCTGGGTGATGGTGCTTGATGATGGAGACCATATCCTTTTTCTCAAATCCGAACTCTTTGCCTGCAGGTGTGGTCGTGGTCCAGGCCCCGCTGGGGGTAGCCGAGGACTGCTGGACCCCGGTATTCATGTAGGCCTCGTTGTCGTAACAGACATAGAGAAAATCCTCTTTGCGGTCGGCCGCCCCGGATAGGGCCTGGAAGCCGATGTCAAAGGTCCCCCCGTCACCGGCCCAGACCATGACGTTGACACCCTCTTTGCCCTGGGCCATGAGAGCCCGCCTGACCCCGGAGGCGCAGGCCGCAGCCGTGGCAAAAGGCACGTGGAGCAGGGGCACCGACAGGGCGGTGGTGGGGAAGATACCGGCAATGATCGACCAGCAGCAGGCCGGGATGACCACCACGGTCTCCTCGCCCATGGCCTTGAGGGCGTGGCGCATGGACAGGGAGGCCCCGCAGCCCGGGCAGGCCATGTGCCCGCGGTTGAGGTACTCAACTGTGGTCACGTTCCAGAGCATGTTTTCCTCCTCCTCTTTTTTTCGGCCAGGGGTTAGGGCCGAAAAAAAGATTGTGATCAGGGCGGCCATTGGCCGTCCTGATCAGAACCAATTGGAATTGACTTCCGAAAGCTCACCCATATTCTTCACAATGTCCCTGACCGTGTCCGGGAAGACCTCTTTGCCCCCCAGGCTGACCACCAGGTCATAGATCCGGGGGCGTTTTTCCAGGTGGTACATGGCCGCCCGCAGCTCCTGGGAGACCGTGCCCCCGGCCCCGAAGGAGACCGCCCGGTTGAAGACCAGGATGCTGGGAACCCCGGACAGGACCTCCAGGACCTCGTCCTGGGGAAAGGGGCGGAACATGCGCAGCTTGACCAGCCCCACCTTGTGTCCCTGACTGCGCATCTCCTGCACAGCCACCCTGGTCGTCCCGGTCAGGGCACCGCTGGTCAGGATGACCACCTGGGCCTCATCCATGAACTCTGCTTCCACGCTCCTGTACCTGCGCTGAAAATGTTCGCTGAAACGATCATAGCCCTGGTTGATGACCTTGGGCACGTTCTTCATGGTCTTGGCCAGGGACTTCTTGAGGTTGTAGAAGTTGTCCGGGGTGGCAGCAGCTCCGAAGCTGTGGGGGTCATCCGTATCCAGGCGGTAGGGAGCCCTGTAGGGGGGCAGAAAACGGTCCGCCAGCTCCTGGTCCGGGATATAGAGCTGCTCCATGGTATGGGAGAGGATGAAGCCGTCGATGTTGACCATGACCGGGAGCATGACCTGCTCGGACAGCCAGGTGGCCAGGAGAATGGAATCCAGGGCCTCCTGCCCGGTCTCGCAGTAGAGCTGCACCCATCCGGTATCCCGCTGGGACATGGAATCGCCCTGGTCTGTCCAGATATTCCAGGGGGCCCCCAGGGCCCGATTGGCATTGACCATGACTATGGGAAAGCGCGACCCGGCCACCCAGTGCAGCATCTCGTGCATCAGGGCCAGGCCGTGAGAGCTGGTGGCGGTGAAGGCGCGGCTCCCGGCGGCCACTGCCCCGAAGCAGGCGGCAATGGCCGACATTTCCGACTCCACCTTGACATACTGGCTGGCCAGCTCCCCGGAGTCGACCATCTGGGACAGGGTCTCCACAATGTGGGTCTGGGGGGTGATGGGATAGGCCGCGATGACATCCGGGCGGCAGGCCTTGACCCCGTGGGCGATAGCGTCACTGCCCAGGAGCATGTTTGACTGATGTCCGACTGGAGCTGCATCCTGGAAGTTCATGTCACAGATCCTCCTCCATTTCGATCATCCCCCTGGCACAGACTTCTGCACACAGACCGCAGCCCTTGCAGTGCTCCATGCTGAAGCTGACTTCGGCCTTGTCCCGACCCTCCTCGATCATGATGGCCACATCCGGGCAGAAGAACCAACACGCCCCGCAGGCTGAGCAGGAACCGCAGCCAAGGCACCTGGAGGCCATCTGCATAACGGTCTGTTCATCCTCCCCCGGGACCACCTCGGCAAAAGAGCGGGAACGCTCCTCCAGGGAGAGCTCTGTCCTGTGAAAGGCTTCCTGGCGGGGAAGATACTCGGCATGCACACTGGCCGGGTCCACGACCTTCCGGCCGGCCCAGTCCGGCTCTTCCCGGGCCTCCAGGCCAAGCCGGGCCAGGATCTCTGATGCCGCCTCCTTGCCAGTGGCCATGGCCTGGACCACGGTGGCCGGACCGAGCTTGACATCGCCCCCAACCAGGATGCGGTCATGATCCGCAATCTCCATGTGCGAGGCCTGGCCCACAGCCAGGACCAGCCGGTCCACGCTCAAATGCCCGGCTGCTGCACCAGGACGGATGGCCCCTTGAACCTTTTCAGCCCGGCTCAGGGCCGCATCCAGACCATCCCCGGCCTCCTTGATCCCGGTGACCAGTCGTTTCTCCAAAAGCTCGACCCCTTCCTCCAGGGCCTGGGTCTTTTCATGGGCATAGGCAGGCATTTCATCGAAACTGCGGCGGTAGATGATGGTCACCTGTTTTCCCAGTCGGACCAGGGACCGGGCCACGTCAACAGCCACATTGCCCCCGCCGACAACCCCGAAAGACTGACCTTCGGGACACTGGCCCATGCTGATGGACTTGAGCAGGTCCAGTCCCTGGAGCACCTTGGCCTGTCCGGCAAAGGTCTCCGGGGTGATCGAGCCCCACAGGCCCGGGGCGAAGAAGAGGAAATCAAACTCCTGCAGCATCCCCGGCACTTCTTCAGAACTGACTGGATGGCTGCACTTGAGCTCAATTCCGAGCGAAGTGATCAGGTTGTCCACTTCCCTGGCCAACACCTCCCGGGGGAGCCGATAGGCCGGGATGCCATAGCGCAGCATCCCGCCAGGCTCGGAGTCTCGTTCCAGGATGGTCACCTGGAGGCCGTGCCTGGCCAGAAAAGCGGCTGCAGCCAGTCCGGCCGGGCCGCTGCCCACCACAGCCACCCGTTCGGAACGCAGGGCCTCAGGCTGAGGAAAGGGCCTGTCCAGTCCGAAATCCCCAAGGGTGCGCTCTACGCACCCCACCAGGACTTCCTGGTCGCACCCGGACCTGGTGCACTGCTGCTGACAGAAGTTGGGACAGACCCGACCGGTGACGGCCGGCAGGGGGTTGCTCCGGCGCAGCAGGGACAGGGCCTGATCCATGTCCTGGCTGGAGACCAGCTTGAGGACAGCGGGCAGGTCATTGTGCAGCGGACAGGCCGCCCGGCAGGGAGAGACTTTTTCGGCGAAGCAGGGCCGAAAAAATTTCCAGCTTCCGGTCAGGTTGGTGTCCGTGGTGGTCAGGGATATCGGAGCTTCTTTGATATCCCCTGGGGAGACCACGCTCTCCTGATTGATGGCTTCCATGCTTCCCCCTCTGATTTTTCTGATCGGCCTTTGGCCGGACAGAAAAATGACTCTTTCCAGCCCAGCTCCCGGCTGTCCTGGAATAAGGTTTTATGAGCCCAGGGCCTCACGCCCAGGCCTCAAGGCCAGGGGCGACCTCGTAGGCCTCCCGCATGGCCCGGTCATTGCCCTCAAGGTTGGCCGGAATGAACCTGGGCAGGGCCTGAGACAGGCTCTCCAACTCCACCAGCCCGGTGGTCCTGGCGAATGCCCCAAGGATGGGTGCGTTGACCAGGGGCATGATCCGGCTGCCCAGCTTGTGCCGCAGGGCGATAGCGCTGACGTTCACGGTCACCACCCGGCAGCTGTCTTCCAGAAAGGCGTAGTGCTCAGGGGGCTTGTCGCTGTTGATGAGCAGGGTCCCCTGTGGATTGATGCCCGAGGTCACGTCCACTGTCTCGGCCAGCTTGGCCGAAAGCACGATGACATGGTCCGGGTTGACCACCTGGCAGCGCAGGTCGATGAAGGTGTCCGCGGCCCGGACAAAAGCGGCCACCGGGGCCCCTCGCCGCTCGGCCCCGAAGGTGGGAAACGACTGGGCATACTGCCCCTGCAGGTAAAAGGCGTAGGACAAAATCTGCGAGGCGATGACCGCCCCCTGCCCGCCCCGGCCGTGGAAGCGTATCTCAAGCATGTCACTTTCCTTGCTGAGAGGGTTGGCCTGTTCTCAGGATTCTGGCTTTTTCTTGAAAAGAAAAAGCCATCTTAAATTTTCCCGCGGTACGGCGGGAAAATTAATGGTAGACCACCACCAGGGCCTTGGCCGGCATGTCTCCCAGGGCCCGGAACCCGTGCAGCTGGTCGGAGTCGAAATAGATGCTGTCGCCAGGGGAGAGGACCAGGGTCTCCTTGTCCGAGGAAAACTCCAGCTCCCCTTCCAGGACAAAGGCGAACTCCTCCCCTTCGTGGCTGAACTTGAACACGTCCTCTTCAGCCTTGACCTCAAAGGTGACCAGAAAGGGCTCCATGTGCTTGAAGGCCTTTTTGTAGGCCAGGGCCTCGTAGGTGTAGCCCAGATGGGCCTTGCCCTGGACCTGCCTGCGAGGGGCCAGAACCCGCTCGTCCTTTCGGATGACCACGGTCTTTTCCTGTGAGACCTGTTCCTGAAAGAACAGACTGATGTCCGACTGCAGACTGTTGGCTATCTTGAGCATCGTGGAAATGGGCGGCGAAACCTGCTCATTCTCGATCTGGGAGATCAAGGCCTTGGACAGACCTGTCTTTTCGGCCAGTTCCAGGACGCTCATGTTCTTGTTCTTGCGGATTTCCCTGATCTTCCGGCCAATGGCCAGTTCTTCAAGCTTCTTGCGCTGAGTGCCGGTCATGCTCCTTCCTCCCTCACACTGAAAGCTCTGCAGCCCAGTTACCGGTTATCCGCTCCGCCCCCTCGCCTCCTGGGGAATTCAGGGACTGCTGCTTCCCTCGCCCTGCGCGCATCCGTTCTTCTGCCACCCGGTCTGCGGCCTGGCATGGCAAAATATTCAGCTCATCCGCCAGAGCAAAAACCTCCAGGCACGTTTCATGAATCTTGTCCACCCGCTTCTGGACCCGCTGGGGATCGAAGGTTTCCAGTTGATCAGCCACGCAGATCAGACCCCCGGCATTGATCACGTAGTCCGGGACATAGAAAATGCCCCGCTCATGCAGGCTTTGTCCGTGCCTGCGCTCATGCAGGACATTGTTTGCCGCACCGGCCACTATGGCGCAGCCAAGCAAAGGGATGGTCTGATCGTTGAGCACGCCCCCCAGAGCACAGGGGGCAAAGACATCGCATTCCTGGCTGAAGATGGCCTCAGGCTCAACCAGGACTGCCCCAAGCCTGGAAGCGACCTCGGCTGCCCGTTCCGGGTTGATGTCGGTGACCACCAGTCTTGCCCCCTGACGGGCCAGATAACTGCAGAGCCACCCGCCCACATGGCCCAGGCCCTGGACAGCAACGGTCCTGTCTTTGAGGGTGGCCCGGCCGAACCGGTACTCCAGGGCTGCCTTGATGCCCTGGACCACCCCCCAGGCGGTAGAGGGGGAAGGATCCCCGCCACCGGCACTTGTGCCCACGACCCAGGGGGTGCAGGTCCTGATCGTATCCATGTCCGCCGGACAGGTGCAGACGTCTTCCGCTGTGATGTACGTCCCGCCCAAGGCCTGAATCCGCCGGCCATAAGCCTTGAACAGGGCTTCCGACTTGTCCTTGTCCGGGTCGCCCATGATCACGCCCTTGCCCCCGCCAAGCGGCAGTCCGGCCATGGCCGCCTTGTAGGACATCCCCCTGGCCAGCCTGAGGGCATCGGTCACGGCTTCGGCCTCGCTGGCATAGCTCCACATCCTGGTTCCGCCCAGGGCCGGGCCCAGGGCCGTGCTGTGGACGGCGATGATGCCCTTCAATCCGCTGGCCCGGTCCTGACAGAACACGAGCTGCTCAAAGTCGTGAGCCTGCATGGCCTGAAAAATATCCATTGCCTGGCCTCCTGATCCAAATGTGCAATCACCACGGGCGTACTTTAAGAGACACTGATGTCCATGGAAGGTCACGCCCGGACACTCTCATCATGGACGTACACTCTTCCGAACTGTGTTTGAACACACGACCTTTTTTTCCATTGCAAAAAAGGCTCCACCAAGCCGCTATACAATCAGCTCATGAAAATCAAGACCTTACAAAGAGATCCCGGAAATGTGGCACTCGGCTGGTCATGCAAAAAAGTGCATCATGCAGTTTTTTGCATGAAAAAAAGTGCCGAAACAGAACAAGACGTTCGAAATCCGGCTTTGCCTCTGGCAAAGCTGGATTCTTCAGGGCTTGGAGGGCGGGGTCAGGCCGTGACGCCGAATCTTGTTGTACAGGTTGCGCAAGGAGACGCCCAGCAGCTCTGCTGTCCGGGCCCGGTTTCCGCTGGTCCTGGCCAGGGCCATTTCCAGGACCTGCTTTTCCCAGTCTTGCCTGAGCTGGGCAAAGGTCTTGTCCGGCCAGGCGGATGCATCCAGGTCTGGAAGCTGTTCCGGGTTGCAGAGCACAGCCCTGGAGGAGGCCAGGGGCGGCAAGTGCCGGGGCAGGACGATCCGGTCCGAGATGTTCATGTTGATCACCGCCCGCCGGAGAACATTCTCCAGCTCCCGGACGTTTCCCGGCCAGTCGTGTCTGAGCAGGGCCTGCTGGGCTTCCTGGTGCAGCTCCCTGATGTTTCGCCCGTACTCCTGATTGATCCGAAAGAGCAGGGTATCGGCCAGAAGGGGGATGTCTTCTGTACGTTCCCGAAGCGGGGGGATGGTCACCGGGACCACGTTCAGCCTGAAGTACAAATCCTGCCTGAACGTCCCTGTCTTGACCTCCAGGTCAAGGTTCTTGTTCGTGGCCGCAATGACCCGGGTATCCACTGACCTGGGCTTGGAGTCACCCACCCGGACGATTTCCTTTTCCTGGAGGACCCGCAGGAGCTTGGACTGGAGATTGAGGCTGACCTCCCCGATTTCGTCCAGAAACAGGGTCCCGCAGTCGGCCATCTCAAAGTAGCCCTTTCGGCCTTTTTTTCCCGCACCGGTGAAGGCCCCGGGTGCGTACCCAAAGAGCTCGCTCTCCAGCAGGGTGTCCGCAATGGCAGCGCAGCTGACCCGGACAAACTGCCCGCTTCTCTGGCTGGCCTGATGAATGGCGTGGGCAAAGAGCTCCTTGCCGGTCCCTGATTCACCGCGCAAAAGCACGGTGGCCGGCGTGGGGGCTGCTTTTTTGGCCTGGTGCATGGCTTCCATGACACTGGAGCTCTGCCCGACAATGTCAGAGAAGTCGTACTTGGCCTCCAGGCTGCGTATCCTGCGCTGGGCCAGCTCAAGTTCTTCGGCCAGCCTGTAGATCTCGGTCAGGTCGTGGATCACGCCCACGCTCCCCCTGAGCTCTCCCTTGACCAGCATGGGGGCCCCATCCACCACAACAGGCCGCTTTTTCGGCCCGACCTTCATGGATACGCCCTTGACCGCTCTCTTGGTCTTCAAGACCTGGAGATGAACGCTCTCTCCCTCGGCAATATCCACAGTGGCCGGCTTGCCCAGGACCTTGTCCTCAGAAAGCCCGGTCAGCTTGGTGTAGGCCGGGTTGATCAGAATGCCCCTGCCTTCAGCGTCCACAACAGAGATGGCGTCCTGGGTGGAGTTGATGATCGCCTCCAGCAGGGCCCTGGTCTCCCTGAGGTTGGTGATCTCTTCGGCCATCTCCAGGGCGTCTGTGTTTTCCCGGAAGAGCGCCACAGCTCCGATGACCGCACCAGCTTCATCCCTGACCGGGAATCTGGAGGTCAAAATGGTCTTGCTTCCCAGAACCTGAAACTGGTTCAGCTCTTCCGCTCCGCTGGAAACAACCTCCAGAAGCCGTGTATTGGGAATCACGGCCAAAATGTCCCGGTAGAGCGCGTTCGACGCCTGCAGGCCAACAAGTCGGCTGGCAGCCTGATTGAAGACCTGGATCCGGCCCTGAGCGTCTATGGCCACAAGGCCTTCCTTGAGGGCGTCAAAAACAGGGCCGCCAAGGGACCATGGTGTGGGTTCGTCCATAATCTCCTTATCCGGATCGCCCTGTTGCGAAAGGCGCGTCCTGACCGGAAAGGCTCCGCAGAGTGAGTTCCCTGTTCTCATCCCTGAAGCCACTGGCCAGCTCCAGGTGGCGCAGGGTGGCGAAGTTGCGCTGCAGGGAATCTGCATCAAGCCCCAGGTTGCTGCACAGTTGTTCTGGGGTCTGCGGCCCATGCTCCTTGAGCTCTTCCAAAATGGCCAGCTGGGTCTGGGTCAACTCTGTTCCTGCTTCCCTTTGCAGGTTTGTGGCCGAATACACGGCCCAGGGATCGCAGGTCTTGGGGCTGGCCACGGCATCAAGGTAGCAGTCCTCGCACAGGACCTGCCCCTGAAGCTGGTACTGTTCATCGGCCCTCATCTCAGCCGAGCATCGAGCGCACTGCATATGCTTTTCCTTATTTTTGATGTCCCATGTTCAGCAGTTCTGCTTTTGAGTCTTCACTGTTAGATGTAAATAAGATGGCCTTCCTGTCAAGCGAAGCTCAGACCCATGGAGAAGATCGCCCCTGGACTTTCTGAAGTTTGCGGGCGTTCCAGTCTTGATCATCTGCTTTGCCCCCGTGTAGGTTATCGCCTTCAGGGGACAGGGCCTGTGCAATGAACCCAACCAAACATTCAGCCCAGCCAGAGGCTGCGCTGAAACCAGAGGATCCTCATGCGTCTTGCTGATCGAATCAAAAGGCTGGGAACCGAAACCGCCTTTGCCGTCTCGGCTGAGGCCAACGCCCTCAAAGCCGCAGGGCGGACCATCTATCCCTTCCATCTCGGAGACATGAACCTGGCCACCCCCAGGACCGTTGTCCAGGGAGCCATCGAAGCCCTGCACCAGGGCAAGACAGGCTACTGCCCCAACGGGGGCATCCCTGAGCTGCGCCAGGCCCTGGCCCAGGACATGAACACGACCCGAGGCACGAGCTACACTGCCGGGAACGTGGCTGTCCAGCCAGGCGGAAAACCGGTGATCTCCAAATTTCTGCTCAGCACCATGAACCCTGGTGATGAGGTCCTCTATCCCAACCCCGGGTTTCCCATCTATGAGTCCCAGATCGAATTCCTCGGGGGCACAGCCGTGCCTTATGGGTTCGTGGCCACGGATTCAGGGTTCCAGCTCGACCTGGAGGGGATGCGCCAGGCCGTCACCCCGAGGACCAGGCTCCTGATCCTGAACGACATGCACAATCCCACCGGAGCTGAATGCACCCCGGAGGAACTCCAGTCCGTGGCCGACCTGGTTCTGGAACACGACCTCCTGGTCCTGGCCGACGAAGCGTATTTCGATATCCGGTTCGAAGGTCAGAGCCGTTCCCTGGCCTCTCTGCCCGGCATGGAGGAGCGCTGCCTCATCCTGTACACCTTTTCCAAGCGATTTGCCATGACCGGCTGGCGTCTGGGGGCGGCCATCGGGCCTGCCGAGCTGATTGAAGTCATCACCAAGCTCAATGTCAACCAGGAGTCCTGCTCCAGCCACTTTTTGCAGTACGGGGCCCTGGCCGGGCTTCAGGGCGACCAGGGAGAGGTCAAAGCCATCCTGGAAACGCTGCGCCAGCGACGCGATGCCGCTGTGGAAGGCCTCAACGCCATACCAGGAATACACTGCCACAAGCCAAAGTCCACCTTCTACCTCTACCCCAGAGTCACCCCCCTGCTCCAGAAAATGGATATGGACCTGGAGACCTTTCGTCAGGACCTGCTCCAGGCGACCGGTGTCTCGGTCTGCGGGAGGCATCATTTCGGCAGGCCGGGGCCGGATGAAGACCGGGGCTACCTCAGGCTGGCCTACTCCGGGATCGACACGACCGGAATCCAAGAGGCCCTCGAAGCCCTGGCGGACTACATCCGGGTCAGGACCTGAGCGGCCCATATGAAGATGCGGCTGCCAGAAACTTTTCCTCTTCACCGCGGCAGCGGGAGGCTGTGCAGGCCCGACCAGCATCGGGCGGGTCTGCATTTTCATATCCTCCCCATCCTCTTCATCAAGTGAGCAAAGCGAACGGGCGGTTCAAGACTCTTTTCCCTCTGTGTCAAGTGTGGCTGAAGCCTTGACAAGCCCTGGGCAAGGACGTACACCGTTTTTCCGGACGGACCGGTCCGTCCGGAAGGAGCGCCCCAATGAGCCAAAACCCAGTGAACGAAAAGATCCTGAATGCCGCCAAGAGCGAGTTCGCCAGGAACGGCTATCACCGGACCGTTGTCTCGTCAGTGGCCGATCTGGCCGGAGTGGGCAAGGGAACCGTCTATCGCCGCTTTGGGGACAAGCAATGCCTGTTCACCTCTCTGATCAGGCAGGGTATCAGTGATCTGTCCACTGACCTGGAGAATGCCTTCGACCCCCGAGCTGATCCTGTGGCCAACCTGCAGGCCGCCGTGGACGTCTTTTTTGCCCTTTACGACAATTCCCGGGAGCTGATAGAAATCATTCTCACTGAAGGGACCAAGGTCATCGGCCTGGCCAGGGACCAGCTCAAGTATGACATGGAATCCATTTTTACCCAGCTTGAAAAGGTCTTTGCCCAGGGCATGGCCCAACACTGCTTCAAATCCTTCGACCCCCGGGAACTGGCTTTTCTGCTTCAGAGGTTCCTCTCCTCGATTCTGGAAAGCGGCATCTTTTATGACTTCAATCCCAGGGAAAAGTATGGCTCCATGGTGATGGACATTCTGCTCGATGGGATTCAAACCAGGGAGGCGGCTTCATGATTGAGTGGACACAGATCTTGGGTGCAGGCAATGGGCGCGCATTACAAACCCCGATATCCGATGCAGCCTGGAAACGCGTTCTTGTCGGCGTCGGCCTGGTTCTGCTGCTGGGAGCTCCAGGAAAGCTCCAGGCCCAGGCGGAGCCGCTGCAAGGCCCTTTGAGCCTGGATGCCGCCTATGGGCTGGCCTTGAAGCACAATCAAGATCTCCATGCCTCTGTGGAAAACATTCGCCAGGCCCGGGAAGACCTGCGAATCGCCTCCTCCCCCCTGCTGCCCCAGGTCAATCTCCAGGGCCGGGCCGTCCAGCAAAAAGACTTCGATGTCCCGACCTCCCCCCCGGAAAGGTACAGCACCCTGAGCCTGACAGCCAGCCAGCACCTCTACCAGGGCGGCAAAAGGCGCTATGACCGCCAGGCCAGCCAATTCGACCTGGAAAGTGAAAAGAGCCGGCACTACCGCCTGGCCCAGGATGTCCTTTTCAGGGTGTCCGTCAGCTTTTATCAGACCCTGCTGGCGGAGCGGTCCATTGATATTGCCGAGAAACAGCTCGACCGCACCAAACGTCAGCTGGAAAGGGCTGAGCAGCGTTTCGAAGTCGGTTTGGTGGATCGGACTGCGGTCCTCCGGGCCCAGGTCCAGGTGGCCAACGCCAGGGAACAGCTGGAGCGGGCCCAAAACGACCGCGGCGTGGCCCTGGAGAACCTGGCCCTGGAGTTGGGGATCACTCATCCTCCAGACCAGCTGGAGAGCCCGGACGAGGTCCTCTTCGGGCAGGAGCCGGTTTTGCCCTACACAGAGCTGGCCCTGGCAAACAGGCGGGACATTCAGGAGCTGGAGCAGACCCTTCAGTCCCTGGACAAGCGAACCCAGAGCGAAAAAGCAGACATACACTGGCCCGAGTTCAGTGCTGAGGGTTCGTACAGCCTGACCAACGAAGAGGACCTGTACTTCGATGAGCACCAAAACTGGCAGGTGGCCCTCAAGGCTGAGTACCCCTTGTTCACAGGATGGCGGGAAACGGCCGAGCTGAGCAGGGCCAGAGCGGCCCGGCGCGAAGCCAGGGCCAGGTACGAACGATTGCGGCAGTCCATCAATGCCCAGGTGCGCTCGGTCTACCTGGACATCAAAACCCAGGAGAAGGTCATCAGCAGCCTTGAAAACCAGGTGGAGTCAGCCCGGTCCAACTATGAGCAGACCGTGGCCCAGTTCAACGAGGGCCTGGCCTCGTCCGTGGATGTGGTGGTGGCGGAAGCCGGGCTGACCGAGGCAGAAAACCGGCTGGCCAATGCCAGCTTCACCTACCAACTGGCCCAGATTCAGCTCAAGCTGGCCACTGGCACCCTGTACCAGGACGAGCTGGATCAGTGGATGAAGTCTGTCCATTCCACCACCTCCCAGGGCGGGTGGTAGAAACCACTCCCTATTGATGGATCGGGCACGGCCTCAGCACGGACCATGTGCGCGTGCAGCACAAACGCAGTCCGGTCACCATTTGAAAAAAAGCAGTACCTGAGATGAACAAAGCAGAGCCCAGGCTCTCTTTTTTCGGAGACCATGTATGAAACGTATCCTCTTTGCTGTTGTGCTCCTGGCTGTGATTTTCGGCGGTGTCTTTGGATATCGAATGTTTGTCGACTCCAAGATCCAGGAAGCCATGTCCCAGCGCGAAGCGCCGCCTACAGCCGTGGCAGCCGTCGAGGCCAGCCTGGAAACCTGGAAGCCCTGCCTGGAAGCGGTGGGCAGCCTTGAGGCTGTCCAGGGGGTGGATGTGACAGGCGAACTTCCGGGTCTGATCACGGAGATCACCTTCTCCTCAGGCGAAACAGTTGACAAGGGAGACGTTCTGGTCAAGCTGGATACCAGCGCCGACCGGGCCCAGCTCAGGAGCCTGGAGGCAGCCAGGGAGCTGGCCGCCATCCAGTACAAGCGCATGCAGAACCTGGTCAAACGGGAGATGTCCCCCCAGTCCGATCTGGATATCGACGAGGCCAAGTTCAAGCAGGCCGATGCCGAGGTGGACCGCCAAAGGGTGCACATCGCGAAAAAGCAGATCAAGGCACCGTTTTCCGGCCAGCTTGGCATCCGGAGGGTCAACCAGGGCCAGTATCTGAATCCCGGCACCCCCATTGTGTCCCTGCAGGCCCTGGACCCCATCTACCTCAACTTTTCCCTGCCTCAGCAGCATTTTCAAAAGGTGTCTGTGGGCCACTCCGTGACCTTTGAGGTCAACACCTGGCCGGAGCGCACCTTCACCGGGACCATCACGGCCATCCCCCCGCAGGTGAGCGAGGCATCCAGGAACTTCGAGCTGCAGGCCACGCTGGACAACGGGGACAAAAGCCTCAAGCCCGGAATGTTCGGGTCTGTCTGCCTGGATCTCCCGGAAACCAAAGAGCAGGTGACCCTGCCTCAGACGGCCATCAGCTTCAACCCTTACGGGGACGTGGTGTTCGTCCTTGAGGACACCGGGGAGGCAGTCGAGGGACAGCCTGTCTACCTGGCCTCCCGCAAATTCGTGACCACCGGGGAGACCCGGGGCGACCAGATCGCCATCAGCAAAGGGCTCAAACCGGGTCAACTGGTGGTCGTGTCCGGGCAGCACAAGCTCAGAGAAGGGGCCAGAGCCATGGTCAACAACTCCACCCTGCCTGACAACAACCCGGCTCCCCAACTCCAGGACATGTAAGCTTGCCCTATGAAATTCACAGACATCTTCATCCACCGCCCGGTTCTGGCCACAGTGATCAGTTTGCTGATCCTGCTCCTTGGAGCCAGGGCTCTCCAGCTGCTCAATGTCCGGGAGTACCCGGAAACATCCAACGCCCAGGTCACGGTCAGGACACCCTACGTCGGGGCTGATGCCGAGCTGGTCAAGGGTTTTGTGACCACGCCCCTGGAGCGGGAAATCGCCGGAGTGGACGGAATCGACTATCTGGAATCCTCCTCGGTCCAGGGCGTGTCCTCGATCACCGCCCATCTGGAGCTGGATTTCGATCCCTACAGGGCCCTGACCCAGGTCAGCTCCAAAGTCAACAAGGTCAAGAACCAGCTTCCGGAAGAGAGCGAAGACCCGATCATTGACATCTCTGTCGGACAGAGCTCAAAGACCATGTACATGAGCTTTTTCAGCGACATCCTGGAGCCGAACCAGATCACCGACTACCTGACCCGCGTGGTCCAGCCCCAGCTTCAGTCCATCAGCGGCATCGAGAGCGCTGAAATCCTCGGGGCCCGAACCTTTGCCATGCGCATCTGGCTCAAGCCCGAGAAAATGGCGGCCCTGAACATCACTGCAGCCGATGTCTACAGAGTGCTCAGGAGCAACAACTACCTCTCCGCCGTGGGATCGACCAAGGGCAGCATGATCACCGTCAATCTCACGGCAACGACCAATATCCACACCAAAAAAGAGTTTGAAAGGCTTGCGGTCAAGGAGGACGATAATGCCATCATCCGCCTCGAAGACATTGCCGACGTGTCCCTCGGGGCTGAAAACTACGACATCAGGGTCAGCTTTGACGGCACCAGCGCCACCTTCATCGGGATCGGGGTCCTGCCGACAGCCAACCCCCTGACCGTGATCAAGGATGTCCGGGCCGTCCTGCCGGACATCCGCAGCCAGCTCCCCCAGGGGCTGCACATGTCCGTACCCTATGACGCCACCGAGTACATCCAGGACGCCATCAGCGAGGTCCAGCTCACGATCATCATCGCCCTGTCCATCGTCATCGTGGTCATTTTCGCCTTTCTGGGCTCGGTCCGTTCGGTGATCATTCCCACTGTGGCCATTCCCCTGTCCCTGATCGGGTGCGGCCTGTTCATGCTCATCATGGGCTACTCCATCAACCTGCTGACCCTGCTGGCCATGGTCCTGGCCATCGGCCTGGTGGTGGACGACGCCATCCTGGTCATGGAAAACATCTTCCGGCACATCGAGGAAGGCCAGCAGCCTGTTGATGCAGCCATTCGAGGAGTTCGGGAGCTCATTGGACCGGTCATCGCCACGACCATCGCCCTGATCTCGGTCTACGCACCCATCGGTTTCATGCACGGGCTGACCGGAACCCTGTTCAGCGAGTTCGCCTTCACCATCTGCGGGGCTGTGGTCATCTCAAGCATCGTGGCCCTGACCCTGTCCCCGATGATGTGTTCCAAGATCCTCAGGCCATCCCGAAAAGACAGAAGATTTGGCCTGGTGGCCATGCTGAACCGTTTTTTTGAACGTCTCAGAAGCATCTATCTGTACCTGCTGCGGGGCTGCCTGAACTCACTTCCGGCTGTGCTCGTCTTTTCCATGGCTGTCCTGATCAGCTGCTACTTCCTGTTCACCATGACCAAGAAAGAGCTGGCCCCGACAGAAGACAAGGGGCTCATCCTGACCCAGGGCACAACTGCCCCCAGTGCATCCATCGATCAGACAGAAATGTTCGCCAACGAGCTCTACGCATCTTTGGCCGATTTTCCGGAAACCCATCACGTCTTCATGATCGCCGGGGCCTCTCCAGGCGGGGGGGCAGGAATCGGAAACACGGCCTTTGCGGGGATGGCCTTGGTCCCCTGGAGCGAGCGGGAGGCATCCCAGATGGATCTCCTGCCCCAGGTGCAGCAAAAAATATCCAGCATCGCCGGATTCGACACTGTAGCCTTCAACCTGCCGCCTTTGCCCGGCTCCAGCGGGGGGCTGCCTGTCCAGTTCGTGGTCAAATCCACGGACAAGCCTCTGGACATGCTCCAGGTCACCTCTGAACTGCAAAAGCGGGCCATGCAGAGTGGGTTGTTCATGTTTGTGGACAACGACCTGAAGTACGACCTGCCCAGGGCGGACATCCATATCGACCGGGACAAGGTGACTGACCTGGGCTTGACCATGCAGGATGTGGGCAATCAGCTCGGCGTCATGCTCGGCGGGAACTACGTCAACCGTTTCGATCTCCAGGGCCGCAGCTACAAGGTCATACCGCAGGTCAAGCGCAACCAGCGGCTCAACCCGGAACAGGTCACGGATTACTACATCAGAGCCAAAAACGGTTCCATGATCCCTCTGTCCACTGTGGCCGACGTGGAATGGACGGTCCAGCCCCAGACCTTGAAACGCTTTCAGCAGCTCAACTCAGCAATCATTTCCGGGGTCCCGGCCCCCGGGGTCTCCCTGGGCCAGGCCCTGGACTTTCTGGAGCAGGAAGCGGCCGCGATCTTTCCCAAAGGATACAGTTCCGACTATGCGGGTCAGTCCAGGCAGTACATGCAGGAAGGCAGCAGTCTGATCGCCACCTTCTTTCTGGCCGTGATCATCATCTACCTGGTTCTGGCCGCCCAGTTCGAGAGCTTCCGCGACCCCTTGATCATGATGTTCTCCGTGCCCATGTCCATCTCCGGGGCCCTGATCTTTCTGACCCTGGGGTTGGCCACAGTGAACATCTACACCCAGGTCGGGCTGATCACCCTGATCGCCCTGATCACCAAACACGGCATCCTGATTGTGGAGTTCGCCAACAAGCACCAGCGTATGGGCATGAGCAAGCTCGAGGCCGTGGCTGAAGCTGCTTCGATCCGGCTGCGGCCCATTCTGATGACCACCTTCTCCACAGTCACCGGGGTCTTCCCCCTGCTCATCGCCACAGGGCCGGGGGCTGTCAGCCGCTACAACATCGGCCTGGTCATCACCACAGGCATGCTCATCGGGACCCTGTTCACCCTGTTTGTGGTCCCTCCCATCTATCTCCTCCTGGGCAAGGACCATCAGGCTGCCGCCCAGAACACAACCGGAGCGCAACAAGCCCAGGGTTGAACCCTTGGGATCACCGGCACATCCAGTCTGCAGCCACGGGTGCCCCCTGGTATGCAGCTGGGTGTCGGCAAAGCGCTCCTTGATGTCCTGACGGCAAGGTGTCCTCAGCAGTGTCACCATGGGCAAGGGACATCCTTCCTGCTGGGAAAAGGTTCCTTGACCTTCCACCGTCAATCCGCCTCCAGCCCCCTTGACAGACTTCAGGGGGTATGAAAGTATTCTTTCATAATTTCAGCTTACTCAAGGCAGACTGAGCCACTGAGCGGTCTGCTGAACACTGTCCAAGTCCATCAACAATGAGCCTGAACACTGCCTTCCGATATTTCAAGGATTTCATACAAGCATTGCCTCAGACTTGAGTCGTTGATTTCAAGGAGGTGATTGACTATGCCGAAAATCTGAGGGATATGTTAATAATAAGTTCAATGGCTCATCACACAAACCCAAGGAGGAGATCATGAAACGTCTGATGCAGGTTTTGCTCACGACCCTTGCTGTTCTTGGACTTTGCTTTACCGGGCAGGCCCTGGCCAAGAAGGACACCCAGTACGTGACCATCGGAACAGGTGGAGTCACCGGGGTTTACTATCCCACTGGCGGGTCGATCTGCCGCCTGGTGAACCAAGACCGGGATGAGCACGGCATCCGCTGCTCTGTGGAGAGCACCGGCGGTTCTGTCTACAACCTGAACACCATCGCCGCCGGGGAGCTGGACATGGGCGTCTGCCAGTCTGACTGGCAGTATCACGCCTATCACGGCAGCAGCAAGTTCGAAGGCCGGGCCAACAAGGACCTGCGGGCCGTGTTCTCGGTCCATCCCGAGCCCTTCACCGTGGTCGCCCGGGCCGACTCAGGGATCAAGAACTTTGAAGACCTCAAGGGCAAGCGGGTCAACATCGGCAATCCGGGGTCAGGGCAGCGGGGAACCATGGAAGTCCTCATGGAGGCCTACGGATGGACCAAAGACGATTTCAAGCTGGCCTCGGAGCTGAAATCCGCTGAACAGGCCCAGGCCCTGTGCGACAACAAGATCGATGCCTTTGTCTTCACGGTCGGCCATCCCAGCGGGTCCATCAAGGAAGCCACCACAACCTGCGACACCAACCTGGTCAACGTGACCGGACCCAAGGTCCAGAAGCTGGTCGACGACAACCCCTACTACCGGGTGGCCACCATCCCCGGCGGCATGTACCGCAACAACCCTGAAGACACCACCACCTTCGGTGTCGGTGCGACCTTCGTGTCCTCCACTGATGTCCCGGAGGACGTGATCTACAACGTGGTCAAGGCCGTGTTTGAAAACTTTGACACCTTCAAAAAGCTCCACCCCGCCTTTCAAGTCCTGAAAAAAGAAGAAATGGTCAAGGACGGCCTGTCCGCCCCGCTGCACCCTGGTGCTGAAAAGTACTACAAAGAAGCCGGCCTGTTGTAGGTCAAAACTTGTCCCTGTGCACGCAGCCTGGCTGCGTGCACAGGCAAGACCCGAGGGTGAGCCAGGGTACCATGGCTAGCCCTCCCCGACTGTTGCTGAAACTGCAACAGCTCATCGCCGCCAAGACCTTGGAGCAGGCCAGGCTTTCTCTACCGGTTTCCTTTAGTCCACAGGAGTGCGCGTCACCATGAGTGATACAGCCAGCAGGACGGGTGCCAACGAGCAGCTTCAGGACATGATCGCCGAGACCGAAACCGGCTCCCGAAGGCCCACCGGAGCCCTGCCCAAGAAAATCCTCTTCTTCGTGCCCCTGCTCTGGACCCTGTTTCAGCTCTGGTACTCCTCTCCTCTGGCCTACACCTTCAATGTCCTGATCTTCAACTCCACGCAAGCCAGGTCCATTCACCTGGCCTTCGCCATTTTTCTGGCCTACACGGCCTATCCGACCCTGAAGCGCTCCCCCAGGGACTACATACCCTTGCAGGACTGGGTCATGGCCCTGGTGGGCGCCTTCTGCGCCCTGTACCTGTTTTTGTTCTACGAGGCCCTGTCCGACAGACCCGGCATGCCGACCCAGATGGATTTGATCGTCTCTGTGACCGGATTGATCCTGCTCCTGGAAGCCACCCGTCGGGCCCTTGGCCCGCCATTGATGTTCGTGGCCTTGATCTTTCTGCTCTACACCTTTGCCGGACCGTACATGCCAGATGTCATCTCCCACAAGGGAGCCAGCCTGAACAAGGGCATGTCCCACTACTGGCTGGCCACTGAGGGCGTCTTCGGCGTGGCTTTGGGGGTGTCCACGAGCATGGTCTTCATGTTCGTGCTCTTTGGTTCGCTTCTGGAGGCGGCCGGAGCCGGGAACTACTTCATCCGGGTGGCCTTCGCCGCCCTGGGGCACATGCGCGGCGGCCCGGCCAAGGCGGCCGTGGTCGCCTCAGGGATGACCGGCCTGGTCTCGGGCTCGTCCATCGCCAATGTGGTCACCACAGGCACCTTCACCATCCCCCTGATGAAAAAGGTGGGCTTCAAGCCGGAAAAGGCCGGGGCCATCGAGGTGGCCGCCTCGACCAACGGCCAGCTCACCCCGCCGGTCATGGGCGCGGCCGCCTTTTTGATGGTCGAATACGTGGGCATCTCCTATATCGAGGTCATCAAGCACGCCTTTCTCCCGGCCATCATCTCCTACATCGCCCTAGTGTACATCGTGCACCTTGAGGCCTGCAAGCTGGGGCTCAAGGGCATGGAAAAACCGGTCACCCGGACCCTGCCCTGGCGCTTGCTCTTTTTTGTCCTCGGTTTTTTGTTCCTGGTCCTCATGGGCGGGGCCACCTACTACGGCATCGGCTGGATCAAGGTCGTGGCCGGGGATGCGGCCATCTGGATCGTTGCCCTGCTGATCCTGGCCGCCTACCTGGTCCTCCTGGCCCTGGCCTGCAGGGTGGACGACCTGGCCGAGAGCCATGAGATCAGAGAGCTGCCGAGGCTCGGGCCTACAGCCCAGGCCGGGCTCTACTTTCTGCTGCCCATCGTGGTCCTGATGTGGTGCCTGGTCGTGGAGCGCTTCTCTCCGGCCCTGTCCGCCTTCTGGGCCACAGTGCTCATGATGTTCATCGCCCTGACGCAGCGGCCCCTGAAGGGTCTTTTCCGCAAGGTCAAGGACGAGAAGTACTCTTTGCGGCTCAGCTTCCAGGACCTGGTGGTGGGCATGGTCTCCGGGGGCTCGAACATGATCGGGATCGGGGTGGCCACTGCGGCCGCGGGCATTGTGGTCGGCACGGTCACCCTGACCGGCATCGGCCAGGTCATGACCCAGTTCGTGGAAGTCATCTCCGGAGGGAACCTGCTGCTGATCCTGCTCTTCACGGCCATGATCAGCCTCCTGCTGGGCATGGGGCTTCCGACCACAGCCAACTACATCGTGGTCTCCTCTCTGATGGCCCCGGTCATCGTGACCCTCGGGGCCAAAGCCGGGCTGATCGTGCCCTTGATCGCCGTGCACCTCTTCGTCTTCTACTTCGGAATCCTGGCCGACGACACCCCGCCGGTGGGCCTGGCCGCCTTCGCCGCCTCGGGCATTTCCGGGGGCGACCCCATCCGGACCGGCATTCAGGGCTTTGTGTACGACATGCGCACAGCCATCCTGCCCTTCATCTTCATCTTCAATAACGAGCTCCTGCTCATCGGGGTGGGGAACTGGTTCCACCTGACGGTGATCATCACGGCCTCGGTGATCGCCATGCTCTGCTTCGCCGCCGGGACCCAGAGGTACTTCCAGACCAACAACCGGATCTGGGAGTCCTTTGCCCTGCTCCTGGTGGCCTTCACCCTGCTCCGCCCGGGCTTCTGGTGGGATAAGGTCTATCCCCCCCTGACCTATGAACCGCCCACCAAGCTGGAGCAGATCCTGGACCACAAGAGCCCGGACTCCCAGCTGGTGATCACCATTCGGGACCAGGACTTTCAGGGCGAGGTCTACACCAAGACCGTCATGCTCCCGGTGGGGGAAGGCGAGACCGGAGAGGAAAAGCTGGCCAACATGGGGATCGAGACCCGGAAGGAAAACGGGGAGGTCTATGTGGACCTGGTCACCTTCGGCAGCCCGGCTGAAAAAGCGGGCATCTCCTTTGACCAGGAGATCGTCGATATTCAGCTCCCCACGGACCGGCCGCCGCGGCAGCTGATGTTCATCCCGGCCCTGATGCTCCTGGCCCTGGTCTTTTATGTGCAGCGGAGCAGGGTGAAACGGCAGGAATCAATTTCACCCGCAGCCGGATGAAATTGAATATTCAGCGCAGTTCCTGGCTGCCCTGAGCGTATTGAGTTCAGCAGCCGCACCTTTTACCAGGAAGTAGTCATGTTTTCCAAAATTCTGGTCCCCATTGATGTCGACTACCCGGAAACCGCTGCAGCCGTGTATCGCAAAGCCGCCGACCTGGCCAGGCTCTGCGGGGCCCAGCTGCGGCTGGCCAGCGTCATGCCCGGTTTCGGCATGCCCATCGTGTCCTCCTACATCACGGATGAGATCCGTCGAGAGACCGCCCAGCGCATGCAGGAGTCCATGGAGGAGTTCATCGCCGCTTACTGCGATCAGCCTGTGCACTACTCCCTGGCCACTGGAAAGAACTGGCACGAGGTGATCAAGATCGCAGATCACTGGGGGGCGGATTTGATCATCGTCTACTACAACTACCACTGTGAATTCAACGAAGTCTTCAGCGATTCCTGCTCGAAAAAGATTGTGGACCAGGCCGCATGCTCAGTGCTCAAGCTGCGCAATGTCTTTGAGGATAAGGCCTGACCATTCTGGATAATCGTGTGACCCCATACACTTGACGCCAGTGCAAAAAGTCCATGCAGCGATTTCCCGGTGTCATTTTCTGTATGCAACCCCTTGATTATTCTGGCTTCTGACTTCTGTATTCTGACTTCTGCGGCTGCATCTTAAGTTATTGCAGCCGCAACTACACTTTCAGGAGAGCGGCATGTTGACCAGCCAAAGCGCATATCTGCGTTTCTGCGTTCTCTGGGCCTGGGTCATCCTGACAAGCCTCTTCCTGGTCCCCAGATGGGGGCCCTGCCGGGCTGAGGCCCTGGAGATCAGGCTGGGCACCGGCCAGGTCGGAACCTTTTCCCATTTTACCGGACAGCAGCTCTGCCGGGTCATCAATGCCGACCAGGCCGAGCTGGCCTGCACTCCTGTGCCCACACCCGACGATCTGGACAACCTGACCAATCTCAGGAGCGGTTCCCTGGATATCGGGCTGGTCTCGTCGCGCACCCTGCATGACGCCCTGCACCAGGCCGGGGATTTCAGATACCTGGACATCTCCTACCAGAACCTGCGCCTGATTCTTCCCGTAAACAGCGTCCCTGTCTCCCTTGTCGTCCGTCGGGACGCAGGGATCAGCAGCCTTGATCAGCTCGCAGGCAGGCGGATCAACGCCGGTGTCCCGGGAACTGTGGAACATGAGGTCATGAAGATGATCATGGAGGCCAAAGACTGGTCCAAGAGCGATTTTAGCCTGTTTGAAAACCTCTCGCCCACCCAGGCCCAGAACACCATGGCCCTGTGCCATGGCACCATCCAGGCCATGCTGCACATCGGGGTGCATCCCGACCGCAAGCTCGAACGTCTGCTCACCAGCTGCCAGGCCACCCTGGCTCCGATGCAGGACAGGCAGACGACTGAAGTGATTCACTCTCACCCCGCCTATTTTCAGGTCACCATCCCATCCGACACCTATGCCGACGTCCCTGGTCCGATCAGCACTTTTGGGACCAAAACCCTGCTCGTTGCCCCCAGCGATCTGGACAAGGACATCGTCACTGCCCTGATCCAGGTCATTGAGCGCAACCTGGACCACTTGTCCGGCATTCATCCTGCCTTGTCCGACTTGACAGTCGAACCTGCAGAGATCAAAGATGCAAAGCTGCACATGCATCCCGGGGCAGCAGCCTATTTTGCAAACCGTGACTGACCCTGATCTTTGTGGGCTCAGGGTGCCAGTGCACAAGAACGTGGCTGCACAGCAGGCCGCTGCCGCCCCAACGCAAGAGGAGCCTTCATGAGTCAAGACAGCAATCAGGACCACGTCTTCTATCGGAACCCGAAAAAATTCTACCCCACTGCGCAGAAAGGGGAAGGGATCTTTATATTTGACGCCCAGGGCAAGAGATACATCGACGGCTCCGGCGGGGCGGTCGTGGTGTCCATTGGCCATGGGGTCAAGGAGGTCAGGGAGGCCATGCTCCAGCAGGCCTCTCAGATCGCCTTCACCCACGGATCCCAGTTCACGACCCAGGCTGCGGTGGATCTGGCTGACAGGCTGGTGGCCATGGCCCCGGAGACGATCAACCGGGTCTACTACCTGTCCGGCGGATCTGAGGCCATAGAGACAGCGGTCAAGATGGCCCGCCAGTACCAGGTGGACCGGGGCAAGCCGTCAAAGTACAAGGTCATCTCCCGCTGGACCAGCTACCACGGCAACACCCTGGGAGCCCTGGCCCTGAGCGGACACACCGGGCGGCGAAAGTACTACCAGCCCCTGATGCAGCATACCCCGCACATCGCCCCGGCCTACTGCTACCGCTGCCCATTCGGCCATGAACCTGATTCCTGTTCCCTGGAGTGCGCCGATGATCTGGAAAAAAACATCCTCTATGAGGGACCGGACTCGGTGTCCGCTTTCCTGGCTGAACCTGTTGTCGGGGCCACGGCCGGAGTGCTGGTCCCCAGAGCAGACTACTTTCAGAGGATCAGGGAGATATGCGACCGCTACGATGTCCTGCTCATTGTGGACGAGGTCATGACCGGGATCGGGCGGACCGGACGCTTTTTCGCCATGGAGCACTGGGGGGTGCAGCCGGACATGATCGTCTGCGCCAAGGGCCTGGCCAGCGGGTACAGCCCCATTTACTGCCTGCTGACCACAGAAGAGATCAGGCAGGCCATCCTGGCCGGGAACGGGGCCTTTGTTCACGGGCACACTTACAGCCAGAACCCCCTGTCCTGCGCTATTGCCCTGGCGGTGCTCGAATACATTGAAAAGCACGATCTGGTCCACCGATCCCGGGACATGGGAGCGCTTTTGAAGCAAGAGCTGGAAAGCCTGTATGAGCTGAACATTGTCGGAGACATCCGAGGGCTGGGCCTGTTTGCCGGCGTGGAGTTCGTCCAGGACAAGGCCTCCAAAGCCCCTTTTGATCCAAAGCTGAAGCTGAACGGACTGATAGGGGCCCGCTGCCTGGCCAACGGCCTGATCGTCTATCCCGGCGGCGGCGGTGCAGACGGGGTTCACGGCGACCATGTCCTCCTGGCTCCGCCCTTCGTGATCAACGAGGACCAGGTCAGGGAGCTGGTCGGCATCTTGAAGCAATCGGTGAGGGAAGTCATGCAGGAGAACAACCTTGGGTAAGGACACAGCGCACATGGACAAAGTCATCATCACAGCGGCCATCACTGGGAGCCGAATGATGCGGGACGTGGCCCCGCACATCCCCCTGACCCCGGAGGAGATCACCCAGTCAGCCTATGAGTGTTGGCAGGCCGGGGCCTCTGTGGTCCACATTCACGTCCGGGACCCGGAAACCGGGCTGGGCACCCAGGACCCCGAGATCTTCAAACAGGTGGTCACCCCGCTGCGGGACAGGACCGACCTGGTCCTGTGCCTGACCACCAGCGGCATACCAGGCCGGAACCTCGGCTACCAGGACCGGCTGGCTCCTCTGGCCCTGCATCCCGAGCTGGCCTCCTTCGATGCCGGGTCCATCAACCTGGGTTCCGGGGTGTTCAGCAACCCCATAGACTTTCTGGAGATGGCTGCGGATCAGATGCAGGAGATGGGGGTCAAGCCGGAGCTGGAGGTCTTTGATCTGGGCATGATCATGACCAGCCTGCGACTCCGGGATCAGGGCAGGCTCAAAGAGCCGCTGCACTTTCAGTTTGTGCTCGGCACCCCCTGGGGGGCCCCGGCTACCCCGCAGACCTACCTCCATTTTCTGGAGTACCTGCCGGAAGGCTGCACCTGGTCCACGATCGGGATCGGCAGGCACTCCCTGAACATGGCCATGATGGCCCTGATCACCGGGGGGCACATCAGGGTGGGCATGGAGGACAACATCTACCTCAGACGGGGTGTCCTGGCCAAGACCAATGCCGAGCTGGTGGACCAGGTGCGCAAAGTGGCCGAGGCCTATGGCCGGGAGCCGGCCACTCCGGCTGAGGCCAGGCGGATCCTTTCCCTGGGGCAGCCGCAGGATTGAAAGAATGATGGGCGTATCAGCGCCGCCGGCATGAGCTTCGCACACACTTAAGACAGTGGGTTCTGAACGGTTCCCCCTGTGTTCTGTGTGGGTAAAAACCAGGTCGCAGAAAGAGCTGAGAAACCGTGGAGGCTGTGAACATGGACGTCACGGAGGCCATCAGGCAACGGAAGAGCATTCGGGGATTCACCAGCGATCCAGTGTCTCAGGAGGTGATCGCAGACATCCTGGAGGTGGCCTGCCGGGCCCCTTCAGCCATGAACACCCAGCCCTGGGAGTTTACCGTCCTGACCGGAGAGCCGCTGGACCGCCTGAAATCGGAAAACATCCGCACTCTGAGGGAGAACCTGCAGGCCGGGACCCTGCACAGCTCTGAGAGCTGGCCCAGGGACAGCGTCTACCGAACCAGACAGGTTGAACTGGCCAAGCAGCTCTTTTCACTGATGAACATCACACGAGAGGACAGAGACAAGCGGGCCGGCTGGATGGAGCTGGGCTTTCGCTTTTTCGACGCCCCGGCTGCGATCATTGTCAGTGCCGACGGCATGCTCGATCGAGCTTCGACCCGCTTTGACGTCGGCTGCCTGGTTCAGAACATCTGCCTGGCGGCCCTGAGCCACGACCTGGGAACCTGCATCGAGGACCAGGGGGTCATGTTCCCGGATGTTGTCCGCAAGGTGACCGGCTTGCCGGAGAGCAAAGAGGTCATCATCGGGGTGGCCATCGGCACCCCTGACTGGGACTTTCCCGCCAATGCCGTGGTCACCCACCGGGAGCCGGTCCAAGCCACAACCACCTGGTTTGGATTCTCCTGACCCGGGCCCCGGTTTTACCATAGCAGTGTCGTGCTCCCAGGTCATCAGGGCCCTGCATTGAATCCCTGTTCCAAAGCTTCAGCCTTGGAGCAGGAATTCACATGACCCTGATGCCGACCTGATAGACGGCCACAGCCAATCCAAAGGCAAACAGGGTATTGAAGATCAGGCTGAAGGCCGCCCAGCGCCAGGAGGATTCCCTGGCCATGGTCACCAAGCTGACAAAGCAGGGCGCATAGAGGAGAACAAAGACCATGACGCTCAAGCCCTTGATCCTGGACCACGACGGGTCCTTGGCCAGACGCTGGGACAGAGACCTGGCCCCGTCGTCCTCATCCACTCCGCCCAGAGAATAGGCCGTGCCCAGGGTGGAGACGATGACCTCCTTGGCCGCCACCCCTCCGATCAGGGCGATGTTCAATCTCCAGTCGAAGCCGGCCCAGTCCGTGACGCTTTCGATGGCCGTCCCGAGCCGTCCGGCCAGGGTGGCCCGCAAAGCGGCCTGCTTTTTTTGAGCCTGCACTGTCTCCAGCCTCCCTTTCAGATCCTGCAGGCCCGGCTCGGACTGGACTCTGGCCAGCTGGGCTTCCAGGGCGGAGATCCGGGTGTCAAAGCCCTGGGCTGTGTCCCTGTCCAGGCCGGGAAAGGTCATGGCCGCCCAGAGCAGAATGGAGATGGCCAGAATGATCGTGCCCGCCTTTCTGATGTACTGCCAGCCCCGTTCCCAGGTATGAATGCACAGCCCTTTCAGGGTCGGCAGGCGGTAGGGAGGCAGCTCCATGACAAACGGGGTGGGCTCGCCGCGCAGCACGGTGACTCTTAAAAATTTGGCCACCACCAGGGCCATGCCCCACCCCAGGAGGGTGATCCAGAACAGGACCTCGGCTGCGGATTCTCGGAAAAAAACACCCCCAATGAGCAAAAAGACCGGGATTTTGGCCCCGCAGCTCATGTAGGGCAGGGTGAGCATAGTGGCCAGCTTCTCCTTGGGTCCACGCAGGGTCCTGGTGGCCATGAGCCCTGGAACAGCGCATCCACCCGGAATGCCCCCGGAGACAATGAACGGCATGACCGAACACCCGTGCAGGCCAAAGACCCGCAGGGCCCTGTCCAGCATGTAGGCCATCCTGGCCAGGTAGCCGGAGTCCTCCAGAAAAGACAGGCAGAAGAACATGATCAGAATCAGGGGCACAAAGCTGAGCACCCCGCCTACGCCGTCGATGACTCCGGACACCACCAGAGACTGGAGCAGCCCCTGGGGAAGAACGGAACCAGCAGCATCCCCCAGCCAGGAAAAAAAGAGCTGAACCCAGCCCAGGGGGGTCTCTCCCAGATTGAAGGTCAGCTTGAACATGGCGTAGAGCACACCGACCATGATCAAAGGGCCCAGGAGCTTGTGGGTCAGGATGCGGTCGGCCTGGTCGGAAAAGGTGATCCGGCCGTAATTGTCCGGGCGGATGATCACGTCCTGCTTCAGGACCGAACTGATGAACCCGTAGCGGTAATCGGCGATGATGGCCTCGGGATGGGTGTTCAGGGTCTGCTGGCAGTGATGGGAGACGTCCTGGACCATCTTCTCCAGCCGCCCAGAAAGCTCCGGGTTTTCCTTGACGCCGACTCGTCTGATCTCCTCGTCTTCCTCCATGTACTTCAGGGCCACCCATTTGGAGGGATAGCGCTGCAGGAGAAATCCGGATTGATCAATGATTGTGGTCATGGCCTCCAGGACCGGATCCAGATCTGGTCCATAGGACATCCGCAACGGTGTCCAGGGCCTGTCCTCCCAATGCCTGGCCGTGTCCTGGGCAACTTCCATCAGGGCCTCTTTGCCCAGTCCGGTTTTGGCCACGGTTTCGACAACAGGCACGTTCAACAGGCGTGAAAGCTGACTGGTGTTGATGGTCAGGCCCCTTTTTTTGACCTCGTCCATCATGTTCAGGGCCAGGACCACTGGAATGCCCAGCTCCATGAACTGGACGGCCAGGTAGAGGTTGCGCTCCAGGTTGGTGGCATCCAGGACATCAATGACCACTCTGGGCTTTTCCTCGACCAAAACATTGCGGGCTACGAGCTCCTCCGGGGAATACGCGGACAACGAGTAGGTCCCTGGAAGATCGATGATGTGCAGGCGCGTGGAGCCGAACAGGGCTTCGCCTTCCCGTTTGTCCACGGTGATGCCCGGATAGTTGCCCACCTGCTGCCGTGACCCGGTCAGGGTATTGAAGAGGGTTGTCTTGCCTGAATTGGGATTGCCGGCCAAGGCTATGGTCATGGTTTGTGGCACGCTCGATTCTCCAGAACGAAAAAGGTTTCCATCTTGCTCGTGTGAACTTCAGATAAAGGAAGCAGAACAAGAACCCCTCAGGCCTTCGGCCAGCTCCCCCTCGTAAAGGGGAGCACCCAGGGGAGCAGCTCAGAAAGTTTCTGCCTTGATCAAACTGGCTGCATAGATGTGGCACTCTCTGCAAGACAGTGAGGTCATTTTTTCTGTTGAAACCCAATTATTCAGCGCAGCCAGAGGCTGCGCTGACGGAAATCAGTCTTAACGCCAGTCAGGAGGCTTGTCAATAAAAAGTTTGGCATGCCTAACTTTTTGACAATTCATCAGGAATCAATCGGAAATCCATTGACATTTTCATTCAGGTTCACGTAGAGTTATCAAAATTGGAAAATCCCCATTCCCTGCACACCCAATCATTCCAGGAGGACTGTTATGAAAAAAATGCTCTCGTGGTGCACACCAATGTTCGGTCTGCTGATCCTCTTCGGGGCCCTGCTGCTTTCACAGACCCCGGCTTTTGGGGCCGACACGGTCAAGATCGGCGCCCTGCTTCCAATGACCGGCGACCTCCAGGCCTACGGGGAATCCAGCCTGACCGGAGTCCAGCTGGCTGAAAAGGAAATCAACGATGCAGGCGGGGTCCTGGGCCAGACCCTGAAGATCGTTGTCGGAGACACCCAGACCAAGCCTCAGCCGGGCATCGATGCGGCCCAAAAACTGGTCTCCATCCAGAATGTTTCCGGGATCGTCGGGGCCCTCTCCAGCGGGGTGACCATACCGGTGGCCCAGAGTGTGACCAAGAGTGCAGGCGTGCCCCAGATCTCTCCTGCCTCCACCTCTCCGGTGATCACCAGTATTGACGACAACGACTTTTTGTTCCGTTCGGTGCCCTCGGATGCCTTTCAGGGCGTTGCCCTGGCCCAGGTGGTCTCGGAAAAGGGGTACTCGAATGTGGCCGTGCTCTATGTGAACAACGACTACGGGGAAGGCCTGGCCGAGAGTTTCGACCAGGCCTTTTCCAAAACAGGCGGCCAGGTTTCAGCAGCCCTGCCATACGAGCCGGGCAACGCCTCCTATCGGGGCGAACTTTCCAAGGCAAGCTCCAAAGGGGCAGAAGCCCTGCTGCTGATCGGCTATCCAGAAAACGGGGTGACTATCCTCCGCCAGGCCCTTGAGGAAGGCTACTTTCAGGAATTTGTCTACACGGACGGGCTCAAGGCCCCTGAAATCATTGAAGCCATCGGCGCCAAGTACCTGAACGGCTCCTTCGGCACCGCACCCCAGGCCATGTCCGACACTGACTCGGCCAAGAACTATCTGGCCGCATACAAAGACATGTTTGGTGAGGTCCCGCCCAAACCCTTCATCGACACCTCCTACGACGCGGCCTATGTTTTGGCTCTGGCCGTGCAGAAGGCCGGCACCACGGACAGCAGGGCCGTTCGGGATGCACTCCGGGAGGTGGCCAACGCTCCAGGGGTCAAGGTGCTCCCTGGTGAATGGGCCAAGGCGGTCAAGCTCCTGGCCGAAGGTCAGGACATCGATTATGTCGGAGCTTCCGGATCCATTGAATTCGATCAGGCCGGGGACGTCTCGGGCACCTTTGCCCACTGGATGATCAAGGACGGGGAAATTGTGACCGTCAAGGTCTTTGAGCCTCAATTGTAGCTCAATGTCATCCCGAAGACCGGATGACATTGAATGAACGGTCAAACACAACCCCTGCCTGCACCGGCAGGGGTTTTGTTTGATCAGGAGGGCTTGTCCCCCTGACCCTGGTCTTTTTGGAGGACGTCCCGAAGCACTGGCGGGCGGGGCGGCTTTTCGGGAAGCAGGCCCTGTGGCCTGAGAATCAGGATCAGCTCCAGCAGGAGTCCGATCAAAAAAATCCGGATGGCCGAGGCCCGGGTGACCCAGTCCTCGGGCAGCTCAGAGGTGAAGATCTCGGTACCGGACCAGACGCCCCAGATGATCACGGCCCCGAGGAGAGCCCCTCTGTTGTTGCCGCTTCCCCCGGCGATGAGCATGACCCAGACCAGGAAAGTCCCGAACATGGGGTCAAAGGCATCCGGGCTGATGAACGTGGTGAAGTGGGCATACAGGGCCCCTCCCAGTCCCATGACCATTGATCCCAAAACAAAGGCCTCCACCCTGAAGCGCAGGACGTTTTTGCCAGCGGCCTGGACAGCTTCCTCATTGGCCCGCACAGCCCTCAGGACCCTGACCCACGGGGAGTGAAACAGGCGCTGCAGGGCCAGATAGGTCAAGGCCACAAAAAAGAGCACCACCAGGAGAAAGAGCACGGCCTCTCCCCCGGAAACAAGGTTGGCAAGGGGCTTGGGAATGGCCGGGATGCCCCGGACCCCATTGGTCAGCCAGCCTTCGTTCTTCAGGAACAGGCGGACAATTTCCGCTATGCCGATGCTGGCAATGGCCAGGTAGTCACCCCGGAGATTGAGGGTGATCAGGCCAACGATCAGGGCCAGCAAACCCGCCAGAGCCATGGCCCCAACAAGTCCGCCCACAAAAGGCAGCCCAAAGCCGCCAAGATGATCACTGCTGGGTGCTGTGGTCAGAATGGCGCTGGCGTAGGCCCCGATGGCAAAGAAGGCGGCCACCCCGATATTGATCTGCCCGGTATAGCCCCACTGGACGTTGAGGCCCAGACAGAGCACGCCATAGATGCCGACCATGGTCATGAAGAAGATGAAATACCCGAGCAGTCCGCTGAATTCCATCACTCTTTCCCTCCCATGATCCCGGTGGGCCTGATGACCAGCATAAGGACCATGATCGCAAAGGCCACTGCTGGTTTGTAGGCTGGAGAGATGATCAGGGTGGAGAGCTCCTGGACGATCCCGATGACCAGCCCTCCCAGGATGGCCCCGTAGAAGCTGCCGATCCCCCCGAGAATGGCTGCGGCAAAGACAGGCAGAAGCAGCCGCCAGCCCATGATGGGATTGAGCCTGGTGTCCATGCCCAGAAAGATACCCGCTGCTGCTGCCAGACAGGCTGCGATCACCCAGGTCCAGAAAATAACCCGCTCGGTGTTGATCCCGCTGATCCGGGCCAGATCCATGTTGTCCGACATGGCCCGCATGGCCTTGCCCATCTTGGTCCGGTGCAGAAAGAGGTGCAGGAGGATCACCAGGACAAAGGCTCCGGCGACAATGGTCAGCTGATCGGGTTTGATCCGCAGCCCCAGGAAAGTGAGGGGCATCTTGATTCCAGCTTCGTAGATCTTGTTGTCCGGACCCCAGATGATCTGGATCAGGCTGCGAAGCATCAGGGCCGTGCCCACTGAGCTGATGAGCATGATGATCGGGGAGGATGAGCGCATGAATCGGTAGATGGTCCTGTCGATGCCCACGGCCACCAGCCCCATGCCTGCCAGGGCAAAAGGGAAGACGACCAGCATGGGCAGATTGAGACCGACCACCCCGACAAAAGCCAGATAGGCCCCCAGAGTCATGAAGTCCCCGTGGGCAAAGTGAGCGAACCTGAGAATGCCAAAGATCAAGGAGACCCCAATGGCTCCCAGGGAGATGATGCTTCCCAGCACGATACCATAGATGATGAGCTGCAGGATTTCGGTCACGGGCGTCTCCCCAGGGTTGGCATCGCAGTGTTCATCGTCAGCCGCCCAGAAACATTTCAGCCACTTCCCTGTTGCTGATCAGATTCGGCCCCGTGTCCTCAAAGCGGTTCGTGCCCATGACCAGGACATAGCCCCGGTGGGAAAAGCTCAAGGCCTGCCTGGCGTTCTGTTCCACCATGAGGATGCCCACACCGCGGCTGTTGATCTCCTGAATGCGCTCGAATATCTGTTCGATGAACAGCGGAGACAGGCCGGCTGAGGGCTCGTCCAGAAGGAGCAGCTCAGGGTCGAGCATCAGGGCCCGCCCAATAGCCACCATCTGGCGCTGTCCCCCGGACAGGAAGCCGGCTGTCTGCTTGCGCTTGTCTTTCAAGGGCGGAAAGAGCTCATAAACCTGACCGATCTGGCTTGAAAAATCATCAGTGCGGACGAATGCCCCCATTTCCAGATTTTCATGCACGGTCAAAGAGGGAAAGATATTGTGCTCCTGGGGCACGTAGCACATCCCCTGACGCACGATCATGTCCGGCCGGAATCCGGTGATGTCCCGGTTCTTGAAATGCACTCTGCCCCTGCGCACCCGGATCAGTCCAAAGACTGCCTTCATGACCGTTGATTTTCCGGCTCCGTTGGGACCGACGATGGACACGATCTCCCCGGGTTGAACAGTGATGGACACAGAGCTCAAAATATCCACGCCCCCATATCCCCCGTATATGTCCCGGGCCTCCAGGAGGGCACCGTCCTTTTCCGCAAGCCTGTTCACTGCGTTGGTCCTCCAAGATAGGCTTCCTGGACCTGGACATTGTTTCGCAGCTCCTCCATGCAGCCCTCGGCCAGCACCTTGCCCTGGGCCATGACGATGACCGGGTGGCACAGCTCCATGATCAGGTCCATGTCGTGCTCGATGATGCAGAAGGTGTAGCCCATGTCCTGGTTCAACCGGCGGATATCCTGGGCCAGCTTTCTCAAAAGGGTGCGATTGACCCCAGCCCCGGGTTCATCCAGGAGCACAATCCTGGCATCGGTCATCATGGTCCGCCCCAGCTCAAGGAGCTTTTTCTGGCCCCCGGACAAATTTCCAGCCAATTCTGATTTCAACTCAGAGAGTTGAAGAAAGTCCAGGGCGTCTTCAGCCTTTTTGCGCACGGCGCTCTCCTCTGAGCACACCCGCCCCCAGCGAAGGAGCGGAGCCCATACGCTCTCACCGCATTGCCCGGGCGGAACCAGCATCAGGTTTTCCAGAACGGTCATCCGGTCGAATTCATGGGGGACCTGAAAGGTGCGCAGCACGCCTTTGTGAAAAAGCTTATACGGAGGGAGCCCTGTGATGTCTTCACCGGCCAGGGTGATGCGTCCGGCGTCAGGCTTGAGAAACCCGGCAACGATGTTGAACAGAGTGGATTTGCCGGCCCCATTGGGACCGATGAGCCCGGTAATGGATCCTTTGCGGATGGACAAGCTGCAGTCGCTGACAGCAACGAGTCCGCCAAAGGACTTCACAATGTCAGTCACTGTGATCACGGCAGATGGCCCCGGTCCATGAACATGGTTGTCACGAATCCACCTTTTGGAGGCAGCATTTTTTTGATCTACGCTTCACTTGTACTGTATTTGATCCACTTTTTCAATAAATGAGGAAGCTCACTTTTGAGTGGTGTTCAGCGCAGCCCTCTGGCTGCGCTGAATCATTGCATCTGGCCTTCCAGCCACTGCCTGATCTCCGGGGTGATGGCATGGACGCCCTTGAGAGAGCCGGCCGAGGAAAAAAATTCCTCTCGCAGGGTGGCAGGCAGCTCAAGCTCCGCCAGCTCCTCTGCCTGGTCTGAATTTCTGCGGATCAGGATCACTTTTGGATCCGAGCCCC
>CAYOID010000015.1:0-49400 GCA_964403955.1 uncultured Desulfohalobiaceae bacterium | reverse complement strand
CCAAGCTGGTCAGCGCAGGCCTTGCAGGCGGATACGATCATTCCTTCTTTCAATGCTTCTTTGACTTTTTCCTGAATATGTTCATCCTCTGCTACGAGCTTTGCAGTAGACCCCCAGATTATGAGTGTGACTTCTTTCCACCAGCCTCTTTTAAGGGAGTTGATGCTGTACATAAAAACCATTTTTTCTGCTGCGACCGGATCGGCATTCGTCCACAAGATATTCAAATGTTCGCCACTCATAGGTACCCCCTTATGTTTTCGGATGGATCAGGATCACATCATTACTCCCGAAGCACCACCTTGCGGCCGCAGAACTCACAGCCGCCCTCCTCAGTGATTGAAGGCTGGCGCGGTGCTTCGCCTCCACAAAGACCGCATTTGATCTTGCCTGCATCCTCCTCAAGAACAATTCCACGCTGGCACAGGTCGCAACGGCCGTCCTCAGTCACTTCCGGCTGTCTTGGGGCATCCCCGCCGCAAATTCCGCAGGCTGGCATGATTTCCCTCCTCTGCTTTGAGTTTCAGATGGTTCTCATCCTCATGAATGCCAGCGGGAGGTCTGTAGTCATTGTTACAAACATAGACCAGATTCCAAAATTTGGCCAAATGCCCTGCTCTGTGACCATGGAACCGAAAGCCTGTGTTCCCAGCTCAAGTCCCAGCCCATTGCCGATCTCCCGGCAAGGTGGCACATGAGGCTCACACGTCAGGTTCCTTCTTCGGTTCAAACCCAGATACTCAGCGCAGCATCTGGCTGCGCTGACCCGCCATCCTGGACACTCTGTCCTCTTTTATGCCATGACAACGCCTATGGCATCAAAGACCGTGGCTCAAACCCGGCTGACCATGTCCAGGATGATGCGCAGCCATCACGCCAACCGCTATGGTTTCGTGCACGGCGGATCCATCCTCCGGCTGGCGGACTCCGCTGCCGGCCTGGTCGGCATCCGGCACGCCGGCACCCGGGTGGTCACCGCCTGCGTGGACAAGGCCATCTTTCACGCCCCTGTTCAGGTGGGCGAGCTGCTCCACGTCCATGCCTCCATCAATGCCGTCGGCAGGACCTCTATGGACATCGGGGTCCGGGTCGAGGCCGAGGACGTGTTCACCGGCTCAACCACCCATGTGGCCACGGCCTATTTCTGTTTTGTGGCCGTGGACGACAATGGCCGGGCCCTGCCGGCTCCCAGCCTGGACCTCGAAAACCAAGACGACCGCCGCAGGCACTCCCAGGCCCTGCAGCGGCGAGAGCTCCGAACTCCGCCGAAAGCAAAGCCTCCCTCCTGAGCCGTCCTGCCTGCACAAACCAATGAATGTCAGCACAGCCAGAGGCTGCGCTGACACAGGGAACTTTTGCTTGCCCCCTGAATGAGAACATGATAGCCCAATGGTCCATGTTCGACCTCGCGACCCTGATTCAGCAGGTGGCCATCCTGGCTGTGCCCGTGCTCATGGCCATCACCTTTCATGAGGTGGCTCACGGCTACACCGCCTACCTGCTCGGCGACCCCACAGCCAAGAATGCCGGCCGGCTGACCCTGAATCCGATCAAGCACCTCGATCCCATCGGGGCCCTGGCCCTGTTCCTGGTCAAGGTGGGCTGGGCCAAGCCGGTGCCTGTCGACCCCAGGTATTTTGCCAACCCCAGACAAGGCATGATCCTGGTCTCTCTGGCTGGACCGGTCACCAATTTCATCCTGGCCGTTGTTTTCGGCCTCCTGTTCCATGCGCTGCTGTTCGGGTACGGGCACATGGGCGGTTCGGGATCCATTGCCCAGCCCCTGATCTACATGTGCCAGGCCGGAGTCCTGGTGAACCTCGGCCTGGGCATCTTCAACCTCCTGCCCATCCCGCCCCTGGACGGCAGCAACATTCTGGCCGGGCTCTTGCCCCCGCATTTGGCCCAAGCCTACCTTCGCAACTCCAAATACGGATTCGTTGTCCTGATCATCCTTTTTCTGACCGGGACAGTGCACAAGGTCATTGTGCCGGTCATCTACACCCTGGCTTCGATCCTGATCCCCATATGATTTTTTTTCGGAAGACCGAAAAAAAGAATGATACAAGGACTGTTTATGGCTGAGCAACATCGTATCGTATCCGGAATGCGTCCCACCGGCCCCCTGCACCTGGGGCACCTCTTCGGGGTGCTGGAAAACTGGATTGCCCTGCAGAACAAGCACGACTGCCTCTTTTTTGTCGCCGACTGGCACGCCATGACCAGCGAGTACGGAGAGCCGCAAAAAATTCGAGATGTTGTGCCTGAACTGGTCATGGACTGGATCGCTTCAGGCCTTGATCATCACAAGAGCATTTTTTTCCTGCAATCCGAGGTCAAGGAACACGCTGAGCTGAACCTGCTCTTGTCCATGATCACGCCCCTGGGATGGCTGGAGCGAAACCCGACCTACAAGGAGGTCAAGCAGGAGCTGGTGGCCAAGGACCTGAACACCTTCGGCTTTTTGGGCTATCCAGTCCTCATGTCCGCCGACATTCTCATGTATCGGGCCACCATGGTTCCGGTTGGCCACGACCAGCTCCCCCACCTGGAACTGTGCAGAGAGATCGCCCGGCGATTCAATCACCTCTACGGCGACTTCTTCCCTGAACCTCAACCTCAGCTGACCCAGGCCTCCAAGCTTCCAGGCCTGGATGGGCGCAAGATGAGCAAGAGCTACGGCAACGCCATCTACCTGGGCGAGGACATGGATTCAATCCGGAAAAAAATCATGTCCATGCTCACAGACACCAACAGGAAACGCCTCAAGGATCCCGGAAACCCTGAGGAATGCAACCTCTTCCCCTACTTGTCCCTGCTCGACCCGCACCAGGACTACCAGGACATTGTCGACGGCTGCACCCTGGCTACCCGGGGATGCATGGACTGCAAGAAGCTGCTTGTGGAAAAAATGGCCGCTTTCCTGGAGCCGATCCAGGCCAGGCGAAGGGAGCTCCAGAACGATCCGGACATGCTCTGGGGGATCATCAGACAGGGCACGGAAAAGGCCAGGGAGGAAGCTTCCAGAACATTGCAGGAGCTGAGGGACAGACTCAACCTCAACTATTCAATTTGAACGCCCTGCCCGCTTTTGGCGGACAGGACGTTCAAATTGAAATACGAAGCTCTTCAATGAACCAAACGGCCCGGAACCGGAGGGCGAGCCCACCGGTCCCGGGCCGTTTGGTTATTCCGCACTGATCTGAGCGTTCCAGTCGTCCACAAAGACCAACTTTGGGGCGTGACCCTCGATCTCGCTGCTGTCCAGCCAGGTGTAGGCCGCAATGATCACTCTCTGACCAGGCTTCCCTTTCAGGGCCGCGGCGCCGTTGAGACCGATCTCGCCTTTTTGGCCCTCGATGGCGTACGTGGTCAGCCTGTTGCCGTTGTCCAGATTGTAGACCTCGACCTGCTCGTTGGGCAGAATGCCGGAATGCTTCAATAGATCCGGGCAGATGGCGATGCTGCCCATGTAGTCGACATTGGCGACGGTAACGGTCGCCCGATGAATCTTGGCCTGAAGAAAACAACGCATTGCCATGGCTCACCTTGTGAGAAGGATGTTATCGATCAGTCTGGCCTGGCCAAGTTGAACAGCCACAGCCAGCAAGGCTTCTGAGATGACCTTATCGACCCTCTCCAATGTCAGGGGATCAACCACCTCCACATAGTCGATCCTCCCGGATGGGACCTCGGCGGCGAACACATCCTGCAACCGGGAAATGATTGTGGCGCTTTCAAGCTCACCCGCGGCCACCCAATCCCTGGCCTTCTTCAGACCGGCATAGATCCCGGCCGCCTCCAGCCTCTCCTCACTTGTAAGGTAAGCATTCCGGGAGCTCATGGCCAGCCCGTCCTCTTCCCTGACGATGGGCCGGCCGACAATCTGCACTGGGAGGTCGAGATCGGCAACCATTCTGGTCACAATGGCCAGCTGCTGCCAATCCTTTTCCCCAAACACGGCCATGGTGGGCAGGGCCAGGTTGAGCAGCTTAGCGACTATGGTGCACACCCCCTGAAAAAAATGCGGCCGGCTTCTGCCGCACAGGTTCCGGCCCAGCTCAGGGACATTGACCCAGGTGGCGTGATTCTCGGAGTACAGGTCAGAGGACCGGGGAGCAAAGAGGACGTCCGCACCCTGCTCCTCGGCCAGCTCCCTGTCCCGTTCAAAATCCCTGGGATAGGTCTGAAAGTCCTCGTTCGGTCCGAACTGGGCCGGGTTGACGAACAGGCTGACCAGAACCAGGTCGGCCTGCTGCCTGGCCCAGCGCATCAGGTCCAGGTGCCCCTGGTGGTAGAAGCCCATGGTCGGAACCAGTGCGCTGACTTTTCCGGCACACCGCTGGCGGAAGCACTGCTCCTGAAATTGCCCCGGGTCGGTGATGATCTGCATGCGATCACTTCGTTGAATTGAGCTGGGCAAATCTGTCAACGTGGCTGCTGATCAACATCGAACAGCTTGAATTCGTTAAGGATCTCTGCCCAAAAGATCCAAATCAAAGGCACCCTAGCTCATTTGTCCTGAGCTGTCCACAGGATAGAGAACCTTTTCCAGACAGAGGCCTTGAGGGGGGGCTGTGGCCGGGGCCAGGGTCCGGTCCCTGGCTTCCAGAATGCGCTTCAGGTCTGACAGCTCAAGCGCGCAACGTCCCAGAGCCACCAGGGTTCCAACCAGGTTTCGGACCATCTGTTTCAAAAAGCCGTCCGCTTCAAAGGTGCACACCACTTCGTCCATGGCCTCCGCAACCTGAACCTCGACCCGGCGCAGTGTGCGAACCGCACTGGAAACCGCGGTGCCCACGTTCTGAAAGGATGTGAAATCGCGCTCTCCGCACAGGGCAGAGGCTCCGGCCTGAAGAAGGTCCAGATTCAAAGGGCCGACCGGCCAGACAAAGGGGCGGCGCTGGGGCAGGACATAGTCTTTTCTGGTCCACAGGGTATAGGAGTAAATCTTCCCGATGGACGTGAATCGGGCGTGAAAATCAGGTCGAACCCACCTGACGTCGGTCACAGCCATGTCGCTGGGCAAAAGGCTGTTCAGGGAACGCTGCCAGGGAACCCCGGTTCTGGCGGATGGGATATCGCAATGAGCCACCTGGTTCAGGGCGTGCACTCCGGAATCGGTCCGGCCGGCCCCGTGGATCCGGACTGGCTGATCGCAGACCATTTCCAGGGCCTGCTCCAGGCAGCCCTGAACGGTTCTGCAGTTCGGCTGGAGCTGCCAACCGTGAAAGTGGGTCCCGATGTAGGCGAGATCGAGTCTGAGCCTGGCCATTCACTCTTCAAACGGGGTTTGAAAATCAGTCAAATCTTCGGACAGGCTGGCTGCCTTTTCAGCCTGAACAAAGGACAGGATCTCTCCCGCGGTTCGTCCCCGCATCCCTGCCAGGATCTTGACGGCAATGGACTGGTCCAGGGTTTCCAGGACCCGGGCGGCCTGCTCAGGCTGCATGTTCGCATACACATCCACCAGGTGCTTGATCTTGTTGTCCTTGAGCACTCTGGCTTCCTGAATGATCTCTTCAAGCCTGTTCTTGAGCTCTTCCTGCCTCGCCAATTTTTTGTCCAGCTCCTGCTCCAGCTCCTGGAGGGATTTTTCCCTGCGCCGAAGCTCCTGCTCTTTCCGGCTCAGCTTCTCCCACTGCTCGGAGAGCGACCCCGCCCCGGCAGCCTCTTTTTCCGCAGCCCTGGTCTCTGCATCGGCAGCCTGAACCCGGGACACTGACACGCTCACCCTGGGTTGAGAGGAACAGGGCTCAGAACCGGCCTGTTCTTCAATCTCTGGATTCCCGCCAGGGGGCTGCACGGTCAGATCCAGGGTCAGCAGGCTCCAGACCCCGAGAACTCCAAGCTTCAGGGTTCCCAGCACGATAAGAACGGTCAGTATCCTACCCAGACCGATTTTGGAAGCGCAAGGTGGCCATTTCATCGATGTCCTTCTGCTCCTTGTTCAATTCTTCAACGTCATGCTTGGCCATCTGGTTGTCCCGCAGCCTTTCCAGCTTTTTCCTTTCCTTGGCCTTCACGATCAGTTCCTGCCTGCGCGTGTTGACTTTCTGATCCAACTCATGCCATTCGGAACGCAGGCTCTCAAGGTCGAGCTGGAGGCGGTCTTGATAACGGTTCCAGAGCCAGAACTGGTTTGGATCCGGAGGTGAGGCCGAAGCCGCGTCCTGAAAAGCGGTGCTCAGCTCGCTCTGGAGCCTCTCGGCCCTGGAGCGGATGCGCTGCAGCTCGTTCTGTGCCCGGGCCAGAGCCAGCTGGGCCTGCTCTTCCTCCTGGCGTCTGAAGTCAAGGATTCGCTGCATGGAAAAATGAAACGGCCTGGGCAAGGCGGGCCTCCCTCATACCTTCTGTCATGCGTTCTGTCGCGGCCCCAGCTCGAGCCTGAAGTGATGCAAGGACCAGGCCAGGCAAAAGGCTGTGTGTCGCACAAGCGCATGAGCGACCTCATGCACTGAGTTCAGAGGGGACATCACCTGTCGCCTCCACGCTCATTCCCATCACTATAGCGGACAAGACATTCTCAAACATTCAGTGAAAGGGCAACCAATCCCAGGAGCTAGGTCATGAATGCGGAGCGAAACATCTATCTCGACGTCACCCCCATACCAGAAGCTGTGGACAGGATCAAAGCCAGCCTGAACCGGGACAGCATCCTCAAGAAAGAAAACGTTCCCGTTCATGAAGCGATCGGCAGGATCACCGCCGGTCCGATTCACGCTGTGACCTCCTCCCCCACCTTTCACAGTGCGGCCATGGACGGAATTGCTGTCGCAGCCGAGGACACCTTCCAGGCCAGGGAAGGACTCCCCTTGGAGCTGCGCCCCGGCCAGACCTGCCATTCGGTGAACACGGGCGATCCCCTGCCTCAGGGCTGCAATGCCGTGATCATGATCGAGGAGGTCAATGACATCAGCCCGGATCGACAGACCGTCGAACACCCGGCTTTCCCCTGGCAGCATGTGCGCCGGATTGGTGAAGACATCGTGGCCACGGAGCTCATCCTGCCCCAGAACCACAGATTGACCCCCTATGATCTCGGGGCCCTGCTCAGCGGCGGAATTTACGAGATAGACGTCTGGGAGCGCCCCCATCTGGTCATCATCCCGACAGGAGACGAGGTCCTGGACTTCACCCGCAAACCCGATCCCAAGCCCGGTCAGGTCATTGAAAGCAACTCCCAGGTCCTGAGACACATGGCCGAATCCTGGGGCTGCCGGGTTACCCGGATTCCGCCTGTCCCGGACAACGAAGAGGCCCTGGCCGGGGCCGTGCAGGAGGCCCTCCAGTCAGGAGCCCATCTGGTGGTCGTTGGGGCCGGATCATCGGCCGGAAGCAAGGACTTCACCCGCTCGGCCCTGAATCGCTTTGGATCAGTCCTGGTGCACGGCATTGCTGCCATGCCCGGCAAGCCCAGCTTGCTCGGAGTGAGCGGCAACACTGTCCTGGTCGGCGCCCCGGGCTACCCGGTATCGTCGGTGATATGCTTCGAGTACCTGGTAAGGCCCCTGACAGCCTGGATGAACCATCAACCTCCCCCGGCCAGGCCTGCGGTCCAGGTCCATTTGACCAGAGACGTCCCTTCCAAACTGGGCCAGGAAGAGTTCCTCAGGGTGTGCATCGGCCGGGTTGGAGACAGGCTGATCGGGACTCCGCTGCCCAGGGGGGCTGGAATGATCACCTCCATGACCAAGGCCCAGGGCATCTGCCGCATCCCGGCTGCCTCAGAAGGACAGAAGGCAGGCCAGCCAGTGCCCATGGAGCTTTTGGTGCCTGAAGAGGTCCTGAATCAGATCCTGGTCTGCATCGGGAGTCACGACAACACGCTGGACCTGCTGACCAACGGGCTCATGGGCCTGGATGAGCCCATCACCCTGGCCTCCACCCATGTCGGCAGCATGGGCGGGCTCATGGCCCTGAAAAAGGGAGCGGCCCACTGTGCCGGATGTCATCTGTTTGACCCTGAGACCCAGGACTACAACTTCCCTTTCCTGCAACGGTATGTCCCGGATCTGGACCTTGTGGTCATCAACCTGGCCATCAGGCACCAGGGGTTCATCGTGGCCAGGGACAATCCCAAAGCCATCGACTCCATCCAGGACCTGAAACGACAGGACGTCCGGTTCATCAACCGTCAGCGCGGGGCCGGGACCAGAATTCTCCTGGACGACCATCTGGCCAGGGCGGGGATTCAGCCGGAAGAGATCAGCGGCTACGACCAGGAGGAGTTCACACACATGGCTGTGGCCGTGAATGTCCAGAGCGGCGCCGTTGATTGCGGCATGGGCATCTTTGCTGCAGCCAAGGCCCTGGACCTGGGTTTCGTGCCTCTGGCCAAGGAACGCTATGACCTGATCATTCCCAGAGAGCATCTGGCCGACCCCAAGATCAAGCTTGTCCTGGACATGTTGAATCAGGACGACTTCAAAACCACAATCAGGGAGCTGGGAGGCTATGAGACCGATCTGACCGGCAGGACCATGGCCCCGGGTCAGGGGCTGGGCTGATGCGGCTGCAGAACCCGGGTGCAGCTCCAGGAGTTCAGGATCCAGCCGCTCAAATTCCAGAGACGGGCTGCAGGACGCACCGGCTGCCGATCTTCAGGTTCAGCCAGCGGGCACAGGAGTCCTGGTTCATGGCCAGCTCAAACATGGCCTGGCTCCCTTTGAGCATGCCCACTGCCTCCCTGGGGAGATCCTGATAGGTGTGCACCAGCTGAATCCGGCAGGGCGCTGGCTCGATGAGCTCCCAGAAACTGTTCGTGGAGATCAGCTGATCCCAGTCCCGTATGGCCAGGTTGAGGATACAGTTTCCGAAACGGTCGATGTGCAGGATCGAGGCCGTGATCTCTGAGCCCTGAATTGTCGGGGTGAATGCGTCCATTCGCTGGACTGCTCCGTTTGTCAGAGGGGTCCAAAGCGAACCAGGCCCGCCTTCCTGCATCAGCTTCACGGCCAGAGGGGCAAAGAGGCCCCGGCCGTCAAATGTGGCCGAACCGGGCTGGAGGCCGGCTTGACCCTCCAGGGTCCACAGAGTATGCTTCCCGTCCATGTCCAGAATCCGGCTGGCCAGACCGTTGTCAGGGACAAGGAGATAGCGGCCTTGCTTCTCGAGGAGCAGCAGCCCTCGACTGGTGCCCACGCCAGGGTCCACGACCCCGATGCAGACACTCCCCCGAGGCAGGTAGGGCCAGGACGCAGCCAGGAAGAACCCGCCCTGGATGACGTTCTGGGCTTCGACTTCATGGCTCAGATCGATGATGGCGCACCCTGGGCAGCCCTGCTGAAGAACAGCTTTCATCTGGCCCGCATACGGATCCCCCAGACCAAAATCAGTGAGCAGGACAAAGACCGGGGCTCTGTTCATAAAGATCCTCTTTCAGCGCAGCCTCTGGCTGCGCTGAATCACTGGGTAAAATCTGCAGAAGAATCATCGTGCTTCAATGGAAATCCTGATCATCCTCCTCGTTCTGGCGGCCGGAGCCATGGCCCCCACCCAGGCCGGGATCAACTCTTTGCTCAGCCAGGTCCTCAAGAGCAACCTCCTGGCCGCCCTGGTGTCCTTCACCGTGGGGACCCTGGGACTTCTGGCCTACTCCCTGCTTTTGCGCCTCAAATGGCCCCCGGCAGCCCAGTTGGTCCAGACGCCCTGGTGGCTGTGGATCGGCGGGCTGTGCGGCGCCTTCCTGGTCACCGTAACCATCATGGCCGTTCCCAAGCTCGGGGCCACAGCCATGTTCGCCTTTTTTCTCGCCGGTCAGATGGCCGCTTCCCTGATCCTGGACCACTTCGGTCTGCTGGGCTACCCTGTGCATCCCCTGAACCTCTGGCGGTTCATCGGCGTGGCCATGGTCGTAGGCGGCGGACTTTTGATCAGGGCCAATTAAATTTCATCCGGAAGACCGGATGAAATTTAACATCTTGTTTTTTGTCCACAAAACAGACCCGGATACCATCCCCCTTGCAGTTCTTTTCAAGACTGTGCCGTCATCTCTTTGAAGGCGTTGACCAGCCCGTTGGTGGAGCTGTCGTGGCCGGTCACCTTTTGGTCCGAGCCGAGTTCGGGCAGGATGTTTTTAGCCAGCTGCTTGCCCAGCTCGACCCCCCACTGGTCAAAGGAGTTGATTCCCCAGATGGCGCCCTGGACAAAGATCGCGTGCTCATACAGGGCAATGAGCCTGCCCAGGGTCTCCGGGGTCAGCTCGGAGATCAGAATGGAGTTCGTGGGTCTGTTTCCTGGAAAAATTTTGTGCTCGAGCACCTTGTCCACCTCGTCCCGGGACAGGCCCTTGGACTCCAGCTCCTGCCTGGCCTCATCCCTGGTCTTGCCGAGCATCAGGGCCTCGGTCTGGGCAAAGAAGTTGGCCATCAGGATCCGGTGGTGTTCTCCCAGGGGGTTCAGGCTGGCGGCAAAGCCGATGAAGTCGCAGGGAATGAGCTTGGTCCCCTGGTGTATGAGCTGGTAAAAGGCATGCTGACCATTGGTTCCGGGCTCGCCCCAGAGGATCGGCCCAGTGGAGTAGTCCACCGGAGCCCCGTCCAGCCTGACCCGCTTTCCGTTGCTCTCCATCCCCCCCTGCTGCATGTAGGCTGGAAAGTCTTCCAGATACTGGTCGTACGGGAGCAGGGCCTGGGTCTCCACCCCGAAGAAGTTGGTGTACCAGACGGTCAAAAGTCCCAGGATCACCGGCATGTTCTCTTCCAGGGGGGCCTTTCTGAAGTGCTCGTCCATGGCCCGTCCCCCGGCCAAAAGCTCCCGAAAACGGTTCATCCCCACAGCCAGGGCAATGGGCAGGCCAATGGCCGACCACAGGGAAAATCTCCCCCCGACCCAGTCCCAGAATCGGAACATGTTTCGGGGGTCGATCCCGAACCGGGACACCTCCTCGGTGTTGGTGGACACGGCCACAAAATGCCTGGCCACTGCCGAGTCATCCCCGGCAAAATCCAGGAGCCATTGCCGGGCTGAAGCGGCATTGGTCATGGTCTCCTGCGTGGTGAAGGTCTTGGAGGCCACTACAAAGAGCGTCGTTTCCGGGGAGCACCGGTTCAGAGCCTCCTGGAGGTGAGTCCCGTCAATGTTGGACACGAAATGCACTCTCAAGCCCTGGGTGTTGTAACGGGTCAGGGCCTTGGTCGCCATTTTCGGCCCCAGATCCGAGCCTCCGATTCCGATATTGACGACATCGGTGATCTCTTTGCCGGTGTGACCCCTCCACTGCCCGGAATGGACCCGGCCCACGAAATCCTCCATCTGATCCAGGACAGAGACAACCTCGGGCATGACATCCTCTCCGTCCAGGACGATGGGCCGATCGGCCCTGTTGCGCAGGGCCACGTGCAAAACGCTGCGGTTCTCGGTCTGATTGATCTTTTCCCCGGTGAACATGGCCTCCCGCCTGGCTTCAAGACCGACCTCCCTGGCCAGGTCGAAGAGCAGGGACATCGTCTCCGAGGTGATCCGGTTCTTGGAAAAGTCGAGATAAAGCGGCCCGTCCCGGAGGGAAAACCGGGAAAACCTGTCCGGGTCTTCCTGGAACAGGTCGCGCATGTGCAGGTCCCGAACCTGCTGAAAATGCTCCTGCAAGGCTCTCCACGACGGCAGGCTCTTCAAATAGCTCATGTGCTCCTCCTTTTTGGCTCAAAGAGCTGTTTCCCGGTACTGCACTCCTTCCTGATGCAGCTTCCAGCCCTTGAGCAGGCCAAAGCACCCGGCAAGCATCATGTCCCCGCCTGGAGCCAGGAAGTTGACCTCATACCCTTGCAGCATGGACCGTTTCGGGCCAAGGGCCGCGACCAGGGGGTACCCTCCGGCCTGAGCCGGGATGTCCTGGATGGTACAGCCATGCCCCCTGGCTTCAAACACCTCGTCATTGCCGAGCTTGCCGGCTCTGAACCTCCCCAGGGTGCGCCACAGGGACTCCGGCGTCAACAGCCCAGTGTGGTGTTCAAAGATGCCCTGGATCCGGTCCTGAAAGACAAGAAAGCCGATGGTGTGGCTGTTGCCCACATTGACCACGCACAGGCCCTGTTCATGGCTGGACTTCTCCACCTGGGGGTCGAACAGGGCCCCGAGCAGGGCGGCCGAGCCGGTATCCGCGACCAGCCCTCCTCCGGTGCACCCCTGCAGGGTCCTCAATCTGGTCATGGCATCTGGGACCGACTCAAAGAGCAAGGCATCCAGGGCTCCCTGGCTGGACTCCAGCAGAGATTCCCACATCACGAAACGGCCCCTGCGGTTGCTGGTCCGAGGATGGTAGCCATGGTCCTGGACCGCAGCCAGGACCTGATCCGGATAGTCCAGGCCGGCCTGAGACAGGAGGCCTTCCCAAAATCCGGGATCATAGTCGGTCAGGTGAACCGGGGCAGCTCCAAGGGGGCAGTCCTCGACCACCGAGATGCCCTGGCCCCTGACCCTGTCCAGGTCGTCGGCCAGGGCCAGGGCGGCCGCAGGATGTGCAGCCACCTTAAGCCCCTGTTCCAGATGGTCGGTCAAGGCCCCATGAAAACCTCCCCCCATGTTCTGGCCATACAGGTACACATCCCGTCCGGCCCTGGTCAAAGCCCGAATTCGAGAGGCCACTCTCCGGGCTGGAGAGGGCAGAACGAACTTGGGGCAGTTCTCCAGATCCTGATCAGGGTCATAGTACAAGACATCCTGGGTCCCGCTGCCGATATCCAGACAGAGAATACGCATAGCCATCACCATGTGGAATTCAGGCAGCTTCCTGGACGGCCTCGGTCTGAAAGACCAGCTCGTCCCCGTCCACATCGACCACGACTTTCCGACCCTCGGGCAGCTCGCCGCTGATGATCTTTCTGGCCAGCATGGACTCGATGTGGGTCTGGAGGTAGCGCCGCAGCGGCCTGGCCCCGTAGACAGGATCATAGGCCTCGCTGGCAATGAAGGACCTGGCCGCCTCGGACAGCTCCAGCTCGAGCTTTCGGTCCTGGAGCCGGTTCTGGAGACGCTGCAGCAGGAGATCCACCACCTGCTTGATCTGTTCGAGCAAGAGAGGCGTGAAGAGCACGATCTCGTCCACCCGGTTCAGGAACTCAGGCTTGAAGCTGGCCCGCAGGGTGGACATGACCTGGTCCCTGACCCCTTCCTGAAGCTGTCCGGACTCGGTGATGCCCTCCAGGAGGACCTGGGAGCCGTGGTTGGAGGTCATGATGATGATCGTGTTCTTGAAGTCCACGGTCCGGCCGTGGCTGTCGGTCAGCCGACCGTCGTCCATGATCTGCAGGAGCACGTTGAAGACATCCTGGTGGGCCTTTTCGATCTCGTCAAACAGGATCACGCTGTATGGTTTTCGCCGCACGGCCTCGGTCAGCTGGCCCCCTTCGTCATAGCCGATGTATCCCGGGGGGGCACCGATCAGCCTGGCCACGGTGTGCTTTTCCATGTACTCGGACATGTCCAGGCGGATCATGTTCTCTTCAGAGTCGAACAGGGCCTCGGCCAGGGTCTTGCAGAGCTCGGTCTTGCCCACGCCTGTGGGCCCGAGGAAAATGAATGATCCGATGGGCCTGTTGGGGTCCTTCAGCCCGGCTCTGGCCCGGAGCACGGCATCGGCCACAGCGTCCACAGCCTCGTCCTGGCCCACGACCCGCTCATGCAGGACATCGGCCAGGCGGATCAGCTTGTCCCGCTCGCCCTCCAGGAGCTTGGACAGGGGGATGCCGGTCCACTTGGAGATGATCTCGGCCACGTCATCCGGCCCGACCTCCTCTTTCAGGAGCTGAGGAGTCTCATGTTCACTGTCCTGAGCCTCTTCCTTGGCCTTGATCTGTTTTTCCAGCTCGGCCAGCTTGCCGTATTTGAGCTCAGCCACCCGGTTCAAATCGTAGTTCCGCTCAGCTTCCTCGATTTCCAGCCTGGTCTTCTCCAGCTCCTCCTTGAGCTGCTGCAGCCCTTTGATGGAGTTCTTTTCCTTTTCCCACTGGGTCATGAGCTGGGTTTGATGCTCCCTGGCATCGGCCAGCTCTTTCTCCAGGTTCTGAAGCCGCTCTTTGGACGCCGAGTCCGTCTCTCTGCGCAAGGCCTCCCGCTCAATTTCCAGCTGCATGATCCGTCGATTGATCTCATCCAGCTCCGTGGGCAGGGAATCGATTTCCGTCCGGATCATGGCCGCAGCCTCGTCAATCAGATCGATGGCCTTGTCCGGCAGATGGCGGTCCGTGATGTAGCGATCGGACAGGCTGGCCGCGGTGACCAGAGCGCTGTCGTTGATGCGCACCCCGTGATGGACCTCAAAGCGCTCCCTGAGCCCGCGCAGGATGGAGATGGTGTCCTCCATGGTCGGCTCGTTGACCTGGACGGGCTGGAACCGCCGCTCCAGGGCAGGATCCTTTTCCACGTGCTTGCGGTACTCATCCAGAGTGGTGGCCCCGATGCAGTGCAGCTCACCCCGGGCCAGCATGGGCTTGAGCAGATTTCCGGCATCCATGGACCCTTCGGTCTTGCCTGCGCCGACAATGGTGTGCATCTCGTCCACAAACATGATCACCCGGCCTTCCGACTGCTGGATCTCCTTGAGCACAGCCTTGAGCCGTTCTTCAAACTCGCCTCTGTATTTGGCCCCGGCGATCAAAGCGCCCAAATCCAGGGCAAATATGGTCTTGTCCTTGAGGCCTTCAGGCACGTCCTGCTTGACAATTCGCTGGGCCAGCCCCTCGGCGATGGCTGTCTTGCCCACCCCGGCCTCTCCGATGAGCACCGGATTGTTCTTGGTCCTCCGGCTGAGGATCCTGATGACTCTGCGGATCTCGCCATCCCGGCCGATGACCGGGTCCAGCTTGCCTTTGCGGGCCTCTTCCACCAGGTCTCGACCGTATTTTTTCAGGGCCTCATAGGTCCCTTCAGGGTTGGACGAGGTCACGCGCTGGTTCCCCCGGACTTCGGTCAAAACGTTCAGAACCTTGTCCTTATCCAGCCTGAACTGCTTGTTGACCCGGCCGATAACTGTTGATCCGGGTTCATCAAGAATGACCAGGAAGAGATGCTCAACGCTGACGTAATCGTCCTGCATCTTCTTGGCCAGGTCATTGGCCTTGACCAGGACGCCGTTCAACCTCTGGGTCACATAGACCTGACCAGGCTGCGAGCCTGGCCCGCTGACCTTGGGCAGCTTCCCGATCTCGGTCTCAAGGGCCCGCCTGTAGGCATCGGTGCTGATGTCCAGACGTTCGAGCAACCTGGAAACCAGCCCGTTTTGGTCTATCAGGGCCAGGGTCAGGTGCTCGACGTCGATCTGTTGATTCTGGTAGCGAACCGCGAAATTCTGGGCTTCGGATATCGCTTCCTGCGATTTTTGGGTGAATGTATTCAAATCCATATCGTTATCCTCCTTTCACTTTTGCCATCGGCAAAACTGAAACATAATCGGGTGCAGCTGAAGTGCTACGGCCTTGGGTTGAAGGAAGACTGTTCAGCCAGCTGCTCCCAGAGCTTCTTTTCCTTATCGTTCAAGGCCTTGGGCATCTTGATCATGGCCCGGACAAAAAGGTCGCCTTTTTTACTGCCCCGGCCGAGTCCCTTACCCCGCAGCCGGAACTTGCGCCCACTGCTGGTTCCCGGCGGGATGGTCATCTCAACCTGCCCGTCAAGGGTGGGCACGTTGACCCTGGTCCCCAAAGCAGCCTCCCAGGGAGCCAGGGGCACATCAACGGTGATATCCTTGTCATCAACCTGAAACTGAGGATGGGGCAGCAGCTTGACCTCCAGGTAGAGATCGCCGCTTGGTCCGCCGCCGCCTCCTGGCGAACCCTGTCCGGACAGGCGGATTTTGGAACCGTTGACCACTCCGGGCGGGATGTTCACATCCAGGGTCTTGCTCCTCGGCTTGGGGCGGCCATCCGGACCCGGGATCTGTTCCTGCAGGGTCAAGGTCTTTTTGCCGCCCTGGTAGGCCTCTTCCAGGCTCAACTCCAGGGTGGTCCTGGCGTCTTCCCCTTTTGCGCTGAAGCCCCCACCGTGACCGGCAAACCGCCCTTGAGCAAAAGGATCCCCGTGGAATCCGGCCTGACCCTGCTGAAATCCGCCGCCGGCCCTGGACCCAAAGAGATCACCGAAAATGGTTTCGAAAAAATCGCTGAAATTGCCGCCAAACTGTGCCCCGCCACCAGGGCCTCCTCCACCGAAGGTGAAACGGACATTCTCATAGCCCGGCGGTGGTTCAAAGTTCTGACCATGCTCCCAGTCAGCACCGAGATGATCGTATCGTTTCCTTTTTTCCGGATCTTTGAGGACTTCATAGGCCTCGTTCACTTCCTTGAACTTCTGCTCAGCCTCATTGTCATTGGGGTTCAAGTCCGGGTGGTACTTTCGGGCCAACTTTTTAAAGGCCTTGGAGATCTCGTCCTGTGAAGCGTCCCTGGAAACCCCGAGTACCTGGTAATAGTCTTTATACGTGACACTCATTCGCGACGAACTCCTCCGTGTCTTTCAAAATCTGATCGCAACGTTTGACTTCACATTCAACCTGCCTGTTGCCTCTCTTGAGCCAGGAAAGAAGTTCTGTGCCGTGAAATCGAAACACAATACAAGATAAGACACGGTTTTAACGAGTCAAGATTCCAGGCACAGCCTTTTCAGAGGCGACTTGACCCCTTCAGGGCCGTGAGGGCCAGCATTGGCACGTCATGGACAACAGGGCCTGCTGTCCATTCCGGACTCTCCAGATATTGATAGAATTCAGCGCTGCCTCTGGCAGCGCTGAGGCTTGACATAAAGCATGCTTTAAAAATAGAGTACTTCGTTTCCATGCATTGTAAACTGCAAGGCCAGGGCACGCTCTGGCCTGATGATCGTTTTTCAATCCATATCACGCGTGTGAGATTTCTTCACAGGAGGAACCCAAGTATGGCCAATGGAACCGTGCAGCATGAAGCGGTCAAAACCGCTAACGGACTTGAAATCAACGGCATCGTCCTGGAGCCGGTGGTCGAGAACTGCCAGGGATGTGAACGGACCAAGGTGATCGAAGGCCAGACCTATTGCTCAAGCTATGCCAAACCCAGCGCCAAATGGCGTCACGGGGGATGCAACTTTGCCACCCATGTCAAGGCCACTCTGGACAAAGAAGGCCATGTCAAGATCAACCCCTTGAAGGCTTCCAAGCGGGCTGCCAAGAAGCGCTGATCAACGATCAAAAAAACCAGGCCCGGCCACCGCCTTGGGTTTTTTCAGCTCTGCAGCTGACAGGGCATCGGGCCTGGCAATCACCTTATCCACACGATGAATCACGCCACGTCCATTCAGCTCAGGCTGCTCCAGGCTCTGGACAGGCAGGGCGAGGCCGTTGTCTCTCTGCAGAAAGAGCTCGTGGCCAGGCCGGCCCTGGGCCCGGAAAACAATGGTTCCGGAGAGGGCGACAAGGCGGCGTTTCTCCTGCAGGTCCTGACAGACTCAGGGATCTCAGACATCACTGAAATCAATGCCCCTGATTCCAGAGTGGCCGCCGGGGTCCGCCCCAACATCGTCGCAAGAATCCCTGGCCAGGACCAGACCTCGACTCTGTGGATCGTCTCCCACATGGACGTGGTGCCACCTGGTGAGCCCTCCCTGTGGAACACAGACCCTTTTCAGCTCCACCAGGAGGGCGACCTGATCTTCGGCCGCGGGGTGGAGGACAACCACCACGGGCTGGTGGCCTCTTTGCTGGCAGCCAAAACACTCCTGGACTGCGGCACGCTTCCCCGGACCAATCTCGGACTCCTTTTCGTGGCTGACGAAGAGACCGGAAACGCTTATGGGCTCAAGTATGTTTTCGATCACCACGAGCACCTCTTTGGCCCCAATGACCGTTTTCTGGTTCCTGATTTCGGAACGCCGGACTCAGGAATGATCGAAGTGGCGGAAAAGAGCCTGCTGTGGCTCAAGTTCACCCTGTCCGGCAAACAATGCCATGCCTCGACCCCGCACCTGGGCCTGAACACTTTCGTGGCCGCTGCCGACCTGGTCCTCAGGCTCCGTGAGCTCTACACCAGGTTCAATGCCAGGGACGAGAGGTTCGATCCCCCCTATTCCACTTTCGAGGCCACCAAAAAGGAAGCCAACGTCCCCAACATCAACTCCATTCCGGGCAAGGACGTCTTCTACCTGGACTGCCGCATTCTGCCTGACATCGAACTGAATGAGGTTTTTCACGCCGTGGATGAGCTCTCCGGGGAAACCGCCGAAGCCTGGGGAGTTACTGTGGACCGCGATATCGTGCATCAGGAGTCGTCCCCATCCACCCCTGAAGACGCCCCCCTGGTCCAGGATCTGATCCAGGCAGTCGAAGCTGTTACCGGGCATGCACCCCGGCCTCGAGGCATCGGCGGCGGAACTGTAGCTTCTTTTCCACGCCAAAAAGGCTATCCGGCAACAGTCTGGGCGACCCTGCTGGGCAATGCCCACCAACCCAATGAACACACCTCCATTCGTTCCATTCTTCTGGATGCCAAAGTCATGACCCTGCTCTGCCTGTAGATCATGCTTTTTATCGCTCTGACCGCCGAAACTGACTACTTGAAAGCCATCAGCCGCAATGTGGGTCATTGGGAGCTGAACACGCCGGCAGTCCTGCTCCTGATCTTTGTCGGCTGTGCAGTCCTCGGGGCGATTTGTCTGCACCTTGTGCTCACCCAGCTTCGTTCTCGCCGCAACCCTGTGCAGCCGATCTTCACCCTGACCGATCAGGATGAAATCCTGTCCATCCTGATCAAAGCCCTGGACAACAGAAGCAACTTCGAGCTCTCCCTGCCTGCCGGGAGCACCAAACCCCTGGTCTGCACCCTGACCGATGTCCACTACTCGTGTCTGGCTCTCGAACTCCCGGCCTACATCACCCCGTCCGAGACATGGATTGGCCGGGAGGTCCAAATCTACTTCGCCATCCCTGCAGATGGATCCAAGCGAGCCCACTACTTTTTTCAATCGGAGATCCTGGACCTTTTTCAAGGGGACATCGAAAACGTCTGCATCCTGGTCAACTACCCGCCTTTCCTGCAGCAAAAGCAGAAACGAAGCCATCTCAGACTTGATCCCCCTCAGGATCGGATTGCCTCCTTGACACTCTGGCCGGCTTCATACACTCGTGATGCCTCCCTGGAGACGGACATCACCCGTCTAGGGCGGCCCCTGCTGGAATATCCCGGCCAGACCAGACAGACACATCAGATCCAGATCCTGGACATCTCAGCTTCAGGACTCAGGCTCAAAATTCCCAAAAATTCCCGAACAAAAGCCGGCATCACCTCTGAGAACTTTAATGAGTGCATCATCGCCCTGACTCTTGTCGGTCCGGAAGAGAACCAGCTGCAGAGCCATACAGTGTACTGCAGAACAAAAAACATGCATGACGACACCATGACCCAGGATCTGCAAGTGGGACTGCAGTTTTCCGCCTCAGGCCAAACCAGCCCTCAATGGCCTCAGCACCTTATTTGGGACAAGGTGGACCCTGAGCATGGAGTGGAAGAGATCGGCAACTGGGTCATCAAACTTCACTTGAAATTGTACAGGGAAAAGGGCATTATTTCATAAATCCTACACTTAAGGAGGACACGGAGTGGAAGACAGTTCTGAAGGCGGTTTATGGAGCTCGATCCGCAATTTTTTCAGTTCCAAATCGGAATCCAGTCCGATCAAAAACGTTATCCTGGAAGCTCAGAAAGACAAAGAACTGGCCGCAGACGTGGCCAATATGCTCCTCAACATTCTCAAACTGGAGACCTATCAAGTTCGGGAGATCATGCTTCCACGCACAGACATTGACTGTGTCGAGGAAAAAGCCACAATCCACGATGTAGCTGAAGTCATCATTCAAAGCGGCCATTCCAGGATCCCTGTCTACCGGGAAAACAAAGACCAGATCGTGGGCATCATCCACGCCAAGGATCTGATGAAGGTTCTCCTGCACCCTGAACATGCCGACGTGCCCCTGCAGGAACTCATGCGTCCACCTCTGTTCATCCCTGAAACCAAGGACGCTAAAAACATGCTTCTGGAGTTCCAGAGCAAAAAGATCCATCTGGCCATTGCCATCGACGAGTACGGCGGAACTTCGGGCCTGATCACCTTTGAGGATGTCCTGGAGGAAATCGTGGGCGAGATAGAAGACGAATACGACAGCCCCAAGCCTGAAGATATCAGGATCCTGGAAGACGAGAGCTGCCTGGTGTCCGGCCGGACTTCCCTGGACGACCTCAAGGAACAGCTGAACATCAGCCTGGACTCTGAACATGTGGAAACCATTGGCGGTTTTCTGACAGAACAGGCAGGCCGGGTTCCTCAAGAAACAGAGAACTTCCAGATCAACGGCTACACGTTTCAAATCAAAGAAGCGGACCCGAAACAGGTCCAGTGGATCCTGGTCCATCCTGTCCCGGCCGAAAAACCCGAATGACCTCCAGGAACCTGCTCTTGATACTGGCCTGTGCAGGAGGCTGGTTCGGCTTTGCCAATCCTCTGGTTCATATCCCCCCTGCCGTCGCCCTTTTCCCGGCCAGCCTCTTTCTTCTGGGGCGTCAGTCCAGGACTATGCTCCAGGCGGCCAGGTTCGGCTGGCTGGCCGGCACCGTGACCTTCTGCCTCTGTCTGTACTGGATTGTCTTTCCAGTACACAACTATGGCCACCTGCCCTGGGTCCTGGCCGTCCCGTGCCCGATTCTGATCTCTATGGCCCTTGGCCTCTACACCGGCGTCTTCGCCATTGGAGCCCATTTTGCGGCCCATTCCTTCTCCTGGCCTCTCCAGGGACTCTTCTGCGGACTGCTCTGGGCCTGCCTGGAGTTTCTCAGATCCATTCTGTTCACCGGATTTCCCTGGTTGACCCTTTCTCAGGCCCTGGCCCCGTTTCCGGTGTGGCTCCAGTCAGCCAGCCTTGTCGGGGCTTTCGGCCTTTCAGGCCTTCTGGTGGCCATCTCTGTCTGGGCTGTGCACACCGCGAGGTTCACATGGGCTCTTGCGTTGGCCGCGACAGGAGTTCTGGCCCTGTTGCTCTTCGGTCTGACCACCCTGAAACAGGACTCCTGGAAAGGCGATTCAGATCTACAGGCAGCCATTGTCCAGGGCAACATCGATCAAAACAGGAAATGGAACCCGGCTTACCAGAACGCCACTCTGGAGACCTATCTCCAACTGAGTCGCAAAGCTTTGCAGGCTGGGCCACTTGAGCTTCTGATCTGGCCGGAGACCGCACTGCCCTTCTATCTCCAGGATAACGGTCCGCTCCAGGACAAGGTGCTTGAGTTCTGCAAAACCAACCAGGTCTCTCTGCTCACTGGAGCACCTGCCTATTCCAGGCGCAGCCCGGACAACTTTGCCTACTTCAACCGAACCTATCTGATCGATGACAGCGGGACCATCGCCGACCACTATGACAAAGCCCACCTGGTGCCCTTTGGGGAGTACGTCCCTTTCAGGCGGTTCCTGCCCTGGATCGGCACTCTGGTTGCCCAGATCGCGGACTTCACCCCAGGCCAGAGCAGCGCCCCTTTGACCCAGGACTCCCTTGCTTTAGGCGTCTTGATTTGTTATGAAATAATATTTCCTGACCTGGTCCAGAACAGGGTCGAAGCCGGTGCGAACCTGCTGATCAACCAGAGCAACGACGCCTGGTTCGGCAACTCCTCTGCTCCGGAGCAACACCTGCACCTGGCTGTCCTCAGAGCAGTGGAGCAGCGTCGAACCATCCTCAGAGCGACCAATACCGGCATCTCGGCTGTCATCGATCCACTGGGACGAATCCAGAAACGGACCGGCCTGTTTGTTCCAGCAACCCTGGTTTCAGAATCGGCCTTGACCGTCACGCAGAGGACGTTGTATTCCAGGCACTCGCAAAAACTCCACCTGGCCTTTTTTCTGCTGACCGGCCTGATGATCGGCTACAGCCTGTGGACCCGGAAGAAGGCTTCATCCCACAAACCAGACAACCAAACGGCACAGCCATGAAAGAACAACTCATTCAATTTTCAGACCTCAAGAAAGACTCCCAGGAAGCACTGGAGCAGTTCGACTCCCTCTGGAGGCGGCTTTGACCTGGATGCCAGCAGAACCAGACTCCAGGAAATCGAACAGGAACTGAGCAAGACAGAGGCCTGGGACCAGCCGGAAAAGCTGACGCCCATTCTCAAAGAGAAAAGCGCCCTGGACGAGTGGATCAAGGACATGGAATCCCTGGAGGAATCTCAGGCCCAGCTCCAGGAGTGGCTCGAACTGGCAGAAGAAGACAAGAGCGATGAATTTCTGCGCGCCCTCTCTGATCAACTCAAGGACCTGTCCAGGCAGCTCAAGCAAGTGGAGCTCAAAGCCCTCCTGTCTGGAAAAGAAGACACCCAGAACGCCATTCTGGAAATCCACCCCGGAGCCGGGGGGACAGAGGCACAGGACTGGGCGGAAATGCTCTTGCGGATGTACACCCGCTGGGCTGAGAACAACAACTTCACGTACAAGGTCCTGGACTTTTTGCCCGGAGATGAAGCCGGAATCAAAAGCGCCACCCTGACCATTGAAGGACCTCACACCTATGGGCTGCTCAAAGGCGAGAAAGGGATCCATCGCTTGATCAGGATCTCTCCCTTCGACACCTCTGGGCGACGGCATACCTCCTTTGCCTCGATTGACGTCTATCCCGACGTCAGCCAGGACATTGAAATCGAGGTCAAGGATGAGGAGCTGCGCATCGACATCTTCCGTTCCAGCGGGCCAGGAGGCCAGTCCGTGAACAAGACCAGTTCGGCCATCAGGATCACGCACCTCCCCACCGGGATTGTGGTCCAGTGCCAGAACGAGAAGTCCCAGTTCAGGAACAAGGAAACCGCCCTGAAGATCCTCAAGGCCAGGCTCTATGAGAGGGAGCTCAAACGGCAGGAGGAAGAGAGGCAGGCCAAATACTCTGAAAAAAGCGCCATCGCCTGGGGCAGTCAGATTCGCACTTACACCCTCCAGCCCTATCAGCTGGTCAAAGACCATCGCACCAACACTGAAGATGGCAACGTGGAAAAGGTCCTGGACGGCAACCTGGATGAGTTCATCCGCAACACTCTCCTGTTCATGCATGGGCAAAAAGACTCCTGAGACACCCCCTGGCCGTGATCAGGCCGAGCTGCTCCAGGAGCTGGAACAGCTCCGGCAAGCGATCTCGGCCAGGCTCCCGGAGGAGCAAAGCAACTCCGGCCGGTTGACTGCGGTCTTTCGCACCTTTCGGCACCTGGAGGTCGCGGACTGGGACCAGATCTCATCCAGCAACGGTCTCAGAGAGTGGAGCGTCCTGCCCCTGACAGGCGACCTGTCCCCGGCATTGTCCCATATTCACAACAAACTGGAAGAGCTGAGCTCACTCTCCGAGATTGACGGTTTGACCGGCCTGCTGAACAGACGGGGCCTGGAAAAAGTCCTGGACATGGAGATCGAAAGGGCTCAGCGCTCCAGGACATCTCTTGGCCTGGCCCTGCTGGACCTGGACGATTTCAAGCTCCTCAACGACACGTACGGACATTCAGCCGGGGATGAGGCCCTGCGGACCTTTGGGCGCACCCTGAAGAACAACATCCGCAAGACTGACCAGGCCGCCAGGTTCGGAGGCGAGGAGTTCGTGCTTTTGCTTCCCGGGACAGGGCTGATCCAGGCTCAGAATTTTTTGAACCGCATGCTGGACACGGTCCGCAGGCTGACCATACCTTTTGAATCGCCCACCCGCGGCAAAGAGCAGCTTCAGCTGACCTGCTCCGCTGGCCTGGCCTGCTTCAGGGGCAAAAAAGCCATCACTGGCCCGGAGCTCCTGGACTATGCGGACAAGGCCATGTATCAGGCCAAAAGAACCGGCAAAGACAGGATTGCCCTGGCTCCCATTGCCGACACCGTGGACTGGGAGCGAAACAGCCAGGTCCACCAGAATGAAAAGCAGTTCCTGCTCCACACTTCAGCTCAGGAACTCGAAAACATGGATGAATCAGATTTATGAATGAGCAGCAGACAACACTGAGCCTGTCCATCATGAGCGGGAAAGGCGGCGTCGGCAAAACCAACATTGCCCTGAATCTGGCCTATGCCCTCACTGCCGGCGGACACTCTGCCCTGCTCATGGACTGTGATCTCGGACTGGCCAACCTGGATGTCCTCCTCGGGGTGGTTCCGGAAAAAAACCTTGAAGACCTCCTGGACGATGCCGTCACCCCGGAACAGGTCCTGGTCAATCTCGAACCCGGCCGAATCGACTTCCTTCCCTCTGCTTCAGGTGTCCCCGAACTGGTCGAGTGGGATCAGGATGTCCAGACCATCCTCTTTCAAAAGCTGAACGCCTCTTTTCAGAACTATGACTTCATCCTCCTCGATCTCGGGGCCGGCATCAACTCAACAGTCATTGAACTGGCCTCCATGACCGCGGTCCAATGCGTGGTCATTTCACCTGAACCCACATCCCTGACTGACGGCTATGCTTTGATCAAGGTCCTGCACACCCAAAAAGGGCACACGGACTTCCAGGTCATCGTCAATACAGCCAGGTCGGAGAAACAGGGGCAGCAGACCTTTCATCGACTTCAGGCCGCCTGCAGGCAGTTTTTGGACATCGAGCCCGTCCTGCTTGGAACCATCCTCGAAGACCCCAATCTTCCCAAGGCAGTCAGCAGCCAGACTCCGCTCTGGAAGTTCGCCCCAAACTCCCAGGCCTGCAAGGACATTCAAAATCTCAGCTCATCACTGCTCAGGCTTCGTTCCAACTGCTCCTTTGGCAGCACCCGGCCACTGAAAATCCCTCTGGAAAATCCCAAATAAATTCTTGACTTTTGATTTCTTCTAAACCATAAAGTAATAAACTCCGGGAAGATATCCAAGACAAGATGCCTTCCTTTCCAAGGGAGCCGGTTGTAACCCCGATAAGGAGCACATCCTATGAACAAGAGCCAACTGATCAAGACCCTGGCCGAGAGACAGTCCATCTCCATCGATGAGGCCACCGTGATTGTGAACACCTTTTTTGAGAGCATCAAGGACTCCCTCAAAGCCGGCGATCGGGTCGAGATACGCGGCTTTGGCAGCTTCAAAATCAAAAACTACGAGGGCTATCAGGGTCGAAACCCGAGTACAGGCGACCTTGTCCAGGTCAAACCCAAAAAGCTCCCCTTTTTCAGGGTCGGCAAAGATCTCAAGGAGTATCTCAACCAGAAATGAGCACAGCACGCACTGCCCGAGTCATCGGCATCCTTTTCTGTATCCTGCTGGGACTGACAGCTCAAGCGCAGGCTTCGGAAACGTCCCTGACCATCGTCTATTCCTCAAACTCCTATGGGGCCCTGACATCATGTCCGTCCTGAGGGGGGAAAACGCTCGGCGGTCTGGCCCGGAGGGCCACCCTCTTCAAGCAACTGCGCGACAAGGACTCGGCACTCGTGACCATTGCCGGCCCGTATGAACTCATGCGGCCCAAGGAAAAAAAACTCAATTCCAAAAAACGGAGCACCCTGAGCAAGGTTTTCGCAGCCCTGGACTATGACCTTGGGGTCCTGGCCCCAGAGGAAGGACCGCTCTTTTCCCAGCCGGATGCCCTCCCGGAATGGCTGGCTGTTGGAGAGGATCCCAAGACCGCACTGCTGACCGTCATGGACCGCAGCATAGGGGTCATCGCTTTGCCGCATTTCGGGGGCCAACAGGACTGGGACCGCTTCATCCAGGACCTGCAGCCAAAGATCAACAGACTGCGGATGCAATCCGACCTGCTCATCGGGGTCAGCTCCTGGGGCTTTAACCTGGAAAACCACTTCCTGACCGGACCGGATTCCGGCCTGGACATCCTTCTGGGCAGCGGTCCTGGACCTGCCTTTCGAGGCAAGCTCATGAACCACGACAAGACCATGTGGATTCGGCCCTACAGCCAGGGCAGGGCTGTGAACGCCATCACTATCCCGGATTTCAAGGCCACCTCCTGGCTGATTGCTGACTGGAAGCTGAACTCATCGATCACCACCGGGATTGCCATGCTCAGGGGCAGCATGCCTGAAGATCCGGGCGTATCCGCGATCATCAATGGGAAGGACAACTGAATGAACCTCTTTGACCAGATGGCCACGATCCCTTTTTTCAAAATGCAGGGCAGCGGCAATGATTTCGTGTTTGTTGTCAACGATGACCCCGGGGTCGGCCCGGAGGACATGCCTGCCTGGGCCAGGCAGCTCTGCCGGCGTTCATTTGGAGTGGGCGCAGACGGACTGATCTTTCTGGAGCGGAGCACAACATCAGGACAACCAGGCGTTCGGTGGCATTTTTACAATGCAGACGGATCCAGGGCTGAAATGTGCGGCAATGGTTCACGCTGCGCAGCCATGCTGGCCTTTCGCCTGGGCATGGTCCCTGCCAGTCACGTCCTGGAAACAGACGCCGGTCCCGTCAAAGCTGAAGTCAAGCCCGAGGCCGGCCAGGTCAAGGTGGAGCTCACCCCCCCTCACGATCTGCAGCTCAATCTGGATCTCGCCGTGGAGCATGAGGAGCTGCAGGTCCATTTCGTGAACACCGGAGTCCCCCATGCCGTCCTGGTGACCACTGACGCAGCAGGAATGGACATCTCGAGATATGGCCCAGGCATCAGATATCATCCCCGTTTTGCTCCTCAAGGGGCCAATGTCAATCTCATGCAGGTCAAGGATCGGTCCTCGATCTCTCTCCGGACCTATGAACGAGGGGTGGAAGGGGAGACCTATGCCTGCGGCACTGGCGCGGTGGCCAGCGCACTCATCGGCCATGAACTGGGGCTCCTGGACAGCCGGGTGGACGTGGACACCTCCGGGGGGGAAGAGCTGCGCATATTTCTGGACTCATCCAGAGTCCATCTCCAGGGGCAGGCCGTTCTGGTGTACACCGGCGAGCTGGCCCCGAAAAGGCTCGGCCTCGCATATCCCTGACCTGAGGCTGGCTGACCTGCAGCGCCAGGCAGGATGGCATGATCACTCTGTCACATTCAAAGGCCCATACCGCGGCCTTTGATGCAAAATTCTTTTCAAGGAGGCGGCAATGAAGTTCCAAGGGGCTTTCACAGCACTGGTCACTCCGTTTCAAAACGGTGAGATCGACGAAGAGCGTTTTCGCTCTCTCATCGAGCGGCAGATCAACGAAGGCATCAATGGCCTTGTTCCCTGCGGTACCACAGGAGAGTCGGCCACCATGTCCCACCAGGAGCACATGCAGGCCATCAAGGTCTGCGTGGAGCAGGCCGATGGCCGGGTTCCCGTTGTGGCTGGGGCCGGCTCAAACAACACCAGGGAGGCTGTCGAGCTGACCAGGTTCGCCAAGGAGGCCGGGGCGGACGGTGCACTGCACATCACGCCGTATTACAACAAGCCCACCCAGGAAGGCATGGTCGCCCATTTTACAGCTATTGCCCAGGAAGTCTCCCTGCCGCTGATCATCTACAATGTTCCAGGCCGGACCGGTTCCAATCTGCTGCCTGAGACCCTGGCCAGAATGAGCAGGGATATCCCGGAAGTGGTGGGGGTCAAGGAGGCCAGCGGAAACATCAGGCAGATCTCCGAAGTGATCGAATACTGCGGTCAGGACTTTACGGTTCTGGCAGGGGACGATTTCGTGGTTCTGCCCCTTCTGGCCCTGGGAGGCAAAGGGGTCATTTCAGTGGCCAGCAACCTGGTTCCAGCCAAAATGGCGGAGCTGTGCTCGGCCTTCTTGGCAAACGACCTGGACAGAGCCCAGGTCATCCATTACTCCCTGGCCCCGCTCTGCAGGGCCATGTTTCTGGAGACCAACCCCATCCCGGTCAAGACAGCCATGGCCTTGATGGGAAAATTGGACCTGGAGTTCCGTCTGCCCCTGGTTCCCATGCAGCCTGACCACAAGGCCGAGCTGAACCGCGTTCTCAAGGACTCCGGCCTGATATGATTCTGTACCCGGGGCAGCCTGAGGCTGCCCCGGGTACAGAATCATTCCTGGTGGCTGCCGTCAAGGACCACCTGGTCCAGGCCATCGATCTCGACAACATGGACATCCACATGCTCCTTTGGCGAGGTGTTGACCTTTTTGCCGACATAGTCGGCATGAATCGGAAGCTCGCGATGCCCCCTGTCCACCAGGACCAGAAGCTCGACCTTTTTGGGCCGGCCGAAATCCAGAATCCCTTCCAGGGCTGCCCGGATCGTCCTGCCCGTGTACAGCACGTCGTCCACAAGCAGAATCTGCTTGTCCTCGACCTCGACCTGGATGTGCGTGGAGTTGATCTGGGGCTGGCTGGTGAGCATGCTCCAGTCGTCCCGGTAGAGGTTGATGTCCAGCTTGCCCAGCGGGATGTCCGATCCCAGCCGATCATCGAGGATCTTTTTGATCCTGGCTCCGATCTCGACCCCTCTGCGCTGGATGCCGATGATGAGCAGGTCCTGGACCTGGACATGGCGCTCGATAACCTCAAATGCCAGGCGTTCCAATGTCCTGGAGATCTGTTCGGAGTCAAGGACTTGAATTGTTCGCTTCATGTGTGTAACCCTGCCGCCCTGAGTTGGTGAAAACTGGTGGCCTGCATTCGTGTACCCCGCAGGTGATCGGCCCTCAAAGAAACAGCGATCAATGGACCTTCCGCCTTTGCACCCTGGAACGCTTCGTGGGCGCTCCAAGCGCTTCATCTCCGAAATCGAGCTGGACAACGGAAAAACCGTCCTGGCGCACTGCCCCAACACAGGGGCGATGCTTGGATGTTCCGAGCCGGGACGTCCGGTCTATGTGTCTGAGCATGACAACCCAAAACGGAAGCTGGCCTATACCTGGGAGCTGATCCAGATGGAGACCTCGCTGGTCGGGGTCAATACCATGAACACAAACCGCATCGTCCGAAAAGCGCTGGAATCAGAGCGCATATCGAGGTTTGGACGGTACGATACGATTGTCCCAGAGGTCAAGATCAATGCGAAGACACGAATCGACTTCGTCCTCCAGGGCCGGGGGGTGATTCCCTGGTACATTGAGGTCAAGAACTGCACCCTGGTGGAGTCAGGCCGGGCCATGTTTCCAGATGCAGTCAGCATCAGAGGGCAGAAGCACCTCAAAGAGCTCATGACTCTCAAAACGGCTGGATACAAGGCTGCTGTCCTGTTTCTGGTCCAACGAACAGACGCCCTGGAGTTCAGCCCTGCCAATCACATTGACCCTGACTACAGTCAGCTGCTCTTTGCCGCCAAGCAGGCCGGCGTTGACATCCTGGCCTACGATGTCAAGCTGAACACCTCCAGAATAACGCTCAACCGTGAACTGCCGGTTGTCCCCAACTGAGCAGACCCGCCTGGCACGAGTTGGCCCGAAACCGATTTGACAACTCTGCAAACAGGTCTTAGTTTCAAACCAAACCAAAGCAGGAGGAAAAATATGTTGACGTTAACTGATGGAGCAAAAGATCTCTTGGATCAGCATTTTGCTCAAAAAAACGACGTGTCGCCCATCAGGGTGTACATGGCACCTGGCTGAGGCGGGCCGCAACTCGGACTTGCTCTGGATGAGCAAAAAGACACAGATGATTCCTTTGACGTGAAAGGATACACGTTTCTGGTCGACAAGAGCTTGATGCAGACTGCCTCGCCCATAGTGGTCGATGGAACCCCGTACGGTTTCAAGGTCACCTCCAGCTTGAGCATGAGCTCAAGCGGATCCGGCTGCTCCTCGTGCACAAGCTGCGGTTAAGCCGCCCGACACCTCGCAACAAAGCCGGACCTGCGCAGGTCCGGCTTTTTTTATGCTCATTTCCCGCCTCAGACCAAGGGCAGCGGGGAATTGACAATTGCCGGCATTCCCCTATCCTCTATTCAGCTTTGCCTTAGGCAAAGCTGAATATCGATGCACAAACACTCAATCACCTGAAGCTGTAAAACGCTTATGTCTTCAATCCACCCGCAGGCAGGCCGCACGGCTGAGAAACCATTCTGGCAGCGCCAGAGGCTGGTCTACAGTCTGCAGAATCTGGTTCCCCTGCTGTACAAAAGAGGGGAAATCAGCAAAGAGCAGGTCAGGCTGATCAACACCAGGGCCGAACAAACCGGCCTGTCCCCTCAGAGTCCGGAAGGCCTTGACTTTTTGCTCGGGCTGGGCCTGAAACGCTCCCCCAGCAATGCGGACAAAGGTCCGACCCAGGTCACTGAAGACGTTGTCCTCAAGGCTGTAGCCGCGCATCTCGGCCTGGAGTACAAGAAAGTGGACTACCTGGACCTGGATCTGGAAGTCAGCACCAAGACCATTTCCGAAAGCTTTGCCCGCACCAATCTTCTGGTCCCCTTGCGCATTGTCAACGGAACCATGGAGCTCTTGGTTTTCAATCCCTTCCAGCCTGAGCTGTGGGAGGACATGGACCAGGTCAGCTCCATGCCCTACAGGATCTTTCTGGGCACCAGGTCAGAAATCAACCGTCTCATCGACGATTTTTTCCAGTTTCGTCTGGCCATTCAGGCTGCTGAAGCCGAGTTCGACACCGGCCTGGATCTGGGCAACCTTGAAGGACAGGTTCAGGTCAGCTCCAAGCAGGACCCCCATTCCCACAAACATGTCATCAAGGCCGTTGACTATCTTCTCAGCTCGGCCATCAGGGAAAGGGCCAGCGATATCCACCTGGAGCCGAAGCGGGGAGAGTCCCATGTCCGATTCAGGATCGACGGGGTGCTGCACACCCTGTACCGGCTGCCCCTGACCGTGCATCAGGCCATGCTCAGCAGGCTCAAGAGCCTGGCCAGACTGGACATTGCCGAAAAGAGAAAACCCCAGGATGGACGCATCCAGCTCATGCTGCAGGACGTTCCCACTGAGGTCCGAATTTCGACCATCCCCGTGGCCTTTGGTGAAAAAATGGTCCTCCGGCTCCTGTCCAAGGAGACCTCTGTTAAGGACCTGGCTCAGATGGGCATGTCTGAAGACCAGTTCGCCAGGTTCAACGACTTTTTGGGCCAGACTTACGGGCTGATCCTGGTGACCGGGCCGACCGGGAGCGGAAAATCAACCACCCTCTACTCGGCCCTCAAAAATCTGGCCACCCCGACCATCAATGTGGTCACTGTGGAAGACCCCATTGAGATGGTGGTTGAAGAGTTCAATCAGATCGGGGTCCAGGACAAAGTGGGCATCTCCTTTTCAAACATCCTCAGGCACATCCTGCGCCAGGACCCGGATATCGTCATGATTGGCGAGATTCGGGATCTGGATACGGCCCGACAGGCTGTCCAGGCCTCTCTGACCGGACACCTGGTCTTCTCCACCCTGCACACCAACGACGCCGTGTCCGCCCTGACCAGGCTGACGGACATCGGGCTCGAACCCTATCTCATCAATGCCTCCCTGGTCGGCGTTGTGGCCCAGAGACTGGTCCGCTGCATCTGCCCCCACTGCCGGGTCAAGAGCTCAGTCTCCTCCGGACAGATCCGCAACTGGGGCCTGGAGAGATTCGCATCCATTCTCAAAGGGGATGTGTGGACGGGAACAGGCTGCGAGCATTGCAGGCAGACCGGGTACCTGGATCGGACCGGGATTTTCGAGGTCCTGCCCATGGATCTGAAGCTCAAGGAGGGGGTGCGGCAAGGGCTCGAGCTGGCCGAGCTCAGGCAGATCGTGCGTTCCGGCCCGGTGCTTTCCCTTCTCGAGTCCGGCCTGCACAAGGTCAGCCAGGGCGTGACATCAGTGGAAGAGGTCCTCAGGGTGACTGGCGAGATTGACGATCCCTACCAATAAACTATGCTCCGCTGCGACCTCTGGCCGCAGCGGAGCATAGTTTATTGGTACTCTCTGTCTGACTTTTGAATAAGGGGCTGGCCCCGGGGCCAGGTCTATCGGCATAGAACAGACTCCGGGAAGGAAGTTTCATACGAGGATCCCTGCCGGCAGCCGCAGGCTTCAACCGCCCCTCTTCAACGGCAGCAACCCATTCAGGGCCTCGGCCTGCTGCCTGGCGTGCTCATTGATTTTCCCGATATTGAGCTCGAATATCTTCTGCATCTGGGCATCGAAGAACAGGTGCAGACTGTATGCGGTAACGGACTCAAACCCCCGTCTGACCTTGTGCCCGCCCCCGATACCGGGGTCAAAGAAATGGATCCCATTGTCTATGGCCCACGCGATGGGTTCATAGAAACAGAGGTTGAAATGCAGATGGGGCAGGTCCTCGGCGCACCCCCAGTAACGGCCATAGAGCCGGTCCCCCTTAAAGACGAGCAAGGAAGCGCCTACAAGGGCGTTTTCTGCCTTGAAGGCCCTGAACATCAAGAGCCTGTGCCTGAAATGATCTCCCAGCTGGAGAAAGAATTTCCGGTTCAGAAACTTGCAGTTCCAGGGGGCGTACTTGTCATTGGTCTGCTCGTAGAAATGATGCATTTCCTCCAGCGCTTCCCTGGTCACCTGTTCCCCAGTCAGGGCTGAGACCGTCACCCCCTGCTCCTGCAAAGCCCTCCGCTCCCGCTTGATGTTCTTACGCTGGCTGGATTTGAAGACCTGCAGGTAATCGTCGAAGCTGGTCAAACCTTGGTGAGTCCATTGGAAGGCCTGATGCTCCCAGCTGAGAAAGTGATAGCCCTTCATCCGCCGGGCCCAGTTCTGATCGGTAAAATGGAAGTGAATGCTCTGGACCCCTTTGTCCAGGCACATGCGGATCAAAGCTCTGACCATGAGCTCCGTCATCTGGTTCACATCCTGCTCTGGATGAATGAGAAAGGCATACCCGGAAACAGGAGTGAACGGCACTGCGCCCACACACTTCGGGTAATAGGAGGCCCCAATCTTTCCGGCCACTTCGGCCCAGACATGGTCGAACACGAATTCACCTTGGCTGTGCCATTTCAGATACAACGGAGCAGCTCCAACCAGGTGCCCCGCCCTGCGCACTGTCAAATGCACCGGGTGCCACCCGGTTTGATCGCTGGCACTGGCTGATTCTTCCAGCAGCTTGAGCCAGGCCCACTCCAGAAAAGGGGTCTGCACGGGAAGGGCCAGGAGATCCCATTCAGCTTGACCGAGCTCAGTGATGGACCTCTGCCACTGAATGACGTACTCTCCGTGATTTGGCGTTCGTGACATGACATCTCCGAATCAATGGTGGACTTGATGGAACAGGAATTGCATTCGAAATTCAAAACAGGGCCCCTTGCCCGCATGCTTCCAGGATCTCTTCAAGACTGGCCCTACAAGAGCAGGGAAGCATCTTTCATCTCCTGGGTCAGGGCCCGCAGGACATCGGGCTTCGGCTCACACCGTCAAAACTGATGATTCCTGCACATTCGGTCTCTGGTCTCTTTTTTGCTTCTGAGGAGAATGTTGTCAGCTGCCAGCTCTGCCCCTTGTCCCGGTGCACTCACCGCAAAAAGGCCTTTGATCCTCATGTGCTCCGTAACACATACGGCTTGGACGAAAATTGTCGAAAAACGTCAGTCTGAGGGGAAATCATGGGCATTGCGTTGCTTCATGGCATGGGGTAGAGTGCCTTCTTTTTGAAACGTGGAGGGACAGATGACCAGCCATAATGAGGACAAGAACACCCTGGACTTTAAAGGCGAGAGCGGGATTGTCCGCCGGGTCTACCGCATCCCTGTGGATTCTGCGGATCAAATCTCGGTCAGCATAGACGGCAAGACATATCCTGTCCTGAATATTGTGGACCGCGGGCTCCAGATCGCCTGCGAAGCCGCCGGGGAATTTGAAGAAGGCAAAGACCTGGGATCGATCGAACTCGTTGTCCAGGGACAAACTATGGCAGTCCAGGCTGAGGTCGTGTACACATCCCAAATCGATCTTGATGCCTATGCTTGCGGCATCGCTATCGAGTTTTCCAATGCAGACGACGAAAAACAGGTCAGGCGTTTTCTGAACAGGAAACGGGTCGAGCTCTTTGGCACAGAGCCCTCCTGATCACAGTGTTGCACCTCATACGAGATGTGAATGATCACTATGCAGTCAAGCTTTGGATCAGCGGCCTCAGCGAGGGAGACTGAGACCCTGAGTTTTGAACTCGAGGGTCTGAACAGGGCTCAACTCTCATGTCTCCAAAATATTGCCGCTCTCTTCTCCTCTGATAAGCTTCCGGTGGCCCAGAAGCTGCAGAAAAGCCTGCTGCTCCTTCTCGGGGAAATCAAGGCCAGACAAGGCTCCATTCTGCTCATGGAGAATGAGGACCGGACATTCAGAATAGTGGCGGCCATCAAGCAAAAGCTGATCGGCATGGTCAGGGAGGTCGACCCCAAGACGATCACCGGGTATGTCTATCGAACTCAAAAGCCTTTGCTGGTGAAAGACATCACCAAGGACAGGCGGTTCAAAACCAGGGACAAGAGTTACCGGACCAACTCCCTGCTGTCAGTGCCTTTTATCTCCAAAGAAAAAGGCGTCATCGGCATTTTTCATGCTGCAGACCGTGAGGACGATGTCTCCTTTGAAGACAAGGACCTGCGGTTGATCACTGAATTCACCCTGCTCCTGACCCCTATTCTGGAAAACGTTCTCCTTCTGGAAAAAATGTCCACGGCCAGGACCTCTCCGGATATCCTGGACGATCTCTTTTCTGACCGGGCTGAGATAACCAATACAGAATTGCAACATCTCGCTGAAATCATTCAAAAGTACACCCAGAGACCTGTCGTCCTCGATCTGGCGAAAGCGAGTCAAGATGGCCAGTCGGAGTCAGAAAAGGCACCTGTCCGGCCCCAAAAGGATTCCCAACCAAAGCGGAAGTCCACCTACTACCTCTCCAGCAGCAACTTCAAGAAGCTGAACCAGGCCAAAAAAATGGGCCGGGACCTTGCTCCGGAACACTTGAAAAGAACTGTTACCAAATCAGGGATCGTCAATGCTTCCCTGGAGCTTGTCCTTGCCGACTTTGAAGTCAACAGAGAACAGAGCCTGCTGGCCAAAAAACTCTTTCCAGACCCGGACGCGTCCACTTGAATTGGGGTGTCACTATACAGACGCCAGTGCAAAAAGTCCAAGCAGCGGTTTCTCGAAGACAATTGATAGCATGTAACTCTTTGATTATTCTGGTTTCTGAATTTTGTATTCTGGCTTCTGTGGCTGCATATTGAGTTTTTGCAGCCGCACCTCTACATGCCATGTCCTTTCATGAACGATGAGCTTTACTCTGACCCGCGAAGTGGAGATTGGCGATGATCATTACCTGCCCGCACTGCAACAAAGAGCATCACATTGATGAAAACAAAATTCCGCCCAATGTCCAGATGGCCAAATGCAAGGTCTGTGGCAATCTCTTCAGCATGAAATCTCAAATCGAGCCCCCTGCTGCCCAAAATGAGCCCAAAGAGACCGTCCACACCAGGACCATTGCCATATCGCTGTCCAAAGGAGGGGTGGGCAAGACAACCACGGCCGTGAACCTGTCGGCAGGCCTGGCCTATGCAGGATACAAAGTGCTCCTGGTGGACACTGACACACAAGGTCAAGCCAGCTACATGCTGGGGCTCACCCCCAAAGGAGGCCTTACAGAGCTGCTGACTGGGGAGCTGTCCAGGGAGGAAGCAGTCCACAAGGCCAGACAGGGGTTGTGGATTCTCGCCGGCGGCAGATCTCTGGCCGGTGTCAAGAGGATGATCGACCGCAAGGATTTCGGGGGAGAAAAGACCCTGGCCGAGTCCTTGTCCGATATCCACAAGGACTATGATTTCGTGATTGTGGACACCTCGCCGGGATGGGACCCTTTGACCGTGAACGTCCTCTTTTACGTGACGGAACTGTTGATTCCTGTTTCTCTGGAAGTCATGACCCTGCAGGGGCTTGTCGAGTTTTTCAAAAGCGTCTCTTCGATCCAGAAATACCGCCCGGAACTTGCCGTTCGCTATATTGTCCCCACTTTTCTGGACATGAGGGTCAAAAACAAGGCTCAGAGCTTCCTGGATCGGCTGAACAAACACTACAGCCAGTACATGACCCCCCCGGTCCGCTACAACAACACCATTTCCCAGACCCCCATGTATGGGAAAACAATCTTTGAATATGCTCCTGGATCCAAGGGAGCAGAAGATTACAAAGAACTGGTCAAAAAGGTGGCCAACAACGACAACCTGTTCAAATAGCTTGACCTGTCTTCTGCCTGCCCGGTTCGTGATCCCGAATGACCAAAACAGGCGTGGGCACAATCTGCAACCTCGCAGGGCTTAACCGACCGCGGGCATCTGAAATGCATGTGTTTCCTGGCCCTTAACTCTGTCTCTCTGCGACCTGCTCCCTGTCCTCCGCACACGCGGCCCCTTTTATCTTGCATCGCTTCCTCAGCCCTGACCTGTCAGAAAAAGCCCGACAGATCCATATGACCACGAAGCACCGGCTGAACACCACAAACCTCTCCGGGATCATCCTCAGTGGAGGCTTGAATTCACGGATGTTCGGAAAAAACAAGAGCTTTCTCCACCTTGGCCGAACCACTTTTCTGGACAGACTCCTCTCGACCCTGAAGCCGCTGTTTTCAGAACTCATTCTGGTGACCAGGGACCCGGACCTGTATACCCTTGGAGAATTAAAGGTGGTCAGAGATATTTTTGACATCCGCTCGGCGCTTTCAGGCGTCCACGCCGGACTCGTCCACTCGCGTCAGCAGCATGCCTTTGTGGTCGCCTGCGATACGCCTTTACTCAAGAAGGATCTTGTCGAACGTCTGATTTTGGAAGGATATGAGGATGATGAGGTCGTGGTTCCCCGGAAAGGCAAACACCTCGAACCCCTGTGTGCAATCTACTCCAAATCCTGCATCCCGCATATCGAGACTCTGCTGGAGGGCAAAAAAGTCAAGATCAGCAATCTCTTCCATCTGGTCAGGACGAGAGAAATCGATGCCTTCACGATCAATCAGGAAGATCCCGACTTGAAGTCGTTCATCAATATCAATACGCCCGACGATCTCAGAGTGGTCCAGGAATCCCTTCTGGGCAGCCCTCCCAGCCCCCTTTCGGAGCCATGAGGTTGGTGCGGCTGCAAAAACTCAAGATGCAGCCGCAGAACCCAGAATAATCAAAGAGTTAAAAAAACATACCGCCGAGGAACCGCGACTTGGACTTTTTGCACTGGCGTCAAGGTTCAGTCCCGGCCATAGACCTGATCAAGAATGGCCTTTCCTCCGTTGTCCAGGATATTTCTGGCCACCTGCCTGCCAATGCCCTCCGCATCTTCGACTCTTCCCTGCCCTGATCGCCGGATGACGTTCTTTCCGTCCACGTCGGCCACCAGCCCCTCCAAAACGAGACTCTTTGGGCCGTCCATCCTGGCCAGCCCGCCTATGGGCACCTGGCATCCGCCTTCGAGCTCATGCAAAAACGCCCTTTCAGCTGTGACTGTGGCCTGGGTGGCGGCATCATTGAGAAACTGGAGACGTTCCTCCATGGACAGGTCACCCTGGCGATACTCGATTCCCAGGGCTCCCTGTCCGATGGCCGGTAAAAATTCCGGTGAACAAAGAGCAGTCTGATAGCGGGTCGAAAGTCCGAGGCGCTTCAAACCCACCGAAGCCACAATAATGGCTGCAAACATGCCCTGTTCCAGCTTTCGCAGCCGGGTGTCCAGATTGCCCCTTAAAGGTTCGACCTGCAGATCCGGCCTGAGGTTCAAAAGCTGGGCCTGGCGGCGCAGGCTGCTGGTCCCGACCACGCTTCCAGGGGGCAAATCATCCAACCCGTCATACTCGGTACTGAGAAGACTGTCCGTGTGATCGTCCCGTTTGGGAATCACGCCCAGGGTGAGCCCGGAAACCGTTTCCGCCGGCATATCCTTCATGCTGTGAACTGCCAGATCGGCCTCCCCAGCTAGAAGGGCCTCCTCGATCTCTTTGACAAAGAGCCCCTTTCCGCCGAATTGAGCCAGAGGGACATCCTGGATCTTGTCTCCAGAGGTCTTGATGATCTTCAATTCGACCTCAAGATCCGGGTCCTGGGATTTGAGCCGTTCCGCAATGTGCTCGGCCTGCCACAGAGCGAGCTTGCTCCCTCTGGTAGCGACCCTTATCCTGTTCAACATGCAATGCACCGCCAGTATCTCTGAGGATCAGTAATGGAAGAGGCACGGATCAGCCGCATGTGGAGCAGCTTCCCCCGCTGCAGCCTGAGCACCCGCCGCCTCCGGACATGCTGGGAGACGAGGCCTGGCCGAGGTTGTCTGAAGCTCCGAATTTGGCCCTGCAGGCCGAGATGAGCTTTCGGGTCTCCAGAGAGTGGCACTCCGGGCACTCGACTCGTTCTGCAGAGCCAAGAACCAGTTCTTCAAAAGTCCGACCACATTTCTGACACATGTATTCATACAAAGGCATACTCTTTCCCCCTCGCTCACCATCGAGGTGAGCCATGCAATCCAAAAGACTGACTCGTTGTGTGGAAGTTCCTTAGAGGTATGGCTGAAGAGAGTCCACGGATTCAAAAAGGTAGTAGTCCACCAGCCTGCACACGAGGTGACCCACAGAGATATGAACTTCCTGGATCAAGGCTGTGTTGTCGTTTTCAACCAAAAGCAGGAAATCACTGAACTCCTTCATGTGCCCCCCGTTCTTTCCTGACAGGCCGACCGTGATCAAGCCTTTATCTTTGGCACATTCCATGGCCTGGAGGACATTCTGGCTCTGACCCGACGTCGATATGCATACCAGCACGTCACCTTCAGAGCCCAAGGCCTTGACCTGCTTGGTGAAAATCTGATCAAAGGAGTCATCGTTCCCGATTGCTGTAAGAATGGATGTGTCCGTTGTCAAGGAGATGGCCGGCAGTGGGGGGCGCTCCATCTGAAAGCGGCCGACGAACTCGGCTGCCAAGTGCTGAGCATCGGCTGCACTGCCTCCATTGCCGCAGAAAAGGACTTTGCCTCCATGCACCAGGCTGATGGAGATGGTTCTGGCAACCTCCAGAACTGTCTGCGAGTTGACTGAAAAAAAATCAGTGCGTAACTTGGCACCTTGCCAGACATGATCCTCGATGATGTTCAGAGCGTGTTCAGTCATTGCCGGGACCCACTGTATTTCAAACAAATGTTGATCTATGCTGCAAGCGAAAAAAAATCCGTTTTCAGGGGGGTGGGGAACTCCACCTGAATCCAGGCATCCCTGCATCACTCTGATCGGCATGCCCGGTTCAGGCAAGAGCACGCTCGGAACACAATTGGCCAGCAATCTGGCCTGGGCCTTTGTAGACACCGATCATATCATGGAAGCCTGGCACGGCCTCATTCTGGAGGAGATCCGAAATCGTCTCGGCCGTGAAAAATTTCTCCAGGCTGAGGAACAAGCCGTCCTCGCCCTGAATGTGAACCGCAGCGTGATCGCCACTGGAGGCAGCGTCATCTACAGCCCCAGAGCGATGCAAGCCCTTAAAAATAGAGGAGTCCTGGTCTATTTGCAAGCCGATTATCAAGTCATTCAGGACAGAGTTGCCCTGAACCCGGAGCGGGGGCTCGTTCTGGGAGCCAACCAGACGCTTTTGGAGCTCTATCAGGAGAGGACCCCCAAATACGAGGCCTACGCCGACCTGAAGGTCAGGACGGACCGTTTTTCCCTTCAAGAGAGTGCCAGGCACATTTCAGAATGGTTTGAGACGCATGGACAACACATCCGCAGCACGCAATGAGCTCTTCTCAAGACTGGACAACCTGTATTCCAGAATGGAAGAGGAGTACAATCAGCTGGCGTCGGTCATAGGCCTGGACTGCAGCCGGTGCACCGACAACTGCTGCGTCAGCTATTTTCAGCACCACACGACCATTGAATGGGCCTACATGTGGCATGGTCTCCAGCAGCTGGATGAGCGTCGCCAGAAGGACATCATTGAGCGCTCAAACCAGGTGGTCAGCCAGTGCCGGACCCTCCTTGAAAAAGGCAGCAGGCCCCAGGTCATGTGCCCGCTGAATGAACACGGCTGGTGCAGCCTCTACTCTCACAGGCTCATGATCTGCCGCCTGCATGGAGTGCCCAATCAGGTGCGCATGCCCAACGGGCAGATCCGTAAGTTCCCTGGTTGCCACATCTGCCAGGAGCTCCTCAAAAACAGCGACACGGCTCCAGTCCTTGACCGGACCAGGTTCTACATCGAGCTTGCTGAGCTGGAAAGGGAGTTCGTGGCCTCCTGCAACCTGGCTGAATCCAGGGTGGACATGACTTTAGCGGAAATGGTGGTTCAGGGGCCTCCCCCAGCTTAGCGGCTGCATCCGGTTTTTTGCAGCCGCAAAACCTCAGTCATGTAAAAATCACAGCTGCGAACTCCCTCAAAGGCGAGTGTCTATTGATGAAAAAGACTATCCAATCCGTGTATCCAGCCCTGGCCGCGATGCTGCTGGTGCTTCTGGCCTTGACTTTGGGCTGCAGCTATCAGAGCGTTCACCATCTGGAGAGGCAATCCTGGGCTGAGAACAGCCGGCGCACTCTGGGCATGAACTACCTCACCTTCACGTACACCTGCGGCCAGCAGGAATCCAGCCTGTCGGTGAAAGGCAGGGCCTTTCCGCAGCTGGACAAGATTCCCGAATGGGCCGAATGGATCGACGACATCTGGCTCGGGACCTATTTGAGCGACAAGGACGGTCGCGTTCTGGCCAAGGCCTTGCGCATCCTTTCCCCCCAAGCCCTGAAAGCCGACCAGGGCATCCCATTCGAGTTCACGCTCACTCCCCACGACATGGGCAGCCCCGGCCCAGTGTTCATCTCCTTTGGCTATCGCCTTGTCCTGACTGCACAGGAACCATCGAAAACCATGGGGGAGGAACAGCCGGCAGACAAAAAGCAGGTCTTCTTCGCCAGTGAATCAGCTCTGACCCGCTTTTGAGCCTTTATGATTCAGCTTTGCCACTGCATCCTGGTTTGTGCAGCCGCATCTATTTATAGCGAAACACGATCCTGCCCCTGGTCAGGTCGTAGGGAGAAAGCTCGACCTTGACCTTGTCTCCCGGCAGGATACGAATGTAGTGTTTGCGCATTTTTCCTGAGATGTGCCCCAGCACTTCATGCCCGTTCTCGAGCTCAACCCGGAACATGGCATTGGGCAGCGCCTCGGTGACCACACCCATCACTTCTATAGATTCTTCTTTAGCCATACCTATCCTTGTGTTTTATTCATCATGATGATCTGTTCCCCAACAGAGCCCTTCCAGGCAACCCTTGCCTCAGACGTCGATCCATTCTGGACTGAGCTTTTTGCCGCCGCTCACATGGACCACAGCATACCCGGGCGGACTTTTCTTGGGCAGGGCAAAACTCCCCGGGTTAAGGAGACCTGTCCCCTCTGACGTTGTGCTCCATTCACGGATATGCGTGTGACCAAAACAAATCAAATCAACATCGGGCTCGAACACCTCCCGAACTTTGGTGGTCAGCGTCCCGAACCCCAGACCGTGACCATGCAGCAGACCTATCTTCAGTCCTTGAATGTTTACAGCGGCCTGCCCGGGCAGGGCTGAGGCCCACCCACCCATGTCCATATTTCCAGCTACGGCCTGGAAAAAATTGTGACTGTTCAAAAAAGACCATACCTGCTCCCCGGTCATATCACCGCAGTGCAGGAGGGCATCCATATATCTGAGCTGTTCTTCGAACACCTTGTACAGGACCGAGCTCGGCGTGGACATATGTGTATCAGACAAGACTGCGATGCGAAAGCACATCTGTTCGACCTCCCGGGTCTCTTTGCGCCTGCAGCCGGCCAGTGGCTGAGCAGGCTGCGATCATCTGGCTTCGGCCCGGCTCCCGCCGACAATATCGAAGCTGCAGTCTACAACCACCGGACCGTCCTGAGTCAGGACTGTGGCTGGAAACGGTCCGGCCTCACGAACCAGATCAGCAACAAAATCTCCCAGTTCTGGGGATCCCTGCAGACGGGTGATCCACAAGGAGCTCACTTCTCCCCGGGAACTGATCTCCATCCGGAGTTCGACCCGGCCCATGCCAGGGGGCTGGGCTCGTGCCCAGAGCGGGGCGATCGCAGCCTTGATTCCGGCCAGGAACTCTCTCATCCTGGGGCTGTCCACCGGGACCGGCAGTGCAACTTCAGGCTTTGTCCCTCCCACGGCCTGGAAGGACCTTCCTGAGCCCTGAGCCGATTGTTCCCTGGTTGAACGGCGCCCGGAGTCTCGGCCCTGTGGTCCTGGCTTCCGCTCTGTGGATCGATCCGACCTGTCCTCTTTCATCCTGGAGTCCAGCTGCTCCAGATCGAGGACGATTTTCTCTTTGTGAGCCCTGTTCTTTGAATGGACAGAGACCAGAAACAGGGACACGAACAGGGAATGGATGAGCACCGAAAGCGCTACTGAAGCCAGGATGGCCATATTGGCCCGCCCAGTCACACCCCATGCCGGGCAGAAACCGCCGAGCTTAACGCTCCTGTCCATTTCCCCGGGCCCACCATGCACTGTCCGCGGCCTTGAACCACCAATCAGTATGATCGGTCGCACAAATGGCCTCAGCCAGTCGAAGGCCGAGCTCGGACCTGAGCCTTTTCAAGGCATAATGCAGCCATTTCGGGGCATAAGGGTTGCCCAGGTCCTGCTCTTCCTTCAAACTGAGAATCAGGTCAAGCTGATCCGCATCCTGGGCCAGGACGGCCTCCGGGGTCAGGGCATGCTCAAGCTCCTGCAGGGCTTCCATGAGCTCCTCCTGCAATCCGGTCTGTCCAAGGCAGTCCCGCACAGCAGCATGGTCATCGGATGAATTGTACATCCGGTTCACGTAGTTGAAGTCTCCGGTTCTGGCCTCATGCAGGTCGTGAAAAAGGCACATCTGGACCACTTTGGCCCAGTCGTTTCCTGACAGGGATGCCAGGACATACCCGATCACAGCGGTCCGAAAACAGTGCTCAGCCACATTCTCGCTCCCACTGCCCAAAAACTGGTACCCGGTCCGCGGAGTCTTGCGCAACATGCCCACTTCGAACAGGAAGTCGGCCAGCTTTTTCATGTCCGCCTGTGCATGGGCCCCTGTTGTCCGGTCCGAATGGTTCATGGTCATTCTTCCTTCAAGAGCGGTAGGAGGCATTGATCCGGACATAGTCCAGACTCAGATCTGAGGTCATGATTTCAGACTGCCCCGGCCCTGGCCCCAGAAAGATCGATATCTCGACATTCTGACGTCTTAAAAGAGGGGCAAAGAGGGCATCAATATCGTCCGGCACTGGATTGCCCTGCACAAAGATCGCCCGCCCGCCCACGAAGACGGTCACATCTCCGGTTTCAAACTCAGCTCCGCTGCGGCCCAGGGCGGCCACAATCCGCCCCCAGTTTGGATCACACCCAAACAGGGCTGTTTTGACCAAAGGCGAATGAGCCACAGTTCGAGCAGCGGCCTCGGCCTGAGCCTGATCCCGGGCCCCTGAAACCCGAATGGTCACCACCTTGGTTCCCCCTTCGGCATCCTGAACAATGAACTGGGCCAGTTCCTGACACAGATCGAGCAAAGCCGACTGAAACCCCTCACTTTCCTGTTTCCTGACAGAGACCCCGCTCTGGGCATTGGCCAACCCCAGGACACAGTCATTCGTGCTCGTGTCACCATCCACCGTGATCCGGTTGAAGCTTGCGTCAACAGCCAGAGCCAGGCATTCCTGCCACACCTCCCTGTCCACATCTGCATCACAGAGGATGAAGCAGAGCATGGTGGCCATATCCGGGCAAATCATGCCTGCCCCCTTGGCCATGCCCAGCAGCCGGATCCTGCTCTCTTCCTGGCCCACAGTCCGCCAGGCCAGCTTGGGGAAGGTGTCTGTGGTGCACATTGCCCTGGCCACATCCAGAGGTCCCTGGGCATGGCCGGTCACGTCAATTCCATCCATCGCCCTCTGCCACTTGCTCAGATCCATCTGATCGCCAATCACACCAGTCGATGCAGGAAGAAGCTGCTCAGGTTCGAGCCCAAGGCCCTGAGCTGCAATCCGCAAACTGGCCCGGCAGTTGTCCAGCCCTGTCTGCCCGGTACAGGCATTGGCCTGTCCTGCGTTGATCACCAAACCCCTGAAGCTCTCCTGCCTGGACAGGGCCTCTTTGGCCACCACCACTGGAGCGGCCTGGAACCTGTTCCGAGTGAAAGTCCCTCCGGCCGTGCAACTGTTCCGGCTCCAGATGAGGCCCAGGTCATCCCGGTCGCGATACTTGAATCCCGCCCGACCGCTGGCAAATCGAAAACCCAGGGGTACGGGGATGATCGTCTGATCAATCATGCTCATGTCTCACCTGCCGCAACACTTCTTGTACTTTTTGCCACTCCCGCAGGGGCAGGGATCATTCCGGCCAACTTTAGGCGCGGAGCGCTTGACCGGCTCTTGGGATGCGGCTGTCTCGTCCCCTCCCTGAAGCTGAAGATCCTCGGTCTGGTCCTGATGCTGGAGCTGCTCTTCGGACACTTCCCGCAGGCGGATATGGCACAGTGACTTCAGGGTGCTCTCCTTGATCAGGAACAGCAACTCCTGAAAGAGCTCGAAGCCTTCCCTCTTGTATTCCTGTTTGGGGTCTTTCTGTCCGTATCCTCGCAGCCCAATCCCTTCTTTGAGGTGATCCATGTTCAGGAGATGCTCTTTCCAGAACCTGTCCAGACTCTCCAGAAGAAAAAAGCGCAGGATTTCATGATAGTGATCAGAGGCATTCTGCTTGAGCTCGTCCAGGATGGTCAAAACCCCCTGCTTGGCCTCATCCTGCGTCGGAATGCTCCCATCCAGGGACATGACCCGGTCCAGGGCAAAGACATCCTTGAGCTTGGCCAGGTGGACCTCCTTGACATCCGGGTCCATGTCCTCCCCTGCCTTGGTCTTGGGCAGATTCTCGTACATCACCTCAAGCACGTCGTCCAGGTAGGCATGGATGCTCTTCTCCAGGTCCTCCTCGACCATGATCTCCCGTCTGCGGGTGTAGATGACTTCCCGCTGCTGATTCATGACATCGTCGAACTCCAGGAGCTGCTTTCGGATATCGAAGTTGTGCTCTTCAACCCGGTGCTGGGCATTCTCAATGGCCCTGGAGATGAACCTGTTCTCAATGGCCTGACCCTCCTCGACCCCGACCTTGTCCATCAGGCCTGAAATTCTGTCCGACCCGAAGAGCCGCAGCAAATCGTCGTCCAGGGCCAGGTAGAACCTGGAGGAACCCGGGTCGCCCTGGCGTCCGGATCGCCCCCTGAGCTGGTTGTCGATCCGCCGGCTCTCATGCCTTTCCGTGCCCAGAATGTGCAGGCCCCCGACCTCGCGCACCCCTTCGCCCAGAACGATGTCCGTTCCCCGTCCGGCCATGTTGGTGGCAATGGTCACACGTCCCGACTCACCGGCATTGGCAATGATCTGGGCCTCTTTCTCATGGTGCTTGGCGTTCAGGACTTCGTGAGGGACATTGATTTTTTTCAGGCCCTTGGCAATGAACTCCGATTTCTCAATCGAGGTGGTGCCCACCAGCACCGGCTGACCCTTGTGATGCAGGTTTGTGATCTCCTCGATGATGGCCTGATACTTCTCTTTCTGGGACATGTAGACCACATCGGAAAAATCTTCCCGGATCATGGGCTTGTGAGTGGGTATGACGCTGACATCGAGGTTGTAAATCTCTTTGAACTCCACAGCCTCGGTGTCGGCGGTTCCGGTCATTCCGGCCAGCTTGTCGTAGATCCTGAAGAAGTTCTGAAAGGTGATCGTGGCCAGGGTCTGGTTCTCGGCCTCCACTTTGACCTTCTCCTTGGCCTCCAGGGCCTGGTGCAGGCCGTCGCTGTACCTTCGACCGGGCATGACCCGCCCCGTGAACTCGTCCACGATCATGACCTGACCGTCCTTGACAATGTAGTCCACATCCTTTTGGAAGATATGGTGGGCCTTCAGGGCCTGGAGGATATGGTGCTGGTCATTGATGTTTTTAGGATCGAAGAGGTTGTCCAGACCCAGGATGTTCTCACAGCGAAGCACGCCGTCCTCGGTCAGCATCACGGTCTTGGCCTTTTCATCCACCGTGAAGTCTCTCTCCCTCTTCAACTGAGGAATGATGGAGTTGATCTTCTTGTACTGGGTGGTTGAATCTTCGGCCGGCCCGGAAATGATCAGCGGAGTCCTGGCTTCGTCAATGAGCACCGAGTCCACCTCGTCCACGATGGCGTAGTGGAGCTCCCGCTGAACCAGCTGATGCGGGTAGAACTTCATGTGATCCCGCAGGTAATCGAACCCGAACTCATTGTTGGTTCCGTAGACTATGTCTGAATTGTAAACCGCCTTACGCTGCTCATCGTCCTGGCCGTGCTCGATGTTGCCGACACTCAGGCCGAGAAAGGAGTAGATCGCCCCCATCCACTCGGCATCCCGACGGGCCAGGTAGTCGTTGACCGTGATCAGATGCACCCCTTTTCCGGTCAGGGCATTGAGCGCGATAGGCATGGTGGCTACCAGGGTCTTGCCTTCTCCGGTCTTCATCTCGGCTATCCGGCCCTGGTGCAGGACTATGCCTCCCAGAAGCTGGACATCGAAAGGCCGCATGCCGAGAGCCCGCCTGGAGGCCTCTCGAACCAGGGCATAGACTTCGGGCAGAAGGTCATCCAGATCACGGCCCTGGCTCACCTCGGTGCGCCACTGGTTGATCTTGACTGGGAACTGGGAATCCTGCAGAGACTGCATTTCCGGTTCCAGGCTGTTGATTGTCTCCACCAAGGGCTGCAGGGTTTTCAAATACCGCTCGTTCTTGGACCCCAAGAACTTTCTGGCTACAAATTCAAACATCGTCTCTCCTCGACTCTAAAAAACAGTCCGGGCTGCACTGCACAACTTCCAAGTCCTTTGCAGGGCTGCTCAAACCTTGAATTTTCGCATTTCTCTGGCCAGGTCCCGCTGCACGGCTCTCTGCTTGAGCTCTTCCCTCCGGTCATGGACCTTCTTGCCCCGGGCCAGGGCGATTTCCACCTTTGCCTTGGCCTGCTTCAAGTAGACCTGAGTTGGGACAATGGTCAGGCCTTTCTGCTCCACCTTGCCCCGCAGGGCGTCAATCTCCCTCTTGTGCAGCAGAAGCTTCCGGGCCCTGTCGGGATCATGCCCGGCATACCCGGCATGGGCATATGGAGCGATATGCATGCCCACCAAAAAGGCTTCCCCCTGAGCAAAGTTGACATGGGCATCCTGAAAACTGATCTTCCCAGCCCGGATGGACTTGATCTCTGAGCCTGTGAGCACCATTCCGGCCTCCAGACGCTCCAGAAGCTCATACAGCCGGCCGATCTTTCTGTTCACGGCCACAATCTTGATCCCTGACTTCTGTACACCCATATTTTTCCTTGCCCCTCAACCTTCAACCGGCCATCCCTGAAGCCCTCACTCCTCCTCAGACTCCAGCATGGAGGTGTAAAACATGAGCTCTTCGGGAAAGCGAGCGAAGATCGTACTGCGAACCAGCTTGTTGCTCCTGGTGACCGAGTCGCTTTCCAGGACCTGTTTGAGCAGGACCAGACACTCCTCCATGGTCAGTTTGCGCATGATCCTTTTGATCCCGGGGATGGACTGGGGGTTGAGGCTCAAGCTGTCGACCTGCATCCCAATCAGAACGGGCAGGCAATAGGGATCAGAGGCCATCTCCCCGCACATGCTGACTTCGATTCCAGCCCTGTGCCCGGCATCGACCACGTACTTGATGCTTCGAATCAGGGCCGGGTGCAGCGGCTGATAGAGATGGGACACGTGCCTGTTCGTTCGGTCGATGCCCAGTGAATACTGGATCAGGTCGTTGGTCCCGATACTGAAAAAATCCACCTCTCTGGCCAGAATGTCGGCTATCATGACTGCCGAGGGGAGCTCGATCATGATGCCCACGGCCAGATCTGAATCGAACTCAACCCCTTGAGCCCGGAGCTCCTGCTTGGCCTCCTCCAGGGCCTTCTTGGCTTCCCGCAGCTCCCCGGCCCCGGAAATCATCGGAAACATGAGGGAGATGTTGCCGACAACACTGGCCCGCAGAATGGCCCGCAGCTGAACCTTGAACATGTCCCTGTTTCGTAGACAGAAGCGGACCGCTCTGAGCCCCAAAACCGGGTTGGCCTCTTCAAGGGCTGCAAATCCTTTCCCGATCTTGTCTCCGCCGGCATCCAGGGTCCTGATGACCACCCTGCGGGGGTACATGATCGACGCCATGTCCCGGTACTCTTCAAACAGCTCCTGTTCCGTGGGCAGAACCGAGCGGTGCAGGTAGCTGTATTCAGTCCTGAAAAGGCCGATGCCGTTCCCGGCATAGTCCAGCACCGCACTGACTTCCTCAAAGAGCTCGATGTTGGCCAGGAGGTTGATCTGGTACCCTTCCACTGTTTCGGAGGGCAGATCCCGGTGACGCATGATCTCTTTGCGATAGGCCTCGAACTGATATTTCAGGTCGGTATAGTGCGTCAGCTCCTTTTCACTGGGCCCGATGACGATCTGACCCCGGAATCCGTCAACAATTATGAACTCATCATCGTCAATTTTGTCTTCCAGCCCTTCGACGCCGACCACCGCAGGGATTTCAAGCGTCCTGGCCAAAATGGCCACATGCGAGGTCTTGCCCCCCTGCTCTGTGGCAAAGGCCATGATCTTGCTCACATCGAGCTCTACCGTATCAGCCGGAGTCAGATTGTGAGCGATGAGGATGACCCGCGATGTGATCGGCTTGACAATGTCGTGATTGCCCAGGAGATGACTCATCACCCGCTGAGCCAAAAGCCTGACCTCTTCCACTCTGGCCTGAAAGTACTCGTCCTCCACCCCCTGAAAAGCGCTCTCGATCTCGGCCACACCTTTTTCCAGGGCCCACTCGGCGTTCAATCGCATGTCCTTGATGTACCGCTCAGTGGCACTTCTGAGCTTCGGGTCCTGGAGAATGACGATATGCGTATCGATGATGGCCGCGTGTTCGGTCTGATCGCTGGGGATTCTGGACCGGATCTGCCGCAGTCCGTCCAAAGCGCTCTCAAAGGCATTGTTCAGGCGTTGGATCTCCTTTTGGACCAAGTCCTCGGAAATGGTCTGCATTGAGGCCAGACAGTAGTGTTCCCTGGACAGGCGATAGGCCCTTCCAATGGAGATGCCTACAGAAACAGGGATGCCACTGAGCTTCGTCTTGGCCATGATCAATTTTCCCGGAAACCGTCTTGAAAGAAACCCAACAAAGTCTCCAGAGCTTCGTGAGCATCGTCCCCGGAGACTTTCAGGGTCAGCGTCTGACCCTTGGATGCAGCCAGGCTGAGAATGTCCAGGACACTCTTGGCATCGACTTCTGTCTCAGGAGAGACCAGCCTGATCTGCGATTTGAACCGGGCGGCCTCTTGAGCCAGCAAAGCGGCCGGCCTGGCATGAAGCCCCAGCTCATTTCGAATGTAGACATCTTGCGTCAGAATATCGTCCACCATGATCATCCATTGTCAGCGCTGCCGCTGGCAGCGCTGACATATCAGGTTTGTATTGAAGAAAAAAACACGTTCCATGATTTTCCTTCGAGAGTATCAGCTCGCCATGCCGCCAGTCATACTT
>CAYOID010000014.1:3507-52831 GCA_964403955.1 uncultured Desulfohalobiaceae bacterium | reverse complement strand
GATTCCTTCTTCAGTTCAAACCCAAATATTCAGCGCAGCCAGAGGCTGCGCTGACTACTGAATCCTGGATTCTGAATTCTTGCGGCTGCATCTTGAGTTTTTGCAGCCGCATTTTTTAAGCCTCAGCCATAGGACCGGCCGCTTGGAAAGCGGCGGCCTATCCGGAGACAGTCAGAGGTTCTAAGGACATCCTCTCATGCACGGCATAGACATATTGCTCATCGATGATGACCAGGAGGCACTGAATCGGCTCCAGGAGAGGCTCCAGGGCCAGGGGTACGGGGTGACTTCATGCCTGCGCACTGAGGAGGCCCTGCACAGGCTGGAGAGCCAGGAGTTCGATCTGGTGATCATCGACTTCAAGCAGGAGTCCATTGATGAGTACACTATCCTGCACACTGCCAAGACCTTGCACCCTCAGACAGAGGTGATCATCATCACGGCCTCAGCTTCGGTGGAAATGGCGGTGGAGGCCATGAAGGAAGGGGCCTTCTATTATCTGCCCAAACCCTGCAGCCTGGATGAGATCCAGTTCCTGGTCAAGAATGCCCTGGAAAAAAGGATCTTGCGCTTGGAAGTCCAGGAACTCAGGGATCTGGTGACAGGCAAGCGCTACCTGAACAAGCTCATCGGCAAGAGCCCCAAGATTCAGCAACTGAAAAAGGAGATCTCCAGGGTCGCCCCCCTGGACTGCACAGTGCTGGTCAGAGGCGAAACCGGGACCGGGAAGGAGATGGTCTCCAGAATCATTCACCGGATGAGCACCAGGGGTGAAAAGCGATTCCTGGCCGTCAACTGCAGCACCTTGAATGAAGAACTCTTGAGCAATGAGCTCTTCGGGCACGAGAAGGAGGCCTTTACCGGAGCCAGCCGGGTCAAGAAAGGGGTGTTCGAGGCTTTGTCCGGGGGGACCATTCTGCTGGACGAGATCGGGGACATGCCTTCAAGCATGCAGGTTCAACTGTTGAGGGTGCTCCAGGAAAAGACGGTCATCAGGGTCGGGGGGACTGAAGAAATCCCTGTGGATGTGCGGGTGATCGCGGCAACGAATCGGAGCCTGCAGGAAGAAATGGCCAGGGGAACATTCAGGCCGGATCTCTATTACCGGCTCAATGTGTTCACCCTGCGCCTGCCCCCACTGCGTGAACGCAGGGATGATATCCCTTTGTTTTGCCAGTATTTCCTTGATAAGTACGCCCGGCAGTTTCACAAAGAGGTCACAGCCTTTTCGGATTCGGTCCTGCAGCGGTTCATGAGCTACAGATTTCCAGGCAATGTTCGGGAGTTGGAGAACATCATTGAAAGGGCAGTGGTCCTGGCCGACGGCCCCACGGTGAAAGCTGAACACCTGCCCCAGCGGCTCCAGCCTCGTTCGTCTTCCGGTTCAGCAAAGAGCGCGTCACGACCGCTCAGTCTGGCGGAACTGGAAAAGGAGCACATCAGGCATGTCCTTGAGGTCACTGGCTTTAACAAGTCCAGGGCCGCTGAGATTCTGGGGATCAGTCGGGTCTCGCTGTGGCGGAAGATCAAGGGTCTGGGGCTGGAGGCGCCTGCTGATGATAACAAATGAAGCAGTGCTTCTTTTTGAAACAAAATATTTTTTGACCTTGAAATGATTGATCAAAAAATAGAAGAGTGGCTTGAGGTGTTTCAAAAAGAAGCGCTTAAGGTCTCAGCGGGCTCCGCTTGGGGCAAATATGGCCGTGGTTGAAGGGTTACCCATGCTTGGCATGGCCCTTGCTAAAGTTTCTCCACGACGATCGAAATTTTATCTTCATGGAGGAATTATGGCTCATATCAAGCACGTCTTCAATGTCATGCAACGTTTTTTCAACCGCGTCGACTCTCTCGAAGTCCTGGCGACCTACGCCCAGGCCGGTGTCCCGCTGAAGTCGACCAAGCAAAACTGATCTCTCCTCTTTCCCCCTGCCGGCCAGCCTCTTTTGAGTTTTCCCCAGGACTCTCTTCCGGCAGGGGGCCTTGAGAGAGCCCCTTCTCCCTGCCATCGGGCTCTGCTGCTTCCATCAATCGCCCCGATAATCCCACCCGGCCGTCCACCGCGCACGTTAAGTCAGCTTTGCCACAGGCTGCGCTCGTTTGGAACTTCGAAAGAAAGAACCCCTCAGCCCTACGGGCAGCTCCCCTTGGAAAAGGGGAGCAGTAAGAGGAGCAACCGCCAAAGTTTCTACCCTGGTCGAACTGGCGGAATGAGGAGCATCATTTGCCAAAGTTGAGGATCTTTTCTTCCCTCAACCATCCACCCTCAACCCTCGACCTTCAGCCAGGCCAGCGGCAAAGCTGGCTTGACTCTTGCCCGGCAAAGGGGCAGAATTTTCAATTCCTAATTCAGCGCAGCCTCTGGCTGCGCTGAATATTTGGGTCCGGGAAGGAAATTTCATACGAGCTTTGCCAGCGGCAAAGCTGAGACAAGACGGTAGATGCCCATGCAGCTGAACCTGACCCAGAAAATCATCAAGGCTCATCTCCTGGAAGGGTCGATGGAGCCTGGAGAGAGCACTGCTCTGCGGATAGACCAGACTCTGACCCAGGACGCCACAGGGACCATGGCCTTTCTGCAGTGGGAAGCCATGGGGCTGGACCGGGTGCGGACAGATCTCTCGGTCAGCTATGTGGACCACAACACCCTGCAGATGGGGTATCGCAATGCGGACGACCATCGCTACCTGCGTACCGTGGCAGCCAGGTCCGGAGTGGTCTATTCCCCTCCTGGAACCGGAATCTGTCATCAGCTGCACCTGGAAAACTTTGCTCTTCCAGGCAGGACCCTGCTCGGCTCTGACAGCCACACCCCAACGGCCGGGGGGCTCGGATCGCTGGCCATTGGGGCCGGTGGGCTCTCAGTCGCCCTGGCCATGGCCGGCGAGCCCTATGAATTGCCCATGCCCAGAGTTGTGCAGGTCAGGCTGCACGGGAGGCTGACCGGATGGGCCACGGCCAAAGACATCATTCTGGAGCTGCTCAGACAGCTGACTGTCAAGGGCGGTGTGGGGGCGGTCCTCGAGTACACCGGCCCTGGAGTCCAGACCCTGAGCGTGCCTGAACGGGCTACGATCACGAACATGGGGGCGGAGCTGGGGGCCACCTCATCCATTTTTCCCAGTGACGGACAGACCCGGCGGTTTCTCAAGGCCATGGGGCGGGAAGAGGATTTCATGCCCTTGAGGTCGGATTCCGGGGCTCTCTATGACCAGACCCTGGACCTTGACCTGGAAGGCATCCTTCCCCTGGCTGCCTGCCCGCACATGCCGGACCAGGTGGTGCCTGTCGAGGAGCTGGCCGGAATGGCGGTCGATCAGGTGGCTATAGGGTCGTGCACCAACTCCTCCTATGCCGACCTCACGACCGTGGCCCGGATCGTCTCCGGAAAACGGGTCCACCCGGAGACCGATGTCCTTCTGGCCCCTGGTTCCAGGCAGGTTTTGTACCTCTTGAGCCGGGAAGACCTTTTGCAGCTCATCCTGGACTCAGGGGCCAGGCTTCTGGAGTGCGCCTGCGGACCCTGCATCGGCATGGGAGGATCCCCGGTCTCACAAGGGGTCAGCCTGAGGACGTTCAACAGGAACTTCGAGGGCCGCAGCGGGACGCAGGACGCTTCGGTCTACCTGGTCAGCCCGGTCACGGCTGCACAGGCCGCTGTGCATGGCAAGGTGACCTCTCCAAAGACCTGGGGTGATCCTGGTGAGCGGTCCGACCTGCCGCCAGAGGCCCCTGGCGGGCGAAGCTGGTTCATTTTTCCTGAAAGTCTCGCAGAAAAGCCTCCGATTGTTCGCGGGCCGAACATCACCCCCCTCAAGCCTTTCCCGCAACTTCCGGATCGCCTCGAGGCCACAGTGCTGATCAAAGTCGGGGACAACATCACCACAGACCATATTCTGCCCGGCGGCCCCCAGGTCACGGCCCTGAGGTCCAATGTTCCGGCTATCAGCGCGCATGTCTTTTCCCGGGTGGACCCGGAGTTCAGCTCCAGGGCTGAGGCAGCCGGCCCGGGCCTGATCGTGGGCGGGGACAACTACGGCCAGGGGTCCAGCCGTGAGCACGCAGCCCTGGCCCCGAGGCATCTTGGGGTGACCGTGGTCCTGGCCAAGTCGTTTGCCAGGATTCACCGGGCCAACCTGATCAATTTCGGTATCCTGCCAGTGACCTTTCACCGCAGCTCCGATTATGAGCGGGTCGTGACAGGGCAAAGGCTGACCCTGGATTGCCGGGAACTCACCCCTGGCGGCACTGTTGTCCTTGAGCTGGACAGCGGTTTCGAGATTGGGGCTGGAAACGACTTGAGCCCTCAGGAGCTGGAGATTGTCCGGGCCGGGGGCAGACTCAATGCGGTCCGGGTCAAAAAGGCGGACTGAGTATGGCCTGGAAAGGCTTTCCCGGAGCCCGGACAGGTCTGCCGGCACAAACGCATCAGAACTGAAACACTACATCGAAGGTGAGCATCCATGTTGGAATTCATTCGGCAAAACGCTCAGTCATGGGGGATCAAGGTCCTGTTCGGGATCATCATCCTCGTCTTTGTTTTCTGGGGCGTGGGCAGCTTCCGCGGCAACCAGAAGCAGATTCTGGCCAAGGTCAACGATCGGGAAATCGGGACCAAGGAGTTTTTCAGGACCTATGAGCAGCAGCTTCAGCAGATGCGCCAAGAGCAGGGGGAGGTCTCCCACGAGCAGCTCAAGCAGATGGATTTCAAGCAACAGGTCTTTCAGCGCATGGTGGACTCCATGCTGCTCCTGGATCAGGCCCGGGAGCTGGGCCTTTTCGCATCTTCGGCAGAGATTCGCGGAGCGGTCATGGACATGGAGGTCTTCCAGGACCAGGACAGGAATTTCGACTCGGCCAGATACGAGGCCCTGCTCCGGGCCAACCAGATGACCCCTGTCCAGTTTGAGGCCGACATGCAGACCGACCTGGTCCGGCAGAAGCTGCAGTCGTTCATCCTCTCTCCAGTCCAGCCGGCTGAGGCCGAAGCCAGAGAGCTCTTCGAGTATGTCCAGGAAAAGGCCGTTATGGACTACATCGCCTTTGAAAGGGCTGAGTTCATGGATCGGGTCGAGGTCCAGCCGGAAGACATCCAGGCCTACTACGAGGACAACCAGGAGCAGTTCCGGGAGCCGGCCAAGATGGCCATGGAATACATCCTGCTGACTCCGGAACATCTGGCCCGTTATCAGCACGTGTCGGATCAGGAAATCGCCTCGTATTACACGCAGAACAAAGAGGCCTTTGCCCGGCCGGAGCAGGTCAAGGCCAGGCACATCCTGGTCCGCCTGGATGAGGACGCCTCGAGTGTTCAGGAAGAGGAGGCCAGAGCCAGGATCGAAGCTGCCAGGAAGCGCCTGGATCAGGGCGAAACCTTTGAAGCCGTGGCCCGGGACGTGTCTGAAGGGCCGAGCAGCGATCAGGGCGGCGACCTGGGCTGGTTCGGGCGCGGGTCCATGGTCCAGGCCTTTGAGGATGAGGCCTTCAGCCTGGAACCGGGACAGGTCAGCTCAGCGGTTCGCACCAGATTCGGGCTGCATCTGATCAAGGTCGAAGACAAACGGGAGGCCGGATACCGGCCTCTTGAAGAGGTCAGATCAGATATCAGGGAACGGATTGCCGAGGACAAGGCTGCCGAAGGCCTGGAGGATATGCTGGATCAGGCTCTGGAGCTCCTCCTGGCCCAAGGGGACCTTGCCTCTGTAGCTCAGGATCTGGGTGTCGAACTTCAGGACTCGGGCCTGTTCAGCAAAGATCAGGGCCCGCAGGGCTTGAGCGTGGAGTCCGAAGACCTGGAGACCCTCTTTGCCATGCAGGAAGGCATGGTCACCGACAGGCCTCTGCTCCTGGACAACGGCTATCTCCTGGCCCGAAAGACCGATTCGGTGGAGTCCAGGATCAAGCCTCTGGAGGATGTCAGGCCCCGCATCGTTCAGGCCCTGAAGCAGGACAGAGCTCTGCAGCTGGCCAAAGAGGCGGCTCGGGCCGAGCTTGAAAAGCGCCTCCAGGCCCAGGGCGAGTCCGGGGCGTCAGCAGACAGAGAGATCCAGACCTCAGAGCCGTTCAACCGTCGCGGTTTCATCCCCGGGCTGGGCTCCAACCCTGAGCTGGCCTCTGATCTCTTTGCTGCCGGTCAGGGAAAGTGGCTGGAGACCACCTATCAGGTGAGCAACAGCATCATCCTGGCCAGGCTGAAGGAGCGGGTTCCTGCTGACGATGCCCAGTGGGAGGAGCAGAAATCCTACTGGATGTCGGCCATGAACAGGACCAGGGCCCAGACCTTTCTGCAGGCCTATCTGCAGGGATTGCGGGACAAGGCCGAGATCAAGGTCGTCACCCCGGAGATCCTGGCCTACGAATAAGTCAGCACTGCCACAGGCAATGCTGACTTGACAGGCTGCAGGACTTCTTTTATATGTCCTCTTTTGCCTTGCTTTTGCCAATCGGCACAAGCCACAGACCACAAGGAGATGAGGAGAATGATGAGAAAATTCGAAACGCTGGTCTTGCTCAGCCCTGACCTGTCCACAGAAGATCGCCAGGCTCTCCTGGACATGCTCAAGGGCGTGATCCAGAATGAGTCAGGCCAGATGGCCGAGGTGGACGACTGGGGAACGCGCGAGCTGGCCTATCCAGTCCAGAAGCATACCCGGGGCCGCTACGTCCGCCTGGAGTACGGCCTGCCCGGTTCGGCAGTGACCGAGCTCGAACGCAAGATCCGCATTGCCGAAGGGATACTCAAGTTTTTGACCGTGAAACTGGACGACGAGTTCCAGCCAGTTGTTGAGGAGGCCTGATCATGGCATTCAAGTTCACCCCGCGTAAGAAATACTGCCGTTTTTGTGCTGACAAGGATCTGCCCCTGGATTACAAGCGGGCCGACATCCTGCAGGATTTTGTGACCGATCGGGGCAAGATCATCGCCAGGCGAATCACAGGGACCTGTGCCAAACACCAGCGCAAACTGACCACTGAAATCAAAAGGGCCCGGCAGATGGCCCTCCTGTACTACACCACTGTCCACAGCACCGGGGTCAAAAAGAAGACCGTCTAGGAGTGAGGTATGGAAGTCATACTGCGAACCGATATTGAAAACCTGGGCAGATTGGGAGAGATTGTCAAAGTCAAACCCGGATATGCCCGGAACTATCTTCTTCCTCAAAACATGGCCATGCTGGCGACTCCAAGCAACAAGCGCCTCTTTGAGCAACAGCGCAGAAAGCTTCAGGAAAGGCAGGATGCAGCCAGGTCGGCCGCCCAGAGCCTGGCCGAAAAATTGGATGAGCTGACCTTGACTGTCCCGGTCCGGGTCGGAGAAGGCGACAAGCTCTATGGTTCAGTGACCTCGACCATCATTGCCGAAAAGCTGGCTGAACTGGGCTTTGAGATCGACAAGAAAAAGATTGAGCTGGACAACCCCATCAGGGCCCTGGGCGACTTTGCAGTGCCTGTACGTCTCTACCCAGAGGTGCGCCCGGAACTGACAGTATCAGTGATTCGACATGACGAAAGACAATCCAGGGACGAAGAGCAGGAGTAAGGCCCAGCAGGCCCAAGGAGATGCCGCTTCTCGATCCCTGACTCACGTCAACAGCGACCTGCTGCGAAAGCTCCCCCCTCAAAACATCGAAGCGGAACAGGCCGTTTTGGGGGGGGTTTTTTTACGCAATTCCATCTTTCATTCTCTTGTAGACCTTCTGCAGGAGGATGACTTCTATTCCCCTGTCCACAAGACGATCTTTCAGATCTTCCTTGACCTCTATCGACGGAATATTCCCATCGATCTGGTCACCGTGGCCGAAGAGCTGCAGAAGAAGAACAAGCTGGAGGAGATCGGGGGCGCAGTCTACCTGACCTCGTTGACCGAGTCCGTGGCCAGTGCGGCCAATGCCTTGAGCTATGCAGCCATTGTCCGGGAAAAAGCTGTTCGGCGTCACCTGATCCACGAATCGGCCTCGATCATCACCAGCGCCTTTGAGTCCAGCGAGGAGACCGACTCCCTTCTGGACAAGGCGGAGCAGTCCATCTTCAGGATTTCCGAATCCAGGGCCAAAACTGGGTTTCGCTCTACGGGCGAGCTGGTGGTCAAGGTGTTTGAGCAGCTGGAGCAGCGCTTCGAGAGAAAAGAGCTGATCACAGGGGTGCCCACAGGATATCACAAGTTCGATGAGATCACGGCCGGACTGCAGCGGACAGACCTGATCATCATTGCCGGGCGGCCCAGCATGGGCAAGACCGCCTTTGGCCTGAACATCGCCATGCGGGCGGCGGTCACCAACGAGGTCCCGGTGGCCATCTTTTCCCTGGAGATGTCCATGGAGCAGCTCATGATGCGCATGCTCTGCGCCTGGGGCAAGGTCGGCCTGTCCAGGATGCGCAGCGGCTTCCTCCAGGACGAGGATTGGGCCAGGCTGTATCAGGCGGCTGAGTCCCTGTCCAATGCTCCAGTGTACATCGACGACACCCCTGCCCTGGACCCCATGGAGCTCAGGGCCCGCTGCCGCAGGCTGAAAGGGGAAAAGGGACTGGGCATGGTCATCGTGGATTACCTGCAGCTCATGCACACCAGCCAGCGCAAGGATTCCAGGGAGCAGGAGATCTCGCACATTTCCCGGAACCTGAAATCGCTGGCCAAAGAAGTGGACGTCCCGGTGGTGGCCCTGGCTCAGCTGAACCGCAAGGTGGAGGAGCGGACCAACAAGCGGCCCCTGCTCTCTGACCTCAGGGAGTCCGGGGCCATCGAGCAGGACGCGGACCTGATCATCTTCCTCTACCGGGACGAGGTCTACAACACCCGAGAAGACAACCCGGAACGAGGGGTGGCCGAGATCATTGTCGGCAAGCAGCGCAACGGACCAACCGGCTCTGCCAAGCTCTCGTACATCGACAGCTGCACGGCTTTTGAAAACCTGGCCGACCTGCCAGGGCCCTCTGAGGAGACTGGTTTCGGAGCCAACGTGCACGTGCAGGAATGAGCGCCTGTGAAACGGTCAGATGGTAGGGATTGCGGTGCGAAAATTCCACTCACCCCTCGTATGAAACTCAGCTGCTGGGGAAGGCCAAACCGCTTCTCTTCGGCTTCAAAACAAGCGTCGAATCAGGTCCCCATGCCAGTTTCTTTGTTGATCAAGCTGGCAGATTGAACCCCAGGGCTATGACTCATTGAAATCAGCTTTTAGTTATAAAAATCAAAAAGATATGGGTCAGCCCTGCCAGAGGCAGGGCTGACCCAGAAGACGCCAGGATGGACATGACCCTAGAAAGCCTGCATCCCGAAGAGAGACTGTCCAGGGATGAGCTGGACCACCTCCAGGTTCAGCGCCTCAGGACCATAGTGGACAGGGCTGTTCAAGCCCCTTTTTATGCCCGGAGCAAAGATCACCTGACAGGAGTGGATATCCGGGGTCCTGAGGACATCCGCCATCTCCCCCTGACGACCAAGGACGATTTGCGCAGCGGATACCCGTATGGCTTCCTGACCAGGGCGGTCAGCGAGATGGTTCGGCTGCACGCCTCCTCAGGGACCACCGGCTCCCCCACGGCCATCCTGTATACCCGGCAGGATCTGAACACCTGGGCCGATCTGGTGGCCAGGTGCATGTTCATGGTCGGCATCAGACCTGGGGACACCTTTCAGAATTTGAGCGGCTACGGGCTGTTCACCGGAGGCCTGGGCATCCATTACGGTGCGGAGCGCCTGGGGTGTCTGACCATCCCAGCCGGGGCCGGTAACAGCAAGCGGCAGATCAAGCTGCTCAAAGATTTTCAAGTCCAGGCCATCCACATCATCCCGTCCTATGCCCTCCGACTGGCCCAGGTCCTGCAAGAAACCGGCTGGGACCCGGAATCCCTGGCCCTGCGGATCGCCCTGATCGGGGCAGAACCCCATACCCAGGAGATCAGGGCCAGGATTGAAGACCTCTTTCAGATCAAGGCCTACAACTCCTACGGCCTCTCGGAGATGAACGGGCCGGGTGTGGCCTTTGAGTGTCAGGCCCAGAACGGGATGCACCTCTGGGAAGACAACTTTCTGGCGGAGATCCTGGACCCGGAAACCTTTGAGCCCCTTCCTGACGGGGAGCTCGGCGAGCTGGTCCTGACCACTTTGAACAGGGAGGGCATGCCCCTGCTGCGCTACCGGACCAAGGACCTGACCAGGTTCATCCCCGGACAGTGCTCCTGTGGCCGGGTGCACAGGCGCATCGACAGAATCATGGGCCGCTCCGACGACATGATCATCCTCAAGGGGGTGAACATCTACCCCATGCAGGTGGAACAGGTCCTGATGGCCATCCCTGAAGTGGGCCAGAGCTACCTCATAGTCCTGGAGCGAAACGGAGATATCGATCAGATGCGGGTCAAGGTGGAAATCAAGGACGAGTGCTTTGTGGAGGACATGCGGGCCCTGCGGGCCCTGGAGCAGCGGATCACCAGGCTGCTCAGGGAAGAGATCCTGATCACGCCCAAGGTCGATCTGGTGGAGCACAACAGCCTGCCCAGGAATCAGGGCAAGGCCGAACGGGTCCAGGACACCCGCTGAGGGGAATGCTATGGGCCTGGCCGAGCTGATTGCCGGTGTGATCATTCTGGTCATGTTTCTTCTCTGGGCCACCAATTTTCTGGGACTGCCCGGAAACTGGGCCATCATCCTGGTCATGGGCCTCTGGAGGTGGACCCATCCAGAGATTCAGGCCGGCTGGTGGTTTTTCCTGCTCCTGCTGGGCATGGCCGGGCTTGCCGAGCTCATCGAGTTCGGGGGGCAGGTTTTGGGGGCCAGGAAATACGGAGGATCGAACAAGGGCAGTTGGGGGGCTCTGCTTGGGGCCTTTGCGGGTGCGATCCTCGGGGCCCCCCTGTTTTTCGGGCTGGGGGCCATTTTCGGGGCCGTGGCTGGGGCTTTTGCCGGAAGTCTGGTCTTTGAACTCTGGACCGGGCGTTCCTGGACCGAGGCCCTGACTGCTTCCAAAGGGGCCATGTGGGGCCGGGTTTTCGGTCTTGCGGCCAAAGCAGGGCTGGGGATGCTCGTGTTGAGTCTCAGCGTGCCCAGGGTCTGGCCGGGATGAGACAGGGAGAGGACATGCGTCAGGCTCAGAATTTTCCAACGTACCGGGGCAGGATGGAATACGTCTGCCAGGGGTGCGGGGCTCGCTATCCAGGGGATGATCTCTTTTACACCTGCCCTGACTGCGGAGGCGTTTTTCTGCTCCAGGATGGCCATCAGGATCAGCTTGGTCAGGTTTCAGGAAAAGATTGGCGGCAGACTTTCGACTCCCGGAAATGCTCAGCTCACCCGGCTCTGCAGGGGATATTCAGGTACTTTGAACTCATGGCCCCCATGCTGGAGCCAGAGGACATCGTCTGGCTGGGTGAGGGCCACACCCCGGTTGTCCGCTGTGCACCGGAACTGAAAAAAAATATCGACCATCCGCTGGCCTTCAAGCATGAGGGCCAGAACCCCAGCGCCTCTTTCAAGGACCGGGGCATGGCCTGCGCCTTCAGCGCCTTGAAGTCCATGATCAGAAAGCACGGCTGGGATGAGGTCCTGACGGTCTGCGCCTCCACCGGGGACACCTCGGCTGCCGCGGCCATGTATGGGGCTTATGTCGGGCCGCCGGTCAAGACCCTGGTCCTTTTGCCCAAGGGCAAGGTCACGCCCCAGCAACTGGGGCAGCCCCTGGGGAGCGGAGCCGAGGTCTTCGAACTGCCTGGCGTCTTCGACGACTGCATGCGGGTTGTGGAGCACTTGGCCGAGCATTATCGGGTGGCCCTGCTGAACTCCAAGAACAGCTGGCGTATCCTGGGCCAGGAATCCTATGCCTATGAATGCGCCCAGTGGGCGGAGTGGAACGTCTCGGGCCAGGTCATGTTCGTGCCCATCGGCAATGCCGGAAACATTTCCGCCATCATGTCCGGGTTTCTCAAGCTTCACGGGCTGGGGGTCATCACCTCCCTGCCCAGAATCATCGGGGTCCAGTCGGTGCATGCCGATCCTGTCTACCGCTTCTATGCGCAACCTTCCGGGGGCAGGAAGTATCAGCCGGTCCAGGTCCGCTCCAGCGTGGCCCAGGCAGCCATGATCGGCAACCCGGTCTCTTTTCCCAGGGTCAGGACCCTGGTCGAGAGTTATGAAAAGATCACCGGCCGGGGCGGGTTCGAAGTGGTCCAGGTGGAAGAGCAGGCCATCATGGACAGCATGGTCCTGGCCAACCGACACGGCCACATCTCCTGCACCCAGGGCGGAGAATGTCTGGCCGGCCTGATCCGGGCCAAGGAGCTCGGCCTGGTGGACCGCGACGAGCTGGCCATTCTGGACGCCACAGCCCACAGCCTCAAGTTCATGGGGTTTCAGGACATGTATTTTTCCGATTCCTTCCCCCTGGAGTATGGGGTCAAACCCAGGCCTGAACTGATGAACAACCCTCAAAGCCTCGATGTGCCGGGAATCTCGGAGCACTCGCCCGAGCAGGTTGAGCGCTTTGTTCTCCAGGCCTCGCAGGAGATCGAGAAGCGGCTCCGGCTCAGGGCCAAACCCCGGCACGGCCGGCGGCCGAAGTGACGCAGCCCTCGAATGCAGCTTCATGAGGAAGGACCCCTCACTCAGTTCTGTTTTATTCCTCGTATCATGCCAGGTGCTGCCTGAGCTGGTCCAGGAAGCCGTGGTCGGTGAAGTCAAAGGTCAGGGGAGTCAGGGTCAGGAAATCCTGACTGAGCAGGCTGCGGTCTGAATCCGTCTCCAGGTTCTGGGGCAGGATTTCTCCACAGAGCCAGTAGTATGGCCCGCCCCTGGGATCGATCCTCTTGTCGTACCAGTCTTCGTACACGGCCTGGGTCTGGGGGCAGATTCGCAGACCCCTGGTCTGATCCAGAGGACACTTTGGGAAATTGAGGTTCAGCACCCTGCGGCGGGGAATCCGGGGCCAGTCGATATCCTGAATGAACCCGGCCACGTACTCAGCCTGTGGATCAAGGTTGACAGGGCGGAACTCGTCGATGGAGACTGCCAGGGCGGGTATGCCGGCCAGGGCGGCCTCGGTTGCGGCAGCCACGGTTCCGGAATAGAGGATGTCCACCCCAACGTTGGCCCCGCTGTTGATGCCTGATATCAAAAGGTCGGGTTCAAAAGAGAGCACTGTCCCCAGGGCGATTTTGACGCAGTCCACAGGGGTCCCGGAAATGCCGTAGCCTTGAAAATTGTTCTGGTTGACCTCTTTGACCCGCAGCGGAGAGCTCAGGGTCACAGCGTGCCCGACAGCAGACTGTTCGGTCAGGGGAGCGACCACAGTGACCTTGTGCCCCGCCTTGAGCAGCTCAGAGTACAGGGCCCTGAGGCCGACTGCCCAGATGCCGTCGTCGTTGGTCAGTACGATGTCCATAGCGATCCATGCACCTCCAGAGAAAGTGTGCGGACGGCCCGTTCGGGGTCGAGTGCTCGAATGATCACCCGGATGGACAGGACCTCCTCAGTCCTGTGCACAGCTTTCCTGAGGAAAGGGAAGCACCCAGGGGAGCAGTTCAGAGCGGAATTTCTTCCTTGATCACCAAGGTGGATGCAGGAGTGAGCGGGCTGCCCTGGAGGGGATTTCTCATCAATCAAGCCGGAAAAGTCAAGTCACCATGACAACAAAGACAGTCTACGTCAAAGACCTGATCCAGGGTCAGGAAGTGGATGACATCTTCCTCCTGGCCCAGGCCCGGCAGGCCCAGTCCAAGAACGGCCCCTACTGGGACTTGAAGCTCCAGGACCGGACCGGCGAGGTCAGTGCCAAGATCTGGCATCCCCTCAGTGCGGAGTTCACCTCCCTGGCCCCGGAAGACTTCGTCCGGGTCCGGGCGGGGATCACCCGATTCAGGGATCTGCCCCAGCTGGTCATACGCGCCCTGGAGGTCCTCGATCCTGACCAATGGTCCCTGGACTGGTCGGAGTTCATCCCTTCAAGCCAGCGGCCTCCGGAAGATATTCTGGCCGAGCTGGAGGGCCTCTGTCGGGAAGAGCTGACCTACCGGCCCTGGCGGAAGTTCTGCAGAAGGATCCTCAAAGATCCCACCATCAGGGAAAAGATGCTGGCCGCCCCTGGAGCCAAGACCATTCACCACGCCTACCGCGGCGGTCTGTTGGAGCACACCCTGGCAGTGGCCAGGCTGTGTCTGTCCATAGCCGAGATGTATCCCGGCCTGGACCGGGACATCCTCCTGGTGGCCGCTGTCCTGCACGACCTGGGCAAGGCCTGGGAGCTGCAGAGCGGCGTCAGCCGGGAGTATACCGATCAAGGACGGCTCATCGGGCATATCATGCTGGCCATGGAGATCCTGCAGCCCTTTTTCGCCAGGGCCAAAGACCTGGACCCGGATCTGCTGACCCATCTCAAGCATCTCCTTTTGAGCCACCATGGAGAGTACGCCTACGGCTCCCCCAGGCGTCCCAAGACATGCGAGGCCTTTGTCCTGCACTATGCGGACAATCTGGACGCCAAGCTGTCCACGGCCAGGACCGCCCTGGCCGGTCATGACCTGCAGCAGTCCAGATGGTCAGGATACCAGCCTTCCCTTGAGCGGCAGCTGTTTGAACCGGTCCGGAGTGCCGAGTTTGTCCAGGAAAACGACTCAAAAGGATCCGAAGCCAGGCAATGTTTGTTACCTTTGAAGGAATAGAGGGCTGCGGCAAGAGCACCCAATGCCGATTGCTCGGGCAGTGGCTGGAAGCCCAGGGGTTTGATGTCCTGATGTCCAGAGAGCCCGGCGGCAGTCCCCTGGGGGCCCGGATCAGGGAGATCCTCCTGAGCAGGGAGTTTGAGGGCATGAGTCCGGAGTGCGAGCTCCTGCTGTATCTGGCCGACCGGGCCCAGCACGTGGACACGGTCATCAGGCCGGCCCTGGGCAGCGGCCGGGCGGTTCTCGTTGACCGATTCGCCGACTCCACCGTGGCCTATCAGGGCTTTGGCCGGGGGATCAGCCTGGAGACTCTCCATTCCCTGAACAGGCTGGCGGTCAAGGACCTCTGGCCGGAGTTGACCGTGGTCATCGACATACCGGTCCAGATCGGGCTGGAGAGGGCCAGGGGCCGGAACCATGAGCTGGGGACCTCCCATTCCGAAGGCAGATTTGAGGCTGAAGCCCTGGATTTTCACAGCTCGATCCGCCAAGGCTACCTCGAGCTGGCGGCCGCGCATCCGGAAAGATGCTCTGTGGTCAACGGACAGGGCTCGGAAAGCGAGATTTTCGCCGAGATACGCGACGCGGTCATCCGCCGGTTCGGGCTGGAATCTCCCTGGAGTTCTTGACAAACGGGCAGGAACAACTACAGTCATACCTGGTTGGAAAAACTGTTCGCCGGATACGTATTTTCAAGACAACAAGGGAGCCAGCCAAATGGAAAAAGATGTCAAACTCTTTGCCCTGAGCACTTGCATTCACTGTAAGCATACCAAAGAATTCCTGGACGAAAAAGGGATTGAATACACCTGCACCTATGTGGACAGGCTCAGCGGAGAAGAGCGCAAAGAGGCGATCCAGGAAGTGAAGAAGCACAATCCCAGTCTCTCTTTTCCGACCCTGGTCGTGGATGATGAGGTGTGCGTGGTCGGGTTCAAGAAGAAGGAAATCGAGGACGCCCTGGAGTGATCATGAACGCTGTCGAGGATCTCTATGCCAAGCTGAAGAAACTTCAGGAGCCAAAGGGGCTGTATTTCAACAAGGACCAGGACATGGTCATGCAGCTCCTGGAAAGCCTGCTCATCAACAAGGAACGTTTCGGCTACACGGCCTGCCCCTGCCGACTGGCGACAGGCAAGTACGAACTGGACAAAGATATTCTCTGCCCCTGTGTGTACGCCAAGCCGGACATTGAGGAGTACGGGAGCTGCTTTTGCGGGTTGTATGTGTCCAAGGAGTGGAATGAGGACCGCATTCCCCATGTCTACGTCCCTGAGCGCAGGCCGCCGGAAAAAGTCATGGCCGCCCTGGATCACGATCAGTGACCTCCCCGAGGTTCGTCAGGCTGCGGGATTCTTCCAGGACGATAGCACGTCTGGGATGGAAAACAGACACGATAGCAGCCCGGCCGGAGGCAGGCCGATATGGAGGAGAGAGCTATGCAGGACAAAATCGAAGCTGCCCTGAACAAGATCAGGCCCCAGCTTCAGGCTGACGGAGGAGATGTCGAGCTGGTGGGGATCACTGATTCCAAGATCGTCCAGCTCAGACTGCAGGGGGCCTGCGCCGGATGCCCCATGTCCCAGATGACCCTGAAGAATGGGATTGAGAGGGTTTTGAAGCAGGAAATACCGGAAATCAAGGGTGTCGAGGCTGTGAAGTAGTCTGGCCAAGCCCGGTGTCGAATGAGGATGAAAAAGGCGGGGTTGACCCGCCTTTTGTTTTCAATTCAGCTTTGCCTCTGGCAAAGCTGAATCGTGAACTGCAGAAAGAATGTATGGAGAGATCATGGATCAGGTTGTGACCCGTTTCCCCCCCAGCCCAACCGGGTATCTGCACATCGGCGGAGCCCGGACCGCTCTCTTCAACTGGCTTTTGGCCAGAAGCCGTCAGGGTCGCTTCGTGCTGCGCATCGAAGATACAGATCTGGAACGATCGACCCAGGAAATGACCGAGACCATACTCGAGGCCATGACCTGGCTGGGTCTGGACTGGGACGAAGGCCCCTACTTCCAGAGTCAGCGTTTTGATATCTACCATGAGCACATCGAGCGGATGCTGGCCAATGATCGAGCCTACTATTGCCAGTGCACTCCGGATGAGGTCGAGGCCATGCGGGCTCGAGCCAGGGAAAGAGGGGAAAAGCCCAAGTACGATGGGACCTGCAGGGAAAAGGGGCTGGGACCGGGGCCGGGCCGGGTGGTCAGGTTCAAGAGCCCCCTGCAGGGAGAGACGGTTTTTGTTGACGAGCTCAAAGGGACGAACAGGGTGGACAACCGGGAGCTGGACGATTTCGTGATTCGCCGGGCAGACCGGACACCGACCTACAATCTGGCTGTGGTCGTGGATGATGCCACCATGGGGGTGAACACCATCCTGCGCGGCGACGATCACCTGAGCAACACCCCCAAGCAGGTGCTCCTCTATCAGGCCATGGGCTATGCCCTGCCCACGTTCGGCCATGTGCCCATGATCCTGGGGCCGGACAAGAAAAAGCTCAGCAAGCGGCACGGGGCGATGTCGGTCCTGGAGTACAGGGATATGGGCTATCTCCCCCAGGCCCTGAACAACTATCTGGTCAGACTGGGCTGGTCTTACGGCGATCAGGAAATTTTCGACCTTCAGGAGCTCATCGCCCTCTTTTCCCTGAAGAACCTGGGCAGGTCCGCCTGCGTGTTCAATCCGGACAAGCTGCGCTGGGTGAACAGCCAGCATATCAAGCTTTCCGATCCTCGGACACTGGCCGGGCAGCTCCTGGAGCTCCTTGAGAGTGAAGGCTTTCACGGCCTGACCCTGGAGTATCTGCAGAAGGTCGTCCCCCTGCTTCAGCCCCGGGCTGAGACCATGCTGGAGATGGCTGAGATGGCCCGCATCTTTGTTGTTCCTGATCAGGAGATCGACTATGATCCCCAGCTGGTCCAGACCTATCTGACCAAAGAGGTCAGGGGCCATCTGGAAGACCTGCGGGACAGGTTCAAGGGGTTGCCGGAGTTCAGCCGGCAGTCTCTGGAAGGTGAAGTCAAAAGCTATCTGGAGCAGCACTCCCTGAAGTTCAAAGTCCTGGCCCAGCCGATCCGGGTTGCCCTCACCGGGCAGAAGACCAGTCCGGGCCTGTTCGAGACCATGGAGGTTCTGGGGCAGACCAGGGTGGTCAACAGGATGAGCCGGGCTCTGGAGGAACAGAAGACAGAAGAGCACGACAGCGAACCATGACCAAGCTCACTCATATGATGACAAACAGGTCAGGGCCTCAAGGACAAAAAAAAGGACGCCTGCCCTGACCAGGGCAGGCGTCCCGGCAAAAAAGCAAAGGGGGAATCTCAGCTCGACGGTCTGGATTGGGCCAGGGGCTTGGTCACCGCACCGCTGCGCAGGCAGCGGGTGCAGACATTGATCCGCCGGACCGTCCCGGAGTCCAGCTGGGCCTTGACCCGCTGCAAATTTGGCTTGAAACGCCGTTTGGTCTTGTTGTTGGCGTGGCTGACATGGTTGCCCACTTCAGGCTTTTTTCCACAGATATCGCATTGTTTGGCCATGATGGTCCTCCTCGATTCTTGTCTTCACCCGGGATTGCGGGCCCGGGTCTGGCGTATATCAAGCATGGTGCAATTGGAACCCTCAGGGAGTGCTTCCCCCGGACGCGAAAAGTGAGAAGGCTACTCTTGATCTCAAAAAAAAGCAAGCCTCAAACTTGACAAAGAACTCATCCTCTAAGTAAATACATACGTTTCACAAGGACGTCGTCTATGTCCACGTTTCTTCTCCCTCTGGATGATCTCCCGGAATCCGGTCAGGATACCCTCTTTGCCGAACAGGCTGCCTGGGCCGATCCGATAGATGAATTCCGCCTGCCCTACGAGGTGGTCAGTCCGTTCAGGGCTGAACTCATGGTTCAGGCCCAGGGATCGGGATACCTGATCCAGGGCCATGTGACAGGCTCGGTGTCCATCCCCTGCGACAGGTGTGCCGAGCTCTATCAATTCGAGGTGGATACCCGGTTTGAGCTCTTTGAAGAACCCCAGTACGGACAGGATGTAGACGGAGAGGGCGGAGAGCTGCTACGAATGACCGATAATGGGCTGGCGCTCGATCTCGGGGACCTGCTCTGGGAACAGTTCTTGCTTGCTCTGCCTGTCAAGCCGCTCTGTGATCTTCAATGTGCAGGCATATGCCAGCAGTGCGGACAAAATCTGAACCAGTCCAGGTGCGAGTGCGATCAGGGTCCACGCGATCCCAGGCTGGATATTTTCAGGAAGTTGCAGATCAACAAAGGGACGTGATCAGAGCGGTCACATCCTGAACGACAAAGCCAACAACGAGGTGCACCATGGCGGTACCAAAGAAAAAGACATCCAAATCGAAAAAGGGGATGCGCCGATCGCATCACAGGGTGCCCACACCCACGCTGACTACCTGTGAGTGCGGAGCCACGAGCCTCCCGCACAGGGTCTGCGCATCATGCGGCAAATACGGAGGCAGACAGGTCATAAGAACAGATGAGCAAGAATAGTCTCCCCAGCATTGCAGTGGATGCAATGGGGGGTGACCACGGTCCCAAGGTGGTCATCTCCGGAGCTTTGAAAGCTGCCCGAGAGATGGATCTGGCCCTGAAGTTCGTGGGCCGGGAAAGGCTCATCTGGGACGAGTTGAACCGGCAGGATCTGACAGGGCTTGAGATCGATGTCTTTCATGCCCCTGATGTGGCTGAGATGGGTGATAAACCCTCACACATCCTGCGCCGGAAAAAAGACACCTCCATCCAGAACGGATTTCGGCTGGTCAAGGAAGGGGAGGCCCAGGGTCTGGTCAGCGCTGGACACACAGGAGTGACCCTGGCCAGTGGGATGTTCACCCTGGGCAGGATCAAGGGGATAGAGCGACCTGGCCTGGCCACAGTCATGCCTCGGGAAAAGAATCCCCTGGTCGTCATCGATGTCGGGGCCAATGTGGACTCCAAACCCAGGCACCTGGTCCAGTTTGCCCTGATGGCCGAGGCCCTGAGCAGGAACGTGCTCAAGAAGAAAGAGCCTCAGATCGGCATCCTGAGCATTGGCGAGGAGCAGGGTAAAGGCAATATCCAGGTCAATGAGGCCTATTCCCTGCTGAGCAAGACAGAGATGAACTTTGTCGGCAATGTCGAAGGCCGGGACCTGTTCAACGGTCACCTGGACATCGTGGTCTGCGACGGGTTTGTGGGTAATGTGGTCCTCAAGCTGAGTGAAGGGCTGGCCCAGGCCTTCAGCGGCATGCTCCGCCAGGAGCTGAAGAGGAGCTTTCTTTCCAGGCTGGGAGCCTTTTTGTCTCTTCCAGCCTTCAAGCGTTTGCGGACCAGACTGGACCATGAAGAGTACGGAGGGGCTCCCCTGCTGGGGCTGAACGGATCTGTATTCGTCTGCCATGGTTCTTCCGGGGAAAAAGCCATCCAGAGGGCAGTCAAGATGGCAGCCACGTTCATCGCTTCATCAGCCAATGACGACATTCGGGAAGGCCTGGAAGCTCACCCGGAGATCACACGATTTCACAGACTTCGAAATATCCTGCACACGTCCTCCAAAAACAGCACCCAGGCCGAAGACTCGGAAAAAGATGAAGAAACCTCCTGAGACCTGTATTGATGGAGTTTCTTGCTGATTCAGACTTCCCAAAAAACGTCCTTCCAGATCAAGACCTGACGATCACACCTGCGCCTCAGCGGACAGAATGGATGAAGACGAAGCAGTGACACACGACATGAAAGATCAGACGTACATACTCGGGCTGGGGCACTATGTTCCAGAGCCGGTTCTGACCAACGCCGAACTGGAGAAGATGGTCGAGACCTCAGATGAGTGGATACGCTCCCGCACCGGGATTGTGGAGCGACGCATGGTCGAGGAAGGCCAGGGGTGTTCAGACCTGGCCCGGCAGGCTGCGCTCAAGGCCCTGGCCCAGGCAGAGGTCGATCCCTCGGAGATCAGCCATATTCTGGTGGCCACATTCACTCCGGATTTCTGCACACCGACCACGGCCTGTGTGCTTCAGGCCAAGCTTGGGGCAAATTCGTGCACCATGGCCATGGATCTGGCAGCAGGCTGTTCAGGCTTCACCTACGGCTTGACCACTGCCAGAGGCCTGTGTGCTGTTGAGCCGGAGTCCAAGGTTCTGGTCATTGGAAGCGAAGTCTGCACCTCCAGAGTCAATTTCCAGGACAGGAACACCTGTGTTTTGTTTGGAGACGGGGCTGGAGCAGCCCTGATTTCCGGGCGGGGAAAAGACCACCCCCGATTGATCGACACGCGGCTCATGGCTGACGGAGCCCAGGGACACCTCCTTCCCGTAGGCCAGGAAGGGGGGTCGGCCGCCCCATACAAGCTGGGGCAAGTGGTCTCCCAGGACTATTTCATTCAGATGAACGGGCGTGAGCTCTTCAGGTTCGCAGTCCGGGGCATGGCCGACCTTGCCGAACAGCTCCTGGCAAAACATGGTCTCACGGTTGCTGATGTGGACATGATCATTCCCCACCAGGCCAATATGCGCATCATCGAAGCCCTGGCCAAAAAGCTGTCCTGCTCGATGGACAAAGTGTATGTCAATGTGGATCGGTTTGGGAACACCTCCGCCGCTTCAGTGATCATTGCCCTGAGCGAAGCCTTTGATCACGGCCGGGTCGTCAAGGGGATGCGGGTTGTGCTGATTTCCTTCGGGGCCGGTTTGACCTGGGGCGCAGCCCTGATGGAGTTGTGAGCCCTATGATCTGGAGCAGTGATTTGACTCTCCAGCCTTTGGCCGCTAAGAGAGTGTGAGGTCACAATGGAAGAACGAATAAAGACAGCGCTAGTGACCGGCGGATCACGGGGGATCGGCAAAGCCATCGCCCAGGTCCTGGCCGCGAAAGGGTGGCAGGTCTACCTGACCTATGTCAGTCAGCCTGAAAAGGCAGAGCAGGTCTGCGCAGCCATCCGCGACCAGGGCGGCCAGGCATTTCCTTTTGCCCTGGACGTGAGGGACAGGGCTGCTGTGGCCCAGTTTTTCAAGGACAGGATCAAGGGCCAGGTCGATTTGGACGTGCTGGTCAACAATGCAGGCATGACCAGGGACGGCCTGCTGCTGCGCATGAAGGAAAAGGACTGGCGGGACGTGCTTGAAGTCAATCTGGACGGCCCCTTTGCCTGCCTTCAGGAGGCGGCCAAGGTCATGGTCCGGCAACGCAAGGGCCGGATCATCAATATTTCCTCGGTCATCGCCCAGTCAGGCAATCCAGGGCAGGCCAACTACTGTGCCGCCAAGTCCGGCATTCTGGGGCTGACCAAGGCCGCCGCCCTGGAGCTGGCTCCGAGGGGGATCACGGTCAATGCCGTTGCCCCTGGCTTTATCGCCACGGAGATGACGGAAGAGCTGGACCCCCAGCTCAAAGAGGCCTATCTGCAGCGAATACCTCTCGGCCGTTTTGGACAGGCAGAAGATGTGGCCCACACTGTGGCCTGGCTTGCTTCGACTGAAGCCGGCTACATCACCGGGCAAGTGATCGGTGTCAATGGCGGAATGTACCTCTGAGAGGGAGCATTCGAACATGGCATGCCTGGAACCCGGACACTTGTGATCGAGTTTCATAATGAACTCACAGAGCGGCATGTCGCGGTGGTCAACACAAAAATGAAGCAGAATTCATGAGGAGGACATATGGCATCAGTATTAGAAAAAATAAAAGAGATCGTGTCAGAGCAGCTGGATGTTTCCCAGGAGGAAATCACTCCAGAGGCCTCTTTTGTCGATGACCTGGGAGCCGACTCCCTGGACCTGACCGAACTGATCATGGCTATGGAGGACGAGTTCGATCTGGAAATCGATGATGAAGAAGCCCAGAAGCTGAGAACCGTTCAAGACGCCATCAAATATATCGAGTCAAAGACGGCTTGAGTTTTCCGGTTGTGCATACCGGGGTTGTCAAAGCGTCTTGAGACCGGTCAGGTGTCCCAAGACGCTTCATTATTTTGAATCGAAAATTCAAGGACTCAGCTTTGCCTCTGGCAAAGCTGAAAGGTGAGGCTGATGATTGGAAGACGTGTCGTTGTGACGGGCATGGCTGCTGTTTCTCCTCTGGGAAACACTCTGGAGACGAGCTGGACCCGGCTTATCAATGGGGAGTCAGGCATTGGGCCGATCACCCGGTTTGACTGCCATGAATATGGAAGCCGGATTGCAGGTGAAGTCAAGGGCTTTGATCCTGCCGAATACGTTCCCAAAAAGCAGATTCAGCGTATGGACAGGTTCAACTGCTATGCTGTTGGAACCGCCAAGATGCTCCTGGAGCATGCCGGACTGGAGATTGACGAACGCAATGCCAGTCAGGTGGGCATTGTTCTGGGCTGCGGCCTGGGGGGACTGGAGACCATAGAGGAGTTCCACACTCGATTGATGAAGCGCGGTCCAGGGCGGGTTTCTCCCTTTTACATCCCCAAACTGATCTCCAACATTGCCGCCGGTCAGATCGCTATTTACACCAAGGCCAAGGGCCCGAACATGGTCACCACATCGGCCTGCGCTTCCGGGGTGCACAGTGTGGGCTACGCTTACTCGGACATCAAGCTCGGCCGGGCCGAAGCCATGATCTGCGGCGGAGTGGAGTCGACCATCACCCCCATGGCGGTTTCGGGATTCAATGCCATGAAGGCGCTGTCCACCAGGAACGACGACCCGGAAAAGGCATCCCGCCCCTTTGACAGGGACAGGGACGGCTTTGTGATTGCCGAGGGCAGCGGGTTTTTGCTCCTGGAGTCGTTGGAGCAGGCCATTGAGCGGGGGGCCAAGATCTATGCCGAGGTCAGGGGGTTCGGAGCCTCAGCCGACGCCTATCACATAACGGCACCGGATGAGAGCGGGGCCGGCATGGCTCAGGCCATGCGGACCGCGCTGCGGGAGGCCGAGCTGCCCCCTCAGGAATTGGAGCACATCAACGCCCACGGCACATCCACCCCATGGAATGACCTGTGTGAGACCAGGGCCATCAAGACCGTTTTTGGGGACCGGGCCTACAGGATGCCGATCACGGCCAACAAGTCCATGATCGGGCACATGCTTGGAGCTGCCGGCGGGATAGAGAGCGTGTTCAGCGTCATGACCATGGACCAGGGAGTCATCCCGGGGACCGTCAACCTGGAGAACCCGGGCCCGGAATGCGATTTGGACTACGTGGCAGAAGGGAGCAGGCAGCAGCAGGTCAACTCGGTGCTGTGCAACTCTTTCGGCTTTGGGGGCACGAATGCCTGTATCCTGTTCAAGCGGTTCGCAGACTGAGCAGCCCGGATGGTTCCTGCTGCCATCCAAGGCTCTTTTTCGGCCTGGCAAAGCGGAGACGCTGTCCTGGATTGCTCCCTGATCATGAGGAGAATCAGTCGTGTACCGTCTGCCCTGGCCTGAGTACTTCATGCAGATCGCATTTCTGGTGGCCGAGCGTTCCACCTGCCTGCGGCGCAGGGTCGGGGCTGTGGCCGTCAAGAACAAGCGTATCCTGGCTACCGGCTACAACGGGGCCCCCACGGGCCTGACACACTGCCTGCACGACGGCTGTCTGCGCGAGAGACTGAACATTCCTTCCGGGGAACGGCACGAGCTCTGCCGGGGCCTGCATGCCGAGCAGAACGTGATCATCCAGGCTGCGGTGCATGGCGTGATTCTTGCCGGAGCAGACATTTACTGCACCACTCAGCCCTGCCTGATCTGTTCCAAAATGCTCATCAACTGCCAGGTCCAGGCCATTTACTTTGCCCAGGGCTACCCTGACCAACTGGCCACAGCCATGCTGGATGAGGCCGGAATACATTTTGAGTGCCTGGAGATCTCCAGGGACAGGTCCAAACAGGGGCTTGGCCCCGGCCACGATTGTGACCATGCCTGACCAGAGCATCATGCTTCAGGCCGTGGCCCTGGCTGAAAAAGCCAAAGGGGGCACGGCTCCCAACCCGTGTGTCGGGGCCCTGATCGTTCAGGACGGTCGGGTCATGGCGTCCGGGCTCCATCAGGAGGCAGGCGGACCGCATGCCGAAGTGACGGCCATAGCCCAGGCCAGGGAGAAAGGGATCGACCTGCGGCAATGCGAGCTCTGGGTCACCCTGGAGCCCTGCAATCACCAGGGTCGCACTCCCCCATGCACCACTGCCATACTCGAAGCCGCTCTGCCCAAGGTTGTTGTGGGCACCAGGGACCCCAACCCCCGGGTCCAGGGCGGGGGGATAAAGCGTCTTCGCAGCCACGGGGTCCAGGTTGAGGTTGGGGTGGCTGAGCAGGCCTGCCGGGACCTGATCGCCGACTTTGTCTGCTGGCAGAAGCAGGCCCGCCCCTATGTCCAGCTCAAGCTGGCCTGCACCCTCGACGGGCGGATTGGGACCAGAAGCGGTCACTCGGCCTGGGTCACCGGGGAAGAGGCCAGGGCTCAGGTCCACCGCATGCGGTCCAAAGCCCAGGCCGTCCTGGTGGGGGGCAACACTTTGCTGGCCGACAACCCCAGCCTGACCTGCCGACTGGAGGACCGAGAACCGGGGCGGCAGCCCCTGGCCGTGGCGGTCACCTCCAGGCTGCCTGAACCTGAGGCGCCCTTGACAATCCTGCGGGACCGCCCCGGAGAGCTGATACTGCTGACCTCAGTACGGATTGCCTCCAGTCAACGGGCTGAGGACTTGCGGGACAAAGGGGTCAGAATCCTGCCCCTGCCTGGAGAGAAGGGGCTCCTGGACCTCAAGTCCGGGCTGGAGTGGCTGTTTGCCGAGCTGAAGTGCTTTTATCTGCTCTGCGAAGGAGGGGGGAGACTGGCCATGAGCCTGACGCAGCAGAGCCTGGCTGATGAGCTGCACTGTGTCTTTGCCCCCAAGGTCCTTGGGGACGATCAGGGCAAGAGCTCTTTTGCCGGCCGCAGCGTCGAGTGCATGGACCAGGCCTTGAGCTGGCGATTCGTGTCCCAGCAGATGAGGGGGCAGGACTTGTGGACCGTCCTGCGGCCTCAGGCCTGAGGCCGCTGTGAAATGCAGTATGAGGTTGCCATGTTTACAGGATTGATTCAAACCACGGCCAAGGTGCTCTCTGCGGAGCGCCTGGGGCAGGAGAGCCGTCTCCGGCTGGGCCCCCTCAAGCCCTTTGCCGACCTGGTCAAGGGGGAGAGCATAGCCATAAACGGGGTGTGCCTCACGGTGGAGGCTTACAGCTCAGACTCTTTTACGGCCTATGCCTCGGCTGAGACCATGTCCTGCTCCAATTTGAAGAATCTGCGGACCCACAGCCAGGTCAACCTGGAACGGGCCCTGGCCCTGGGGGACAGGTTGGGCGGACATCTGGTCAGCGGGCATGTGGACTGTTTGGCCACAGTGGCTGAAGTCAAACCAGCCGGGCAATCCAAGATCTATCGTTTACACTTCCCTCAGGAGTGGTCTATATATGTGGTGTCCAAGGGGTCGGTGGCCCTGGACGGCATAAGCCTGACCGTCAACGAGTGCGGAGATGGCTTTTTGGAGGTGAACATCATTCCGGCCACCCAGCAGGAGACGAACATGTCCAGCTGGTCACCCGGGACTGAGGTCAATATGGAGATCGATATGATCGCCAAGTATGTCCGGCAGATGCTTGTCCCTTTTGGGGCCGGAGATCAGAGGCCGCGGGGCAGGGATCTGAGTCTGGATTTTTTGAGGGATCACGGGTTTGAGTAGGAAAATCCGTCCAAAGATGGATTTTGCATCACATTTAAATGTCAAAGAGCAAGGTCATGCCACGATGCACTGCAGAAGAAGCCATTGCTGAAATCAAGAAAGGGAACATGATCATCCTGGTTGATGATGAAGACCGGGAAAACGAAGGTGACCTGACCATCGCCGCGGAAAAGGTCACTCCGGAGATCATCAACTTCATGGCCAAACATGGACGAGGGCTGATCTGTCTGGCTCTGGGACCACACTGGGTGGAACGCTTGAATCTGGAGCTGCAGCCCAGGCGGAACGAATCCCGGTTCGGGACGGCCTTCACCGTGTCCATCGAGGCGGCTCAGGGGGTCACAACGGGAATCTCGGCCTATGACCGGGCAACAACCATCTTGACCGCTGTTCAGGACCGGGTCGAACCAGAGGATATTTCCACGCCCGGCCACATTTTTCCCCTGCGGGCCAGAGCAGGAGGCGTCCTGGTCCGGGCCGGCCAGACCGAAGGAAGCGTTGACCTGAGCAAGCTGGCCGGGCTGAAGCCGGCGGCCGTGATCTGCGAGATCATGCGTGACGACGGGAACATGGCCCGGATGCCCGATCTGGAGGAGTTTGCCCGGGAGCACAATCTGAAAATCGCCACCATAGAGGACCTGATCCGCTACCGGTCCAAATTTGATTCCCTGGTCCATGCTGTGGGCGAGGCCGACCTGCCCACCTGCCACGGGCACTTCAGGGCTGTAGCCTATGAAAGCGACATCGACGACTTCACGCACATCGCCCTGGTCAAAGGCAGGATCACAGAGGACGAGCCGGTGCTGGTCCGGGTGCACAGCGAGTGCCTGACCGGGGATGTTTTCGGGAGTCAGCGCTGCGATTGCGGCTCTCAGCTGCAGAAGGCCATGCGGGTCATTGAAGACGAGGGCCAGGGCATTGTCCTCTATATGCGCCAGGAGGGCCGGGGCATTGGACTGGGGAACAAGATCAGGGCCTATCATCTCCAGGATCTGGGGAAAGATACCGTAGAGGCCAATATTGCTCTGGGTTTCAAGCCCGATCTCAGGGACTACGGGATCGGAGCTCAGATCCTGGTGGATCTGGGAGTGTCCAAAATGCGCCTGATGACCAACAACCCCAAGAAGATCGTCGGTCTGGAGGGATACGGACTCGAGGTTGTGGAGCGGGTTCCCCTGGAAGGTCCGGTCTGCGACACCAATGTCAATTACCTCAAGGCCAAGAGGGAGAAACTGGGGCATCTTCTGGATCATTTCGGGCACAAAAAGGAACACGAGGTGCAGCAATGAAACACATAAGGACAGTGGAAGGCCAGCTGCGGGCCCAGGGGTGCAGGTTCGGCCTGGTGGCCAGCCGATTCAATGATTTTATCGTGGAAAAGCTCATCAGCGGTTCCATGGACTATCTGCTCAGGCACGGGGCTGAAAGGGAAGACCTGACCCTGGTTCGGATTCCAGGGGCTTTTGAAATGCCCGTGGTGGTCAAGAAAATGATCCAGAGCGGCTCCTATGACGCCTTGATCTGCCTGGGCGCAGTGATCCGGGGAGCCACCCCGCACTTTGAGTATGTGGCCTCCGAAGTGTCCAAAGGACTGGCTGCTGTGGCCCTGGAGAGCGGCGTTCCGGTGGGCTTCGGCATTCTGACTACGGACACCCTGGAGCAGGCCATTGAACGGGCCGGCAGCAAAGCCGGGAACAAAGGCGCAGAAGCGGCCCAGGCTGCCCTGGAGACCGTCCAGGTTCTGCAGCAGCTCTGACTCACCCTGTTCAGCTTTGCCTCCGGCAGAGCTGAATCATTGGTTTTCATACGAGGACACCCAATGGGCAAGAAAAAGAGTCCCCGGCGCCAGGGGAGGGAGCGGGCCTTTCAGGTCCTGTACGGATGCACCTTCTCTTCCGAAATCGATATGGGCCATGTGGACAAGACCTTTCGGAATTTTCTGGTCCAGCAGGAGGGGATGTCCACAGACGCCAACGATTTCGCCTGGGAGTTGATCCAGGGGGTGCTCGAGCGCAAAAAGGACCTGGACCGGATCATCACTTCCTATTCACAGAACTGGCGGCTGGAGAGGATTGCCAAGATCGAGCTGACCATCCTCAGGGTGGCTGTTTTTGAGATGCTCTATCGCGAGGATGTCCCAGTCAAAGTGGCTGTGAACGAAGGCATTGAGCTGAGCAAAAAATTCGGGGACAGCAATTCCAAGCGCTTTGTGAACGGGATTCTGGACGGACTGCTGCGGGCCGTGGACTCGGGAAAGACCCTGGACGTCCTTTTGGCTGAGGCCGGGCAGGTCGGCTTGAACATGGCACACACTCAAGACAGTGGGTGAGGTGGTAAGAGAAGAAAAGATTTGTCTCTCGCCCGTTCGTCGCTGCCGCTCCTCACTGGAGGCGCGGAGGCACGGAGAAAGATGAAGAGGAGGAAGAGACAGAGAATTGTCCTGGCCGCCGAGCCGGCGTCCAGGACAAGCTGCTCCGCCCTGCGGGCAAGGGAATGACCTCACGAGCGATAGCGAGTGGAGCTGGGTGGGCAAAACCCCGGCTCGGGGGTTTGCCCGCAGAAAACTCTTCCTCCCCCCTCTGAACTCTGCGCGCTCTGTGCCTCGAGCGAGTCCGCGAGCGGGCGTGAGGAATTTTTTATCTTTGTGCTCCTGCTTCTAGCCGGTACCCACTGTGCCCGGTGTGGGTAAAGGCCGGCCCCTCTGAGCAGGAGGTCCGGAATTGAAGGCAGTATCAGACCGGGCAGGGCTGGTGAACCTGAGTGAGGACGTGCAACACTGAGCGGACAGAGAAGGCTATGCAGGAATACAGTCCGGACGGGATAGAACGCAAGTGGCAGCAGTTTTGGGAAGACAAGGGTTTTTTCAAGGCGCCCCGTGACTCTGACAGGGAAAAGTACTATGTCCTGGAAATGTTTCCCTATCCGTCAGGCAGGATCCACATGGGTCATGTCCGGGTCTACACCATTGGCGATGTCATTGCCAGGTTCAAGAGGATGAGGGGGCTCAATGTCCTGCATCCCATGGGCTGGGACGCCTTTGGCCTGCCTGCGGAGAACGCGGCCATCAAAAACGGCACCCACCCGGCCAAATGGACCTACGCCAATATCGATGAAATGCGGGCCCAATTGAAGAGCCTCGGATATTCCCTGGACTGGGACCGGGAGCTGGCCACCTGCGACGCAGACTACTACCGCTGGGAGCAGCTCTTCTTTCTCAAATTCTGGGACAAGGGCCTGGTGTACAGAAAAAAGGCCCCGGTGAACTGGTGCCCCGGATGCAATACGGTCCTGGCCAACGAGCAGGTCGAGGACGGGCTCTGCTGGCGCTGCAGCGCCCAGGTGGAGCACAAGGAGCTGGCCCAGTGGTTTTTGCGGATCACGGCCTATGCAGATGAGCTCCTGGACTATCTGGACCATCTCGGCCAGGGGTGGCCGGAAAAGGTCCTGACCATGCAGGAGAACTGGATAGGCAAATCCACCGGTGCGGAGATCGACTTTCAGGTTGAAGGCGCAGACGCCTCCATCCGGGTTTTCACCACCAGACCGGACACCCTTTTCGGGGCCACGTTCATGTGCCTGGCTCCTGAGCATCCCCTGGTTCATGAGCTGATCAGAGGCCAGGATCAGGCTGAGTCCATTGTCAGGCGGATGGCCAATCAAGATCGCAGTGCACGAACGGCTGAAGACATGGACAAGGAAGGGGTTTTCACCGGGGCCTCCTGCATCAATCCGGTCTCCGGCCAGCGGATGCCCATCTATGTGGCCAACTTCGTGCTCATGGAGTACGGGACCGGGGCGGTCATGGCTGTACCGGCCCATGACCAGCGGGACTACGAGTTTGCCGTCAAGTATGGGCTGCCGATCAAGGTGGTCATCCAGCCGGAGGACGACCCCCAGCTGGCCGAGCACCTCACTGAGGCCTACACAGGTCCTGGAGTCCTGATCAATTCAGATGGTTTCAGCGGCCTGGACCATGAGCAGGCCAAAAAACAGATTACAGCCCGACTGGAGGCTCAAGGCAGGGGAAAAGCCGCGGTCAATTTTCGGCTCCGGGACTGGAACATCTCCAGGCAACGCTACTGGGGGGCTCCGATCCCGGTGGTCTACTGCGACATCTGCGGGGTGGTCCCGGTTCCTGAATCAGACCTGCCAGTGACCCTGCCCCTGGAAGTCCAGACCCATGCCGACGGACGTTCCCCGCTTCCAGACACTGAATCTTTTGTGCAGACCACCTGCCCGACCTGCCATGGGCCGGCCAGGCGGGAAACCGACACCATGGACACCTTTGTGGAGTCCAGCTGGTACTTTGCCCGCTATACCGATTCCAGCCTGAGCAGCGCCCCTTTCGACCCCCGGGCTCTGACCTACTGGATGCCTGTGGACCAGTATATCGGCGGCATCGAGCATGCCATCCTCCACCTGCTGTATGCCCGTTTTTTCACCAAGGCCCTCAGGGACCTGGGGTACATGGACGACATCCATGAGCCCTTCAATCATCTGCTCACCCAGGGCATGGTCCTCAAGGACGGGGCCAAGATGAGCAAGTCCAAGGGCAACATTGTCGACCCCAATGAGATGCTGCAACGCTTTGGAGCCGACACCACCAGGCTGTTCACCCTGTTTGCCGCTCCTCCGGAAAGGGATCTGGACTGGAATGATTCAGGTGTCGAAGGGGCGCATCGCTTTCTGAACCGCATCTGGAGGCTGGGGCACGAGCTGCAGCCTGTTGTGGAGCCCACAGGCCCCTGCGCCCGGCTGGATGGCCAGGACCTGTCCCGGGCTGCCAGAGAGCTGCGGCGCAAGGAGCATGAGACCATGTCCAGGGTGACCACGGACATGGAGGAAAAGTTCCATTTCAACACAGCCATAGCCGCGGTCATGGAGCTGGTCAATGAGCTCAATGCGGTCAAGGACGACCTGCAGGGAACGCCGGTTGAAGCCCGGGTGCTCTCCTCTGCCTGGTCCACGATTCTGATCGCCCTGTCCCCGATGACCCCGCACATCTGCGAGGAGCTGTGGCACAAGATGGGCTATGAGCGCCCGCTGGCCCAGGAGGGCTGGCCTGAGGTCGACCCCAGGGCCCTGGAGAAGGAGGAGGTTCTGATCGTGGTTCAGGTCAACGGCAAGCTCAGAGGCAAGCTTTCCGTTCCTGTGGAGGCTTCAGACGAGGATATCAAGACCCAGGCCCTGGAGAATCCCAATGTCCAGAAGCATCTCCAGGGCAAAGACGTCAAGAAGGTCATTGTAGTCCGGGGCAAGCTGGTCAATGTGGTTGTTTGAGCGAACTCTCTGTATTTTTGGGCTGTTGGCGGCCCTGGCCTTGAGCGGGTGCGGCTATCAGCTCTCGGCGTCAGCCCCGATAGCCTTGCCCGAGGGCATGACGGCCCTGTACCTGGAGGGCATCGTCAATCCCACCACCCAGTCCTGGCTGGATCCGACCCTGCGGTCCACCCTCAGGGACGAGTTCACCCGCAGAGGCCAGGTGAGATGGGTGGAGAGGCAGGAGGCCGACGGCCTGCTGGAGATCGAGATCCTGTCCTACACCAGCGGGACCAAGCTGGAAAACGCTTTGGAGGAGACAGTTCGCTCCCAGGTCGTTCTGCAGCTTCAGGCCAGTATTTTACGGGGGACTGATCAAACAAGGGCCTGGAGCTCCGGTCGAATATCAGCCCGGGAGTCTTTCAGCGGCCTTGAGGACGGCCCTGAAGCCAGGGATGCCGAGCAACGAGTGGTCGACCTGGCCGTGGAGAAGCTGGCCGACTCCCTGGGTCAGGAATTTTGAGCCTCAGCACAGCCGGAGGCTGGGCTGAATATTTGGGTTTGACCTGAAGAAACAGCCTGGTTGCGCACCAGGGCTGATGTGCAGAGTTGTGCCTGCGCTTGAGCAGGCCGCACACCTGTTCATCTTTTCACCCCTTGCCAGGAAAGCGCCTGCTGTGACTCGACCTGGATTCACATTCTGTTTCTGCCCGGACAGTGATCTGCTGTTCGAGTCCATCCGGACCCAGTTGGAGAACACCGATGGGTCATGGAAAATAAAGCAGTTCTGGGCAGACGAAGACCTTCCGGACAGCTTCTGGGATTCCTTGAACTGGTCCGGTCTGCTCGGTGACTCCCTGGCAGTGGTCCTGCGCCGGGGGGAGCACCTGCAGGCCGAGAACTGGAAGAAGCTCCATTCTGCCCTGAGCCGATTCAGGCCAAGGGTGTGGCCTTTTTTCTGCGTCGAAAAGGAGTGGGCCAAGGGCAAGCCGCCTGTTCCGGCCGCTTTGAAGAAACAGAAGTACTGGCAGGTGGCCCAGGCCAAGAAGTGGGTCTGGCAGTCTCCGGGCCTGAATCGCGAGTCTGTGCGGACCAGGGTCCAGGAATGGGCCAGGCAGGCAGGGATCGCAGTGCCTCAGGATCTGCTGGCGGTTGTGGTCAATGCGCTGCCCCTTGACGGGGCCGGTCTGAAGAATGAGCTGGCCAAGCTGGCCAGTCTGGCAGAGGACAGGGGTGAGCTCCGGGCTGAAGATCTCAGTGTGCTCTCTTTTCAGGCCGATTTGGATATCTTCTCCTTCATCCGTTCTCTGCAGCACAGGGGCAAGGAGGCCCAGGTCTGGCGCCAGGTTTTGAGAAATCAGGCCAAGGGCGGTTCAGACACGATTTTTTCCTTCCTGGCCCTGCTGCTCCGGGAAGCCAGGATTCTGTGGCAGCTGTCCCACGGCGAGGGGAACAAGGTCTGGCTGCCGGGCCAGGTCAAGACTCAAAAGATGGAGCTGGCCAGGCACGTCGGCCAGGCCAGGATGCTCCAGCTCTGGACGCTGCTCCTGGAAGCGGAGACAGGGGTCAAGACCGGGGAGCTCTCTCCGGATCAGGCTATGGAGGTCCTGGTCAGCAAACTCATGCTCCTCTTTTCCGGTTCCAGCGGCCCGTCCTGAATGCTCCAGCCCCCTTCTTCGGCTTTCCGGCTTTCCATGAGAGCCTCACAGCAAAAAACCCGCCACAAGCTTGACATTGGTTCACACAGTGGAAAGTGCCATGAACGAACGTTCCCCTCACTACCTGGGACACCGTCAGAGGTTGAAGCAGCGTTTCCAGGACGATTCGACCCAGCTGGCCGACTATGAAGTTCTGGAGTTGCTCCTGGGGTATGCCTTGCCCAGGCGGGATACCAAGCCTGTGGCCAAGGCCCTGCTGCAGAAATTCGGCTCATTGAAAGGGGTGTTTGCGGCCAAACCCCATGAACTCCGAGAGGTTCAAGGGGTTGGATCAGGCATTGAGCTCTTCTGGCATGTGTGGCGCGAGTTCTGGGCCAGGCTCAATCAAGACGAGGTGCAGGAGCGGCAGGTGCTCGACAGCCCCGGGGCAGTTGTGGCCATGGCCCAGGCCCGGCTGGGATTTTCCCAGACCGAGAGCTTTTGGGTGGCTTTGGTGGACAACAAGAATCGTCTCCTCTCTTTCAACAAAGCGGCCCAGGGCACCGTGGATCAGGTCTCGGTCCACTCCAGGGAAGTCCTGGCCCTGGCCTTGGAATGCAGGGCTTCCGGTCTCATTCTGGTTCACAATCACCCCGGGGGCGACCCCAATCCTTCCTCCCAGGACAGGGAGCTGACCTCCAGGCTCGTCAAAGCCGGATCAGAACTGGGCGTCAGGGTCCTGGACCATGTCATTGTGGCCGAGGAAAAAGCTTTCAGCTTTCAGGCCCAGGGGCTGCTGTGAGCAAAACCAGCTTGCAGGGGTTGCCCGCACAGAGAAATGTATTATAATCTAATCCTGGAAAATTGTTTTTTTCTTCAGGTTTGAAGTTCAGACATAGAGGAGACTGATTGCATGAGCCAAAACAAAAAATTTGATCAGGACGCTTTTGAGCAGTCGGAGGCAGTTGAACTGACTCAGGACCATCCGGCTGAAGCCATTGTTGAAGACGGGGACAGCCAGAACGGCGAAAAGGCTGATTTTCCGCATCAGATGCCGCTTTTGGCCGTCAGAGATATCGTGGTCTTCAATTATATGATTCTGCCCCTGTTTGTGGGCCGGGACAAGTCGATCAAGGCCATTGAAGCCGCTCTGAACGACAAGCGCTATGTGCTCATCAACACCCAGAAGGATGAGCAGACCGAAGAGCCGACCATGGACGATATCTATGAGGTCGGCACTGTGGCCATGATCATGCGCATGCTCAAGATGCCTGACGGGCGCTTGAAAGTGCTGGTTCAGGGATTGTCCAGGGCCAGAATCACCCATGTGGTTCAGGAAAACCCATACCCCATCGTGGACATCGAACCTATTGCCGAAGGGGAAGCCCCGGAGATCGGCCCCAATGTGGAAGCCCTGATGCGCACTGCCCGGGAGCAGAGCGAGAAGATCATTTCCCTGCGGGGAATGGATCCTTCAGAGATCATGAGTGTGTTGAACAGTGTCGAGGAACCTGGGAGACTGGCCGATCTCATCGCCTCCAACCTGCGCATGCCCACGGAAACGGCCCAGGCCATCCTGGAGTGTCAGGATCCCATGGAACGGTTGAAGCTGGTCAACAACCAGCTGGTCAAAGAAGTTGAGGTGGCCTCTCTGCAGAGCAAGATCCAGTCCATGGCCAAGGAAGGCATGGACAAGGCCCAGAAGGACTTTTTCCTCAGGGAGCAGCTCAAGGCCATCAAGTCCGAGCTCGGAGAGGACGAGGAAGGCGAAGAGGAGTTCGAAGAGCTCCGGAACGCCATCGAAAAGGCCGGGATGAGTAAGGACACCAAGAAAGAGGCCCTGAAACAGCTGAACAGGCTGGAAAACATGCACCCGGACTCGTCCGAGGCCACGGTCATCAGGACCTACCTGGACTGGCTGATCGAGCTGCCCTGGAAAAAGCAGTCCAAAGACCAGCTGGACATCACCAAGGCTGAAAAGATCCTCCACGAGGACCACTACGATTTGGAGAAGGTCAAGGAGCGGATCCTGGAATACCTGAGCGTGCGCAAGCTCAATCCCAAGATGAAGGGTCCGATCCTGTGCTTTGTCGGTCCTCCCGGGGTGGGCAAGACATCCCTGGGACGCTCCATTGCCCGCAGCCTGAATCGGAAGTTCGTGCGCATGTCCCTTGGCGGGATGCGGGACGAAGCGGAAATTCGCGGCCACAGGAGGACCTATATCGGGTCCATGCCCGGTCGGATCATTCAGGGCATCAAGGAGGCCGGGACCAGAAACCCCGTCTTCATGCTGGACGAGATCGACAAGGTCGGCTCCGACTTCAGGGGCGATCCGTCCTCGGCCCTGCTCGAGGTCCTGGATCCGGAACAGAACAACTCCTTCACCGATCACTATCTGAATGTGCCTTTTGATCTGTCCAAGGTCATGTTCATCTGCACCGCCAACATCCTGGACACCATTCCGCCGGCCCTGCTGGACCGGATGGAGGTCATCCGCCTGCCAGGCTACACCGAGCAGGAAAAGGTCAAGATCGCCAAGCAGTACATTGTGCCCCGGCAGATCAAGGAAAACGGCCTCAAGGAGGAGCAGATCACCTTTTCCGACTCAGCCCTGTCCAGGGTCATCAGGGATTACACCCGGGAGTCCGGACTGCGGAACGTGGAACGGGAGCTCGGGTCCATCTGCCGCAAGGTGGCCAGAAGAGTGGCCGAAGGCAAAGACAAGACCTACCGCATCCTGCCGAACAACGTCTCCAAGTACCTGGGTGTGCCCAGGTTTCTGGAAGAGGAGCGGGAGACGGACCTGCCCCCGGGAGTGGCCCTTGGCCTGGCCTGGACCTCCACCGGCGGCGAGATCCTGCATGTCGAGGCCTCGCTCATGCCTGGCAAGGGCAAGCTGATCATGACCGGTCAGCTCGGGGAAGTGATGAAGGAGAGCGCCCAGGCAGCCGTGAGCTATGCCCGGTCCCGGGCCAAGCAGTTCGGCCTGGAGCCTGACTTTGCGGACAAGAAGGACATCCATGTCCATGTCCCATCCGGGGCAACGCCCAAAGAGGGTCCTTCAGCCGGGGTGACCCTGGTCACCGCTCTGCTGTCGGCCCTGACCAACCAGCCCCTGCGCAACGACGTGGCCATGACCGGAGAGATCACCCTCCGGGGCCGGGTCATGCCGGTGGGCGGCATCAAGGAGAAAATCCTGGCCGCTGCTGCAGCCGGAGTGAAGATGGTCATCCTGCCGCAGCGAAACTACAAGGACTTCACTGAGATCCCCAACGAGCTGCGCAAGAAGATCACCCTGAAGACCGTCAACCACATCGACGAGGTCTGGCCTTTGGTCTGCATGGGGAAAGAAACCCCGAGCCAGGACGCGGCCTGCGCCACGACCGAGAGTGTCCAGGCATAGCTTGCTCTCCAACCCGGCCTCTGGCTTGGCTGATAGGTTCAAGGTTCAGGGTTCACGGCTGAGGAAAGAAAAACTGCCCAACAGGAAAAAAAAGAAGCGGCCGCGGCCGCTTCTTTTTTTATCCTGTGAACATCAGGCTGTTCGGCCTGGGCAGGAGCTGTGGGCAGGGGTTGAAGTGAGCGGCGATGTCGGCCTGAATCTCCTCCAGCGTCCGCCCGGCGCAGAGCTTTGGCCGCAAGGTGTGCCCAAAGGCGAAGTTGGCGCAGAAATAGGTCATGAATGTTGAGTACAGCCGCAGGGCGATATGGGGGGGATTCCAGCGCCAGATGGCCCCGGCCATGTCCATGGCTGTTCGAACGATCTCGGTGGAGTCAGGCTTGCAGCCCCGGGTCAGCCGGGCAAAAATCCAGGGCCTGGCAGCCGCGATCCGGCCCAGGGCCACCCCGGAACAGCCTGTCCTCTCCAGCATGGAGACGACGTCTTCAGCGGTGGTGAGATTGCCGTTGCCAAAGACCGGAATGGAGACGGCCTGGACAACATGCCTGATGTGATCCCATCTGGGAGGGCGGGAACGCCTGTCCGGGGCCACTCTGGGATGAAAGATCAGAGCGTCCGCCCCGGCATCCTGGAACCGCCTGGCCAGGTCCGCGGCCCAGCCGGGATCATCCGACCACCCGGTCCGGTACTTGACCAGGACCGGGCAGGACACGCCCTTGCGGACCGCAGCAACAACGCGAGCCGCCTTCCCGGGGGTCTTGAGAAGGGCCGCCCCGGCCCCCTGCCTGCAGATCCGGGACACGGCGCAGCCCATGTTGATGTCCACCCCGAAGAACCCCCGCTCGTCAATGACCTGGGCCGCTGTGGCCATGTCCTCAGGCTGGCTGCCCATGATCTGGCAGACCAGGTGGGACAGTTCCGCGTCTGTCCAGCGGAAATATCCGGATTGTCGCTCCTGTCCCTGGGCAATGGTCCTGGCCGAGCACATTTCGGTGTAGACCAGGCCATAGCCGCCGAACCGACTCAGGACCTGCCGGAAGGCGATATGGGTGATCCCGGCCATGGGGGCCAGAACCGCCCGGCTGGGTATGGTCTTCGTGCCCAGAGAAAGGGGGCGGTTGAGCTGGTGCTGGAGTGATTCGGGCATGAAGCTCACCTTGGGATGAGACGCGTCCTTCCCTGGGCATGTCTGCAGCCGTGATGGCCAACCACGTGGGGAAACATCCGGGAGTTGAATCCCATTTGAATTTCGACCACTATGTCAGCGCAGCCAGAGGCTGCACTGACATAGGACATCGGCATGATCGAAGTCATCAACACCATCATTCCCATCTTCGTGGTCATTGTTCTGGGGATCCAGCTCAGGCGCATGGACTATCTGCCCGCCGCCATGCTTGGGCCATTGAACAAGCTGGTCTTCTACCTGGCCATCCCGGCCATGATCTTTCGCAAAATTGCCGGGGCCTCGTTTCAGGACCATTTCCAGCCGGTGATTCTGACCGGCACCCTGATACCGGTGGTCATCGTCTTTGCCCTGGCCTTCTGGACCGCCAGCCTGCGCCGGGTTGCAAAAGATGTCTCCGGCACTTTCATCCAGAGCTCCTATCACGGCAATCTGGGCTACATCGGGCTGGCGGTGTGCTTCTACTTCCTTGGTGATGAAGGGCTGACCAGGGCCAGCATCCTGGCCGGATTTCTGATGCTTCTGCAGAACCTGCTCTCGGTGATCGCCCTGCAGACCGCTTCCACCTCTCAGGCCTTTCACCAGGCCCGCTTCGTGATCAAGAAAGTCCTGCTCAATCCAGTCATCGTCTCTGCCGGGGCTGGAATCATGTTTTCGCTCTTTGGCCTGCCTCTTCCGGTGATCGTGACCCGAAGCCTGGATATTGTCAGCGGAATGGCCCTGCCCCTGGCCCTGCTGGTGATTGGGGCTTCCCTGTCCTTCAGCCTGATCCGGGACCACCTCAGCCTGGCTCTGTGGACCGGGGGCCTGAAGCTGATCCTGCTGCCCCTGCTGGGATGGGCGCTCTTCAAGGCCCTGGGCCTTGAAGCTGCGGCATATGCTCCCGGCCTGATTCTGCTGGCCGCACCTACGGCAACAGTGACCTACGTCATGGCCGGGGAAATGGGAGGATCCCCTGATCTGGCCTCGGCTGCAGTGGCCTTGAACACCATTCTCTCGGCTCTGACCTACCTCCTGTGGCTGAGCCTGATCTGATGTCAGATCACTCCGACAGGCTCTCGAACCCCTCGGCCAGATCCTCCAGCCGGCCGTCGTTGAGGATGGTGATGGTCCGTTTGTCCACGGCGATGATTCCGGCTTCAGCCATCCGGCGCAGGGTTCTGGAGAGTGTCTCCTGGGTGGTGCCCAGGATGTTGGCCAGGGTGCCCTTGGTCACATTCAGGCTGATCTGTTCCTGGCCGCCGCCGGCATCCTGGAGGTGGACCAGGTAGGCCGCCAGGCGGTTGGGCAGCTCCTTCAGGGACAGGTCCTCGATGAGTTGCGTGAACTGGCGCAGACGACTGGAAAGGACAGCCAGCATATTCATGGCCAGGAAAGGATCCTGCTGGAAGAGCTTGATCAGCTTGTTTCGGGGAAAGAACCTCAAAGATGAGGCCTCCAGGGCCTGGGCGTGGGCTGGGAAGGTCTCCCCGGCAAAGACCGGGACCTCGCCGATGGGCTCTCCAGGCCCGAAGATGTGCAGGATCTGCTCCTTGCCTTCCAGGGAGAGCTTGAAGACCTTGACCCTGCCGGTGAGCAGGACGTAAAAGCCCTTGCCAGGGTCGCCCTGGCTGAAGATGGTCTGACCCTTGTCAAAGGACAGAGTCTGGCTGTTGGCCTTCAACTCCTGGATCTGTCCTTCTAAAAGGTTCTGGAAGAGTGGGACTGACTGCAGGTCCATGGCCTGATCCCTTTATCCTGCATGTTCTCAAAACCTGCAATGTAGAGGAGCCTCTTCATCTGAGCAAGCGTTTTCCCTGGCTCATTCCAATCCAGCGATACAGTCGATCTCCACATCCAGGCCTGAATCCAGGCCCTTGACGGCCATGGCGATCCTGGCTGGAGGGTCGTGAGGGAAAAAGGTCGTGTAGACAGTGTTCATCTCTTCCTTGTGCGCCCAGTCCGAGAGATAGACATTGACTTTGAGGACCTGGTCCAGGCTGGAACCGGCGGCTTTCAGGATGTGTTTGATGTGGGTCAGGATCCTTTCTGTCTGGGCTCCGATGGAGTCCTTGACCGGTTCGTGGGTCACCGGGTCGTCCGAGGTCTGGCCGGAGACAAAGACCAGGTTGCCGTAGGCGATGGCCTGGGAGTAGGGTCCAGGCTCCGGGGCCTTGTCCGAGTAGATGACGCGTCTGTCCATAGATTCTCTCCTTGTCAGATTTGCCTCTGGCAAATCTGACATATTGGGTTTTTATTGAAGATGAACCAACTCCCAAAAGTTTTTTTGAATCTTTTGCAGCAACGAAGCAATCAAGCCTTTTTCAAGAGCCAGCTAGACCGTGAACAGCTTGCGGGGGAAGTCCATGAAGGTCTCGCAGCCGTTTTCCGTGACCAGGAAGGGTTCGCTGCATTCGAAACCGAAGTCCTTGAGCCAGATCCCGGGCATGAAGTGGATGGTCATGTTGGGCTCCAGGACTGCTTTCTCCCCGGGCCTGAGGCTGACCGTGTGCTCCCCCCAGTCCGGAGGGTAGTTGAGCCCAAAGGCGTAGCCCACCCTGGACTCCTTGACCACTGATGGACGTAAAACGACCAGCCGTCATACCCGGTCAGGTAGTTCATGTTTCCCGGATCGGTGACCAGCAGGACATCAATGCCCGCCCGGTCCATGGCCTGCCTTACCCTGGACACTCTGTGCCTGTATTCCGATGTGTCGAAAGGGCTGTTCATGCTTCCCCCGCCTTCAGGATCAATGAGGACATGTTTCTAGCCTGATCAAACCGGCTAAGTCGAAACTTCTCTCGACAATTCAGGAATCTTTTCTTCCCTCAACCATCCACCCCCAACCCTTGACCTGCAGCCCGGTCAGTGGCCGGAATGATAGCGCTGCATGGCGATCTCGGCCAGGACCCTGGTGTCCAGGTTGCCGCCGCTGAGGACCACGGCCACTCGTTGGCCAAGATCGGCAACTTGGTCAGAAATCAGGGCCGAGAGGCCGACGATGCCGGCACCTTCAACCACCAGCCTGTGGTGGTGAAAGGCGTAGAACAGCCCGTCAGCGATGTCCTGTTCTGATATCAGCACCACCTCGTCCACCAGGTCCCGGCACATGGGAAAGGTCAGCTCGTTGTCCAGCCCGATCCCGCCCAGCAGGGCGTCCCCCAGGCTGTCCCTCTCCTCGATCTCCACCGGCCTGCCGGCCTTGAGACTTTCGTGCATGGGTGCGGACACATCCAGCGAGAGGCCGACAACCCTGATCTGCGGGGAAACAGCTTTGAGGACAAAGGCGATCCCGGCCATGAGCCCGCCCCCGGAAAGAGGGACCAGGACCGTATCCAGGTTGGGGAGGTCCTCGATGAGCTCAAGGCCGATGGTCCCCTGTCCGGCAATCACAAAGGGATCGTCAAAGGGCTTGACCATGGTCAGCTCCTGCTCTTGCTGGAGCTGGATGGCCTTTTCATAGGCCTCGTCCTGACTCTGGCCGTGTCTGACCACTGTGGCCCCAAGGGTTTGCAGGGCTTGCACCCGATACTCCGGCACCCGCTTGGAGAGACAGACCACGGCCTTGATCCCCAGGCTGCCGGCCACATAAGCCACAGCCCGGCCGTGGTTCCCGGTGGAAAAGGCGATGACCCCTTTGCGCTGCTGCTCTGGCGTCAGGGTCAAGAGGGCGTTTGCAGCTCCGCGGACCTTGAAGGAGCCGGTCTCCTGCAGGCATTCCAGTTTCAGAAAGACCTCCCGGCCTGTATGGTCGCTCAGCGGGCCTGAAGTGACCAGCGGAGTCCGCCTGACCACGCTGCATATGCGTGACCTGGCCCCATAGATGTCCTGCAAGGAGATGGTGTGCTCAGGCATAGTGACGGCCTTTCCTTGAGCTGGACTTGATGCGGCTGCAAAAACTCAAGATGCAGCCGCAAGCATTCAGGATTCAGAATTCATACGAGGCGGCAAGGCGGGGAGCCGGAATAAAAGCGTCGAGACCATGCCAACTTGACCTGTCACTCGTTCTGCCTGGCCCATTCAATGTCGGCCAGAACGGCATCCAGCACTTCCCGGGCCCCGTCCCCGCCCATTTCAAGGTACTTGTCGCGTAGCGGCCTGGCTCTGTCCTTGAAGGCAGCGATCTCCTCGTCCGAGAGTTCGATAAAGGTCATGGAGGGCTTGGCGGCCATGATTATTTCTTTGCGCATCTGGTTCAGCTGGGGCTCGAATGTGAAGATGTGCTCGTTGGCGGCTTCAATGGACTCATCAATAAGGGCCCGGGTTTCGGCCGGCAGTTGACGGATGAAGTCGTGATTGGCTGTAAAAGTACAGATGAAGGGCAGCTGATTGGCCTTGATCATGAAGTCCTGGACCTCATAGAACTTCATCTCCTGAATGGCGAAGAAAGGCTGGGTTTGGGCATGGATTCTGCCCAGGGCCAGGTTGTCGTAGATGTCGCTGTAGGGAACCGTGATCACATAGGCCCCGTAGAGACGATAGGCAGTGATCAGGAAGGGGGAGGACATGACCCTGAAGGTGATGTCTTCGAAATCGGAAGGACTGCGCAGAGGTTTGTTGGCTGTCCAGATCTGCCAGCCTTCTTCAATGATGGACAGGAGCTCGAGGTCGTGTCGGTTGTAGTGCTTCTGCAGGGTCTGATAGGTCTTTGGACCGTTGCGAAGGATTTTTTCCAGGAGCTTGAAATCGGTGGGAAAGAGGTAGTGAATCGAAAAAACCTGGACTTCGGGGATGACCGATCCGAGGTGGCCGGGGGATTGGAAGGCGAACTCGATGTCCCCGGCCTGGAGGAGTCCGGTGATGTCTCCTGATGTGCCCAGCTCCCCGTAGAAGCGGATATGGCACTGGATGTCCCCCTGGGACCTCTGCCAGAGAGTGTCCGCAAACTTCTTGGCGTATTCGTGCTGCATGCTGCCTTCTATTTCTTCCAGGGCCACCTGCCACGTATAGGGCGCCTGCTGGGCATGACTGCCCTGAACATCCACGCCCAGAGTCACTGCACAGGCGATGAAGAGTGATATGACGAGATTCTTCCAGATCATGTCCTTACTCCTGTCAGCTTCTGCCCCTGGCAAAGCTGACAATATGGGTTGAAATACAAGGAAAAATTCCTGGCTCCTGGATTTTGAGTTCTCTGTCATACGTGAAGGTCTGAATTTTTCGCAGCAACGAAGCAAGCGCGCCTTTTTCAACAGTCAGCTACCCCCCCATGGCCATGTTCGGGAGGAACAGGGCAATGCCGGGGAACATGATCAAGATCACCGTGGCCAGGATGAGCATGAGCAAAAAGGGCAGGGCATGGCCGATGACCTCCAGGTAGGGTCGCCGGAAGATGAGCTGGGCCGTGAAGATATCGCAGCCGAACGGCGGAGTGGCCGAACCGATGGCCGCCTGCAGGGTGACCAGTGTCCCGAGCAGGATGGGATCGACTCCAGCGCTGACCACGTAGGGCTGAAAGATAGGGCTGAGGATGAAGATGGCCACAATGGGGTCCACGAACATGCAGGCCACGAAATAGACGGCCACGACGATGAGCATGACTCGAAGCATGGAGGGGTCGGCCCCGAAAAGGGGCGGCAGCAGCTGCTGGGGGATCTGCAGGAAGCCGATCATCCAGGAGAAGGCCTGGCCGGCCCCCACCAGGATGAAGACCACCCCGGTGATCACCCCGGTCTGGAGGAAGGAGTCCACGATGCGCTGCACAGTCAGGCTGCGGTAGATGAGGGTCTCGAGGAACAAGGCGTAGAACACGGCTGCGGCTGCGGCCTCGGTCGGGCTGAAGATTCCGGCATAGATTCCCCCGACGATGATCACCGGGAAGCCCATGACCGGGAGCCCTTCCTTGATGGCGGTCACCTTTTCGGCCCAGGTGGCTTTGGGCAATTGACCGACATTCTTGAATTTGGAGTACAGGTAGCAATAGGTGGAGAACATGAGCAGGATCATCAGGCCTGGAAAGATGCCGGACAGGAAGAGCATGCCGATGGAGGTGCTCGTGGCCACCCCGTAGACGATGAATCCGATGCTTGGAGGGATCAGAAAGGCGATGTCGCTGGAATTGACGATCAGCCCCAGAGTGAACGAACTCTTGTAGCCCGCCTCCAGGAGCATGGGCCGCATGGTCCCCCCGATCGCGGCCACAGTGGCCTGGGTCGAGCCGGAGACCGCGCCGAACAGGGTGCAGCTGGCATTGGTGGTGATGGGCAGCCCCCCGGGCAGGTGGCCGACAAAGGCCTTGATCATCCGGATCAGGCGTCCAGCGGATTCTCCAGAGGTGATGATGCTGGCCGAGAGGATGAACATGGGCACGCAGACCAGGGCCGGGGGGGTGACTCCGGTGATGACCTGCTGGACCATGGTCACCATGAGCTTGGGCGCGAAGTCCGGCATATAGATATAGATATAGAGCATCAGGGAACCCAGCAGGGTGACCATGAAGGGGAAGCCAAACAGGAGCATGGTTGCGAGGCTGATTGCAAAGAGCATCATAGCTGGGGTCCTCCGATCTGCTCGTCTTCGTACTCGCTCTGTTGCTCAGGAGACTGCCAGACGTCCTTTTCCGTCAGGTTCTTGAGTATGGTACGAATGTACTGGATGCAGGCCAGGCCGAAGCCGATGGGAATAATAACGTAAAAGGACCATTTGGGGACCCTCAGGGCTGAGGTGACGTGACTCCTGGACATGGCGTTCATCAAGTACTCATAGGAGAACCAGGCCATCATACCCATGACCAGGGCGCTGACCAGGCAGATGATGATGATGAAGGTCTTTTCCATTTTCAGGGGCATGGCGTCCAGAAAGGCCCCCATGCGGATATGACGGGCTCTGCGCACCCCGTAGCTGACACCGGTGAAGGTGGTCAGCATGACCAGGAACCTGGAGATCTCTTCGGCGAAATAGATGCTCTGGAAAAAGGTCCGGGCAAAGACATTGGCGATGAGCAAGACTGCCAGAGCGGCCACGCAAAAGATCAGAATGGAGACCTCGATGCTGTTGATCACCAGCCCGATATTTTTGTTCAAACGTTGAACAAAGGTCTTCTTCGCCTCGTGGGTCATATCCTGGTTCATGGGACACCCTTGTGTTTTATCCAACACCGCTGCAGCGGGACCGCTGCAGCGGTGTGCAGTCATTTTATTGGATATTCAGGGCTTTTTTGGCATTGTCGATGTCCTTCAGGACAGCTTCCAGGATTTCTTCAGAGCCTTCCCCGCCGATTTTCTTGAATTTGGGGTAGACGGTTTCCGCCTGCTTCTCAAAGGCAGCTATGGCTTGGTCATCGAGGTAATTGAACTCCAGCTCGGGTTTGGCCTCTTCCATTTTTTCCTTGTCGCTGGCGTTTCTGGCCATGATCCATTCTCCGGCCTCAATGATGGAGCCCTGCCAGAAGTCCAGCATCTCCTGCTGGGCGTTTTCCGGCAGGCTGTTGAAGAAGTCCAGGTTCGCTGTGGGGATTCCCAGAAAGGGCTCGTTTTTGAGCTGGGTGCAGTAGTCCTGCACTTCATAGAACTTCATGGAGTAGATGGCGAACAGGGGGTTGACCTGGCCGTCGATCAAGCCCATCTGCAAGCCGCTGTAGACCTCGCCATAGTCCATGGGGGTGGGGACTGCGCCATAGGCCTTGTAGTCCTCGACCAGCAGCTTGGAGGACATGACCCGGATTTTCAGGCCCTTCATGTCATCCAGGGTTTCGATTTTCTTATTCGTGGTCAGCCACTGCCAGCCTTCGAACATGACTGACATGGGCACCATGCCGTTTTTCCTGAAGGCCTGGTCCAGAAGGGGATAAAACTCGCCGTGTTGCATCATCCAGTCTAGGGCCTGGGGGACTTTTTCCGTTGGGAAGATGTAGTTCAGGGCCAGGACCTGGGCCTGGGGAACGAAGGAGCTGATCCAGGCATAGTCAGAGAACACAAACTCGACCACCCCGAGCTGGCAGAGCTCGTTGATGTCTCCGGTAGCCCCGAGGGTCCCGTAGGGGTAGACCTCAATGTCGATCTTGCCGTCCGACCACTCGCGCATGTGGTCGGCGAAGTTGTTGGCCCAGACCGTCATGAAGTCGCCTTCGATCTCCTCCGAGGCCAGCTTGGCCTTGATCGGTTTGCCGGTGTAGTTGGCTGCGCTGACACAGGTTGCAGCCGTAATGAACATGACGATGAGGGAAGCAGTGATCCAATTTTTCATGATCGGACTCCTTATGTTGAGAAGGTGTGAAGAAGGAAAGTTCTGACTGAGGTCCATCATGGTTTGTGCATCATAGAGATCACCCCCTTTCAGATGCGGCTGCAAAAAATTCAAAGACGCTGGAGATGAAGAGTTCGACTCCCAGGGGCAGGACATCTTCGTCAATATTGAAACCCGGGTTGTGATGGGGGATGTCGGTCTTTTTGTCCGGATCGCCGCATCCCAGGAAGATGAAGGCGGCCGGGACCCTGGAGCTGAACTCAGAGAAGTCTTCGCTGGCTATGGTCTGCATGGTCGTGATGCCCCCCGAGGGTTCAAGGACTTTTCTGGCTGCCATTTCAGCGACATGCGTGATTTTTGGGTCATTGATCAAGGGGATGTTTTCCCGAACGAGGTTGATCGCACATGAACAGCGGTGGGTCTCGCAGACGCCCTGGACAATGCGCTGAAATCGCTGGGCGGGGTGATTCGGGCTCTCCGGCCCTGCATGGTAGAGGTAGCGAATTGACCCTTCCAGGTTGACCTCTTCAGGAATGATGTTGCTCTTGGTCCCCCCTTCAATCATGCCGAACATGATGGTGGTTGGCTTGAGGTTGCTGATTTCACGGGTCTGGACTGTCTGGACGGCCATGATGACATGAGCCGCGGCAATAACCGGGTCGATGGCCTCTTCCGGGAACCCGGTGTGCCCGCCTATGCCCTTGATGCTCAGCTTGAAGACGTCAAGGCCCCCCATGACCGGGCCAGGGGTGACCGCCACAGTTCCTGAGGGCAGCTGGCTCCAGATATGGATGCCGAAGGCTGCATCAACTTTCGGATTTTCCAGGACCCCGGCCCTGATCATGTCCAGGGCCCCGTTGATCTCCTCGTTGGGTTGAAAGACGAGCTTGACTGTCCCCTGGAGGCGCTCCCGGTTCTCAAAGAGTATTTTGGCAGCCACCAGGAGCATGGCCATGTGCGCGTCGTGCCCGCAGGCGTGCATCACCCCTTCGGTGCAGGAGCAGTAGTCCACATCGGTGGCTTCACATATGGGCAGGGCATCCATGTCGGCCCTGAGCATGAACACCGGCCCCTCGAATTGCCCTTGTATCACGGCCACCACCCCGGTTCCCGCGATTCGTGTGGTCCTCAGGCCGAGGCTCTGGAGGTAGTCTTCGATCACTGAGGCAGTGCGGAACTCCTGAAAGCCGATTTCCGGGTGGGCATGGAAATCCCGGCGCAGAGCCACCAGTTCGTGGTTGAGTTCGGCTATTCTTTTTTTGATCGTGTGCATAAGCCTATCATCTTACATGCTGTCATTGAAACGTTTTTTGTTCAGGGAGGAGGCCACGTGATCGACCATGCTCAGGTAGTCGAAGACGGGAAGGCCCGTCGCTTCCTGGACTGCTGCTCCATAGGGCGGGAGCATGCTGCACTCCAGAAGGATGGCCCCGATCGCGGGGTTTTGAGTCTGCAGGTTCACGGCTGCCTTGACGACTTCCAGGCGAACCTGGTCGCTGTCCAGGATGCCCAGATCGTCAATGGCTGCTTCCCTGAAGTGTTTCGCGCCCTCAAGGCCGGAAATGACGATTCGATCCAGGTTGGAGACGCCCAGGGCCGAGAGGATATCGGTGGTCAAAGACTGTACGTTCGCGGTCAGGATGCCGATGGCTGCCCTGGGGTTGATGATGGACAGCATGAAAGGGGCCTGCAGCAGGCTGCTCAGAAACACGGGGATGGAGACGGCTTCCTGGACCTCTTGCTGAAAAATGGCCATGAACCCGCAGTCCCCGGTAACAGCCCTGACCCCTTCCCTTTCAAGCTCCTGCGCCCCGGCGATCATGGCCTGGACAAAGCTGCGGTCATGCTTGAAGATCCGTTCCGGAGTCAGCCCGTCGATGCGCTTGAAGCGAACCGGATATTCGTAGCTGGTGGCGTTGCCCACATCGCCCTGAATGAACGGGGTGTTGGTGTCCAGCAGGAGGATGCCGATGAGCTCCCCGTAGGAGGTCTGTCCTTGTCTGGCCTTGAAGAGCATGGTCACCCCTGCAGGTTCTGTGATGCTGAAAAGGATGTCCTTCTTTGAGACGCTTGTAAGAATGCAGTGTTAGAGGTTGAGAGTTCAGTGATGAGAATGCAAAAGTCAGCAAAAAAATGAGATACCTGTTAAAAACGTGTCTGCTGCAGACACGTTTTTAAAGGAGAAAGAGCTTTCTCGGGAACCGGGCAAAGGTCTGGCAGCCGTCCTCAGTCACTCGGAACGATTCGCTGCACTCGAACCCGAAGTCGTCCATCCACATGCCCAGGATCATGTGGAAGGTCATGTTGGGTGCCAGGATTGTTGTGTCTCCCGGGCGCAGGCTCATGGTGTGCTCCCCCCAGTCCGGCGGGTAGTTCAGGCCCATGGAGTAGCCGATGCGCGATTCCTTCTCCAGCCCGAAAGCTGCAATGTGTTTCCGCCAGACCAGCTCGACATCTTCGCACTTCATTCCAGGCTTGATGGCCTCCAGGGTCAGATTCAAGCCGTCCACGGTCCGCTGGGCCAGGTCCTGGAGCTTTTCGGGCGGAGTGCTGCCGAGATAGGCTGTCCTGGCAATGGGGCAGTGGTAGCGGTGCCGGCATCCGGCCAGCTCGAGGTTCACAGCCTGATCCTTCCGGTAGGGCTCATCGGTCCAGGTCAGATGGGGAGCCGAGGTCTTCTCCCCGGTGGGCATCATGGGCACGATGGCCGGGTAGTCCCCGCCGAACTCTGGCGTTCCCTGCATCTGAGCCCGATAGACCTCGGCCACGGCATCGCATTCCCGAACCCCGGGCCTGATGTTGTCCAGAGCGGCCTGCATGGCCCTTTCGGCGATCTGCCCGGCCTGCTGCATCAGGGCGATTTCCTGCTCGGACTTGACGGCCCGGACCCAGTTGACCAGCAGGCTGCAGTCCAGAATTGCCGACTCCGGAAGGATGTGCCGGAGCTCCTCCAGCCAGCGGACGCTGAAGTAGTAGGCGTCCTTTTCCACCCCGATCCGCTTCGCGGACCAGCCCCGCTCCTTGAGGCATTCACCCGCAAAGCGCATGGGATGGTTGTCAGCCACCTGGACCAGGCTGTCCGGGTAGCCGATGATGTTCTCCTGGTCGATCCAGACCGTGTGCCTGGCGCCGTTGACGTCCATGCCCCGCCCGATCCACAGGGGCTGGTCCGCGTCCAGGGCCAGGACCACGACCTGGGGGGTGTAGAACGACCACCCGTCGTACCCGGTCAGGTAGTTCATGTTGGCCGGATCAGCCAGAAGGACGACCTCCAGGCCCTGGGCCTCCATGCTCTGCTTGGTTTTTTGGATCCGCTGCTCGAATTCGGCTCTGGAAAACACGGTCATAGGTTCTCCTTATCAGC
>CAYOID010000014.1:0-3407 GCA_964403955.1 uncultured Desulfohalobiaceae bacterium | reverse complement strand
TGAAATTTAAATCCAGCCCCGCAGGAGCATGGCCTTCTCCAGCTTCTTCAAGGCCTGGATCCAGGCCCCGAAACGCAGGGAAGGCGTTCCCGCCTCCCTGGCCCTGTTCCTGGACTGGGTGTAGGCGGCAATGATCCGCTTGCGCAGGGTCTCGTTGACCCGTTCCAGATCCCAGTATTCGTCGGACAGGCCCTGGGATCTTTCAAAGTGACAGACCGTGGCCCCGCCGCTGTTGGCTACAACATCGGGAACCACAGTCACGCCTTTGTCCGTGAGAATGGAGTCGGCCTCGGTGGTGATAGGCCCGTTGGCCCCTTCCACAATGAGCTTGGCCTTGACATTGGAGGCATTGGCGCTGTGGATGACGTCATGGACAGCAGCCGGGACCAGGATGTCCGCCTCTGTCTCCAGGAGCTGGTCATTGGTCATGGCTTCGGTCCCGGGAAAGTCCCTGACTGTCCCGGTCTTCTGGACATGGGCCTTGAGGGCGGGAATATCCAGTCCCCCGGGGGCAAAGACTGCCCCGTCCACGTCGCTGACCGCAACAACCCGGCACCCGGCGGCATAGAGGTGGGTGGCCAGCTCCGAACCTACCTGGCCAAAGCCCTGGACCGCGGCCGGAGCGGAGTCAAGGGTGAGCCCCATGTCCTTTGCAGCGGCCTGAAGCACGAGAAAGACGCCCCGGCCGGTAGCTGCCTCCCCTCCCAGGGAGCCGCCCAGGATGGCCGGCTTGTCGTTGATGGCCGCCGGGCAGTGGTGGCCGGTGATCTGTTCGACCTCATCCAGCATCCAGGACATGGCCTGCTCGCCGGTTCCGATGTCCGCGCCCGGCACATCACGCCAGGGGCCTTTGGGGTTCAGGAAACGGATATAGCTGCGGATGAGGCGTTCCTGGTCCCTGACAGTCAGGGCTTTCAAATCGGCCCTGATGCCGCCCTTGGCCCCTCCGGCCGGGATGTCGGCCACACAGTGCTTGATGGTCATGAAGATCCCCAGGGCCTTGATCTCTTCAATGCTCAACTCCGGCCGGATCCTGGTTCCGTCCCGGAAGGGTCCCAGGGCGTCGCAGTAGTGGACGCGAAAGGCCTGAAAAACCTGAAAGGAGCCATCGTCGAGCTTGAGGGGGATCCTGAACTCGTTGATCCTTTTCGGGGCCTGGAGGATCTCCAGGGCCCTGGGGTTGATGCTGCCCAGGCGTCCGGCCTGGTTCAGGGTGTCGATGGCCACGTCAAAAACGGTTTTGGCAGTCATGGCAAATCCTCTTTCAGATTTGCCCTTGGCAAATCTGAAAATATTTTTGGATTTTGGAAATCACTATCAGGGCCGAGTGCTTGCAGCCGCCTTATTGCAGTCAACCGCGTGAGGTGTTTCTGCTCATGAGACCACGGGCAGGACCAGATCTTTCGGTCCCCGTTCTGAGACCTTCAGCTGCGGAGCATGTCTGGACATGAGCTCCTGCACGATCTGGGCGATCTTGACCTTCTCCTTGATCAGGTCCTTGTGAAAGTCCTTGAAGGCCCATGGCTTATAGATATCTCCTTCTGAGGTCCCAGGTTCGATTTTGAAATAGACTGGGGCTGCAACCCGGGCGATTTCCGGGGCCTCGTAAGCTCTGAACATGCCCCCAAAGGCATCGACAATGATCACGTACACATCCAGAGGGATGTCCACGGCCTTGCGGATCGAGGACAGGATGGGCAGGGAGATGTCCGAGAGAGGGTTCATGGAGTTGGCCCCCAGGGACTCCACCAGCTTGGCCCCGGCTGCAGAGCACTGCCCGCCGAAGACCGAGTACTTGAACACGGTTTCCGAAGGGATGACCCCTTCGTCCCTCATCGCGTTCAGGATGGTCAGAACGCCTTCGTCATAGACCAGGAAACCGCGGATCCCGGCTTCGATGTTCCGCATCATGTCCGCGATGTGGTAGGACACGTTGTCCGAGCCCCGCAAGCGCATGCCCTGCATGACCCCTTCAGGCGTGGCCGCCTCTTTGGACCCCGGGTCCCAGGCCTTACGGTGGCCGACCACCATGACCACTTCGATCTGCTCGTCTCTGGCCATTTCAGCCATGGCCTTGAGCTCCTCGAAGTCGCAGTAGGTCGACCCGCCCACGGTGGCCACTGCCCGGTGAACGATGACATCGCGTTTCCTGGCTTCCTTGATCATGGTCTCCATGGTCGAGGCCCGCTCCACACCGGCAATTTCGATCCGCCAGTGGGCACCGTCGGCAAAGGACTTGGGGGAGTCGCTCAAGTCGTAACCGTCCCGCCCCGGAATCCCCATTTTCTCCATGAAATCTCGAATGGTCTTCAGTGTCTCAGACATGCTTGCGCTCCTTTGGGAATGAAAAATCAAAAGACTGGTTGCGTGTTCGATCTATAAAAGCTTCTTGAGCTTCTCCAGCTCTCCGTCCACCATCTTGTAGGTGTGCTCTTCAGCCGGGAATGACTTGTCCTTGACCTCGCTGAAGTAGGTCTCAAAAGCCTTGATGCACTTCTCAGCGATGTTTTCGTACTTCTTGACGAACTTGGGGGTGAAGGCCTGAAACTGGCCCAAAACGTCGCTGCAGATCATGAGCTGGCCGTCGGCGTGGACCCCGGCCCCAATGGAGTAGACCGGGATGCGCAGGGTGTCGCGGATGATCTTGCAGACCTCGGGAGGGACGGCCTCGACCAGCAGGGCAAAGGCTCCGGCTTCCTGAATGGCCACGGCATCGTCGATCAGGTCCCTGGCGGTTTGTGCCGTGCGGCCCTGGGCCTTGAACCCTCCGAGCTGGCCCGAGCTCTGCGGGGTCAGCCCGATGTGCCCGATGACCAGCATACCCCCGTCGGCAATGGCCCTGATCTGGTCGCAGACCCGTTTTCCGCCTTCGAGCTTGATGGCGTCCACCCCGGCTTCCTTGAAAAAACGCCCGGCATTGAAGACCGCTTCGCTGACGTTAACCTGGTAGGACAAAAAGGGCATGTCCCCGACAATGAACGTGTTGGGCGCTCCCCTGCGGACCGCCTCGCTGTGCACGATGCACTGCTCCATGGTCACCGGAACCGTGCCGGAGTAGCCGTAGACGCACATCCCCAGGGAGTCCCCCACCAGGATCATGTCTGCGCCGGCTTTTTCAGCAAACTGGGCCGTGGGGAAATCATAGGCCGTGATCCAGCCCACGGATTTTCCGTCATCCTTCATCTGTTGCAAATCAAGGGCAGAGAGTTTCTTTTTGGTCATGCCGCGCTCCTTTGTGGCTGATGTGAAAAATCTTTTGAATGTATCTTGAATGCAGAGTTTCAGGAGATTCTCAGCTTTGCCAGAGGTCTGGTCTTTACTCACACATGAGACAGTGGGATTGAAGAAAGAGTTTTTTAACCACCCGCTCCCGATGGTCGCTTGACAAAGAGGACCAGAGGGACGGG
>CAYOID010000013.1:0-54324 GCA_964403955.1 uncultured Desulfohalobiaceae bacterium | reverse complement strand
CGCACGCACGGTTCGGAGGGAGGGGAGGCTGTAAAGCCTTCCCTACCCCTATCATGCACAATCAACTCTATGGGGGCAGCTATGGCCAGCAGAGAAGAATACATCGAGCAACTGAAAGAGAAGTTGGATGAGTGGAATGCCAAGCTGGATGAGCTCAAGCTCCAGGCCAAGCTTGGAGAGATGGAGAATCGGGAAAAGCTGGAGATGGAGTTTGAGAATTATCAGGCCAGACGGGATGAAGTCTGGGCCAAGCTGGAGAAGATGAGGGCCTCGGGCGAGGATGCTTTTCAGGACTTGCGTCAGGGTGCGGAACAGGCATTTGAAGCCTTGAAAGAGTCATTCCACAACGCCAGGGCGCACTTCAAGAAGTGAAAAGTTTCTTCCCTGATCAAACTGATTGCATCAAGGTGACACACCCTACGCAAAAGAGAGGTTCCTTGTTCAGTCCAAACCCAAATATTCAGCGCAGCCAGAGGCTGCGCTGAAAACAGACAGGGGGCAAAAATCTGCTTCAGAGCGAATCCGCAAAGATTTCAGCAGCCTTTTCCCGAAGCTTGAATTTTTGAACCTTACCGGAAGCGGTCATGTCGTAATCCTTGACAAAGTTGATGTGCCTGGGGATCTTGTATCTGGCAATCTTGCCCCGGCAGAAGTCCTGGACATCTTCCGGCGACAGGTCGAACCCCTCCTTGAGGATGATGAAGGCTCCGACCTCTTCACCGTATTTAGCGCTTGGCACACCGACCACCTGGACATCGTAGATGCCGTCCATGGAGTAGAGGAACTCCTCGATCTCTCTGGGATAGATGTTCTCCCCGCCGCGGATGATCATGTCTTTCAAGCGGCCGGTGATGGTCAGGTAGCCGTCCTCGTCCATTGTCCCGATGTCCCCTGAATGCAGCCAGCCGTCCTGGTCGATGGTCTCCCGGGTGGCCTCCTCCATCCTGTAGTACCCCTGCATGACGTTGTAGCCCCGGCAGCAGACCTCACCCGGAGCGTTCGGCGGAGCCTCTTGTCCTGTTTCAGGGTCGAAAACCCGGACTTCGATGTCCGGCATGGCCCGGCCGACTGTCTCCACCCGTTTGCTGATGTCGTCGTCCACCCTGGTCTGGGTCATGACTGGGGAGGCTTCGGTCAGGCCGTAGCAGATGGTCACATCCCGCATGTGCATCTGATCAATGACTTGGCGCATGACTTTGATCGGACACGGCGAGCCGGCCATGATGCCGGTCCGCAGCGAGCTGAAATCGAACTTGGGGAAAAGGGAGTGCTCCAGGATAGCGATGAACATTGTGGGTACGCCGTACAGGGCTGTACAGCGTTCGGCCTGAACCGAGGTCATGACCATCAGGGGGTTGAACTCTTCCAGAATGACCAGGGTCGAGGCATGGCTGACTGCAGCCAGAACCCCGAGGACACAGCCGAAGCAGTGGAACAGGGGAACGGGAAGACAGATCCTGTCCTCAGGGGTCAAGAGCTGGTTTTCACCTATCCAGAAGCCATTGTTGCCGATATTGCGGTGGGTGAGCATGACCCCTTTGGGGAAACCTGTGGTTCCAGAGGTGTACTGCATGTTGACCACATCGCCGGGGTCCAGGCTGTCCTGTCTGGCCAGATAATCACTGTCCGACACCAGGCGGTTCAGGGCGAGCAGCTCGGGCATGGAGACCATGCCCCGATGCTTTTCCTGGCCCAGAAAAATGACCCTTTTCAGGCATGGAAACTTTGAACATGCCAGGTGGCCGCGCTGTTGGGTCTTGAGCTCCGGAATCAGGGAGTAGAGGATCTGGACATAGTCTGTGTCCCGGAAACCGTCAATGAGGACCAGGTTTTCGGTTTCTGACTGCTTGAGCAGATAGGCAAGCTCGCTCTCTTTGTAGTGGGTGTTCACTGTGAGCAGAATGGCCCCGATCTTGGCTGTGGCAAACTGCAGGGCCACCCAGTGGGGCACGTTGGTGGCCCAGATGGCGACTTTTTCGCCTTTTTGGACCCCAAGGGCCATCAACCCCTTGGCAATCTGGTCCACCAGGCGGCCGAAGTCCTGATAGGTCATCCGGAAATCGCGGTCCACATAGACAACGGCGTCCTTGTCGGGATGGGCGGCAATAGCTTCATCCAGCATTTGCCCCAGGGTGATGTCGCGGAGGGCGGTCTGGCTCATGGCTGCTCCTTGCTCAGTTGGGGATGTAGAGCACGGCATAGATTTCTGCCGGCTCCTCTCCAAGACAAGCCACGTCGTGAGGGACGATGGAGTTGTAGTAGATGGAATCCCCCGGAGAGAGGGTGTATGTCGCATCTCCGTAGATCACCTGGAGTTGGCCGGAGTGGACCACGATGAACTCTTCGCCTTCGTGGGACGAAAACGGCCTGTCTCCGTTCGGCTCAGGCATCAGCCTGACAAAGAAGGGTTCCATGTGCCGGTCGTTTTTCCCCTTGCCAAGGGAGAAAAAGCGTTGCGACACCGGCTGTCCCTTGCCCCTGTGCATGTTCAGCTCCTCTTCGCGATCCTGGAGGCGGATGATCAGGGGGTCCTGGCTGATCTTGTCGTCCATAAAGGTTCCCAGCCTGGTGCCAAGGGCCCTGGAAATCTTGAGCAAAGGGCCAAGAGACGGGTAGGTGGAATCGTCCTCCACAGCCTTGAGAAAGTCAGGGTCCAGGCCGGTTCGGGAGGCGATGTCCTTCAGGCTCAACTCTCTTGCCTGGCGAAGCTTCTTGATCCTTGCTCCGATGGGTTTTGCGCTCATGTCCTGTTCTCCTCTCTCTGAACGTCTCAAAGGTTATACGACCGAAGTCCGGGCTCGTAAGTTGCCGGAGTTTTCAGCCCATCCGAAGGCTTCGCCCGTATGAAGCTTCACAGCAAGATCGTCGATTCAGGCACGGCAATGCCAGTTTCTTCCTTGATCAAACGGGCTGTATCAAAGGGAACACATTCTGCAAAAAGCAAGGTTGTTTCTTGATCAAAAATCTAAATATTCAGCCCTGCCAGCGGCAGGGCTGAAATGTGACTGCTGTTCACAACAAACGGCAGAGAGACATACCTGGAAAAACTTCAAAGATCAAACCCGGACCGGGATGAGCTGCCGGACAGGATCTGAGCCGGTTACAACCTGCCGTAGATCCTGTTCATGGTTCTGGCCTCGTCAGCCAGCACCGGGGAGAGCTGTTCAGGGCTGACCCTCCAGAGCCAGTTGCCTTCCCTGGTCGCCGGGGTGTTCATGCGTGTCGATTCAGGAAGGCAGAGCAGGTCCTGCATGGGTACGACCATCAGGTTGGCAACCGACTGCATGCCCAGCCTGATCAGAACCCAGGGCAGGTCTCGGGGGTCGATCTGTCGGCCCAGATAGGCGAAAAGCCTGTCCCGTTCCTCGGGAGCAGCTTCGTTTTCAATCCAGCCCAAGACGGTATTGTTGTCGTGGGTGCCGGTATAGACCACACAGTTTCTGGGGTAGTTGTGGGGCAGGAAGGAATGGTTGGGGTCGTCGGAATCAAAGGCAAAGGTCAGGATTTTCATGCCTGGAAAACCGAAGTGGGCAATGGCCTCCCGCACGTCGGGGGTGATTTCCCCCAGGTCTTCGGCAATGATGGGCAGGGAGGGAAACTGCCGGAGCAGGGTCCGGAAGAACTGATAGACCGGAGCAGATGTCCACTGGCCGTTGATGGCCGTGGTTTCACCGTTGGGGACTTCCCAGAATCCCACAAAACCACGGAAATGGTCGATGCGGATGACATCAAGCAGGGCCAGGGTGTGTTTGAGCCTGGCAATCCACCACCGGTACCCGGTTTCCTGCAGGTGGTCCCAGTTGTAGACAGGATTGCCCCAGAGCTGGCCGGTTTCGCTGAAATAGTCCGGAGGTACGCCGGCCACGGTGACTGGCGTCCCCTGGTCATCGAGCTTGAACTGCTCCCGGTTGGCCCAGACATCGGAGCTGTCATAGCTGACATAGATGGGGATGTCTCCAAAGATCTGGATCCCTCTGTCGTTGCAGTAGGACTTGAGTCGATGCCACTGGGAAAAGAAGAAGTACTGGACAACTTTTTCCCGTTCGATATCCATGGCCAGCTCATGCCTGATACGATCCAGGGCTTCAGGGTGCCGGTCCTTGTGCTCAGCAGGCCAGGTGAACCAGCCCTGATCATGGTGCAGGCGCTTCAAGGTCCTGAAGAGTGCGAAATCCTCCAGCCAGAAGGCGTTGTCCCTGCAGAAGCGCTCATACGGCCATGAATGCCCTTGTTCCTGAAAGCGCTGAAAGGCCCTTTCCAGACAGGCTCCTTTCTGTTGTCCGGCCAGGTCGTAGTCCACCCGGTCCAGAGGCTGTTCTTCAGTCCTTTGGGGCAGCTCGTCCTGGGTCAGCAAGCCGTCTTCAACCAGGATTTCCGGGCTGATGAGCAAAGGATTGACGGCAAAGGCCGAGTCACTGGAGTAGGGGGAGTGATGGGAGATGGGGTTGGTCGGATTCAGAGGCAGCACCTGCCAGAGGCCGAATCCGCTCTGGACCAGAAAATCGGCGAATCGATAGGCTTCCGGACCGAGATCGCCTATCGGAAAAGGTGATGGCAGGCTGGTGACATGCATGAGTATGCCTGCGGTTCTGGTATTCATCATGGCCCTCCTCTGGTTGGGGCATCCTGGGCGGCTTCAGAGCAGGTTGCGGGGAAGCCCCCCTGGGTTGGTCATTGCTTGGGGCTTGTCATCGCTGGGACTGCCATGTGGGCTTCAGGAGTCGCTTGACGGTTTCAGCGCCAGTTCTGGACAGCCTGGATGCCTCTGATCAAAGGGGCTATGCGGTGCTGGCGGTTGTCCAGGGAATGATAGATCTCATGGAATCCCTTTTCCAGAAGGAAATGGGTCAGGAGGATCCTGAGATGGGATCTTTTTCTGGGCAGAAAGGCGGAGCCTTTGACCGCCTGGAGGTAGGAGTTGAGAAATGTCCCGCTCACGGCCTTGTGCCAGATTCCCACCCAGGGCTGCAGCTCCTCGATTTCCTCGTACTGCAGGGTGGTGTTTTTGGTCAATGCGGTATGGGCGGCGAAGTGACAGGAACCAAGGACGGCAGCCAGGTCCAGGACAGGAGACCGTTTCAGCCGCCTCTGACTCAGGGGCCGGGTGGCATCGCCCTCGAAATTGAGAATGGCGAAGCTGCTTCCGGTAAACAGGATGTTGGTCAGCTTGAGGTTGCCGTGGATTCTGGTTTTTTGGGCTTCGATCCTGTGCTGGGTGATTCTCTGGGCCAGACTCAGAAAAGCATGCTCGTCCTGGAGGAGTTCCTCAACCAGAAAAAGCGTGTTTTTGGGCATGGTGTGATAGTGCTTGCGCAGGCCGTGAATGCTGCGTTTGATCAGGGTTCGAATGGATTGATACTCGGAGCGTTGGTAAAAGAAGGTGAAGGGTTCCGGGCAAAGGTCAACTGAATCGCTCGCCTGGGCCAGGGCCAGGTGAAAGTCGGCCACCTTCTGCCCCAGGAGCTGAAACAACTGCAGAAAGAAGGCTCCAATGCATTCGGTCAGGATGTCCGGGATGGCTTCGGGCTGGACCCTGAAGAGGGATTTGGGCAGGCAGGTTTTCCGGTCCAGATCCTGCTTTTTGGAGACAATGTTTTCAAAGAAGTGATGCAGGGCATCAAGGGTCAGGGCCCAGGCATCACCCTCGCCCTGACTCTGGATATAGCTCCTGAAAATGCCCAGGGTCATGGGTTCTTCCCCAAATGCGCTGTAGATCATGTCCCCGGCGAATTCAGGCACGAAATCCAGCCCGGCCCTCTGACTCAGGTGCTGGAGGATCTCCTGCCCTGGATTGGGTCCTTCTTCCGGGGTACGGTAAAGTTTCAGGCACAGCTCCTTGGGGTAGTAAACCAGCATGTTGTCTTTTTTTTCAGACACCAGCCTGGAGTCGGCCCGATCCCATTCCTGGATCAAAGAGGTTAGCGGCTCAGATGGGGTGAAGCGAAGGATCCCCCGGGTTCCCATGAGCTTTTGCCGGGAAGTCAGATGCTTCAGCAGGCCGACCTGAACATGGGCGGAATAGAGTCCATCATAGAGGATGCCGTGCTTTTCCTGTATTTTCAGGTTGGCCAGAATGGCATGCTGAGGGATGCGCAGGCTGCCCTGGTCTTCCTCAGGCTGGAAAGAGAGGCACAGAAAGTGATGCTCCGGGGAGCCTTCTGTGAACCAGCAAAGGATCAAGACCAGCCAGTGGTGGTTGTTCTGCGTGGCCATGGGGATGCGGTCCTTGATCGTGACCTGCAGGAGGCGCTTGCTCACCGCCCGTGACCAGTGGCTCCGTTTGAGATACTCCGGCAGGATGGTCTGCTCCAGGTAGTCCTGACAGGAGTTGCTGAAAATGCCGTCCCAGGTCTGATTCAGCTCCAGCTCCGGCAGCTCCTTTTCCGGAGCAAGAGAGGTCAGGCCTTCCTGCGGGATGAGCTGAAACCAGAAGTAGTCATGGATTCCGAGGGTGAAGAGGTAGGGTGCGGAGGAAATTCGGGGGAACCTGTTCCCGCTGAACAGCTCCTGAGGCACGCAGCCATGATAGTCTGATAGGTCAAGGGACACCGACTGAGCGAAACGGGACAGGTTGATGACCACCAGGATGGTTTCTTCCGGAGTGGTCCTGGTGAAGGCCAGGACCTTGGGGTTGTCCGGGAAGAGAAAGGTGGTCTCGCCCCTGCCGAAGGCCTGGAAGCGTTTGCGCATGCCGATAACCCGTCTGATCCACCACAGAAAGGACGAAGGGTTGCGGTCCTGATTTTCGACGTTGATGACTTCGTAGTGGTACTCCGGGTCCATGATCACCGGGAGGTAGAGCTGCTGGGGGTTGGTCTTTGAAAAGCCGGCGTTTCGATCCGGGCTCCACTGCATGGGTGTCCTGACTCCGTTTCGATCCCCGAGAAAGTAGTTGTCCCCCATGCCGATTTCGTCCCCGTAATAGATGATCGGGGTTCCAGGCAGGGAGAGGAGCAGGAAGTGCATGAGCTCGATCTTGCGCCGGTTGTTGTTCAAGAGCGGAGCCAGTCGTCTCCGGATGCCGAGATTGATCCTGGCCCTGGGGTCCTTGGCATACATGCGGTACATGTAGTCCCGCTCTTCGTCTGTGACCATCTCCAGGGTCAGCTCATCGTGATTGCGCAGAAATATGGCCCACTGGCATGTCTCTGGAATGGCAGGCGTCTGTTCCAGGATGTCGATGATTGGAAAACGGTCTTCCATCCACAGGGCCATGAACAGTCTGGGCATGATCGGGAAGTGGAAGGCCATGTGGCATTCGTCACCCTGCCCGAAATAGGGCGTCGCGTCTTCGGGCCACTGGTTGGCCTCGGCCAGAAGCATAGTGTTGGGAAACTTGCTGTCCACATGGGAGCGGAGTTTTTTCAGGAACTGGTGGGTCTCTGGCAGGTTCTCGCAGCTGGTGTGCTCCCGTTCAAAAAGGTAGGGCACCGCATCCAGGCGCATGCCGTCCACCCCCATGTCGAACCAGAAATCCAGGACCTGGAACAGGGCTTCCTGGACCTCCGGATTTTCAAAGTTGAGATCGGGCTGATGAGAGTAGAAACGGTGCCAGTAATAGGCCTGAGCTACAGGATCCCAGGTCCAGTTGGAGGTTTCAAAGTCTTTGAAGATGATCCGGGTCTCTTTGTAGCGCTCCGTGGTCTGGCTCCAGACATAGAAATTGCGCTTTGAAGATCCCAGAGGGGCCCTTCTGGCCTCCTGGAACCAGCGGTGCTGATCAGAGGTGTGGTTGAGCACGAGCTCGGTGATGACCCGGATCCCCCGCTCATGGGCGGAATCGAGAAAAAAGCGGAAGTCGTCCACAGTCCCGTAGTTGGAGTGGACGCTGCCGTAGTCGGCAATATCGTAGCCGTCATCCCTGAGCGGGGACGGATAAAAAGGCAAGAGCCAGACGGCATTGCAGCCCAGCTCTTCCAAATAGTTCAGCTTTTTGACCAATCCCCGGAAGTCGCCGATGCCGTTGTTGTCGGAATCGAAAAAGGCTTTGACGTGGAGCTGGTAGATGATGGCATCCTTGTACCACTGAGGATCGTCGCTGAGGTGAATGGTGCTTGGCATTGATCTCAACTCGCTCGTATGAACTGCCTGCAGAACAGAGGTGCTGCAGACGAAAAGGTGTTGGAGGATACAGATCAGCGCAGCCAGAGGCAAAGCTGACATACTGCAGGTGTCGATTTTATAGGCTGCGGCTCAAAAATGCAAAGGAAGAGGGCGGAAAAATTGTAACAGTGCCGAACGGGGATGGGAGGCTCAGGAGGCGGCTGGCGGGATTATGTCTCCAAGAGGCGAGGCCCGGCCAAACAGGTTTGTGATGGCCTTGGCTGTCTTAACGGGATGGGAGAATGTCCACTATGGCAGCCCGGCAAAAGGCAGGGCTGCCATAGTGGACACAGGGGGCAATCTGATTCGGTTGCCGGAGGGGAGTTACAAAGCGTCGGGACCCCGCTCTCCGGTCCTGATCCGGATCACGTCAGCCACATCATGGATGAAGATCTTGCCGTCTCCGACCTTCCCTGTCCGGGCCGAGTCCTGGACTGCAGCGATGATCGTGTCCACCACCGATTCTTCAACCACGACTTCAACTTTGATCTTGGGCACCAGGTCGACCTGATATTCGGCGCCTCTGTATATCTCGGTATGGCCACGCTGCCGGCCGAATCCTTTGGCTTCGGTCACGGTCATGCCTTTGATCCCGACTGTGGTCAAGACGTCCTTGACAGCATCCAACTTGAAAGGCCTGATGATGATTTCTATTTTTTTCATGCCTGAACCTCCTAGAATTGATAGCCTGTTTCACTGTGTTGACTGAGGTCGAGGCCCTGTTCTTCTTCTTCCGGTTCCAGACGAAGCCCAACCACCCTGTCGACCACTTTGAGGATACCAAAAGTCATGCCAAAGGAAAAAGCACAAGTGGCTATCACGGACACGAGCTGGATGCCAAACTGCAGGGGATTGCCGAAGAACAGGCCGTCTGCCCCGCCGCTGTTCACGGCGGTGGAGGCGAACAGTCCTGTGGCCAGGGCCCCCCAGATTCCGCCCAGGCCGTGGATGCCCACGACGTCCAGGGAGTCGTCGTAACCCAGCCGCTCCTTGAGGAGCACTCCGCCGTAACAGATGAATCCGGCCAGAAGTCCCAGCAAAAGGGAAGACATGGGGCTGACAAAGCCGGCAGCCGGAGTGATGGCCACCAGTCCGGCCACGGCTCCGGAGGCGGCCCCCAGGGTCGTGGGGTTGCCCCGATGCATTTTTTCCACCAGGAGCCAGCCCAGGGCGGCCATGGCCGTGGCGATGTGCGTGGTCACAAAGGCGTTGGCCGCCAGTCCGTCCGCAGCCAGGGCGCTGCCGGCATTGAATCCGAACCACCCGAACCAGAGGATGGCTGCACCGGTGATGGTCATGGGCAGGTTGTGCGGAATGAAGGCCCGCTGACCAAAGCCCTGCCTTTTGCCAACCACCAGGGCGGCAGCCAGGGCGGCGCTGCCCGAGCTCATATGGACCACCGCTCCGCCGGCAAAGTCCAGGGCGCCCATGGCCCCCATCCATCCGCCGCCCCAGACCCAGTGGCAGAGCGGGCTGTAGACCAGTGTGGACCAGAGGACGGTGAAGATCAGAAAGGCGCTGAACTTCAAGCGTTCGGCAAAGGCTCCGGTGATCAGGGCGGCAGTGATGATGGCGAACATGCACTGAAAGATCATGAAAATCAAATGGGGGATGTTTCCGGCCAGGTCAGGGTTGGGTTCGGGACCCACGCCTCGGAGCCCGAAAAAGTCGAGCCCTCCGATCAGACCCCCGAAATCGGTCCCAAAGGCCAGGGTGTAGCCCCAGAGGATCCAGACCAGGGTGACCACGCCAAGGGCAATAAAGCTCTGCATGATCGTGCCCAGAACATTTTTGGACCGGGTCAGCCCGGCATAGAACAGGGCCAGGCCAGGGGTCATGAACATGACCAGTGCCGAAGCGATGATGATGAAAACCGTGTCTGCTGCATTCATTCCTGTTGCCTCCTCACAAAGTGTTTTTCTTCACTGAAGCAAGGAGGGTGCCAAGATTCAGCTTTGCTTCTGGCCAGGCTGAATCTTGGATATGGATTGAAAGTGCGGAGAGCTTGTCTGGGCTTGAGATTCTGAGAGGACAGGTTCGCCTTTTCGTCGCTTTCAAAGCATCACGGGTTTTGAAGTCATGGGCATTGTCGGTTTTGCCGCAGGACAAGCTGATGATGACAATATTGCATCTTTTGAGTTGCCAGGACTTAAAATGATACAAAAATGATTCATTTTCAGGATTGTCCCGGGACAGCCCTGGAGATGAATCATCTGTCCTGGGGCGGTGTGACTGCTGAGAAAAAGGCCGAGGTCTTCTGGGAGATGAGATCCCACTCGGTTTTCAGTGAGGTCAGGACCGCAACCCAGGGCTGGAGGTCCTCAAAGGGGGAGACGTCGGGGTGGAAAGAGGACAGGGCTGATGCATACACATCGGCAAGGGTTTTGGCGCAGCGCTGGCGGGAAAAGTTCCGGGACGTTTCCCGGGCTGCTGTGCTCCAGGCCTGTCTCTTTTCGGGTTCTGAGGCCCACCGGGTGATGGCTGCAGCAAAGTCATCAATCGTGGCCTGGCTGGACAGAAGGAGGCCATTGGACCCGTCCTGGACCACCTCTCTGGTGCCTGAGGCATCCAGGGCGATGACCGGATTGTCTGCAGCCATGGCCTCGGCCAGGACCAGGCCCTGGGTTTCCGAGGTGGAGGCAAAGACGAACAGGTCCATGGCCTGATACATGTCGATGAGCTCCTGGCCGGTCTTTTTGCCGGTGGTGATGAGCCTCTCGGTCAACCCCCGCCTGGCGAATTCGTCCTGAACAGTCTTCAGGCTGGGCCCGTCGCCGGTGAGCACAAAGACGCCCTCCGGGATGTCTTCCAGGGCCCGGGCCACGGACTGGCCCAGAAAAGCCAGGTTTTTTTCCGGAGCCAACCGTCCGACATGACCTATGACCAGGGTCTCCGGGCCAATATTCAAGGCCTTGCGCACGGCTTCCCGGTCTCCGGAGGTCAGGGCATCCACATCCACTCCGGTTGGAATTTCGTGGATCGGCTTGGCCACTCCCCGGCTTTTGATCAGCTCGGCCACGCTGCGGCTGGGTGCGATGACCCTGTTGCACATGTTGGCGTATTCAGTGGACAGTCTGATCACGAAACGCTTCATGGGATCGGAATCAAGAGGCACGTAGTGGGTGTAGCGCTCGTACAAAGTGTGGTGGGTGAAGATCAGGGGCAGCTTGCGCTGCCTTGAGCAACGCAAGGCTGTGTCTCCCATGAGAAAGGGGTGGTGACTGTGCACCAGGTCGGGGCGAAAGGTGTCCAGCTGCTGGCTCAGGGAAAACGGGATGGGGATGCGGACTGAGAAGTCGCTGCCGTTGAAGTTCTGGATGGCCGGAACCCTGACCACAGGCACCAATCCCTGACCAGGGGCGTCTTCAGTGCCGCTGAAGTGCGGGCAGACGACCATGATCTCGTGTCCCAGGTCTTGAAGATCCTGGGCAAATGTGGACACCGATCTGGCTACCCCCCCGACATGGGGCAGGTAGGTGTTGGTGAACATGACGACCTTCATTGACCATCCCTGGCAAGGTGTACGGTTTGGTTTGGCTGGACAGTCTCAGCAGCCAGGCCCGGCAGGCTGGCCTGCACTGTTTTGGGCTTTTGCCGGCCCTGAGCCTCGACTCTCAGTTCTGCCCCGGCGCTGTCCGGACGGATGTCCACCGTGACTGGACCATACGGGGTCAGAGTAGGTCCAAAGTACAGTGGTTGTCCAGACTGGAGCCAGTCTGGGAAGAGGCCTGAACCGATGATCAGCTCATCCCCCTCTTCCCGGACGAACATGTTCCTCAGCATCATCACCCATTCTGCGGCGGCCCAGCCATGCTGGCCGTCACCCATGCAGCCTCCGAGAGTCAACGGGTGGATGGCCTCTGGCCACTGCCCGGTGGGCGAGGCCAGGTCGGCCACAGTTCGGACCAGGTCCAGGCAGGACAGGTCCCCGCTCCTGAGTTGGACCTGGGCCAGGTGCAGGGTCAGATAGGGGTTGATCCCGGAGTGGATCATGTCCTGAAAAAAGCCGTTGTGATGCATGCACTCCTGCTGGAGAAAGGACAGCGTGGACTGGATCAGGCTGTCTCCCGGGGGTGTGATCTGCAAAGGATAGTCTGCCGCCAGGGAACCCACTGCACCGGCATCGAGGCGGCGATAGGGTGAAGCTGGAATCCCTCCTCTGGAGCGGTGTTCAGGTATGGAGGCGATGCTGGTGAAAATGGCCTTTTCCAGGTTGTCGGCCTCATTCTCTATTCTGTTCAGGATTGCGGCAGAAGCCTGAAAGCGTTTCATGATCCGCTTGGCGGACCGCAAACCGCCTAAGCACCAGAAGTTGTCCCAGTAGTAGTAATCCACCGGTCCAAGATGTTCGGCGCTGAACCCCGGGGGCAGCAATCCGTGGTGAAGATCAGAGGAGTTGCTTTTGATCCTTTTCTTCCAGATCCATTTGGCGGCCTTGAAAGCCGCCCTGGACCAGGCCGGGGAGAGCTGATGGCTGGAGAGCTGCTGAAACCTGTCCAGGATCCAGAGCACTTCGCCATTGGCATCCCACTCTCCTTCCTGGGAATGAAAGTAGCCGGTCATTCGCTGATTGGGCAGGAAACTGTCCAGTTGACGGGCAGCTCTCTTGTCCAGACCAATGGCCAGCAGGGCATTGAGCATCAGGCAGGCATCCCGGAACCAGAATCTTTTGTAGGTGTAAGGACCGGGTACGACTTCCCGGGCTGAAAGCAGGATCAGAGTGTGCACTGCGGTGTCATAGAGCTTCTGCATCCAGGGATCGGGGATGTTCAGCTCAGCCGTGGATGCTTTTGCTTGGGCCCAGGTTTGAGAGGACCTGGGATGGGTCGGCTGGGAGTCCTGCAGGGGCAGGTTGAGCTTGATGCTTCTGCCGCTTGAACCCTGTGGAATTGGAAACATGGCCGCACCGGTGGCCATGCCCACTTTGCAGCTCGTCCCGTGACCGGGCGTGTCTGTCCACAGGCGGTGGACCACGTCGCCTTCAGCATAGTCTGAATAGACGGTTCGTTCTGGAGGACTGTCGAATTCGAGACTGTGCCTGGCGTTGATCTGCAGGCACGATCGGCCGGCAGAGGGCGTGATTTTTTCAATGAACTGAATGCCTTCTGGATTGTAAGGCCGCAAAGCCACAATCAGCCAGCCTCCCTGGGAAGCCCACCCCTGGACATCGACGGACAATCGAGGCTGTGGATCCTGTTCGGCATAGACCCTGCTCTCCAGGCCCAGCCCCTGCTCTCCAGCCCTGGTGACCACCCTGAGAGTCGGTTCCAGGTCCAGCCTCTGGTCCACTTCAGGCAGCCTTGAAGGATAGAGGGCCTGTCCGTTTTCATCCATGACCCAGAGATCAATGGACCAGCTGTCGTGATACGGGGTGATCAGGCCCCGGGGATCGACAATTGGATAGTCGTCCAGGTCAGGCAGGCCGACTGCAGTCCAGTTCCGATGGGTCAGATTGACGTGGCTGACGGAGAAGCTGCGGGGAATAAAGGAGACATCCGAGGGATTGAACTGCCGCTGAACCCAGAAAGGCCAGATCCAGTCCAGATTGTGCTGAATGGCCTTGGTGTTGATAAGGCCTCTGGCGTGAAAGAGGATTCCGGCCCGGATGAGCTCAATGGGTTCCTGGACTTCAGATGGCTGGGCAAAACGCCGCAGTTTGGCCATCAAGGAAACAGGGTCGATGAAGCCGTACCGTTGAGCAGCGCGTCTGATGATCATTTTCCATGGGAGCCACCGGGTGAGCATACTCATTCTCCAAAACAGAAAGGGCCGACCTTGGGGCCGGCCCTTGCATGTCCCGCATCAGAGGGGGTTATTTCTTTTTCAAGGCCTCGGAGATCACTCCGATGACCCTGCGGTTCTTCTGCCTGCCTTCCTTCGTCCCGTTGGAGGCAATGGGTCTGGACTCGCCATAGGCTTTGGTCGTCAGCCTGGAGGCATCGACGCCGAATTCGTTGACCAGGTAGTCCTTGACACTGGCGGCCCTGCGCTCGGAGAGCTTTTGGTTGTAATCTTCGGGACCGGCACTGTCAGTGTGGCCTTCTATGGTCATGGTGGCTTCAGGATGCTTTTTGAGGAACATGCCGGCTTTGTTCAGCTCGTCAGTGTATTCCGGTCTGATCTCGGCCTTGTCAAAGTCGAACCTGAGCTGCAGGTCCATCCTGGTCTCCACTGGGCAACCCCTGTCGTCGACTTCCAGGATCTTCGCTGTTCCAGGGCACTCGTCCCTGTAGTCCGGTACGCCGTCCCCGTCACTGTCCAGGGCACAGCCCCTTGAATCGACCTGGACTCCGTCCGGGGTTCCCGGGCACTCGTCCTTGTAGTCCGGTACGCCGTCGCCATCGCTGTCCAGGGGGCAGCCCCTTGAATCGACCTGAACATTGGCCGGGGTTCCCGGGCACTGGTCATGTGCATCCACGACCCCGTCGCCGTCGCTGTCCTGGTGAGCGGTGTAGAAAATGTTCTGAATGAAGCTGGACCGGGCGGCCTCATCCTGGAAGTCCTCAGCGCTGATCATGGTCGAGCAGTCCTGATTGCTGACGATCCCTTCCAGGACGTCTTTTTCCTTGGCTGACTGGGCATAACTGACCACGTGAAAACAGACGTCGTGCCTAGAGGCCAGCTGCTGCGCCACCTGGGCCGGGTGGCCACCCCTGTTTTCCCCTCCGTCGGAAAAGAGGATCACGGCCGTGGGGCCGGACAGTCCGCCCAGAACGCTGTCCAGGTTTTGCATCCCGGCAGCCAGGGGGGTCTGGATTCCGAACATGGCCGAGGGAACAGGAAGGTCAGCAATGGCTTCACCATAGGCTGGATTGGGAAAGCTGCCCATGGGGGCATTGGTCACGAAGCTGGGGGCCACGGTGAACAGGCCGGCTGTGTAGTCCAGGGCCGGGATCTCGCCGTTCATGGTCTGCATGGCCTCTTTGGCCAAAAGAGCCTTTCTTTCTTTCAAGGCATCGTAATGGCCCCGCATGGATCCAGATCCATCATAGAGAAAGAGAAAGTTGTCCACCTTGGGAACGGTGTCGGTTCCAAAGGCTGGAACGGATGCGGCCATGAAGAGCAGGACACATAAAAGCGCCAGACCGTGTTTGAGACGTTGCATAGGGGTACCCTCCTTGATTTGGGTGTCGAAAGAAGTGGGTTGGGCTGGTTAACATGATAAATTGTAAAACAATGTCGCTCTTTGTCAACATGAAAACAGAAAAGACGCCAACAGGTGAGTTTCATACGAGGAGGTTGAGCATCAGGGGGAGGGTGAGTGCGGACAGAATGGTCTGAATGGTGATGATCGAGGCCATGAGGGAGGTGTCCCCCCCCAATTGACGAGCCAGGATGAAAGCGGATACTGCTGTCGGCAGGGCGGCAAAGACCACGGCCACGATTCTGCCTTCGGGGCTGACATTGAACAGGGAGCACAAGACCGCTGTCAGCAGAGGAAAGGCGATCAGCTTGCACGCTGAAGAGATGAGCAGTCCGCGGACATTGGAGCTCATGCTTTTGAGCTCAAGCCCGGCACCTACTGCGAGCAGGCCGGTGGGAAGGGCTGCTCTTCCCAGAAGGTCGAACACACGGAACAGGCTCTCTGGAGTCGGAAGGCCGGAAAGGTTGATGGAAAAGCCGATCAAGCAGGCCAGTATCAAAGGGTTTCGCAGAACCTCCCGGATGAGCGAGAACAGGCTGGCTCCTTGCCCGATACCAAAATGGGCCACTGTGGGCACGCAGATGAGGTTGATGATCGGGATCATGGCCACAAGGGCTACTGCAGCCAGGGTCAGGCCTGAGCTTCCGAGCAGGGCTGAAATTGCAGCCAGTCCGACAAAGGTGTTGAATCTGATGCTCCCCTGGAAGACGGACGTGAAGGATGGTCCGGCAAGACCCAGATGGGGCCGGAGAATGAGAAGCGAAGCGCTCAGGATGAGGATGGAACAGACCAGCGAGGCTGCCAGGGGAAGGGTTGTCACGGATGAAAAGGTGGCAAAAGCCAGTTTGTTGATCAGCAGGGCCGGGAAGAATACAAAATAGGTGATTCGTTCTGCCGCCCCCCAGAAACTGGTGCCTGGAAAGCCGATCCGCTTGAAGAGGTACCCGAGAAGAATGATCAGAAAAACCGGAACAAGGGCTGTGAGCATGCGGCAATCCTGTCAAGGGTGTTTGTGGCCTTGTGATTCGGAAGGGCAGTGCAGGATCGCACACTCCAGGCCCTTTCCTGAGAGATTGCTTCGCTGTGCTCGCAATGACGAGTCACAGATCCTCCCCGTAGCTGAGACCCTTCCCGCCGTTCCGAGGCCTGTCCCGAGCAGAGCGAGCGATCTCTCCGATGAAGCAATCTCAAGGAATTATGGTCGAATCAGGCCCGGCAATGGAGTTTCTTTCTTGATCAAACTGGCTGCATCAAGGTGGCACATTGTGCTTAAAAGTAAGGTTCTTTCTTCGGTCCAAATCCAAATATTCAGCGCAGCCAGAGGCTGCGCTGACACAGGCCATCTGTAGCCCAAAACCATGCTGTCGGTCAAAACTCTCAGCTCGGTCAATCGCGGTGAGGGATCCAAGGGTCAAGGTTGAAATTTGAGGGGACACACATGGATCAGGTCACCAAATCGTATGCCACGACCATAGCCACCCCTGAAGGATGCCGACCGGAGACAGAAACGGTTCTCCAGGAAGTTCCGATTCAAATAGCTCTGAATGAAGAGGTGGTTGGCTCCTCAATGGTCATGCCGGCCGACATCGAGGAGTTTGCGGTTGGATTCCTCTTTGGGCAGGGATACCTGACCGATAAGGGGCAGGTGGTGGAGACGCTTGTCTGTGATCAGGGCCTGGTTACCGTGTATGCCAGGGTCGATGGAGACAGTGCACCCAGCCGGGAGGAGATGATCGTCACCTCCGGGTGCGGCGGGACAGGACGGATAGCCCGGCGCTTCCTGGAGGGCCCTTTTCCTGAGCTGCACGAGACCCGGATCACTTTTGCCGAGATCGGTCAGCTCATTCGAAGAACCTTGAGCTTCTCCTCTCTGCAGCGGGACACCCACTGCGTCCATGGGTGCGGATTCTGGTCGGACGGGCGCTTCCAGGTGGCCTATGAGGACGTGGGCCGGCACAACGCCGTGGACAAGGTCATTGGGGCCCTGCTCCTGGAGCGGTTCCCTGCCGGCGGGGCCATGTTCACCACCGGCCGCCTTACCTCGGACATGGTCATGAAATGCGCCAGGATGGGAGTGCCCATCGTCATGTCCAGGACTGCACCCTCGTCTTTGGGAGTGGACATTGCCATGCAGGCGGGGATGACCCTGATTGCCTATGCCCGGCCTGAGCGGCTGAATGTGTTCTGCGGCCTGGAGAGGATCGTGACTCAGAATTCAGCGTCGGCCGCTGGCCGGGCTGAATTCTGAATATTTGGATTTGACATCAAAAAAGGCCGCTCAAAAGCGGCCTTTTTTTTATCCCAAAGAGTACTGACGCTCTCGAGCGTCAGTACTCTTTGGGGAGTTCGTCCAGCTGAGCCTTGGTGAAGACAGGGCCGTCCTTGCAGACATAAAAGGGTCCGACATTGCATCGGCCGCAGATGCCGATGCCGCACTTCATCCTGTTTTCCAAGCTCATGATTATCTGGTCGCCGGTCCAGCCCATCTTGTCCAGGACCGGCTGGGTGAACTTGATCATGATCGGCGGCCCGCAGATCAGGGCCACGGCATTGTCCGGCTTTGGCGAGACCTGATCCGCGATCTGGGGCACGAACCCCACATACTTGTCCCAGCCTTCGACCTTGTTGTCGATGGTGATGTAGGTGTTGACATCGCTGCGCTGATCCCATTCCTCGAGAATGTCTTTGTACAGGAGCATCCCCGGGGTCCTGGCCCCGTAGATGAAGGTGATCTCGCCGTACTTGTCCCGGTTGTCCGGGTGGAGCAGCCAGATCATGGTCGAGCGCAGGGTGGTCACGGCATACCCCCCGGCCAGGATGACGATGTTTTTGCCTTCCATGTCACCCAGGGGATAGGAGTGACCCAGAGGGCCCCGGACGCCCATGATGTCTCCTTCCTTCATGGCGTGCAGCCTGCTGGTGACTTTGCCGGCCTTGCTGACAGTGAAGGTCAGGTGGTCACCTTCTGTGGGGCTGGAGGCAATGCCGATGGGGGCTTCCCCGAACCCCGGAACTGAGAGCTCGGCAAACTGCCCCGGGAGATAATCAAAGGCCTTGGCATCCTGGGCATTGAGAAATTCAAAGTCGAAAGTCCTCAAGCTCTTGTCTTCGGTTGCGATTTCAACCCTGCTGATGCGCACTGGATACGGCAGATAGGGATTTTTCATGGCTCTCTCGCTTCAGTCGCTGATTGGTTCGTTCATCCTGTTGACCACGCTGCGCACATCAATGTTCACCGGACATTTGGAGGTGCACCGGCCGCAGCCCACGCATCCGATGGCTCCATCCAGCTTGATGGGCATGTACTTGAACTTGTGCATGAAACGCTGGCGGACACGGTGCTGTTTCGTCGCCCTGGGGTTGTGTCCCGAGGTGTGATGGGTGAACAGCCAGCTCATGCAGGTGTCCCAGTTTCGGATGCGCCTGCCGTAGTCGTCCTGGGTCTCGTCCTGGATGTCGAAGCAGTGGCAGGTGGGGCAAAAGAAGGTGCAGGTCCCGCAGTTGATGCAGGATTCGAAAATCCGGTCAAAGCAGGGGTGTTCGTACTCTTCGAGCACGTTCCTGGAGTTGATGTTGTCCATGCCCACGCCAGTTGTGATGGCAGCCTCGGCTGATGCCTTCTGCTCCTTGGCCTGGGCGATGTCCTCTTCATCCGCCTGGTCCAGGTCTTTGGTCAGCTCATCGCCTTTGGGGGTCAGGGGCTTGACCAGGAAACGGTCCTCGAGATCGACCAGCAGGATGTCCAGACCCTCTTCATGGTGAGGACCGCAGTTCACCGAGGTGCAGAAGCAGGTCGGGCAAGGGTGCTTGCAGGCCAGACCGATCAGGGCCGTCTTGTCCCGCTTGTCCTTCCAGTAGACGTCGGTGGAGTCCTCATCCCGTTCAAAGACCAGGTCCAGGACGCAGAAGGCCTTGGCGTCGCAGGGGCGGATGTTGAACAGGGCCCTTGGTTGGGAAAGCCCGGGTTCTTCCTCCAGGATCATGCCCTCAGGGTCCTCGGAGTTGTTGGTGAAGTGCATCATGCACTCGGTCTGAGGAAACAGGTAGCCTTTCGGGGACATGTCCGTATTGGTGAACTCAAATTCGAGCTCATCCTCCGGTGATATCTTTGACCAGACCATGGCGGCACCGTCCCGGACCGGGGCGAAGACCTCATGCTCGCTGGAGCACTTGTGTACCAGGTCTTTGATGGCCTCTTTCTTGAGTATCTTTTCTGGCATAATCATTCCTCATGTAAGCTGTGTCTCTGGCGCAGCTGACATACTGGGTTTGAATCGATCAAGGAGCCAAGCCCCAGATCTTCATCCGGGCTGTGTGGAGACTGATATGGTCCGCGCTGGAAACTCTGCCGGGTCATTTTTCCACATCCGGGTCATTCGGGCGGTAATTGGACAGAGGAGCGGGAGTCTCCAGGTCCAGTCCTGGCTGATAATCATAGAGTTGCCTGACGTCCTTCTCCAGCTTGGAGGTCAGCCTGCGCATCTTGATGCCCACAGGGCAGGCGGACTCGCAGGCCCCGCAGTCCGTGCACCTTCCCGCACAATGGAAGGCACGCAGGATGTGAAAGGTGTACACGTCTGTGTCCAGCTGGGATTTGCCCACCCACTGAGGGTTGTTTTCGTCCACGAAGCAGACGTCGCAGTAGCACAGCGGACAGACATTGCGGCAGGCATAGCAGCGGATGCAGTCCTTGAAGGAGGCCTCGAACTCGGCCCAGCGGCTGTCCGGGTCCAGGTCCTCCCAGGGATCGGCGACCTTGTCGATGTCGCCGCCGCCGGTATCGGGTCCCTGCTCGCCGACGAACTCGTCGAAGAGGACGGCGTTGCGGTGCGTGCAGGTGTAGCAGTTGTCCCGCTTGAACTTCTTGCGGTCCAGACGCTCTTCAAGCCCCCAGCCTTTGACCACGATGTCCTCATCGGCCTCTTCCACCCCGGTGATGACCTTGCCCGGGAAGTTCTCCTTGATCTTCCCGGCGTCGAGCATCCCAGGGGAGTGAACTCCGATGATGTACACGTCCTCTCTGTTGAGCTGGTTCTCCTTGATCAGCCCGACCACATTCCGGGACACGCATCCCTGGGCCACGATGGCATTGCGGCCGGGACGCCGGATGAGGAAGTTGGCCAGGTTGTTGACGCAAAAACCGGTCCAGACCAGGTTGTCGGTCTCCTCCGGAGTGTAGGCGAAATAGGGTTCCTCCTGCATGGGGATGGTGCCCTTTCTGTATCCGATCACACAGTCCACGGCGCCTTCTTCCAGGAGACGCCGGGCCGCTGCTCGAATCTGCTGTGTGGTGTCGTTCATGCCGCCTCCTTGCGAATGTCTGCGACAAGACGTTTGGCCGGACCCAGAGCCCGGACCTGCTCCACGACCTTTTTGGCCGTGTCCTGAAACTTGGTGGCTTCAGCCGAGGAAATCCAGGAGAAGTGAACCCGTCCCGGCTCGATCCCGATATACTCCAGAAGGTCTTTCAAGACGACGAACCGCCGTCTGGCGAAGAGGTTGCCACTGATGTAGTGGCACTCGCCCGGGTGTCAGCCCGAGACCCAGACCCCGTCAACCCCGTGGCGCAGGGACTGAAGGATGAAGTTGGGGCTCATGGCCCCGGTGCAGGGAATACGGATCACCCGGATGTTGGCCGGGTACTGCATTCGGCTGACGCCGGCCAGGTCCGCCGCCCCATAGGAGCACCAGTTGCAGAGAAAGGCAGCGATTTTCGGTTCCCAGTCAGACATATTCTCACTCCTTTAAAAACTTGCAGCGGACTGCAAGTTTTTAAATTTAAATAGTGATAAAAGGTTCAGGAATTTTTACATGTCATATGGTATAAATCTTTTTCCGAGAGCGGCCGCTCTCGGGAAAAAATTTATAAGGCTTCGATCATGGCGTAGATCTGCCTGTTGTCCGATCCCCTGAGGGCAATGGCCCCGGAACGGCATGAGGCGGCGCAAAGGCCGCAGCCTTTGCACAGGGATGGGTTGATCTGGGCCTTGCCGGCAAAGCGGCCTTCTTCCACGAATGAGGGCGCGGAATACGGGCAGATGGCCACGCAGACCCCGCAGCTGCTGCAGTACATGGGGTTGACCTGGGCCACTTCCCCGCTGGAATGGATGATCTCCTGGGCGAGCAAGGTGATGGCCTTGCCGGCGGCAGCCTTGCCCTGGGCGATGGATTCGTCGATGGATTTGGGATAGTGAGCCAGGCCGCAGAGGAACATCCCGTCGGTGGCGAACTCCGCCGGCCCCATTTTGGCGTGCCGTTCGGCAAAGAACCCGTCGTCATTGAAGGAGATCTTGTAGAAGTTGGCCAATTTATCGTCCCGCTCCGGAACAATGGCCGTGGCCAGGGTCAACAGGTCGGTCTGGATCTCCAGTGGCTGTCCCAGGATGGGATCGGTCACCGAGACCGTCAATCCAGAGTCCGTGGCCTGAACCACCGGTTTCTCCTCCAGGGAGTAGCGGATGAAGATCACTCCGGCCTGACGGGCCTGGTTGTAGAGATTCTCCTTTTCCCCGTAGGTCCTGATGTCCCGGTAGAGGACGTAGACGTTCACGGCCGGGTTGCGTTTCTTGAGCTCCATGGCGCTCTGGATGGAGTGGGTGCAGCAGACCCTGGAGCAATAGGGGCGCTCCGGTTCTCTGGACCCAACGCACTGAATGAACGCGGCTGAGTTGACCTTGCCCAGCTCAGGGTCGTCGGTTTGGAACATGCGGTCCAGCTCCAGGCTGGTCTTGACTCTGGGGTCCTGGCCATAGAGATACTCGTCAGGGTGGAGCTCTGAAGCCCCTGTGGCCACCACAGTCACGCCGTGGGTAACGGTCTGCTGCTCGGATCCGTTGTCCAGGGTGGTGTTGAAGCTGCCCACAAACCCGTCCACATCGGAGACCGCGGTCTGCAGGTGGATCTGGATGTTGTCCTCGGCTTCGACCTCGGCGACCAGGTCCTGGAGATGGGTCTGGATGTCTTCACCCTTCCAGGTCTTGTACAAATGCCTGGCTTGCCCGCCCAGGGCGCTGTCCCGCTCCACGAGATGGGTCAGGTGGCCCTGCCGGGCCAGGCTCAGGGCGGCGGTCATTCCAGATATGCCGCCCCCGATGACCAGTGCGGTCTGATCGATCCCCAGCTCTGGTTCTTCCAAAGGCTCCTTCAGGGCCACGGTGGAGACAGCCATCCGGACCAGGTCCTTGGCCTTTTCAGTGGCCATCCCCGGATTGTTTCGGTGCACCCAGGAGTCCTGGTTGCGGATGTTGACCATGTTGAACAGGTACTTGTTGATCCCGGCATTGGTCAGTGTTTCCTGGAACAGGGGCTCGTGGGTTTTTGGGGAGCAGGAGGCCACGATGACCCGATTGAGGTTCTTCTGATCGATGATCTCGGCCATCTCCTCCTGGGTGTTCTGGGAGCAGGTGTACAGGTTGTCGGTCACGTAATCCACAAATGGCAGGGTGGCCGCATAGTCCCGGACTGCCGGGACGTCGATCACCCCGGCAATGTTGCTGCCGCACTTGCAGACAAAGACCCCGATGCTCGGGCGCTCGCCTTGAACAGGCTTTTCCGGAACGATTTCCTTGGTTCTGGTCTCGGAAAAGCGGGCCGGAGTCAAAACCTCTCCGGCCACTGAAGCCGCGGCACTGGCGTCGATTACCGAGGTCGGAATGTCCTTGGGGCCCTGAAAGGCGCCGCAGACATAGACTCCGTCCCTGGAGGTGGAGATGGGGGCAAAGGTGGAGGTCTGGCAGAACCGGTTGTCGGAGATGTCCACTCCGAGCTGCTTTGCCAGTTCCAGAGTCTGGGGCGAGGTCTCCAGGCCCACGGAAAGAACAACCATGTTGAAGACCTCGGACTGCATCCGGCCGGAGTCGTCCACAAAGGTCAGCTCCAGGTCGCCGGTCCCCTCCACTTCAGTGATGGTGTGCACCCTGGAGCGGATGAAGCGAACCCCTTCCTCGTCCCGGGCGTGATCAAAGTAGCGTTCAAAGTCTTTGCCGTAAGTGCGCATGTCCATGTAGAACACGGCGCAGTCCAGATCGGTCGTGGCGTGCTCCTTGGCGATGACCGCCTCCTTGATGGCGTACATGCAGCAGACCGAGGAACAGTAGCCGTTCCCGCAGCGATTGATATCCCTGGAACCCACGCACTGCAGCCAGGCGATTTTCCTGGGTTCTTCCCGGTCCAGGGGGCGCATCAGGTTCCCGAAATAGGGGCCGGAAGCGCTGAGGATCCTCTCGAACTCGGCACTGGTGACCACGTTCGGATATCGGCCGTAACCCAGGAAGTCGAGACCCGAGGGGTCGAAAGTCTGGGTGCCTACAGCCAGGGCGATGGAGCCGACATTCAGCTGGTGCTCCTGGGGCGTGTCGGCATACTTGATGGCTCCGGCCAGACACATTTTTTCGCACAGGCCGCATCCGATGCAGGTGTCCAGGTCAATGGTGAAGGACAGCGGTACGGCCTGGGCATAATCGATGTATACAGCCCTGCGCTCCCGCATGGATTGGTTGTACACATCCACTGCACTGATGGGGCAGTGGGACGCGCATTCTCCGCAGCCGGTGCAGGCCTGGGGATCGATGTACCTGGCTCGTGAATTGACAGTGACTGCAAAGTTTCCCTTGTCTCCCTGAACAGATTCGATCTCGCTGTTGGCGAGGATATCGATGTTCAAATGCCGGCCGACCTCGACCAGTACAGGGGAGATGATTCACATCGCACAGTCATTGGTGGGGAAGGTCTTGTCCAGCCAGGACATCATCCCCCCAATGGACGGCGACTGCTCTACGAGGTAGACCTTGAAGCCGGAGTTGGCCAGATCCAGGGAGGCCTGCATCCCGGTGATGCCCCCCCCGACGACCATGACCGAGCCGCTCGTGGATGACTGAGTTGTCATGATAGGTATCCTTGTCGATAACATTGATGGCAATTGATTTTCATGATGAAATTGAACAGGTGAGAAGTAAGGCCTCAGAATGACGAGTCAAGCCTGAGGCTCTCGGCTCACACGGCGGCGAACTGTGGCTTGTGGTCCTCCATGCCCTTGAACTCGATCATGCCGGTCCGCTCCATGTCGGCCATGACAAAGGAGATCCGGGCCAGCTTCATCCCGGTCAAGGAGGCCACCTCCCGCACAGATGTGCAGCCCTGGTTCAGCGCTTCGTAAATCAAGTTCTTTTCCAGCTCAGCTTGGGCTATGGAGTCCAGGGTGGCCTCAAACCGATCCTGATCCCAGCTGCGGCCGTAGACATCCCCTTTATCAGTCAGGGCTGTCTCCTTGCCCACGGTCCAGCGGACGATCTCTCCATCCAGGGTCCGCCTGACGGCTTGAAGGGCCAAGTTGTTTTTTTTCCGGTCCAGGGGGCCGAGTTCGGTCACTGTGTCCACAATGGATGTGGCCACATCAGCGAAGCGCTGGGCTTCAGCCGAGGAGACCCATTCCAGGTGGAGACGCTCCGGCTCTATTCCGGCTGCCTCCAGGACTTTTTGGGTCAACCGGATCTTTTTCTCGGCCTGTACATTACCATCCAGGTAATGGCAGTCACCGATGTGTCAACCCGAGACAAGGACGCCGTCAGCCCCGTCCTTGAGGGCATCGACGATGTACACCGGGTCGACACGTCCGCTGCACATGACCCGGACCGGCCTCAGATTCGATGGGTACTGCAGCCGGGAGACCCCTGCCAGGTCGGCTCCGGCATAGGCGCACCAGTTGCAGAGGAAGGCAATGATTTTGGGTTCAAATTGGGCCATAACTCCCTCTCTGGTTGGTTCACGTGGTTGTTGTCTGATTTCTGGTATGAAAATTGAGTTCGCAGTGAAGTTTCTTGTGTGATCAAACTGGCCGAGTTGAGTGTGGTCACGCGCCAAGGCGTGGTTTTTTCCTTCAACCATCGCCCTCAACCTTCGACCTTCAGCCAGGCCTGAGGCCGGGCTGGCTACATGGCAGCTTCAATCGCAGCCTCGATCTGGGCGTCGCGGAAGTGGAGCATGTCAATGGCCCGCTGGGGGCAGCTGGCCGCACAGATTCCACAGCCTTTGCAGGAGGCGGGCACGTTCTTGGCCCGGACAACGCCTTCGGAGATCTCTTCTGGCACGATGGCCCCGAAGGGGCAGAGCTCAACGCACAGACCACAGCCGATGCACTTGTCCTGGTCGATCTGGGAGACAATGGGCGAGATGTGCACCTTCGGCTTGGCCAGGATGGTGGCCGCCCGGCTGGCCGCGGCTTTGGCCTGGGCTATGGATTCCTCCATGGCCTTGGGATAGTGGGCCAGACCACACATGAACAGGCCGTCAGATGCAAACTCCACCGGCCTGAGCTTGGCATGGGCTTCCATGAAAAAGCCCTCGCTGTTCACCGGGAGCTTGAAGATGGAGGTCAGCTCATTGACCTGGTTGGGCTCCACGGCTGTGGCCAGGTTGAGCAGGTCGGCCGAGATGACAACCTCCCGCTGCAGGATGGGATCGAAGAGCTCGATTTCCAGCCCCTGGTCAGTTTCCCGGACCACAGGTTTGTTCTCCAGGGTGTAGCGGATGAAGACGACGCCAAGCTGACGGGCCCTTTTGTACAGGGTCTCCTTGGCCCCGGGGGTGCGGATGTCGCGGTAGATGATGAAAACGTTCTTGTCAGGATCTTCTTCCTTGATGGCAATGGCCTGGGTTATGGAGGTCGTGCAGCAGATGTGCGAACAGTAGGGCCGGTTTTCGTCCCTGGAACCCACGCACTGGATGAAGGCGATGCTTTTGGCCTGGCTGACCCTGTCCGGGATCTCCTCGATTTCGTGCCACCTGGTCACGCGATCGCTCTGGCGGTAGAGGTACTCATCTGTGTCAGCTGCCCGGCCTCCGGTTGCGATGACAGCAGCGCCGTGGGTGACTGTGGTCGGGCCTTCCCGGGTGATCACCTCAGTCTGGAAGTTGCCGACAAAACCGTCGGATTTTTTGACTTCAGCCTCGCACAAGACCGTGATCCGTTCGTGGTTCTGGACTTGAGAAGTCAGTTCTTTGAGGGAGTCTTGGACGTTCTGACCCTGCCAGGTGGTGTGTACCTCCCTGGCCGCCCCCCCAAGTTCCGGGGCCTTTTCCACCAGAGTGACCGGGAAGCCCTGACCGGCCAGGCTCAGGGCCGCGGTCATTCCCGCCACACCACCGCCGATGACCAGGGCCGACTTGTCGACGTCCACGGACAGCTCAGGTATGGGCTCCAGCTTGGCTGCTTTGGCCACAGCCATGCGGACCATGTCTTTGGATTTGGCAGTGGCCTTGTCCTTGTCCTGGGCATGACACCAGGTGCACTGATTGCGGATGTTGGCCATTTCAAAGAGGTAGGGGTTCAGTCCTGAACCCTGAATGGTCTCCTGGAACAGAGGTTCGTGAGTTCGTGGGGTACAGGCCGCGACCACCACTCGGTTCAGGTCGTTGTCCTTGATGGTCTGAGCCATTTTCTCCTGCGTGTCCTGGGAGCAGGTGAACTGGTTCTCCTCCACATAGGCCACATGGGGCAGCCCCCTGGCGAACTCGGCAATAGCCGGTACGTCGGCCACGCCTCCGATGTTTGAGCCGCAGTTGCAGACAAAGACCCCGATCCTGATGTCGTTCGGGTCGATCTCTTTTTCAGCTGGGAACTCTTTCTCCCGGACCGCGGTTCCCCGGGCCGAGGCCAGCTCCATCCCGGCATTGCAGGCAGCAGCAGAGGCTTCCATGACCGACTGGGGAATGTCCTTGCAGCCCTGAGCCACACCGGCCACGAACACCCCGGTCCGATTGGTGGATACAGGCGAGGTGTCCCCGGTCTTGACAAAGCTGTGGCTGGTCAGCTCAATGCCCAGGCTCTCTGCAATCTGGCTGGCCGAATCCGCAGGCTCCATGCCCACGGAAAGGACGGCCATATCGAACTCTTCCCGCTTGAGCTGTCCATCGTCTGTGGCGTACTCCAGGCGCAGGGTCCCGGAGTCGTCCACCTGGGTGATGGTGTGCACCCTGGAGCGGATGAACCGAACCCCGTCTTTCTCGGCCTTGGTGTAGTACTTTTCAAAGTCCTTGCCTGAGGTGCGCATGTCCATGAAGAAGATGGCCGGCTGGAAATCCCGCCCCACATGCTCCTTGGCCATGACCGCCTCTTTGATGGCGTACATGCAGCACACCCCGGAGCAGTACTCGTTGCTGGAGGTGTTCAAGTCCCTGGAGCCGACGCACTGCAGCCAGGCGATCCTCTTGGCCGGCTGATCGTCCGAGAGCCTGACCACGTGACCCTTTGTCGGGCCTTCCGCAGCCAGGATGCGCTCGAATTCAAGGCTGGTGACCACGTTGGGGAACGCTTTGTACTGATAGCCGTCAATTGAGGATGGATCAAAGGGCTGCATCCCTGTGGTCATGATCACCGACCCGACCTGCAGGTCCAGGATTTCTTCCTGTTCCTCGAAGTTGACCGCTCCAGTAGGGCAGTATTTTTCGCAGGCCCTGCACTTGCCTTTTTTGAAGTAGATGCAACGCTCCGGATCAATGACATACTTCAGGGGGACCGCCTGAGCGTAGGGCAGGTAGGCGGCTTTGCGCTTGCTCAGACCTTCCTCGAACTCATTGGCTGTCTTGGCAGGACATTTTTCAGCGCACAGCCCGCAGGCGATGCACTTGTCCATATCGATGTACCGGGGCGATTTTTTGATCGTCGCTGTGAAGTTGCCCACCTCTCCGGACAGTCCAGTCAGTTCGGAAAGCGTCAAGACCTCGATGTTTTCGTGCCGGCCGACCTCGACCAGTTTCGGGGAAATGATTCACATCGAGCAGTCATTCGTGGGGAAGGTCTTGTCCAGTTGGGCCATGGTCCCGCCAATGGCCGGGGAACGTTCCACCAGATGGACAAAGTAGCCGGCGTCAGCCAGGTCCAGGGCGGACTGCATGCCGGTGATGCCGCCTCCGATGACAAGAACCGAACCGGACTTGGGTGAAGATTCGTTGCGGGGCATGGACTCGTCTCCTTGTATGCTGTCAGCTTCGCCTGTGGCAAAGCGGACATATCGGGTTATGATCGAAGATAACCAACTGAAAGCTCAGATGAACAAAACGCAGAGATGAACATCTCAGGTCCCTCTGGCCATGTGCACCTGAAGTCGTTGCTGAACACTTCATGTGTTCTTCACTCAGGCCAGAGGACTCTTTTCAGCTTTGCCATGGGCGAAGCTGAAAAGATCACTCCTCCCTGGGGTCGAAATCAGGAGCCACGTCTTTGAGGACGGCATAGGAGGCCTGAACTCCAAGGACGTTGTCCAGACCCTGAGTGTTCAGAAAGCGCTGCACCTCATAAGATCTGGTCCCGGTGTTGCAATAGACATAGACGGGTTTGTCCCTGGGGACCTCGGCTACTCGGGCCGGGATCTCTTCCAGGGGTATGTTCAGCCATTGATCGTGGTATTTGTCTCTTCCGGGCTGGGCCTGGTCCGGAGCGCGGACATCAAGAACCACGCCTCCGGACTGAGGAAAGGTTTCGGCCAGCTCAAGGGGAAAGATGGGCCGGTTCAGGCCGTCCAGGATGTTCTGCAGCACGTTGCCGGCCACATTGACGATGTCCATGGCTGCAGAAAAAGGCGGCGAGTAGCACACTTCGAGGTTGGAGATCTCTTCCAGCCCGATGGAGTAAGGAAGCAGGGCTGCTATGGCGTCGACCCTGGCCTTGACAGCATCTCCATTGGGCCCCAGGGCTTCAACGCCCAAAACCCGCCTCGTCTTCCTGTCCGCAATGAGCTTGAGGATCATGATCCCGGACGTGGGGTAGAAATGGGCCCGGTCAGGCTGGACAACAAGGGCGTACTCCGGGTCAAAGCCGGCATTTTGAGCTTGTTGGACGGTCAAGCCGGCCCTGGCCACTCCGATATCGAAGAGCTTGACGCAGAAGTTCCCGATCACGCCTTTGAACTGGTCGTTGTTTCCGGCAATGTTGTTGGCAATGACTCTGCCCTGACGATTGGCCAGGGAGCCCAGAGGCATGACCAGGGTCTCGCCGCTGATCAGATGGCGCTGTTCGATGCAGTCGCCGCCGGCATAAATGTGGGGATCGGAGGTTCGCAGCCTGGCATTGACCACGATCCCGCCGTTGGCGCCGATGGTCAGGCCGGCATCCGCAGCCAGCTTGGAGTTGGGGCGGACGCCCACACTGAAGATGACGGCCTGGCAGGGGATGTCCCCGGCCGAAGTCCTGACCGCGGTGACGCCGTTCTGTGCATCGCCGACGACTTCGGTCACCCTGGTTTTGGGCAGGACCTTGACCCCGTTGTCGGCAAGGTGCTTGTGGACCATCCCGGCCATGTCGGGCCCGATGGCTGTGGGCAGGGCATGGTCCATCATTTCCACCACCGTGGCCTCCACCCCCCAGAGGTCGGCAAAGGCTTCGGCCATTTCCAGGCCGATGGCCCCGGCCCCGACGATGACCGCGGACTCGATGCCCCCCTTGGTGAGCTGATCCTTGATGGCCTGGGCGTGATGCAGGTTGGACACGGTGAAGACATTGGGCAGGTCAGTGCCCGGGAGAGGGGGCAGCACCGGGGTGGTCCCTGTGGCCATGACCAGGTGGTCGTAGCTCAAATCCTTTTCCACTCCGGTGTCCACGTCCCGGTAGGTGACGGTCTTGTCCTTGCGGTCGATGGAGATGACTTCCTTTCCGGTCAGGACGTCGAAATGCTTGACGTTCTTGAAGAACGCCTCGTTACGCTCCATGTGGTACATGGTCGTGCGCAGTTCCTTGATGTCCTGGACATCGCCTCCAACATAGTAGGGGATACCGCAGCCCCCGTAGGAGATGAGCCGGTCCCGGTCCAGGAGGGTGATCTTGGTTTCCGGGGCGCACCGCTTCAGCCTGGAGGCTACTTTCGGCCCCAGGGCCACTCCACCGATGATGACAACATGTGTGCTCATTGTGCAAACTCGAAAATGAAGTGATCTCTGTGTCAAAGAGCAAAGCCGCCAGAGAAGGCGGCTTTGCTGGAATCAATCTGTCTCATGCCGGGTTCTATTCTTCAATGTCTTCCAGGCCGCACTCGCAGAGGTCCTCGCCGAGGTATTCCCGTTCGTTTTCGCCCAGGAACCCGCAGGCCAGGGCAATCAGGGTCCAGAGGTGGACCACCGGGAAGTGCCCCTCGAAGTGTTCGCTCAGGTCGTGGATCTGAGAGTGGCAGTTGTGGCAAGGGGTGATGCAGTAGTCCGCCCCGGTGGCCATGATCTGATCGAACTTGACCTTGCCGTACTGTCTGCGCTGCTCCCCGAAGCCCGTGGCCTGGAGAAAGCCTCCGCCGCCGCCGCAGCAGAAGTTGTTGGACATGTTCGGCTGCATGTCGATGAAGTTCTCTTCCCCGACCACGGATTTGACCACAAAGCGCAGCTCCTGGGCCACTTCATCGCCAAAGGATTTGCGGACCAGCTGGCAGGGATCCTGGACCGTGAACTTGACCTTGCGGTCCTTGTTCCAGTCGGAGCTGACAGGGAGCTTGCCTTCCCGTATCCACCGCGCGTAGAGGTAGATGATGGACTCGATCTTGAAGTTGTGCTCGATGTTGAACTTGCGCAGTCCTTCCCGGACCGCGTACATCTCGTGGCCTCACTCCGTGTTCAGCCAGTACTCGCAGCCAAGGTCGTCCACCGCCTTGGCCTTGGCCCGGACGATCTTTTCCCAGGCCTCGTCGTCCGAGAGGAACATGCAGTAGTTCTCGGCTGCCCAGCCAATGGTCCCGTAAGTCCAGTCCGCCCCGGCGGTGTGCAGGATCTTCCACAGGGGGACCATCTCGTCCGGCTCAGTGACCGGTTCGCGTGAGTTCTGGTTCAGGAAGTACGTGGCCCCTTCCCTGTTGAAGCTGATGGTCATGTCCTTGAACTGGGGCTGATCCTCCCGGACCTCCTCCAGGACGTCCTCGACCACGAACTGAAAGTCTTCGGAGTTGGCCCCCATGGCGCTGGAGCCCTCGGTGTTCAGGGCTGCGTCGCAGGATCCCCGGATCCCCTTGGGACGTTCGTCCCGGGGCCAGGCAGCGCGGGCGTGATAAACCAGTCTGGGAATATCGATGTTCATCGGGCAGGCATGGACGCAACGGCGGCACTGGGTGCAGCACCAGACCCATCCGGATTTGGTCACTTCCTCGTCCAGGCCCAGGGCTGCCATGCGCAGGAATTTGCGGGGGTCCATACCATCGATGCCGGTAGCCGGGCAGCCGGACGAGCAGGCACCGCAGGTCAGACAAAGGTTCAGATTCCCGCCTTCAGGCAGGACCTCCATGACCTTGTCCATAAAAGTGGACTGTCTGGGCCCACCTCCTATTTTCAGAGCAGCTTCCGCCATGAGTTCCTCCTTACACACTTAAACATTTGGTATTGATGCTGAGTACTAATAAATAGGCTCAAAGTATATAGCCCCCTGTCAGGGGTTTTGTCAAATTTCCTTCCAAAAGAGTCGACAACCTCGGTCCAGGCAAAGTCACTGATGGGTGATTTCGTGATCTCTTTAGCACAGATTCCTTGACATTGGAAAGAGACATTTGCTAAAAAATGAATGAATATTCATTCACAGGGTTGGCGGGCCTGGTGGCCCAGGTGCGAATCACCGCCCTGGGAATGGGTTGGAGGATCATGGCAAGGTCATGCCGTCTCAAGCATAAGGCTTTAAAAAAGAGCCTGGCTTGGTTGCATGCTGACCTTCCGTTCGTTCAGGCAGTTTGGAGTGTTCAGTGCATAAAGCCCATGGAGGTCCAAGGATGAAAACGATCAAACGAGTTGGTGTGCTCGGTGCCGGCGTCATGGGAGCGACCATTGCCGCCCATCTGTCCAATGCAGGCCTCGATGTCCTCTTGCTGGATATCGTTCCCAGGGATGTGACCGAGGAGGAAAAAGCCAAAGGCCTGACCCTGGAGAGCCCTGAGGTCAGGAACAGGATCGCCCGGAACGGTTATGAAGGCCTGTTGAAGATGAAACCGGCCCCGTTTCTGCTCAAAGAGTATGCCCAGCAGATCGAGGTCGGCAACTTCGAGGATCACGCCGCCCGGCTCCAGGAATGCGACTGGGTGATCGAGGTCGTGGTCGAAAACATGAACATCAAGAAAAAGCTCTTTTCCGAAACTGTGTCCCCGAACATGAAGGAAGGGGCGGTTCTGAGCACGAACACCAGCGGGCTGTCGGTGAACGAGATGGCTGAAGCCCTGCCGGAAGAGATTCAGAAACGCTTTCTGGTCACCCATTTCTTCAACCCGCCGCGGTACATGCGACTCATGGAGGTCGTGGGCTGCGACAAGGCTGACCCTCAAGTGATTCAGGACATGGCCGATTTCTTGAATCAGCGGCTGGGCAAGGGCATTGTCTTTGCCAAGGACACCCCCAACTTCATCGGCAACCGGATCGGGGTCTATGCCATCTTCAAGTGCATCCAACACATGATGGATATGGAGATGACAGTTGAAGAAGTGGATGCAGTGGCCGGCAAGCCCACGGCCAGACCCAAGTCGGCCGCCTTCAGGACGGCGGACCTGGTCGGGTTGGACACCCTGGTCCACGTGGGCAACAACTCCTACGAGGCCCTGGTGGACGATGAGGAACGGGACGTGTTCAAACTTCCTGACTGGGTCCAGAAGATGGTCGAGAACAACCAGCTGGGGAATAAGACCAAACAGGGCTTCTATAAGAAGGAGAAAACCGCGGAGGGGACCCAGATTTACTTCTGGGATTATCTCACTGGAGAGTACAAGGCGGCCCAGAAGCCCAAGTTCGAGTCCATCAAGTTCGCCAAGATGGCCAAGACCCCTGGAGAGAGCGTCAAGGCCGTGGTCAACGGCGACGACAAGGCCGCCCAGTTTGCCTGGCGGACCCTCAGAGACACCTTGCTCTACTCCCTGAACCGCATCCCGGAGATCGCCGATGACGTGGTCAATATCGACAACGCCATGAAGTGGGGCTTCAACTGGGAGATAGGCCCCTTTGAGATGCTCGACGCCATTGGCATCCAGGATTTCATCGCCCGGGTGGAAAGTGAGGGCCTGAAGGTGCCGGAGAAGCTCCGCTCCGTGCAGAGCTTCTACAAGGTCGAGAACGGCAGGCGCTTCTTTTTCGACTTCAAGAGCCAGGGGTACAAGGAGGTCCCGGTCAAGCCGGAGCAGATCGAGCTGCCCCTGGTCAAGCAGTCCCGGGGCGTGGTGGAGAAAAACGACAACTCCTCCATCGTGGATCTGGGCGACGGGGTGTTCTGCCTTGAGTTTCATTCCCCCCAGAACTCCCTCAGCGACGACATGATGGACATGACCTATTCCTGCGTGGAGCGGGCCGAGAGAGAGGGCGTGGGCATCGTGGTCGGCAACCAGGGAGAGCGCTTCTCTGTTGGGGCCAACCTGTTCATGCTGGCCGTGGGCATCGTGGAGAACAAGTTCGACCAGATTGACGCCATGGTCAAAAAGATTCAGGGGGCAACCATGGCCCTGAAGTATGCCCATGTCCCGGTCGTGGCCGCCCCGTTTCAAATGGCCTTAGGGGGCGGCTGTGAGTACTGCCTGCACTGCGACGCCATCAATGCCCATGTTGAAACCTATATGGGCCTGGTGGAGATGGGGGTCGGTCTTCTGCCTGCCGGCGGCGGCACCAAGGAGCTCTGTGTTCGGGCCTCCAAGCATGCCCAGCGGTTCGGTCTGGACGTCCAGCCCCTGATCTTCAAGTATTTTGAAAACATCGCCATGGCCAAGGTGTCTATGGGCGCTGACGAGGCCTTTGGACTCGGGTACATGCGGCCCGGTGACTCCGTGAGCATGGACATCGACCGGCTGCTCGGCGACGCCAAGCAGAAAGTGACCACTCTGGCCAAGACCTACAGGCCGGCCCGGCCTGTGCCCTTCAAGGCCCCGGGACGCAGCGTGGCCGCCAGCGTCAAGAGTCAGCTCTGGAACATGAAGGAAGGCAGCTTCATCACCGAGTACGAGTACGAGATGGGCTCCATTGTGGCCGACGTCATCACCGGAGGCGAGGTCGACGCCGGGACAATGATCACAGAGCAGTACGTCCTGGACCTTGAGCGGGAGGCCTTCCTCAGGCTCTGTCGCAACCAGAAGACCCAGGAGCGCGTCGACCACATGCTCAAGACCAACAAGCCCTTGCGCAATTAAATTTTTCGGGTCAGACCCGAAAAATTCAAATCTGGTATGAATGTGAAGAAAAATAAAACATGGACCATACAATGGTTAAAAAATTGAACTCCTGTTCGATTTTTTAAGGAGGAGATCATGAAGAATGCATATATCCTCAAGGCGGTGCGGACCCCGGGCTGCAAGGCCAATCGGGGGAAGTTCGTCAACGTCCGTCCGGACCACCTGGCCACTGTGGCCCTGAGAGGGCTCCTGGACACAACGGGCATAGATCCGAATGACATCGAGGACGTGATTTTGGGGTGCTCTTTTCCAGAAGCCGAGCAGGGCATGAACGTTGGAAGGATGGTGGCCCTGAATGCCGGGCTGTCCTATAAGGTGCCGGGTCAGACCGTGAACAGGTTCTGCTCCTCAGGCCTGCAGTCCGTGTCCATGGCTGCTGAACGGATCATGGCCGGTTTTGCCGACTGCATCGTTGCCGGAGGCACCGAGTCCATGACCATGGTCCCCATGGGAGGGAACAAGTTCAGCTCCAATCCGGACCTCATCTCCAACTGGCCCGAGGCTTACGCTTCCATGGGCATCACTGCCGAGAAGGTGGCCGAGCAGTTCGACGTCTCCAGGGAGGACCAGGACGCCTTTGGTCTGCAGTCCAACACCAGGGCGCTGCAGGCCATCGCCGACGGCAAGTTCAAGGACGAGATCATCCCGGTGGACGTGGAGAGGACCAATGTGGTCGGGGATGAGCTCAAAAAGACCGTCGAGATTGTGGACATCGACGACGGTCCCAGAAAGACGACCCTGGAGAAGATGGCCAAGCTCAAGTCCCCCTTCAAGGCCGGGGGTTCGGTCACCGCGGGCAACTCCTCCCAGATGACGGACGGGGCTGCAGTGACCCTGGTGGTGTCCGAGGACTATCTGAAAAAGATCAAGAAGGACCCCATGGCCCGTTTCGTAGCTTACGATGTCCGCGGCGTTCCCCCGGAGCTCATGGGCATCGGACCTTCTGAAGCCATACCCGGGGTCCTGGAGAAAGTCGGCATGAAGGTCGACGACATCGGGCTCTTCGAGCTCAACGAGGCTTTTGCCTCCCAGGCCCTGTACTGCATGCGTAAGCTGGGCATCGATCAGGAGATCGCCAACGTCAACGGCGGGGCCATTGCCCTGGGCCATCCCCTGGGATGTACCGGGGCCAAGCTGACCACCACCCTGCTGCATGAGATGCAGCGGCGGGACATCCGCTATGGCATCGTGTCCATGTGCATCGGCGGTGGCATGGGGGCTGCCGGCATCTTTGAAAAAGTATAAATTTCATCTGGAAGACAGATGAACTTTAACGTTTAAAAAGCCGGCGGAGGGTCCGCCGGCTTTTTACGTCTCTATCCAGTTGTCGAGCCTGAGATCTGGAATACGCTTGAACTCGCGAACGTTGTTGGTCACGAGGACAGCGTTGAGGTAATGAGCATGGGCGGCGATGAGCAGGTCATTGGCTCCGATGAGCCGGCCCTGAGATTCAAGCTCAGCCCGCATCTCTCCATATATCTGAGCAGCCTGCGAAGGCCAGTCCAGAGTCTGGATGATTGCACAAAAATCGGCTAAAGCAAGCTCGTTGTGCGCTCTGCGGAGGCTTTTGCACACGCCAAAAGACAGCTCAGCCAAAACGATGCCGGAAATGGCCACCTGATCCACATGAAGGTGGCGTAACCTGTTCTGGACACCGGGGTGTCCTTTCATGACCGCAATGCAGATGTTGGTGTCCAGCATGGTGAGCATCACAACTCATCCCTGGTTTCAAAGTTGAGATCGTCGATATCATTCGGAAAGTCATCCAGGAGTCGGTGAGAGCTGGCAAAATAGTCGTCCCATGTGGACGGCTTCGGTGTGAGGACGATGTCTGAACCCTGCTTGCGGATGATGACCTCACTGGCATTGATTTCGTATTCCTTCGGCAATCGTACGGCCTGATTCCTCCCGTTGCGGAAGAGCTTGGCGCTTCGCGGTTCAGAGTCCTTATGCTGTGTGTGGGTTGTGTCTTTGACCATACAGCCTCCAAGGTTGACACGTGGCATATGTTTAAAGCATATGCCTTAGGGGTGTTTGAGTCAAGAGGAGACCTCACACAAAAACAAAGTGTCAAAGATGGAGGGTGGAACAATGAAGCAGGCAGATCATCCGCTGTGGCAGCGGTTGGATTTTTTCGACCAGATCAAGGGGTTCATGGCCCGGGACGAGGCTGAAAACCTGTATGAGCTGGGCCGGGATCAAGCCAGGCTGGGTCCCTGTCTTGAAATAGGCGGTTACTGCGGGCTGTCCACGGTCTGCATCGGCCTTGGGGTCAGAGAAAGAGGCGGGGTGCTCTTCTCCGTCGACCACCACCAGGGTTCGGAGGAGCATCAACCCGGCGAAGAGTATCACGATGCCTCCCTCTTTGATTCCCGGACAGGGAGGATGAACTCCTTTCCCGTGTTTCTGCAGACCATCACCAGGGCCGGGCTGCAGGAGACAGTGGTCCCGATCGTGGCCCCTTCCGGCCTGGCAGCCAGGCAGTGGGCCACCCCCCTGTCCCTGGTCTTCATCGACGGCGGCCACAGCTTTGAGGCGGCCCTCAGGGATTACCGGGGCTGGGCGCCGCAGGTCATGATCGGCGGGATGCTGGCTGTCCACGACATCTTCACCGACCCGAGCCAGGGAGGCCAGGCGCCCCACGAGATCGCCAAGATGGTTCAGGCTTCCGGGCTCTTTGAGCCGGCTGGCATGGTGAACACGCTGGGCCTATTTCGCCGCCTGGGCTAAAAGCTCTGTTTCTTCCGCAGTCAGGGAGACCGAGGTGAAGATATGGGCGGCTGGAGTGGCCAGGACCAAAGCATCGGCTGCCAGGAGAACCGCCCCGGAGGTCCAGGTGGGGGACTCCTCAGGCCAGAAGATGTCCAGCTCGGTTTGGTACCCTGTCCAGTAACCTCCCTGTTTGTTCCGGTTCATGTGCAGCCAGCTGAAGATGTGCGAGGCCAGGTTGTGATAGCCTGCTCCGAGCAGGGACATGACCAGTTCGCAAGATTCAGCCACGGTGACCCATGGCTGGTCTGAGACACATCGGCATCCCAGGGAATGGACCACGAACTGGTCCCAACGTTCCCTGAGCCGCTGCCAGGCTTGCGGCCTGGGCAGGACGCCGGCCAGGATCGGATAGAACCAGTCCATGGAATACCTGGCCTTGGAGGCCCAGGTGCGGTCGAAGCGCTCCGGCCTGTGGCGCAGGGCGTGGCCGAGCCGGTCCCGGGCAGCCCTCCAGTCCTCCATGTCCTGCCCCAATTCCTGCCCCAGCAGCAGGCCGCATTCCAGACTCTTGTAGATCGAGCTGCACCCTGTCACCAGCGCGTCCCGGCAGACGGCCCCATCCGGCTTCACGGCCCAGGCGATTTCCCCGTGCCTGGTCTGCAGGCTGCAGGCGAAGTCCATTGCCCTGCACACGCACGGCCAGAGTGTGCTGATCAGGTCCAGATCCTGGGTGCACAGATAGTAGTGCCAAAGACCGGTCGCCAGGTAGGGAGCGTGATGACTCTCTTTACGGCTCATGTCCAGAGGGAGGGTGTCGTCGTAGGCGGGCCAGAACCCCCCGTCGGGTTCCTGCAAACCGGCCAGCCAGAGATAGGCCAGCCGGGCTTGATCGAAATAACCTCCGACGGTCAGGCCCATAGCTGCTTCAACATGATCCCAGGGGTCGACCAGGTGGCCTTCGAACCAGGGTATGGCCCCGGATGTGAGCTGGACTGAAGCAATGGTCTCGGCAGTCGCGGCAAAGTAGTCTTTGGGGAAGAAGCCAGGGGAAAGGTACAGATTTTTCACTTGGGAACCACCTTGTCGAAGTAAAGGGTCACACTTTTTCCAGCCATCGGGTTCAGGGCTTTTTCCAGCCATCGGGTCAGCCTGGGAGCCTTGAACATGTCCCAGAGCAGAAACGCGTGGTAGAGCCGGATCAGCAGCCAGGTCTCCCTGCGCTCCCAGTTCAGGCACTTGAGCCACCAGTAGGGGCAGTGCAGGGCATGGGCCCCGTGTCCGGCCACATGGCGAAAGCCCAGCCGCTCCACTTCCAGGCGCAGCGGGGTTTTTTTGAAAATCCGGACATGACCTCCTGGATCGTGCTGGTAGTCGCGGCTCAGGGCCCAGCAGATCCGTTCCGGCCAGTACCTGGGCACGCTGAGGACGAAAAGGCCGCCTGAATTCAGGGTTCTCTGGATTTCCTTCAAAGCGGAGTGATAGTCAGGCAGGTGCTCCAGGACTTCAGAGCACACGATGCAGTCGAAGCTCTGGTCTTTGAAGGGCAGTTTCAGACAGTTGCCCTGGAAGACGTTCCAGCTCCAGGAGCCTGCATCGCTGTCTGGAAAATAGGCCTGAAACCCCTCCCTGGCCTTGCCCAGAGAGTCCAGGTCCAGGTCCAGAGCGGCAACATGGAGGTCCTGTTCAGCCAGCAGGGCGTGTCCGTGCCTGCCTTCCCCGCAGCCCAGATCCAGAACCCGGCTTCCTGGAGGCAGATCGATTTTCTTGAGGTCGATGGTGATCATGGTTCGAATGTCAGCCCTGCCTCTGGCCTGGTCTTTACCCACACATAGGACAGTGGGTCTGAAGAAAGATTTTTTTAACCGCCCGCTCCCGAGGGTCGCTTGATGAAGAGGATAAAGGCATGGATGGAAGAGGTTCTTTTTCAGCCCAAGCGATGCTCCTTGGGCTGAAGCTGCCCACCGCTAACGCGGTAAAAGGCCCTCAAATGGATGCCAGGCGTCAGAAACTTTTCCTCTTCACCGCCCTGATCAAACTGGCTGTATCTAGGTGACACACCCTCCGCAAAAGAGAAGTTCCTTCTTCAGTCCAAACCCAAATATTCAGATTTGCCAGAGGCAAAGCTGACCTCTGACCTCTGTCCTCTGTCCCCTGTCTTCTGCTTGGTCAAGAGCCGCTGATAGACCTGGACCGTTTTTCGGGCCGTCTTTTCCCAGGTGAAGTTGTCCTTCATGCGTTGTCGTCCCTGCCTGCCCAGGGAGTCTCTCAGCTCAGGCGAACTGAGCAGAGTCCTCAAGGCACCGGCCATGTCCTGGGCCTCGCCCGGCGGGACCAGGATGCCGGCCTGTCCAACCACTTCGGGGAGGGCGCCGCCAGTGGTGGAGATCACTGGAACCCCGCAGGCCATGGCTTCAGCTGCCGGGAGTCCGAACCCTTCATACAGGGAGGGAATCACGGCCACACTGGCCCGGGCGTAGAGATACCGCAGCCTGTCGGTGGTGATGTTGTTCACGAATCGGACATGGCGGTTCAGTTCCAGCTCGTTGACCAGTCTGGCGGTGGGGCCGTCTGGCTTGGGTTTCCCGAGCACGGTCAGCTCGAGCTGAGGCATGTCCGACGTGAGCAGAGACGCGGCCTGAAGCAGGGTGTTCAAACCCTTCAAAGGGACATCCGCGCTGGCCGTGGCCATGATCCTGAAAGGCCGGCGCTCCACATCGGGCATTGGGGCAAAGCTGGCCAGGTCAACACCATTGAAAGCCACACTGATTCGCTCCGGGTCAAGCCCAAAGTCTTGAACCAGGTCGTTTTTGGAACATCCGGACACGGTCAGGACCTGTTCGAGCCTGGGGGCCACCCGTTTCTGCATCCTGAGAAAGCTGTGCCATCTGCGGACCAACAGGCGCATGCCCCACTGCGGCTCATTGGCCAGGGCCATGTTCAGGTCCCTGGTGATGGGGTGGTGAATCGTGGACACCACCGGGATGTTCATGGCCTTGATCTTCAAGAGGCCAGAGCACAGGCTCTGGTTGTCATGAACAATATCGAAGGACTGGCTGTGCCTGGCCATGAAACCGGCCAGCCTGCGGCCGAAGGTGTAGGGCTCTGGAAAGCCGCCGCTGATGTAGCTCAGGTACTCCATGACATCGGTCAGCCCGGAGAGCTTTCGGTCCCTGACCGCAGCCCTGGCCGTTGGGTAGTCATAGAAATTCATGCCCGGGAGGGGGGTCAAGGGCACAGTGCTGTCCAGCTCGGGATAGGGCTCTCCGGAAATGACCCGGACATCGTGCCCCAAGTCTTTGAGAGCCTTACTCAGGTATTTGATGTAGATGCCCTGGCCTCCTGAGTAGGGGTTCGACCTGTAGCTGACCAGGGCGATCCTGAGACTGCGCTGCGGGTGTGACAGCCCTGGAGTTCTTTCGACCCGGGAATGTCTGGAGATCTGATCTGACGCAGAGCCCTTCAGAGCTGAGAGACCTGAGTGGTGCATTGGTAGGCCATCCCCTGTTGGGTCCCGCTGGCTGCATCAGCGGGGGTTGTGGGTTCGGGACGTGCATCTCCCTGTCCATTCTGTCAGCGCTGCCGCGGCTGTGGTATGAAATTTTGCAGGCGCAGCTTGACAGCCTCAGTGGGAGTTGGTAATCAATTTCTGAATGAATATTCATTCAGAAATTAGCACGAGATGACAAGGACGACAAGGGGAATGTCACACTTCCAGCCGAATTCAAAAAAAAGTGAGAAATATCAGAAGATTCTGGAAGCAGCTATCAAGGTGTTCGCCCGCCAGGGCTTTTACAGCTCCACGATCTCCCAGGTGGCCAAGGAAGCTGGAGTGGCTGACGGAACCATCTACCTCTACTTCAAGAACAAGAATGACATCCTGGATCATTTTTTCAGTTTCAAGACGGCCCAGATCTTTGCCAAGTTCAAGGATGAGGTCAGTCAGGCCGACAATGCCCTGGATAAGCTGCGCAAGCTCATCTTTATGCACCTCAGGGAGTTTGAGCTGAACAGGGAGCTGGCTGTGGTCTATCAGGTCGAGACAAAGGTCAAGAGGCGGCTCTCGGATCAAAAGATCAAGGAACTCTCGGACATGTATTTCAATCTTGTCTCCAGCATCATCACCCAGGGGCAAAATGAGGGAGTGATCAGGAAAAACCTGCCCATAGCCCTGGTCAAGCAGGTCATCATCGGAGCCATCGACGAGGTGATCACCACCTGGGTTTACTCCAGCGGCAAGTACACTCCGTCCTCCATGGCCAGCTCCCTGGTGGACATCTTCATTCACGGGATCGGCAGGGGTGATGCGGCTGACCACGCCTGATGCCTGGTGCATCCCGGGGTGTTCGGCCTGTTTCCAAAGATGGCACGTTCAAGGGAAGTCATAGGAAGTGTATGAGTGCCGGCGGCATGGCGACCGCCGGGGAAACGTCTTCAACAAAGGAGTGACGAGCAATGGCACAGCAGATTGCAGACCGGAGAGATGTGGATTTCGTCTTGCATGAGCTGCTCAAAGTGGAACAGTTCAGCAAGCATGAGAAATTCGCAGAATTCAACAAGAAAACCGTTGACCTGATCGTCAATGAGGCCAGGAACCTGGCTGTCAAGGAAATCCTGCCCACCAACAAGATCGGTGATGAAAAGGGCGTGGTCTTTGAAAACGGCGAGGTCAAGGTCCCGGAGGAGTTCCATCGGGTCTACCAGCTCTACAGGGAAGGGGAGTGGGTCGGTACGTCCGAATCCCCGGAGTGGGGCGGCCAGGGCATGCCCAAGACCCTGAGCATGGCGGTCAGCGATTATCTGCTGGGAGCCAATTGCTCTTTGAACCTCTACGTGGGGCTCACTGTGGGGGCCGGGCATCTCATCGAGAGCTTCGGGACCCAGGAGCAGAAGGAGCTCTTTCTGAAAAAGCTCTACACTGGAGAATGGATGGGCACCATGCTCCTGTCCGAACCCCAGGCCGGATCGGATGTGGGAGCCATCACCACCACGGCTGAACCCAACGCAGACGGGACCTACAACATTTCCGGGCAGAAGATCTGGATCAGCGGCGGCGAGCATGACCTGACCGAGAACATCATCCACCCGGTCCTGGCCAGAATCGAGGGCGCCCCTGCGGGCACATCCGGAATCTCTCTGTTCATCGTGCCCAAATACTGGGTCAACGAGGACGGCAGCATGGGCGAGTTCAACGACGTGGTCTGCACCGGCATCGAGGAAAAGCTGGGCATCCATGGGAGCTCCACCTGCACCCTGGCCCTGGGCAGCAAGAACAAGTGCCGCGGCCTGCTCCTCGGTCAGGAGAACAAGGGCATGCGGGAGATGTTTCTCATGATGAACCAGGCCCGCCTTCTCGTGGGCATGCAGGGTCTGGCCCTGGCTGCCTCCTCCTACCTCAATGCGGTCAACTACGCCCGGGAACGGGTACAGGGACGGCATCTGCTCAACCTCATGGACAAGAGCGCCCCGGCCGTGCCCATCATCCAGCATCCAGACGTGCGGCGCATGCTCTTGACCATGAAGTCCTATGTGGAGGGCATGCGCAGCCTGATGTACTACGTCAACTTCTGCGAGGACATGAAGAACCTGACCGACTCGGAAGAGGACCAGGAAAAGTACCAGAACATCATCGATGTCCTGATCCCGATTTGCAAAGGCTACTGCACCGACAAGGCTGTGGACATGTGCAATCTGGGGGTCCAGGTCTACGGCGGCTACGGATACACCAAGGAGTATCCGCAGGAGCAGCTGCTCCGGGATGTCCGGATCACCCCCATCTATGAAGGCACCAACGGGATCCAGGCTATGGACCTTCTGGGCCGCAAGCTGGGCATGAAGAAGGGCAAGGCCATCATGGACCTGATGGGCGAGATGCAGAAGACCATCGGGGAAGCCAAGAAGCATGATCAGCTGGCGGAAACAGCCGGGGAGCTGGAATCGCTGCTGAACACCCTGGGAGAAGTGGCCATGCACATCGGGGGCAAGGCCATGTCGGAAGAAGTGTTGACAGCTTTCTCTCACGCTTACTCCTTCATGGAGGTCTGCGGTGATGTGACCATGGCCTGGATGCTCCTGTGGAGGGCTTCTGTGGCTGCAGAAAAATTGGAAAAGGCCAAGAAGAAGGACAAGGTCTTTTACCAGGGTCAGATCTCGACCTGCGAGTTTTATATCCAGACCGTGCTGCCCATGACCATGGGCAAGATCGAGTCCATCAAGAAGTTCTCAAGTGCGGTTGTGGATATGGAAGAAGATGCCTTTGGCGGAAAATAAGCACGCCTCAACTGCGGACGATTCCCGCCGCTGCCGTGCAATGCTGCCCTGTCCAGGGTTTTGGATTGCAGGCAGCGGCAGTCTCGGCCATAAGAATGTGGGGCGAGTCTTTTCACTCTCATAAAGGAAGCCTTGTATGGAACAGATACTCATACCTCCGGCAGAAGCAGCGGTCCTGGGGATTCCGGCCTGGATCCTGGCGGTGCTCATACCGCTTGCAGGCCTGGCCGCATTTGCCTTTATCATGGCCAAGCGGCTCATCCCCTTGAGCAAGGGAGTGCCGGACAATCGTTTGAACCATTTCGGAAGCCGGGTTCAGGCCGTTCTGACCTACTGGCTGGCCCAGTACAAACAGCCCAGGTACATGCTGGCCGGGGTGCTGCACATTCTGATCTTCCTCGGCTTCCTGGTCCTGTCCATCCGCTCGATCTCCCTGGTGATCGTCGGCTTTAACCAGGGGTTTGTCTTTCCCGGCCTGTCCAGCGGCCTTGGCGAGGTCTACAATGTGCTCAAGGACTATGCAGCGACCATCGTGCTCATCGCCTGCATCATCGCCGGGATACGCCGGGGCTGGTTCAAACCGGAACGCTACAAGGTCCCGGCCAAGTACGGCAAAGACCACACCGGGGAAGCCATTTTTGTCCTGGGGCTGATCGGCGGTTTGATGGTCTTCGAGAGCCTGTTTGCCGCAACTCACGTGGCAGCCGAGCAGCAGCACGGCATGCCGGGCGAGTTCCTGGCCCCTCTGTCCCTGCCGTGGATCATGGCCGGAATGCTTGGAGGAGCCCCGGTTGGCCTGCTCCAGCCTTTGCACGTCCTGTCCTACTTTGCCCATGATCTCATCTTCTTCTTTTTTCTGTGCTATCTCCCTTTCGGCAAGCATTTCCACGTGATCACCTCCATTTTCAACGTCTTTTTCATGAAGCTGGACCGGGGGGCGGTCAAGCCGGTGCGCTGGGGCGTGTCCGACGAGGAGCTGGACGACCTGGAATCCTTCGGGACAAAGGTCTTTGAAGACTTCACCTGGAAGCACATGCTGGATTTCTACACCTGCGTGGACTGCGGCCGGTGCTCGGACAACTGCCCGGCCAACACCGTGGGGCGTCCGCTCTCGCCCAGGTTCGTGTCCATCAAGGCCAGGGACTACATGTTCGACCGTTTTCCCGTCCTTGGCGACATCAAGGGTTCAGAGCCACTCATCGGCTCCATTTATGATCCGGATGAGATCTGGTCCTGCACCACCTGCGGGGCCTGCGAGGAAGAGTGCCCGGTCATGAACGAGTACATCGACAAAATAGTCGACCTCAGGCGGGGCATGGTGGACGAGGGCAATGTCCCCCAGTCCCTGCAGAAGCCGCTCTCCGCCCTGGAAAAACGGGGCAACCCCTACGGCAAGACCGAGAAAAAGCGTCAGGAATGGGTCAAGCCCTTGAACGAGGAGTTCGAGGTCAAGGTCCTGGGCAAGAAGGAAACAGCCCGGACCCTCTATTTTGTGGACAGCGCCACCTCGTATGACGAACGTCTGCAGGAGCTGGCCCGGGCTTCGGCCAGGGTCCTGCATGCCTCTGGAGAGGACTTCGGGATTCTGGGCAAAGGGGAAAAGGACAGCGGTCACGAGGTCAAGCGTTTTGGGGAGGAGATGCTCTTCCAGACCCTGAAGGAGCACAACACCGGGGCCATTCTGGAGACCGGGGTCAAGACCATCGTCACTGCCGATCCCCATGCCTACAATGCCTTGCGCAAGGACTACCAGGGCATGCCCGAGGTCCTGCACTTCAGCCAGTATGTGCTGAAAAAGCTGAAGGCCGGGGAGCTGAGCTTCAACCCGGTGCAGGACCAGTCCAAGACCTACGTCTACCATGACCCCTGCTACCTTGGGCGGCACAACCTGCTCTACGACGAGCCCAGAGATGTTCTTGACGCCATTCCCGGATTGAAGCGGGTAGAGATGGAACGCTGCCGGGACAGGTCCTTCTGCTGTGGCGGCGGCGGGCTGATGCTCTACTACGAGCCCATCGAAGACCAGCGCATGGGCCAGGTTCGGGCCCGGATGGCTGAAGAGGCCGGGGCGGACGTCATCGTCACGGCCTGCCCCTTCTGCCTGGTCAACCTTGAAGACGGTTTGAAGACCAGCGGACTGGAAGGCAAAATCGAGGTCATGGACCTGACCGAGCTGGTGGCCCGACAGCTCGGGCTGGGACCGGGCGGTGAAGAAGAGATGACAGACGACAGTGGACAGAAGACAGAAGACAAATGACAGATGACAGGGGACAGAATTGAGCGCAGCCTTGGCTGCGCTCAATTCTGAATACCTGCAGCTGCATCATACGTGGAAGTGGACCGGCTGTCCGGAGCGATCCGGGCGGCTTTAATAGAAAAGAGCGCTGTTTCGAGGAGGGATGTATGGACATTTTAGTCTGTGTGAAACGGGTTCCAGACATGTCTGAGAACGAAATCGAGATCAATTCCGCGGGAAACGACATTGAGCGGGACGATCTGGTGTACTCGGTTAACGAATGGGACAACTACGCTGTGGAAGAGGCCATTCAGATTCGGGACAAGGTCGGCGGTTCGGTGACCGTGGTCACTGTGGGCGACGAGGAGTCGGAAGAGATCCTGCGCCGGGAGATGGCCATGGGCGCGGATCACGGCATTCTGCTCACGGACGATGCCTTTGAAGGATCGGACGGCAAAGGCATAGCCCGAATTCTCAAGGCCGAGATCGAAAAAGGCTCCTATGACCTGATCATGACCGGGGCCCAGGCGGACGAAGGCTCGGCCCAAGTGGGAGGCATGCTGGCCGCTCTGCTGGATATGCCCTATGCTTCCCTGGTCAGCTCCATTGAAATTCAGGATGGAGGCAAACTCAAGGTCGGCCGGGAAATTGAAGGCGGCAACCAGGAAATGAATGAAATCGAGCTTCCCTGTGTTCTCTCCATCCAGACCGGGATCAATGAGCCCCGCTACGTGGGGATCCGGGGCATCCGCAAGGTGGCCTCTGTGGAGATTCCGGAGCACGGCATGACAGACCTGGGGCTTTCTGAAAACGAGGTCGGAGATGCTGGAGCCAAAGTGAAACGAACAGACTACTTCGTGCCTGAGTTGGGTGAAGGGGCTGAGATCCTTGAAGGCGACAGTGAAGAGATCGCTGAAAAGCTCTTTGAACTGCTCAAGGCCAAAGGAGGGATCAAGTAATGAGCACCCAAATTTTTGCCTACATGGAACATCATGGCGGAGAGCTGGACGATACCGCTCTGGAGCTGGTCAATGCAGCCAAGAAGATCGATCCGGAAGCCAAGGTCACGGCCCTGGTCCTGGGGTCTGGCTCTGATCTGGACAAGGTGGCTCAGGCGGCAGCGGCTGTGTACCCCGAAGTCTGGAAAGTGGACAATGCCGAGCTGAGCTACCCCAATGCCGAGGTGGTCCGCAACCTGCTGGTGAACCTTTTGCCCAAGGAGTGCATCTGCCTCATACCCCACGACACCTTTGGCATGGACCTGGCTCCGGGCCTGTCCATCAAGCTGGATTCAGCCTTTGTGGCCGACATTGTGGATATTGAGGGAGCTGACGGAGATACGCTCAAGACCGTCCGCCAGGAATTCGGGGGGCAGGTCTATGCCCATGTGAACTGCGACATCAAGGAAGGGGCCGTGATCACGGTCCGGCCGGGAGTCTTCCCCCCGGAAGAGGGCGCTTCCGCCGGAGGTGAAGTGGCCGACAAATCGGCTGATGCCGGAAGCGTCTCGGTCAAGCGGAAGTTCCTGGAAGTTGTCGCGGCTGAAGTGGGTGATGTTGATATCACCAAAGAGGATATCCTGGTCTCTGTGGGCCGGGGAATCGGTGAAGAGGAAAATATGGAGCTCGCCCAGGAGCTGGCCGATGCCCTGGGTGGGGTGGTGTCCTGCTCCAGGCCGGTGGTCGACGCCAAGTGGATGGAGAAATCCAGGCAGGTGGGGACCTCCGGACAGACGGTCAAGCCCAAGGTCTATCTGGCTCTGGGCATCAGCGGCTCCTTTCAGCACATGGGCGGAGTCAAGGGCAATCCCTACATCGTTGCTGTGAACAACAACCCCAAAGCCCCGATCTTTCAGGTGGCCGACGTCGGTGTTGTTGAGGACCTCCTGGACTTCATTCCGGACTTCACGGAAAAGGTCAATGAGCTGAAATAATCAATTTCGTGCGGAAAGACCGCACGAAATTGAAGAATCATAAATCAGGTGCCGGCAAATGCCGGCACCTGATTTATGAACGCTCCAGAGTCAAAGCATAGCCCATACCGCCGCCGATGCACAGCGTGGCCAGGCCCTTGGAGAAGTTCTTTCGCTTCATTTCGTTGGCCAGTCCCAGAGTGATCCGGGCTCCGGTGCAGCCTATGGGGTGGCCGATGGAGATGCCGCTGCCGTTTGTGTTGGTCTTGTCCCAGTCCATGCCCAGCTCCCGGATACAGGCCAGGGCCTGGGAGGCAAAGGCCTCGTTCAGCTCGGTATAGTCCACGTCCTGCATGGTCCAGCCCGCTTTTTTCAAGGCCGTCTGGGTGGCCGGGATGACTCCAAGGCCCATGTAGGCCGGGTCGATCCCTCCGGCTGAAAAGGTCTTGACCGTGGCCAGGGGCTCCAGGCCAAGCTCCTCTGCCTTGTCCCGGCTCATGATGACCAAGGCCGCACCGGCGTCGTTGATGCCGGAGGCGTTGCCCGCGGTGACTGTTCCGTCTTTCTTGAACACTGTGGGCAGCTTGCCCATCTTTTCCAGGGTGGTGTCCATGGGGCGTTCGTCTGTGTCAAAGATGACCGGGTCGCCCTTGCGCTGGGGAATGGTCACCGGCACGATCTCGTCGGCAAAGGTTCCGGACGCGATGGCAGCCCTCGCCCTGTTGTGGCTGTCCAGGCCGAGTCTGTCCTGTTCTTCCCGGCTGATGGAGTAGACCTCGGCAATGTTCTCGGCCGTGACCCCCATGTGATAGTTGTAGTAGAGCTCCCATAGCCCGTCGTGGACCATGAGGTCCCTGGCTTCGGCATTGAACATGCGCGCCCCTTCCCTGAGCTTGGGCAGGGCATATGGGGTCATGCTCATGTTCTCCATCCCTCCGGCGATGATCACCTCGGCATCCCCGCTGCGAATGGCCTGGACCCCCATGGCGATGGCCTTCATTCCAGAGGCGCAGACCTTGTTTATGGTCACGGCCGGGGTCTCCTTGGGCAGCCCGGAATAGATTGTGGCCTGGCGGGCCGGGTTTTGTCCCTGGCCGGCCTGGAGCACGTTGCCCATGATGACCTCGTCCACTTCGACTTCTGTGTGGCTTTGATCCCAGTCCTGATATTTGGCTTCCAGCTCCACCAGTCCCTTGCCCTGCAGAGGCTTGGGGGCGAAATCCAGCATGTCCTGATTGGGTTTGGGTCTGAGCCCGGCTTTTTTCAGGGCTTCTCTGATGGAGATGGCACCCAGCTGGGCAGCTGGAATAGTTTTCAGGGTGCCCTGGAAAGTGCCCACTGCTGTTCTGGCTCCGCTGACGATAACCACTTCGCGCATGTCGTTCTCCTCGCATTTTGTGTGTTGATCGCAAGGCATGATGACCTTGCATGAATCTCTGCATGAGGGCCTGGTGCCGGCCGGTTTCTTCACTGATCAAGCTGGCAGTCTTGATGGTCGGCCACACGGCGACCCCCCTGAGTTGGATCCCTTTGAATTGAAATCAATATCATTCAGCTTTGCCGAGGCAAAGCTGAATCGCATCAGGGTGTCAATTGGATCGGTCCCTGGTCACGATGGTGGCCATGCCCATGCCGCCGCCAACGCACAGGGTGGCCAGGCCGACATGGACATCACGGCGGGCCATTTCATGGATCAGTGAGACCGTGATGCGCAGGCCGGTGCACCCTACCGGGTGGCCGAGGCTGATTCCGCTGCCGTTGACGTTGGTGATGGACCGGTCCAGACCCAGGGCCCGCTCGCAGGCCAGATACTGAGCGGCAAAGGCCTCGTTGAGCTCGATGAGCTCGATGTCCTGGAGGCTGAATGTGGACTTGGCCAGAGCTTTCTCGGTTGCCGGGACAGGACCGTAGCCCATCAGGGCTGGGTCCACACCGGCGGCGGCCTGGCTCTGGATCACGGCCATGGGGGTCAGGCCGAGTTGATCAGCCCGTTTCCTGGTCATGATCACGGCTGCGGCAGCCCCGTCGTTGAGGCCTGATGAGTTGCCGGCAGTCACGGTGCCGTCTTTCTTGAAGACCGGCTTCAGCTTCTGCAGATCCTGGATGGTGATCCCGAACCTGGGATGCTCGTCCTGATCAAAGAGAGTCTTTACCCCTTTTTTGCCTGGAAGCTCAACCGGCAGGATCTCCTGGGTGAAATGACCATTGGTGATGGCCGCCTCGGCCTTCTGGTGGCTCTCCAGGGCCACCTGGTCCTGATCCTCCCTGGATATTGCGTATTTCTCGGCCAGGTTTTCGGCAGTCTGGCCCATGATCATGTCCTCTCCCAGCTGGCGGCTGCCTGAGTGGAGCAGCTCCCAGACCGAGTCCGTGAACTCGTGGTTCATGAGCCGACAACCGAAGCGGGCTCCGGCGGAATAGTAGGGCCCGGAGCTCATGGACTCCACACCGAGAACCAGGACAGTGTCTGCGTCATTGCTCCTGATGGCCTGGACTCCGGAAAACAGGGCCTGCATGGATGAGGCGCATTGGCGCTGGATGGTATAGGCCGGGACGTGGTCGGGAATACCGGCAGCCAGGGCTATGGTCCGGGCGGTGTTGGCCTCGTCAAAGCACTGCAGGCAGTCCCCGGCAATGACCTCGTCCAGAATGGCCGGATCCAGCTCTCCGGCCCGGCTCAAAGCCTCTTTGGCCGCCAGGGCTCCGAGCTGGTGGGCCTTGACCTCTTTGAGGCCCCCTCCGAACTTGCCGATGGGAGTGCGCACTCCGCTGACAATGACGACATCCTGTTCATGTTGCATGTGGCTCTCCTTTGTTCCCTTGTTCGATGCTCTTCAAACTGCGCCTAACCTGCGGGCAATGATTGGAATGCTGTTGAGGCTGTGCACAAAAAAGCACCCCAATGCCTATCATTGAGGTGCTCATGGATGGCGTGAACATTTTCAGCACGCAACGTGCTGAAGATGTCTAGGTGTACATCTTGCGGATATCTTTCTTGTTGATTTTGCCAACACTGGTCTTGGGGATCCTGTCCACGATGTCGATGCGGTTCGGTATTCCGTACTTGGGCAGGATCCCTTTGTCAACAAAGCTCTGGAAGAAATCGAACAGATCCTGTTCAGTCACCGAGTCTCTGGAATCTTCCCGCAGGACGACCATGGCCAGGGGGCGTTCACCCCATTTTTCGTCCGGGACCCCGATCACAGCTGCTTCGCTCACGGCCTCATGCTGACTGATGATGTCCTCCAATTCCAGAGAGGACAGCCACTCGCCTCCAGTCTTGATCACGTCTTTGATCCGGTCCGTGATCTGCAGGTACCCCTCCTGGTCGATGAAGCCGACATCCCCTGTGTGCAGCCAGCCGTCCTGCCAGAGCTGCTCGCTCTTTTCCGGGTCCTTGAGGTAGCCCTGGGTCAGCCATGGGGAGCGGACCACCACCTCACCGGTGCTTGATCCGTCACGGGGCAGGGGGTCGCCCATGGGGTCAACGACCTCGAGCAGGACATTGGGGACTGGCAGCCCGGTCCGACAGCGGATTTTGATCTGCTCTTCCTGATCCCAGTCCCACATGTGGGGCTTGAGCACGGCTGCGGTCAGCAGAGGGCAGGTCTCGGACATGCCGTAGGCGCTGGTCAGATTGATGTTGTGCTTCAGGGCCTCCCGGCACAGGCCCCTGGGCAATGCCGAGCCGCCGATGACCACTTTCCATTTGGAGAGGTCCAGACTCTTGACTGCCGGGCTGGAGACCAGCATGTGAATGATGGTCGGCACGCAATGGGAAAAGGTGACCTGTTGCCCGACCACGAGCTTCAAAAGGATCTCTGGTTCGTACTTGCCAGGATAGACCTGCTTGGTGCCCATCATGGTGAACAAATAGGGCATGCCCCAGGCATGGACATGGAACATCGGGGTCAGGGGCATGTAGACATCCGACGAGTCCACTTTGAAGCCGGGAGTGGTGGTCAGGGCCGACAGCAGCCCGTAGGTGTGCATCACGATCTGGCGCTGGCTGTAGTAAACCCCCTTGGGCAGGCCGGTGGTGCCGGTGGTGTAGAAGGTCGTGGCCATGGTGTTTTCGTCCAGGTCCGGAAAGTCGAATTCCTCGGAGGCTGAAGACAGGAGCTCTTCATACTCCCCGGCCAGGTCCAGCTTGGTGGAGGGGAGCTCATCTTCGTCAGTCAGAAGGATGATCTTTTTGACTGTCTCGAATTGATCCCGAACCGACTCCAGCAGGGGGAGAAAATCGGAGTTGACCAGGATGACCGTGTCTTCGGCATGGTTGATGGTGTAGAGCAGCTGCTCCGGCGAGAGGCGGATGTTCACGGTGTGCAGAACCGCCCCCATCATGGGTACGGCAAAAAAGCTTTCCAGGTAACGGTGGCTGTCCCAATCCATGACCGCCACCACATCCCCGGGTTCGACTCCATGGTCGGTAAGCATGTTGGCCTGTTTGGAGATCCGGCGGGCCAAATCTGTGTAGGTCATGCTGAACCTGTCCCGATAGAAGATCTCCCGGTTCGGGTAATAGGTGAGCGGGGTCTTGAGCAGGTTCTTGATCAAAAGGGGATAGGAATAGGCCGACGGCGTTCGTTCGATCAGGCGGGGGGGCATGACTTCCTCCTTGTCCAGTGACGTTTTCCAGTGAGAGATGGAAACATGTTGGTTTGTGTCTCTTTTTTGTAGATCATGGGGTTTGAAAGGTCAATAATTTCAGGCAAATTCCAGATCAAGTTTTTTCCGGGTTGAGGTTGTGGGCACACCCCGGGTGTCGTAGCCCCTGACCCGGTAATATTGCCTGATCAAGGACTGCAAGGGAAGAGGCGCGGCCTGGCCTGAATTCTCTGTATGCAGGGCAGGACGCAGTCATTTGCTTGGTCATTGTTGCCCTGTCGGCTATGAAAGTCTTTCACGACACTGTGAGGGTCGTGAACTGATGGCTGGTATCGCCGTGAAACCTCTCCATCAAGGGTTGCAGCCGGCCGTAAAAACGAGAGGCTTGTAGGGGTCGTTATCTGAATGTTATCGACCAGTCGGTAAGAATCTTTCTTTTCTTGTATCCCCTGGTTCGGAGTCTGTCAACGCTTTAAGCCGCTAAAGCGGGGCCGTGCAGCAGGAAACAGCGAACCGGATTACAAAAAACTCTTTGTATGTTTGTCAGGATCTGCAACATGAAAGACGAAAAGTCGGTTCCGATGGAAACTTTTAGGGCGTGACCCCTGAACAGGGGGTCGGTTAAGCTGCACTACGAGAATGTTCAGGGCGATGGAGCAGGGATTGGGGGGATCAATGAAGTCTGTCTGGGCTGGCCCTGGGGCAGGACCCCCCAGCCAAGACATTCCCGGAGTGTCGTCAATCTCAGAAACTGACAAAAAAAGGCTTGACTGGGAAAGTCTCATTGTATAGGTTTCTCTTTTCAAAACGTTCCCCGGTAGCTCAATTGGCAGAGCGGGTGACTGTTAATCACTAGGTTGGCGGTTCAAGTCCGTCCCGGGGAGCCAGGAAATTCAAGCCCTTAGAGAAATTCTCTAGGGGCTTTTTTAGTTATACGCCTTAATTTTTATACGCCTTTTATACGCCTGTCATCGCCCCTTCCCCTATACAGTTTTGCTGCCCTGTCAACTCTTTATTTTTTTTCTGTCCATATCTGCCTAATTTTATTGTTAAAATAATAAAACCATTTTTTATCGTTTTTGACGTAGGTTCTGGATTTCCGCGTCTGGCGGGGGTTCCAGTTAGTCGGGGCAACGTCTTTACCTGTTTTCTCCTGTACATATTTATAGGTATGCGGACGGAAAACCTATAACAGCAGACAGGAGCAAATTATGGAATTGTTGAACATTTTCAAAGACATGTTTGAGTCGTGGGACGGGTCTTGGGTGCAACACAGGGAAATCGCAGAGTTCTCATTCGGTCTTCTCAGTAGAGGAACCTTGGCAAATCTGACATGCCGAGGAGAAGGGCCGGACTTCCATCTTGTCCAGGGAAAAAAAGTCTCATCAGCCGTAGAGATGGCCGCATGGCTGCAGGGCAGAAATGAAATCGATGATGGCAAGGTGGTGGCTTGCTTTGGAAAAGAAATCAGGGAGTTTGACTCTCTCGCACAAGTACCTGATAAGTTCAACTTCGTGTATGAGAAATTTAGTGGAAAAATTCTCCGGCCAAACTGGAGTTGAGGACATTCTAAGTTAAACAACTGAAATAAAAGGAGAAAAGGGTTATGAAACATGGATCAGATAGAAATGGACTACATGGATTTGTTAAAACAGGCTGAAAACATTGAACTATTTGAAGCGAGGTTACGGAATATGCAAAGATATCAGCGTTTTGAAAAAGAAAAGCCCGGCTGGAGGCAACAACCGGGCTCAAAAAAAGGGGTTTAAGGTATGCTAGACTATAAAGAAATCAATAAGTTATCGAAAAAAGATGCTGCTGTTGAGTATGTTAAGGCAGGGTATCAGATTGTGCCACAGCACGAGGACGACCCTAAGCCAATCATTACAAAATCCGAAACCTTAGAGGAAGGCTTGATTGGCTCATTTGAGCGGCCCTTGAAAAATGTCTCAGAAGTTGAAAACTTTTGGGCAACCCGGCCAGGGGCAAACATAAGAATAATTGCTCCTGATCTTGGGATAATCGATGTTGATACACACAAAGAGAACGGATTTGATAACTTACCTGACCTGCCAGAGACTTTGATGAGTAATTCAAAAAGTGGGACAGGTAGGCACTACTGGTTTAAAAATCCTAAGGGTTCGTCACGATATAAGTATTACATTTAGTCTGTCATCGGGTGGATTGT